>CAZVBW010000001.1:0-72808 GCA_964625505.1 uncultured Phycisphaeraceae bacterium
CTCGTGTGCCCAAGCGCCCACTACGCCCGGGCCGGTCCCTACATGGTTTCACCCTGATCGAGCTGCTGGTGGTGATCAGCATCATTACGCTGCTGATCGCCCTGCTGCTGCCGGCGCTGAGCGGCGCCCGGGCGGCGGCGCGGGCCACGGTCTGCCTAAGCAATCAGCGGCAGTTGGCGGTGGCGTCGGTGGTCTACGCCAACGAGTACCGGATGACGATGCCGTTTGGCTTTGGCCACTACCCCGGGGGCAGCACCGAGTGGTCGACGGCCTACATCAACATCCTGCCGCCGTACGCCGGGTCCGACAACAGCAGCAGCGGGGCGTTTATCTGTCCCGCCAAGCAGCAGCAGAACTGGGCGTTCCACCGCGTCAAGTCCGACGACCGCTGGCCCAGCGTCGACGACGCCCCACAACCCAGCCGGCTCATCATGTACTACGACCGGCTCTACGCGGGCTACCCGTTCTGGATCAACGCCCGCCACTTCTGGTACCCGACCAGCGGCACCACGTCGCTGGACAACCGGCACCACCAGAACACCTCGGCTAACTTCGTCTTCATGGACGGAAGCGGCCGGAACATCGGCCAGATGCCGGTACGGTCGGACTACGCCCAGATCCTCAGCTTCTGGTGGCGCTGATCGACGAGCCGTCGGACGGGCGACGCGCCGGACAACTCCGATGCCATCGTGGGCCGCGACGGGCGGGACGCCCGTCCTACGGCTGCGATGATCCCACGTGCCACGGCGGTTCGGGTCGCCGCCCGACCCACGGCAGATGCGTCGCCGGGTCGCCGCTCCAGAGGCGCTGCCGACCGGCGGCGGTGCTTTGCGGCGGACCATCGCAGGTGACGCGGATCACGGGGTAGCCCGGCGGCGGGACATCACGCGGCGGCGTGCGGATCACCCAGGCATGCGGCTCGCGGCGCACCTGGAGCGGCTGGTCGGTGTCGAGCCAGCGGGCGTCGAGGATCGGTGTGGCCAGGTGGGGCAGGCGGACCTCGCCGAGACCCTCGTGCCAGAACCGCAGGATCAGGTACAGCACATTGTCACGCTGCGTTTGGTAGCCCTGCGTGACAAACTGAGTGACGTCAGCGGCCTGTGTGCGATAGATCGCTTCGCCGTTGCGCTTGAGCCACGCGCCGATGAGGCTGGTGCTCTCCAGGAACGGGCTGGGCAGTCGCCCGTCCCCATCGGGCCCGACGTTCAGCAACAGGTTGCCGCCTTTGCTCGCGGCTTCGCAGAGCATGTCCATCAGCTGCCATGGGGGGCGCCAATGTTCGCCGCCGGCATAGCCCCAGAGCCGCGAGGTGGTCACCTGGCACGACTCCCACGGCCGATGGGCCTCGGCGGTGATGTGGTGTTCGGGCGTACCGAAGTCGCCAAGGACTCTGGACTGCCCCGCGGCCTCGACCGCGCCGGCCGGTTCATCGAACGGTGAATCGCTGTCGAGCCGGTTGTTGACCAGGATCTCGGGCTGCAATCGGCGGATCATCTGCAGCAGGCCGTGGCTGTCCCAGTCGGCGGCTGGGTGAGGCCAGGCCCCGTCGAACCACAGCACATCGATCGGGCCGTAGCCGGTGAGCAGTTCCTCCACCTGGCCGTGGATGTAGCGGCGGAAGACCGCCCACGCCGCGGGATCGTCGGCCGCGGCTCGCCAATACGCGGGGACCCGCCAGTCGGCCAGCGAGTAGTAGAGCCCGACCCGCAGGCCCGCCGAGCGAAACGCCTCGACGTACTCGCCGACGAAGTCCCTGCCGGGGGCTTGGCGTTGGCTGGTGTAGTTGGTGAGCTGCGAATCCCACAGGCAGTAGCCGTCGTGGTGGCGGGCGGTCAGCACGGCATAGCGGAAGCCGCCGGCCACGGCCGCGCGGGCCCACGCCCGGGCGTTGTAGCCCTGCGGGTCCCACCGGCAGGCGTCGCGTTCATAAGCGGCGGGGTCCCGCTGCTCGCGGAACAGCGACTGCTCACCCCGGCTGATGGCGGCGTACGGGCCCCAGTGGATGAACAGCCCGTAGCGGGCGTCGCGGAACCAGCCGGCTCGGTCGACAACCGGCATCGCACCCGAGCGGTTCACATCGATGCTGCTCATCGGTCCGCCAGCCGGTACTGGATCGAGGTGTTGCCCTGGGTCGAGCTCAGGGTGACCTCAAGCCCCGCGGCGGGATCCCGCGGCTGCCAAACGACGCGGCTGATGTCGAAAGCGTTTTCGCTGAGTTCACGGGTGGCCGGCTCGCCGAGCTGCTCGCTGTGCACGTCGATGGCTTGCTGGATCGGCGGCTCGGTGCGGTAGGTCCCGATCATGCCGACCAGCTGGCCGCCCGTGATGATCAGCCGGACCTGGGCCTCGCCAACGCCCGCCAATTCAACGTTACGGACCGTCAGCCCGCCGCCGCTGCCGGTGTCGCGGTCGGTGTCCCAGCCGGCGCTTCTGATCACGCGATCCACATCCTGCTGCGTCATCCCCCACTGCAGGCCGTCCACCGGCGACCAGAGGTCGGCTCGCACACCGCCACCGCCCCCCGCGGCGGCCGCGGCCACGGTCGCCGCACTCGCGGCCGCGGCGGCGGTCGGCCGATCATCCGCCCCCGGCGTGTCCACCGCGGCGCCGCGGGTCTCCAGCGTGAGCCGGCCCACGTACAGCGGCCGCCCATCGTGCCGGATCTGCGATCCATCCACGGCTCGATCCACCACCCGCCGCGTCGCAAAATCAAACCCTTCGAACCGCCCCGTCGCGTGTAACGGAAGCCAAAGCGTGTACGCCACCGGCTGTTCGATCACCGGGGCCCGGCCGCGGGAGGTGGTACGTTCGATCAACTCGTCGGGGTTGATGAACCCCCCGCCGGGAGCCACACCTTCGCGATCGACCTCCAAGCCGGTGTTGCGGGCGTCGTAGCGGGCGTTGATCAGCAGCTGCCGCGAACCGCCGTCGCCGACGATCGGCCGGCCATCGGCGCTGGAGATCGCGAAGCTGACCCAGTCGGTGTCGAACCCGCCGATGACCAGACCGTCGCGGAAGCGATACCGCTGGACCGTCGGCCCGACGTACGCCTTAAACGTCGGCGTATCGATAATCAGCCGGCCGTGCTCGTGGTCGAAGTCGAAGCCCCGCTCGGACACGGACGGCGCGTCGCTATCTGGCTCGATCCGCTCGACGCCGCCCTCGCGCTCGGGGGCGAACCGCAGCCGGGTGCCGCGCGTAAAGGCATCATCGGTCGCGTCCGGGCCACGCACTGCGTCATAGTTAAAGATCGCATCGGCGCCCAGTTCGTAGATCACGGGGTCGCTGGCAGGCTCGATCGCCTCGTTGAGAAACGCTTGGCCCGCGAGGGCGATCATCGAGAGCATCGCTGGATCGCGCTCGACCTCGACCGCCGACCAGTAGTGCGAGCCGGTGGCCATGGGTATCGCCATGGCCAGATAGGCTTCATCCACGCCGCCCAACCGGCCGTGGTAGTAGTGCCAGAACACAGCGTCCCAGTCTTGGAACGAAGCGAATGTGGCGTTGATGAACGCCTGCTCGGTCCGGTACGCGTTTGGGCGGGCGCTGTTGGTCTCGTAGATGACCGTCGGCGTGTTCTCCATCGTGAGCGCGTCCATGACGTGGAGCGCCGGCGGCCGGGTAAGTGCCGAGGTGAGTTGAAAGAAGTACATCCCGAAATTGGCCGCCGGGGCATGGCCCGCCGTGCTGTAAGTCCAAGGGATGCTGTGGCGAAACTGTGTGTCGTAGGTGAACGGCACGATCGCGACGCCGCGGCCTTCTTCGCCCTGCGAGCGGGCGTGGGCTTCGAGGCTCTGGTAGTAGGCGCCCGTCAGCTCGGTGACGAACCGGATGAAGTCTTCAGAGCGAGCGGCGGGGTATGTCTCCCGCTGCCCGAGCGTCGGCCCCAGCGCGATCGTGCCATCGGCCAACGACTCGTCGTCGGCCAACTCGCCCCAGGCGTCGCGCAACGCCGCCTCGTCGCCGTACCGCTCGGTCAGCCACGCGTTGTAGCGCTGGCGCAGCCCGTCCTGAAAATACTCCGGCCACGTGTCCCAGCCGCGGTCGAGCAGGTCGAACACCAGCTTATGTTCGTTGTGGATCTCCCAGATCGCGATGGCTTCCTCGTCGGCGTAGCGGCGGCCGGTGTAAGGATTTTCCATCTGCAGGATGTTGGTGATGTGCTGACGCTGGGCCTGCAGCAGCCGCTCATCGAAGACCAGCCAGAACTTCCGTGCCCGCATCCCCCGCGTCGGCGTGTTCATCGCCTCCTGCCACGCCGCCCAGTCCTCGCCGCCCGACACGAACGAGCCATCCTGCACCAGCAGCGACTCGGGGATCCGGCTCATCAGCAGCGGGCACATGATAAATATGCCCGTCTCTTTGCACGCCGCGAGGTACCGGTTGTACATGTCCATCGACCGGGCGTTCTCGCCGGGCTCCCGCAGCGAGCCGTCGATCGAATCCTCGTCGTAGAAGATCGAGCCGTCGAAGTTTTGCCCGCGGGGAGGCCACAGCCGCATCGCGTTGAAGCCCATCCGCGCCAGCCGATGAGCCGACGTCTCGTCGCTGCCGCCCGTGCCCGCCACGCCCCAGAGCCGCAGCCGCTGGCCGCCGTACATCAGCCGACCGCCGTCCCGCTGGACATAGACACCGTCCTGCGGCCGCACCGGGAACGGAAAGACCCGGTGCGACGGCCGGTCCAGCAGCTGGACCACGTCTTCATCGCCGTCCTCCACCGCCAACGCTCCGCCGCCGCCCAGGCGGACCACCCGCACCGGCAGCAGGTCCTCCTCGCTGGATGCCAGCAACGCGGCGACCCGCGCCACGTCCAGCACCAGCGACCGGTCGTCCGAGGCATCGTCGTCCGACAGCGACTGGCCATCGATCGTCTCCAGGCCCAGCGGGGCCGACCGGCCGACCGCCCCCCCGCCGCGGGGCATGACCCCCACCAAGTACGAGACCGTCTGATCATCGTGGCCGGTGGCTTGGCCACTGGAGAAGGCGAGCTCGCCGGTGAGGATGAACGTGCCCGCCTCGACGGGACTGAAGGTGACGGCCGGGGCAAAGTGGTACCGGCTGCTCCAGTCGCCTTGGCCATTGGTCTGCAGCCGCAGGCCCGCAGGGCTCGATTGGTAGGCCACGCCGCTGCCGCCGGGCGTGCTCCACCGCCCGGCATCGTCGGTCGCCCCGGGCGTCAGCTCGCCCTCCACCGCCGGGAAGTTGTTCCGCCGCGACATGCTCCGCAGGGCGAGCGTTCCCAGCGGCGTCTGCGCTTCGGGTGCATCGGCAAACGCCGGCAGCTCCACCACATCGCCGCCGCCGGCCGACCGCACCGTCAGCGACCGCACCGTCGCCCCGCCGTGGTAATGCCACCGGCTCCGCCAGACCGCCAGCACCAGCCGCTCACCCTCGGCCAACTCGATCTCGTCCGTCCCGCCAAGCTCCGCCAGATCGACCACGTCCCCGTCCGCCGCCGACCCCCGGGCCACCACCCGCATCTGCACCGGCACCACATCCGCCTGCACCTGCAGCCGCACGCTACGCAAGTCATCCGGCTCCACCAACAGTCGCCGCAGCACCGCCAAATCCAGCGTCGCCGTCACCTCCTCCCCTTGGCCAACTCGATGGTCATCGCCTGGCACGCGCAGCAAGTCGGCAGACACGTCGACCACTGACTGCTCGGCGAGCGGCTCAGCCGCTGCGTCCGCCAGCGCGTTCAACGTGGAACCCGCAGATACCGAGAGCAAGGCCAACATCAGGCTCCTCAACGCGATGACGGACCAAGGGCGGTTCACAAGCATCAGCTTCCTCACGACGGCAACAGGGACCAGATCGAGATGAGTTCGACGATAGGCAGTATCTTACACGTGTAAGGCTTGGCGGCAAATACGCGGTTCGACCCACCTCCGGACGACGAGATGCCCGCGGCACCCACCGACGCCCCCGATGACCCCACAGCCCCAGTCGATATCTGCTGACCGTCACCCGTCGTTCACCAAAGCGTTCAAGCGGGCCCACGGGCTGCCCCCGGCGCGGTACCGCACCCTGCACGGGACCTGACGCCGGCCCGGCGGTCAGCGGCTCACCCGCAGCGTCATCGGCAGCAGCGCCCCCCCGTCGCCCTGCTGCTGCACGTCCCACTGCACCGCCGCCGTGTCGCCGACCCGCACCCCGCCCGCGTCGGCCACGCCGCGGCCGTTGATCACCACGTCCACCGCGTCGTCCAGCACGAACCGCATCACCGGCGTCTCGCCCGCCGCCCAACGCTGGGCGACCGCCAGCCGCCGGGCCACCCCCGCATCCAGGTGCACCTGCCCGCCGCCGGCCCGGACCTCCCGCACCGCCCGCAGCCCCGGCGAGTCCTCGACCGCCAGCGGGTGCAGCCGCAGCGACATCGTGCCCGCTTCACGATCGACCGCGTCGATCACACCCGTTACCCACATGTCCTGCGGACCACTCCATGCCCGGTCCGCCCGGCCCGGCTCGCCATCGACCAGCTGCACCGACCGGGCCACCATCGGCGCGGGGGCGGTGTCCTGCATCACGTACCACACCCGCCGCATCCGGCCGTAGTTGCCCAGCGGCTCGAGCGTCAGCGTCCGGCCCGGCAGCTCGAGCGTCGCCGCGTGGAGCCTGCTGTAGTCGGGTCGCGGAAGCTCGTCGGCGTGCGTCATCGCGTCCAGGAACGTCTCGACGTGCACGGTCCGCCCGGGCTCGACATCGTCCAGCGTCGCCGACTGGGCCCCATCGGCCAGTCGCGTCGCCTCACCCAGGTGCACCTCGTAGTGCAGCGGGCCCTGGGCGGTCTGCGCGGTCACGGTGATGACGCCCAGCTGCCGATCGACCTCGGTCACCACCGCCGGCGGCAAACGCACCCGGTCCCGCGCCGGCTCCAAGCCCGGGGCGATGGTCCGCTGGTAGTGCCGCTGATGCCGGGCATCGGGTGCCATCCGTCCGCCGTGATCGAGCGTGCGTCGGATCGCCAGCTCGACCGCGTCCAGGTCGCCGGTCTGGTTACTGACCCACTCGGCGATACGACCATCGACGTCGATGATCACGAAGTGGCTGGAACCCCCGCCGGCACCGTAGAGCGTTTTGACGACCTGGCCATCGGAATCGATCAGGCCCGGGATCGTCGCGTGGGGCGACTCGATGTACCGGTTGCGCAGCTTCCGGGCCCGCTCTGCCTCACTCCAGGCGTGGATGACCTGCGAGCCGTTGGGGCCCGGGCCTGTGAGGTAATCGTCCATGCCCGAGTAGTACCAGTCGTGGATGTTGACGGCGACGAAGTACATCGTCACCCGATCGGCGTAAGCCCGGTGCAAGACCTCGAACGCAGGAAACATCTCCGTCAGCGGGCCATCGACCGGGTCGTTGATAAATAGCAGCACCGGACGATCACCGACGTGGTCCGACAGGCGAACCGAGGTGTGGTCCGGCTGGTCGGGGGCCGGCTCGAGCCGCTCGGGGCGCAGCCGCACGCGGGCCAACCCGTCGTCGGTTTGGAAAGGTTGGTACCAAGTCAACGGCCGGAGAAACTCCAGGACGCCTTCGGGTCGCAGGGGGTACGTCCAGTGGTATGGCCGGTCCATGGCGTCGGCGTAATCAAGCCGGGCCACAACCGCCTCGTAGGTCGGCAAGCGCACGTCGAAGTATGGCTGGCCATGGTTGGCTTCGCTGATGATCCTGCCGCTGACCCAGTCGCCGTGCGGCGGGTTGTCGCCCAGCCGCGGGTGCAGCCCCAGCTGTGACGGGAGGAACGCCTCGTCGACCGCGCGGGCCGCTTCGCCCAGCCGGTATAGCCGGATCGCGTCGACCTGCTCGGCGTCGAGCGACTGCTGGAGGTACCCGTGCCGCAGCGCGGCGAGCCCGGCCTGCTCGACCTCGCGACGGTAAGCCACCGCGTCCGATGGGCCCCCTTGGAGACGATCAAAGTCCAGGCCGATCAACCGGCCGTCCGGCGCCTCGCCGTCGCGCCAGCCCCAGCCCTCCCGCAGGTACAGGCCCAGCAGGATCAAGCGATACGGTCGGTCGGCGGCGTCCAGCGGCTCATCGCGCAGCAGCCGGTTGAGGATGTCGTAACCTCGCTCATCGAGGAACCGCTCGAACGTCGCCAGGTCCCCGTGCACCTCGCGACGCCGGTGCAACCTGCCCCCGGCGTGGGGCAGTGACCAACCCGCGACCCGTCGGATCGCCGGGTAATCGGGGTCCGGCGGCGGCTGTTGGCGGTCTTGGTCCGCTTGCGCCTCGACCCGCTGGACCCACACGCTCGGCGGGTCGGCGGCGGCTTGACCGGCCGTCCCGAGTGTGGCACCGATACAGAAAGCCGCGGCACCAATTGTGGACCGCAGTTGATAGCTTCGGTGGGTCATCAAGGTTAATCCTGTTCGCGGAAAAGGAACGGGCCGGCGGCGTTGTCCCGCTCGTTCCACGCCCGGTCCCAGATGGTGTCAGCGGCCAGGGTGGCGGCGTGGCCATCGAGGTAGGTCAGATTGGCCGCGTCGCCATGGCGGTACTGGTCCAGGTCGCGGTTACTGGCGTTGGTGGCCTGCCAGAACGTGCCCAGGTCCGAGCCACCACCGTCGCCGATCAACAGCTTGAGACTGGGCATCGGCACGGCATCGATCCGGCCGTAGCTGCGTCGCTGGGCGTTCCAGTCGCCCCCGCCGATCGGCCCGCCGTGGCAGCCTTCCTGAGCCGTCTCATTGGGGCAGATGCGTCGGCTCTTGCCGTAGCCGCCGTTGAACCGCCGTTCCAGGCGGGTCGCGCCCAGCGCGTCCATCCGGTCGGCGAAGTCCGGGCATACCAGCGGGTTGTTGGCCCACTGGTCATCGATCGACAACTCGGGCCGGGGCCCGGCGGGCGGGAAGTCGGCGAGTTTCGGGACCTGCAGGTACTCGCCGAGGAAGAAGAACCAGTCGCCGTTGTCGACCCCGCCTGCGTTGGTGGGCATGATCCAACCGTCGAAGTCGCTGGCGTAGTTGTGCGTGGCGATGGTGATCTGCCGCAGCTGCGACAGGCAGTTGACGCGGCGGGCCGCGGCCCGGGCCGACCCCAGCGAGGGCAGCAGCAAGGCGATCAGCAAGGCGATGATCGAGATCACCACCAGCAGCTCAATCAGCGTAAAGGCGCGACGATTCATCGGTGGACTCCGGACATGGAAGAAAGCCCGCGGACGTCAATCCGCGGGCTTGGCGTGTGGCTTAGCGGCGACGACACGGCAGACCGCCCGAGGCGGACTTCCGCTGACGCTTCAGCAGGCAGAGGGCCCCGGCGCCCATCAGTGCCAGCGACGCGGGTTCGGGGATCGCGTCGTAGACGACCGAGACGTTGTCGAGGGTCATCGTGGCCGGACCGTTCTCGGCGAAGTTGGAGTCGAACACATCGTCGTCGTCGCGGTTGCCCAGGGCAATGGTGTCGAGTGTGAAGCTGAAGTCTTCCCAGTTGCCGCTTCCCGAGGGCAGGCTGATGACCCCGGGGTTGGAGTGGGTCACGCCGTTGACGGTGGCCAGAATCGAGACCTCGCTGGCACCGGAGCGGGTGAAGTCGATGCTGATGCTGTTCTCGCCGTTGTTGTTGACGGTGAGGCTGCCGCTGGGGTTGCTCGTCGAGCCGACGCCATCGCTGGTGATGAGGGTGTCGGATCCGCCGGAGTTGGGGCGGTTGGCGGACACTTGGCCGGCGCCACTGCCGCCGGTGGTGAGGTCGAGCCGGAAGCCCTCGAACGCCCGATCGTGCGGGCCGGTGGTGTTCTGGTTGCTCGAGGCAAGCGTGGCGGAGTTGGAGCCGAACAGGCCGATGACGAAACGATTGAACTGGGTTTCCGGATCGACGTCCAGGTCCAGGTCCATCGACAGGACGATGCTGTCGCCGACGTTGGCCAAAGTCGTGGCGTCAAAACCGCGAAACACATGGGCCCCCCCCGGCACGGTGCCGGCGTCGCCGAGGCTGAACTGCACCGCTCCGGTCGCACCGACGGTGACGTTGGTGCCTGAGGGGTTGGTCCCGCTGCTGGCGTAGAACCAGCCGGTCGTGGAAGGGTTGGGGTCGTTCAGGACACTGACGGGCACCGCGTGGGCCGCGGGGCCGATCAGGAACGCACCGGCGGCCAAGGTCAGGGCGGCGGCGGGGGTGGTGATGGACTGCATGGGGACCTCCAGGAAGGGGCGGGGGCGGAAGAAGCGAGCGATACGCTCAACGATGCATCAATAGATACCCCGTGGATGGAGCCGATGGTTGACGTGTACGACAATGCGCGTGTAGTTTTGCGTCAAGTATGCCGGTCATCCAGGTCTATCTGACGGAGGGGTCGCGTCGGCTGCTCGAGGGGGTGGGTCGTTTCGCGCGTGAGCGGCCGGCGTGGAGCCTGGCGCGCGGTGACCGGGACCGGGCTATCGATACGCAGGCGCGGCGTGCGGGCGCGGCGGGGTTGCTCGGGGTGTGGAACGGTTCGGAGCGGGTGGCCCAGCAGGTGGCGCGGCTGGGGTTGCCGGCGGTGGACATGTACGGCCCGACCGGCGGGTCGATGCCGATGGTGACGGTCGCCGACGATCGGGTCGGGCAGTTGGGGGCCGAGCACCTGATGGACTGCGGGTACCGCCGGCTGGCGTTCTGCGGGTTGGATCAGCGTTGGAGTCTGCTGCGGCAGCGGGGTTTTGTGGGTGCAGCGCGACGGGCCGGGGCGCCGTGCACCACGCTGGGCGGCGGCCGGGCCGGGGAGCGGAAGGTCACGTGGTCGGCGTTGCACGGCGGGGACCTGCTGGGCAAGTGGCTGGCGAAACTCAAGCGACCGGTGGGGCTGATGGTGGCCAGCGACCCGCTGGGCCGCCGGGTGCAGGATGAGGTGGGCCGGCTGGGTTGGAGCGTGCCGGACCAGCTGGGGCTGCTTGGGGTGGACAACCGGCTGGACGCGTGCCTGTTTGGCAGCGTGCCGATGAGTTCGATCGACCGCAACGAGGTGACGGTGGGTTACGAGGCCGCGCGGCTGCTGGACCAGATGCTGGCGGGCGAACCGGCGCCGGAGCAGGCGGTCGAGATCGAGCCGGTCGGCGTCATCCCGCGAAAGAGCACCGAGGGGGTGCCGTTTACCGACCCGGACCTGACGGCGGCGTTGCAGTTCATGCGGGCCCACGCCGACGAGGGCATCGGCGTCGAGGACGTGCTGGACGCGAGCACGATCAGCCGGCGGACGCTGGAGCGGCGGTTCGTCGAGGCGATCGGGCGGACCCCCGCCGCGGAGCTTCGCCGGCTGCGGCTGGAGCGGGCCCGCGAGCAGATCATCAGCACCGACATGCCGCTGGTCGAGGTCGCGGTCCGCAGCGGCTTTGGCTCGGTGTCGCATCTGAGCAAGGCCTTCAAGTCGGCCTACGGCGAGCCGCCCAGCGACTACCGGGCCCATCGCCGGCGACGCTGACCCCGCGGCAGGCGGTGGGCGGCGACCGGCGGGATTCAGAACACGCAGCGCTCGTAGCCGCCGCCCCGCGGTTGGGGATGGCCTCGCGGATCAGCCGCGGCATCACCGCCGCTCCGTGACCAGGTCCGGAACCGGGTCGCCGATCTGATACAGGATCGGCCGGGCGCCCGGCGGCGTGGTAGTGTCCGTCGCCTCGTCCACGATGGCCGGGAACCGCATCACGAACGCCCGCCACAGGCGGTTCCGCGGGCTGAGGGCCCCGAACGAGTCCTGGGTGAACTGCGGCTCGTCACCCAGGTTGGTGATCAGGATGTCCGAGCTCTGGCCGCGGATGCGGAACATCGGCTCGCCGTCGGCGTAGGGCCCGCCGATGCCGGCCATGCCGTGGACGCGGACGTGCGAGCTGTCGTTGATCTCCAGGAACACGCCGTGCATCTCCTGCTTGATGCCGTAGACGTCGACATGCCGGGCGTTGCGGAACTCGGCCTGGGCGTCCGAGCGTTTGTGCTGGATGTGCAGGTGATAGACCTCGAAGCGGTTGACGGTGTCCTCGACCAGCAGGGTGCGGTGGTCGCCCGAGACCGGGTCGTAGCCGTGGTTCCAGAACTGGAACCATTGGCCGCCGCCGTTGCCGCGGACCTGGACCAGCGAGTGGTTGAGCGGGCTCAGGTCGTACTCGCCGTTGGGACCCGGGCCGTTGCCGTAGTCGCCAAAGCCCTCGGGATCGGGGATTTCCCACCCGACGCGGGGGTCGAGCCGGCCGTCCTCGGAGCGCTGGTGGTTGGCGTGGACGAACTCGCGGTCCAGACCATAGTGGTCGAACAGGATGAAAAACTCCCACCAGTTGGTGTGCACGTCGTACTTCACCTCGACGCCGCGGACCTGCCCCAGGCCCGACCGCCACTCCAGCCCGTAGACGCCGATGGGCTCGGGGTCGTGCTGGTCGTAGGTCCGGTTGACGCGCAGCCCGAGAAAGCCAATGCGGGTCCGGTCGTCCGCGGCGTCGTGGGTCCGCACCAGCGGCAGGCCCACATTGGCCGGGTCCTCGTTGCCGCCAAACCGCCCGCGGGACGCGGTATCGACAGCCATGAGCTGACTGATCTTGTGGTGCACCCCGATCAGCGTCTGGTCGGGCAGCAGCTGCAGCGTGTCGCGGATGACGTACACGCCCTTGGGGACGAACACCACCCCGCCGCGCCCGGCCGCGGCGATGGCGGCTTGCACGGCATCGGTGTCGTCGGTGTCGCCGTCGCCGACCGCGCCGTGGTCGCGGATGCTGACGATGCCGGGCGTATTGAACGTGGGCCAATCGCCCAGGTGGTGCCGCGTGGTCAAGCCCTCGGGCGGGGCGGCAGTCGGGGCGGCGTCCAGGTGGTGATCCCCGACCCGCTGGCCGTCGATCCAAACGCCCTCGTCGATCGAGACGGTGACCTCCTCGCGCTGGCCGTCGCGGTCCATGTCGATCCTGGCCGTACGGGTCGCGCCGTTCCAGCTGTGGATGGCCAGGGCCGCCTGGCGGACGTGGGTCCAGCCCGTGTCGTCCACGTCCAGCCGCTGGTCAAAGATATAGCTCGCGTTCTCGACGAAGCAGTTCTCCAGATAGAAGCTGCGCTGCGTGTCGATCACGGTGTTGATCGGGTCCGGGGCCGGGTACTGGACGGTCGATTCGATCAGCGCCAGCGAGTTGGCGAATGGCTCACGCCACCAGCGCTCGCGGAGGCGGATCACCGGCCCGGGGCGGTCGGTGCGGATGTCTGCGCCGACCACGGTCAGCGGGCCGCGGACGTTGGTGTCCAGCGCCCACTCGGACTGGTTGATGAGCGTGGCGCCGGTGATCGTGGGCCCGGGCTGGGCGTCGTTGCCGTAGACCGGCGAGTCTTCGTGGGCCGTCGCGATGCCGACCCGGCCGCCGATCACGGTCACGTCGAACATCCCCCCGCCCGAGCCGAGGACCCCCGTGACCCCGCCGATCCCGCCCTCGGCATGGATGGTCACGTCCTGCAGGCTCGAACCCTCGGGCGCCTGGAAGCTCACGCCCCACGCCCCCGGGTTATCGCCCAGGACAATATCGACACCAGCGACGAGTTGGGCGTAGTTCTTGGTGCTCGCCGCGTGCCGCACCGGGTGGCGGTCGACGCGGATGTTGCTCGGCTTGAACACGTACACCACCGGGTGGGCGTCGTCTGGATCGGTGTAGGTCCCGTCGGCGAGGATCAGCCGCGCCCGGCGGTCGGCACCCACGGTCTGGCCCACCAGCTGACAGCCGTACAGCTCCCTGTCGCGGACCTCGCCGCCGGCGTGGCGGATGTGGGCTTGGGCCAGCATCAGCGTGTGGCGGACGTGGTAATCGCCGGCCGGTAGATAGGTCACCAGCTGGTGGTCGCGGGCGAAGTCGATCGCGTCCTGCAGCCGGTCCGTGTCGTCCTGGCCGTCATCGGGGATGACGTTGAACGGTTCGGCGGTCACGTCGACGTACCCCAGGTCAGCCAGTTCCGCGTTACCCAGGCCCTCCGGCGCACCGGGCCGGTAGTAGCGACCCATGAACTCGGCGGGGTTGGTGCGGTCGGCGTCGGCGGGGTGGCGCGGGTGGCGGTCGCCGGGGTTGAAGTACGGCCGCCAGAGGTCCACGTGTTCGGGGACCATGCGCTCGTCGCCACGCTCGGGAGAGCTGTAGTAGTCGCGGACGACCTGCCACTGCGCGTCGGTCAGGCGCCAGTCATCAAAGCCATAGTTCTCGCCGGTCCCCGCCCGCTCGGGCAAGTTGGCGGTCCACTCGGCCATCTCGGCCGGCAGCTGCGCCGACGCGGTGAAGCTGCCGGCGGCCAGCATCAAGCCAGCGGCGATACGTTTCGCAATATTCATGTCGCAGTTCCTTTCTAATCTTGGTGAAGCGATTGCATCTCTTGACGATCAGCCCGTAGGCTGCGCGACCGGCCAGCGGGATCTCGCGGCGTCCACACCCGCACGGCTGGCGAGCGCCGACTCCAGCGGCGGCATTTGCGGGCCGTCCCGTTCGACCACCACCCAGCCCGCATAGTCTTGCCGGTCCAGTTCCGCGAAGAACGCTGTAAATTCCAGGCCCGCCGAGCCGTCGCCGATCTCGGTGAAGGCCTCGCGGACCGGGTCCCAGTCCTTGAGGTGCACGTGCGTCACCCGCTCACCGTGCTTCCGCAGCATGGCCAGCGGGTCGGCCCCCGCGGCGATCAGGTGGCCCGTGTCGATGCATAGGTCCACGTCGGGCTTGTACGCAAGCAGGCGGTCCAGTTCTTCGTCGGTCTCCACGATGCACTTGAGGTGCGGGTGGTAGCTCAGTCGGCAGCCGTGGTCGGCGGCGATCTTCGCGTGGGCGTCGAGGTTCTCGGCGAACATTTCGTACTCCCACTCGAAGGCGTGCCGGCGTTTGCCGGCGTTGAACCCGCCGCAGGTCATCAGCGTGCTCACGCCCAGCTGTCGGGCGTACGCGCAGCCGGTGCGGAACTTCTCGGTGGCCGGTGGGTGCGGGTTGAGCGTCACCGACGTGGCCAGGGCCGGGAGCCTCAAGCCGTGCTCATCCAGCAGCCGCTGCACCCGCCGCGGATCGCCGGTGCTTTCGGGATCGGCACCGAGCTCCACGCCGTCGTAACCGGCCTGGGCGACGTCGCGGCAGACCCGCCGCAGGTCGAAAGGCTCGCCGCGCTGTTTGAACCAGCCGGCCCACGTGTTGACCTGGTGTCCGAGTTTCATGAAGGCGCCCCCGCGGTCTGCGGAGTCGGATCGCGGTCGACGTGGTGTGCGTGGACTTGGTCGACCTGGACGACGGCGTGGGTTTCGGCCGAGCGGAAGACCGCCTCGGCGACCCGCATCACGTCCAGGCCCCAGGCGGTGCCGCACCAGGGCTCATCGGCGCCGCGGATCGCGTCCAGCCAGCGGGCCCGCAGGTCCGCCTGTGGCGCCAGATCGACGGTCTCGCGGGACCCGGCCAGCGGGGCGTAGTACACGTCGTTGCCCCACTCATTGGTGGTCGCCCCGCCGGCGCTCCCGTGCAGGCCCTTGTAAAAGTTGGGCGTCGCGGCTCGCCAGGAACCCTCGTGCTGACCGACCGCGTGGTTGGTGAAGTTGAGCGTGACCCAGATGTGGTCGTTGGCCCGCAGGCCCGTGGTCTGGTCGGCCCGCGTCTGCGCGTAGACCGATTCGACCGGGCCGGCCAGGTACATCATCCAGTCCAGTTCGTGGACGTTGATCTCCAACAGCAGCCCGCCGGAGCGTGAGGCGTCGGCCCGCCAACCCGCGAGTTTCTCATCGGGCATGTACATCAGCCGGCGGGACCAGACGCTGATCACGTCACCGATCCGCCCGTCGTCGACGAGCTTCCGCATCGTCTGGGATTCGCGGCTCAGCCGCGGCGAGAACCCGACCGCCGAGGCCACGCCGGCCGCCTCGACCGCCTCGTGGATGGCCGAGGCCTCGCCGAAGTTCAGGCCCATCGGCTTCTCGCAGTACACGTGCTTGCCCGCGTCGGCGCAGGCCACGGCGTGCTCGGCGTGCAGGAAGTTGGGCGACGAGACAACCACCGCATCGACGTCGCCCAGGAACTGCGTGTGGTCCTCGACGTGCCGGGCACCGACCTCGTCGGCCAGGGCGCGGCCCACGTCGACCGCCGGGTCGGCGATGGCCACGACGTCGACCCCGTCGGTCGCGTCGAAGCGGGTGGCGTGGCCGCGGGCGTTGCCCCCGGCTCCGATGATGCCAATACGGATCATGATCCGATCGTCTCCTGCGGGATGGCCCCTGCGATTTCAGCGGCCTCGATGGCGAAGCGGTCCAGGCGGGGCGAGCGGACGGGCCGCGCCGTCACAGCCCAGCTGTCGGCCCAGGTCGTGACCGACCACGTCGACGGTGTTGGGGCGTTCGTCGGGCATCGGATCACTCGGCGCGGGCCCGGCCGTCGGCGGTCGGGCCCGCGTCGGCGGGCCGGGCGGCGAGGAAGCCCCAGTAGTAGCTGGTGGGCCGGAGGGTCTGAGTGATGGTGTACTCATTCATGGCGGCCCACTTGTTGATGCCGACGTAGGCCTCGTGGCCCGGCCAGTCGCGGCTGTCGGGGACCATGTTGCGCAGGTGCCACTGGTGGGCCCAGTCGGTGTTGCGGGTAGGCCAGCCGGGGTCGGTCTGGCCGTAGACGGTGATGCCGTCGGGGAACGGCTGGCCCGAGGCGCGGCTGTCGATGTGCAGGACGCCGGTGGGGCCTTCGTGGCCCACGCCGGTGGTCAGGGTGATGTTCATCGGGTTGGCGCCGGCGGTGTAGTGGGCGGCGGCCAGGGCGCCGCGGAGGTATCGCACATCGCCGGTGAGCACGTAGGCCCGCGGCAGGATCGGGCCGACCACCATCTCGGGCGCTGACCAGTACGCGACGTAGCCGATCGGCGGCAGCGACGGGGCGAGTGACGCGAGCCCAAAGGCGTTGCCCTGCTGAAACTCCAGAGCCACGTCGGCCAGGGCCACCAGGGCGTCGCGGGCCCGCTGGCGCAGCTGCGGATCCGCCAGGTCGTCGGGCAGCATGGCGTAGGCGAACAGGCCGTCGATGTTCCGCGGGGCGGCGTCGATCGCCGCGTCGGCTTGCTCGCGGAACGCGTCGTGATATCGGGCTTCGCGGGTCAGCCGGTACAGCTCGACGCTCGCGTCCAGCCGGGCTTCGGTCAGTTCACGTCGGGCGCGCTCGGGCCGGAATCGGCCGCCGGTGTCCATCCGGGCCTCGTAACGGGCGAGTTCCGCCCCGCCGTTGGCCTGGGCCCAGTCGAAGGCCCGGACCGTCGACGCGCGGTAGGTGGCCGCCAGGTCCGGGTCGTACGCCTTGAGCAGCCGGGCGGCCCGGGCGGCGTTGGCGGCGTAGATGTAGCTGCTCACCGGGTCCGGATCGAAAGCCGCGATGAGCAATGTCTCCTGCCAACTGGCCTCGCCGTCGCGGGGGTGGCCGGTCGACTCGACGCCCCCGCCCACGCCCCCGTGATCTTCCTGCAGCCGGCGGTACAGGTCGATGCCGAACAGAGCCTCGTCCAGCAGGTCGGGAAGGCCATTCTCCGCCTCGTCCGGCGGCAGGGCGAGTGCAAAGCCCTCGAAGAACTCGGGGAACAGGTCCAGCAGCTCCATGTGGGCGAAGCTCGCTTCCATGTGCTGGCTGCGGCGGTCCCAGTCGCCCGCGTCCATGTAGCCGCCCCACGCGTCCGGGTGCAGCGTCAGGCCCGAGACGTCGATCGGCTGTTCACCGTCGATCTGCAGCTGCTCGCGGAGCCCGACGTTGATCGCGCCCGCCTCGCCCTCCAGCCGGGTCCGCCCGGAGCGGTACACCGGCACATCGTCCGGGTGCATGTTCCGCGGCCGGACGTACTCCGTGAACGGCCGGCCAAGCTCGATGCCGCTGCGGTGAGACAAAAACCCGTGCATGCTCGTCCGGAACGCGTCGGACCAGGTCCCCCGGTCGGCGATCTGGAACCGGTAGCTGGTCCCGATGCCCGGCACCAGCACGCGGTAGGTCCCCGGCTGGTCGAAGTCGTGGAAGTCCATCCAGTACACGTGGGTGTGGGCGTAGTTCTTGGACTGCTTGAGTGCCTCGGGCTGATCAGCGGCAAAGCCCAGGCGGACCTGCCCGGTGTACACGGCGTTGCCGGCATCATCGATGAGTTGGAACGTGTCGACCTCGTCGAAGGCGTGGGCCCCGCCGGTGCCCAGCCACAGCGAGAGGTAGGCCCGCTTGAACGGGTCGCCCGGGCGGTAGCCGATGTGGCTGGCGTGGACCGCCTCGCTGCGGGATTGCTCGGGGCGATGGGTGTAGTCGACGTGGTCGACCGCGGCGTTGATGCCGTGGAACACCACGCGGTACGTTGCCCCCTCCCGCATGTCGTGGGGCAGCGCGAGGTACAGCTTGTGCTCCATCACTTGGTGATGCTCTGCGGCCTGGACGTCGCCCCGCTCGATCGGGCGGCTCTTGCAGTGCACGGCGGTGGGCACGACCCCGTCGGCAAACCGCTCGTCGTCGTCGCTCACCACGCGGTAGGCCTGCGGGGCGTCGACCGACTCGGTGACCAACCGTGAACCGACGAACCGGTCCTGCACCAGCAGTCGCTGATCGCTGCCGGCCGGCTGGATGATGAACCCGAGGGTCTCGGCCCGGCCGTCGCCGTCGGTGTCCCGCAGCAGCCGCTGGCCCTTGGGCCCGATGCGGACCTGCTCGCCGAAGCGGGCGAGGACCTGGCGGTTGTTGGTGGGCTCGATCACGTCGCCGGGCTGCGGCTGGTAAGCCACGGGGGCCAAATGCTCGGTGCGGCCGGCCTCCAGCTCGATGCCGAGGATGTCGCGGTCCACCGCGCCGACGTGCACGACCCGCGGGCCCTGCGGGTCGGCCGGAACGCCGTCACGCAGCAGCGTCTCGCGAGCCCGGGCCTGGTCCTGCTGCTGCTGGGCCTGCCGCTGGGCCCGGCGCTGCTCACGCTGCCGCTGGGCGGCGACCGCGTCGGCCATCTCCTGGTCTTGGGCCACCAGGTGCACCGCCCGGGCCTGCACGTGCACCGGCCGACGCCGCCAGTCGCCCTGCAGCTGCACCTGCTCAATCGAAGCCAGGTCCAGCCCGCCGTGCTCCCCCAGCGTCAGCGGGTTCTGCGGGACCACGCGGGTGAAGCCGTCGCCGGTGGCCTCCGCGAGCGGGTAGGTGTAGACGGCGCGGGTCCCGTCGCCGTCGGCGAAAAACACGCGGATGGCCTGCGCCTGATGGCCCGGCATGGTGCGGACCTCCAGCACGGGCACCCGCTCGGCCGCCCCTGCCAAGTCGGGAACCTGATCGAATCGAACGCCGCCGCGTGCCCCGGAAGCGCGGATCGTCGTGACGCCCGAGCCCAGGCGGACCGCGTCGTCGGCGAAGTCGCCGTAGGCGTGGCCCGCGGGCTGGTCCAGGCGGATCACGTCCGCCGAACCGGCCACGGCGGGGAGGGTCAGCAGGCCGATCAGCCCCATCAGGCAGACGACGCGGTGCAGCGGTACGGTCATGGTGATGCTCACGGGCTTGGACGATGCGTGGCGGGCTTGGACGCCTTGGCGAAACGGTTCGCGGTTGCACGCCCCGCCGAACAGCGTAGACTTAGCGAAACGTTTTGCAACCCCCGAGCGTATTCAAATGCGAGTGACCCCGTGCCGACCCTGATCGATGTGGCTAAGCGCGCTCAGGTGAGCGTCTCCACCGCGTCGGTGGTCCTGAACCCCGGTTCGCAGGCCAAACGTGTCAGCGCGCAGAAGGCCCGGCAGGTCCAGCAGGCGGCGCGGGAGCTGGGCTACATCCCCAACTACCACGCCCAGGCCATGAAGCGCGGCCGAGCCCAGGTCAGCGGGATCGTCTTCGAGGTCCCCGGCCGGCACGGGCCGCTGCAGAGCCCGCTGAGCAGCCCGTACTGGGGGACGCTGGTGGGCGGGATCGAGGCGGCGATGCGGCGGGCCGGCTCGGCGGCGATGGTCGTGGGCCCCGACACGCATCGGTCGGCGACGGTGCGGGCGGTCGATGCGCTGCAGCAGCGGCAGCTGGACGGCGCGGTCCTGCTGGGGGCGGTGCTCAAAGCCGACGAGCCAGCGGTGATGGACCCGCCGATGCTGCCGATGGTGGTCGCGGATGCAACGCTCGATACGCCGCTGCCACGGGTCAGCTGGGACGAGCGGCGGGCGGTGCAGCTGGCGGTCGACCACCTCGCCCAACTGGGCCATCGCCGGCTGCTCTGGGTCCAGCCCTTGTCGCGGCAGGGCGTGCCGGAGCGTCGCCAGCGGGTCTTCGTCGAGGCGGCGCGGGCGGCGGGCCTGCGGGTCCGGGAGCTGGTGGTCCCGTACGTTCCGAGCACACAAAGCGGCGACCCGATCGCGCAGCTGCTCTGCGACGTGGAGCAAGCGGTCGTCCGGGGGTGGGCCGATTGGCGGCGGGCGGGCCCCGACGACCTGCCCACCGCCGTGGCCGGGTTCAACGACGTGACCGGCATCGGGGTGCTGCGGGCGCTGGCGGCCCTGGGGCTGAGCTGCCCGCGGCAGGTGTCGGTGCTGAGCTTCGACAACTTCCAGGCCGCGCTCGCCTGGCCGCAGCTGACCGCGGTGGACCACACGCTGGTGGACATCGGCCGGGCGTCGGTCGAGCTGCTGCACGAGCTCATCGACGGCGGCGAACCGGCGATCCGCGAGCACCGCGGCTACCGCCGGGACCTCGAGCCCACGCTGATCGTCCGCCAAAGCACCGGCCCCGCCCCGGAGCAGACCTGATGCCCGACCCGCCCAACCCATCAATCGACCCCGTCCAAGCCCGCGCCGTGGTCGACCGCGGCGACGCGTCGCTGCGCCTGGAGCCGGTGACGCTGCGGGCCCTGGAGCCCGGCGAGGTGCGTGTCCGGCACACGCTCTCGTGTGTCAGCCCCGGCACCGAACTGCGGGTCCACGATCAGCACCGCGGCGACCCCGCCCCGACCGTGCCCGGCTACGCCCGCGTCGGGCAGGTCGAGGCCGTCCACGGCGACGCCCCGCTGCAACCCGGCGACCGCGTGATCGTCACTAAGAGCCTCGACTACGGCGGGCTCACCGCGCACTGGGGCGCCCACATCAGCCACTCGATCTGCACGTCGGCGACCGTGCTGCGGGTCCCCGACACGGTCAGCGACCGCGACGCGGTCCTCGCCCGGCTGTCCGCGATCCCGTTTCACGGCTGGCGGCTGATCGACCCGCAGCCGGGCACGACCGTCGCAATCGTCGGCCTGGGCGCGATCGGGATGCCCGCCGCCAAGTTCTTCGCCGACAGCGGCTGCCCAATGCTGGCCCTGGACCGCTCGGCCCAGCGGGTGGAGGCCGCCCGGGCCTGGGGCATCGACGCCGAGGTCGGCAACGGGCCGATCGGTGACCAGGTCAAACGACGCATGCCCGAGGGCGTGGACGTGCTGGTCGACGCGACCGGGGTGCCGGCGGTCGCGGCGGGCGCGGGCCTGGCGATTCGGATGCCCGCATGGCACGAGCCCAACGCCCGACCGGTGCGTTATCTCGTGCAGGGCAGCTACGCCGACACGCTGCCGCTGCCATACCAGGACCTGTTCATGCGTGAGGCGCACGTGATCTTCTCGCGCGACTGGGAACCGCAAGACCTGCGGCTGCTCCTGGAGCGGATGGCCGACGGCGGCCTGAGTTTCGACCCGCTACCAACACACAACCTGTCGCCCGATGACGCGGATCAAGCGTATGACTTGTTACGCAAGGCGCAGACGCCGCTGACCGTGATATTTGACTGGGAATGACGAAGTCCGCATGCCCGACACGCAACGCCCCAACATCCTGCTGATCTGCTCGGATGAGTACCGCGGCGACATGATCGCCTGCAACGGACAGAACCCCGACATCCGCACACCACACATCGACGGCCTGGCCGCCCGCGGCGTCAACTTCCGCCAGCACTTTTGCAGCTTCCCCAAGTGCGTGCCCTCCCGCGTGAGCATGATGACCGGCCGGTACACCCACACCGACGGGTACCGCAACATCCACCAGCTGATGCCCCACGGCACTCCCGACCTCGCGTCGACGCTGCAAAATCACGGCTACGAGCTCATCGAGTTGGGACGCAACCACTGCTGGGAGCACATGCTCGCGGCGAGCCACGACCCGCCGACGCTCCAGCCGGGCCAGCGGGGCATCGCGTTTGATCACCACGCCTGGACCGCGCCGTTCAAGCCGATCTGGGAGAAGCACCTCGCCGAGCATCGGCAGCTCACCGAGCAACACCTCGAGGGGCTGGAGCGTGGCGAAGGGTTCGTGCGGTGTGACAATCAGAAGTGGGGTCCCGACTTGGCGATCACCGAACAAGTCGAGCACTTTCTTGAACACGTGCGGGAACCGGATCGACCGTTTTTCTGCCAGCTGAACTATGGCAATCCGCACCCGGGTTATGAAGTCGACCAGCCGTGGTTCTCGATGTACGACACCGACGGGCTCACGCCGCTGCCCCGCAACGTGCCCGACGACGCGCCCTACTGCGTCACGCAGCAGCGGGCTGTCCGGACCGGCGACGCCCCGGAGGGCCTGTTCCGCGCGGTGCAGACCACGTACATGGGCATGTGCAGCCGGATCGATCAACTGGTCGGCCGGGTGCTCGCGGCCGTGGACCGGCTCGGCCTGGCCGACGACACGGTCGTGATCTTCACCAGTGACCACGGCGACTACGCCGGGCAGTACGGCCTGGTCGAGAAGTGGGACACGCACTTCGCCGACTGCCTGATGCAGGTCCCGATGGTTATCGCCGGCCCGGGCCTGGACCGCGGGACCACCGTCGAGTCGCTCACCAGCCACGTCGACCTCGCCCCGACGCTCTGCGAGCTGGTCGGCATCGACCCGTTCGCCGGGGTTCACGGCACGTCCCTGCTGCCCACGCTCGGCGGCGAGCGGGTCCGCGACGCAGTCTTCGGCGACGGCGGCCACGAACCGGAAATGCGCCGACGCTTCAACCACTACGACGGCCAACACCCCACGCCCGCCGCCACGCCCGACCACTTCAAGCCCCGCCCCGACCGCAAGGCCGGCCAGGGCAACGGCAAGCAGGAGACCTACCGCCTGTTCCCGGACACCATGGCCCGGGCCAAGATGGTCCGCACCGACCGCTGGAAGTACGTCCACCGTCAGACCGGCGACCACGAGCTGTACGACCTCCACGCCGACCGCTGGGAACTGCACAACCTCTTCCCCACACGCCCCGCCGGCGACCCGGTCATCAACGACCTGCGGTCCCGCCTGCTGGACTGGTCCCTCGCGACCGATACCGATCGACCGCATCAGGAGAAGGTCGGCGCATGAGCCCAACCCACCGCCCCACCGCCCCACTGCACCATCGGCCCGCCGGGGCCCCTTGACCCGACGCACCTTCCTCCAGGCCTCGGCCGCCGGGCTCGCGACCGCCTGGGCCTCGCCGCTTTTGGCCCAGGACCAGCCGGCCACGATAAGCGGACCCGCCGCCACGCCCGCCACCGGCCCCGCACCACCCAACATCCTGTTCATCCTCGCCGACGACCTCGGCTACGTCGGCCTGGGGTGCTTCACCCTCGCCGAGTCGCTCCGCCACGCCGGCTACCGCACCGCCTGCGTCGGCAAGTGGCACCTGTCCGCCTGGACCGACGGCTATTACGACATGCTCTTCGAGCAGCACCGCGACGCCCACGGCTTCGACGTCGCCCGGCCCACCTACGACCGCCGACACCAGACCAGCGGCCGGTCCGCCGACAAAGGCGTCACCGAACACACCGACGCCGCCATCGACTTCATCAGTGACCACGCCCAGGGCCCGCCGTGGTTCTGCTACCTCGCCTACCAGCCGGTCCGCGGCCATCGGCGGGCGCGCCGCTTCGGGACCGAGACCGGGGGCCTCGGCACAAATCATCGACGATTCAGGTTCGCGGCGTGGCCCGACGCAGCGCCGCCTCCAACGCCTCGGCGGCATCGACGACCGCACCCGCTAAAGCCTCGGCGTCGAAATCGCCGGGCGACATCACCCGGTACGCCCCGATGGCCCCTGCGAACCGATTCAGCGGGTCGAAGATCGGGGCGGTCACCGCGAACAGGTCCGGTGCCAGCGGCGGTGGCAGGACGTAGCCCCGCTCCCGCGACAGCTCGAGGAAGCTCTCCAGATCATCCAGCGAGTCCCAGTACTGGCTGCCGTACTGGTTGAACGGATAGCGGTGACGCAGGTCCGCCACCGTGCCCTTGTTGGCGAACGCCTGCAGGGCCAGGCTGGATGCCTTGGCGTAGGGGTGCATGATCTCGACGTGCGGCCGTTGCACCAGGTCCGGCCGGGACGATTCAATCCGGGCCATCGAGTGCATCACCCCGTCGACCGGCTGCGTGAACGAGACGCCACAGCTCGGTAGATCACGCTGCAGTTCTTTAAGGGTGCTCACCGCCCGCGACAGGATGGATCGTTGCCCCTGGAGCTCCAGCATCGCCGCCACCGCCGGGCCGAGGACGTATCGCCCGCGGTCTTCGGCGGGCCGCACGAACCGCTTGGACGCCAAGGTCCGCATCAGATTGTGCACCGTCGAGCGATTGAGCCGAAGCTCGACCGCCACCTCCCGCGGCGTCAAACCCTCACCTGACCCGGCGAGCACCTCCATCACATCTAGCGCCCGGATCACCGACTGAACCAGTTCGCTACGGGGCATATGACATCAATGATAACGCTTCCGGACGGCTTTTCCGCATTCTTCCGGCTGTGCTCGCAATTCTCGATACTAGATACGCCGGACGCGTCTATTTTGGAACTGGCGTCAGCCCTTTCGCGGAGCACGTGCTCCGGCAGTCATCCTGGATGACCCCTGCTGAACCGTCACCTTGCCCCGCCTTCTCAGGAGAACCCTCATGTCGATTCGCCTCAACACCCATCTGTTCGCTGCGGCCGCCACCACGGCGTTGTTCACCACCGGTGCCTCCGCCGCCGTCGTGACCAACCTCAGCGGTGCAACCGTCACCTCGCTCGACGTCGACCGCGGCAGCACCGTCTACAACTACGACACCTCGGAGTTGATCAACGTCGAACTCACGGCTTTCGGCGGCAATAGCTCCGGCAGCTCTGATCTCTACTTCGCCGTGCCCGATGGCAGCGACCTCACCGTCCCCGCCCCCGGGACGCGAGCTGGCCTCGTCGAAGACTTCGACCTCTCAACCGGCCTGCTCAACCTCAACGGGGCTTCCACCTTTAGCTTTGACTCTGCGGTCGTCAATGACACGGGTACGGACATCGTGATCTACGACATCGGCGGCGGGGACGATGTCACCCTCAGCGTCCCCGGTGGGACGAGCACGATCGTGAACCCCACGTTCGTGGATGCGGGCGTGGGGAATGTCAGCTCGGTACTCCGCGGCCTGGCCGCAGACGCGGACACGCTGACCGAGTTGGAGACCATTGCAAAGAACGGTGCCACAACTGGCAACAGCAACCCACGGGCCTATTACGAAGTGGACCTCAGCACCTTTGAGATTGCCGACGGCGCCTCGGTGAGCTCGATCACCCTCACGGGCGAAGGCAACATCGACCCCGTGCTGATCGTCGGCCTGCCCGCCATCCCCGAGCCTGCCTCGGTCGCGCTGCTGGGCCTGGGCGGCCTGTGCCTGCTCGGCCGGCGTCGCACGGCCTGATCGAGCGAGCCATCTCTCAACTCGCGATGATCGGCGGCCGTGACTGGCTGCCGATTTTTTCTAGCCTTCAGCCGGTAGCTGAACTCGCTGGTGGCAGCGGTCAGCGCCGTCAATTCAGTGCCCTGCTCCCGCTGCGTCAGCAGCACCAGCGTCCCGAGCATTTGCTCGTGCGCTCGCTCCCAACCTTCCGGGTCGCCGGGCAGGACCTGGCCGTCTTCGACATAACCGCGTGTATCACCGGGCAGCCACGTGCCGTATGTGGTGGCGGTTGTCATCGTTGCGAGCAGCCGCCGCACCACACCCCCGTTCGCCCCGGGCTGTGCCTGGGGGTAGTTCGCGGCGCAGCCGCGAAAGATCTCGAGGCCACCCCGGGCCGAGCCCGGGGCTGAAGAGGCGTCAATCCACCGACTCGCCGCCCACCTCGATGTTGCCTTCCTCGATGTCCAGCTCGGCGGCGGTGGCGATCTTCTCAATTTGCCCGTCGCGGATGTAGAGCACTCGGTCGGAGTTGGCGAGCATCTTGTGGTCGTGGGTGGCGGTGATGATCGTCACGCCCTCGTCGACCGAGAGGTTTTTCATGATCTCGATGATCTCCGCGCCCGTGTGCAGGTCCAGGTTGGCGGTCGGCTCGTCGGCGAGGATGATCGTCGGGTCATTAACCAGGGCCCGGGCAATGGCGACGCGCTGCTGCTGGCCGCCGGACAGCTCGTCGGGGCGGTGGTCCAGGCGGTGGCCCAGCCCGACCTGCTCGAGCCGGCGGGTCGCGGCGGCGTCGGCCTCCTCCACGGTCAATCCCCGGAACACCGCGGGCAGCGAGACGTTCTTCACCGCCGTCAGCGACGGGATCAGGTTGTACGCCTGGAAGACGTACCCGATGTAGTTGCACCGCACGTACGCCAGCTGCCGGGGCTTGAGCTTGGTCAGCTCCAGCGGGCCGATGGTGACGTTGCCTTCCGAGGGCTTATCGAGCGCACCGATGATGTTGAACAGCGTGGACTTGCCGGACCCGGAGGGGCCCATGATCGAGAGGTATTCGCTGCGGAAGATGTCCAGGCCCACGTCCCGCAGGGCGTAGACCTTTTCCTTGCCCTTGAGCGTATAGATCTTCGAGACGCCGCGGACGGTGATGAGCCTGTCGCCACGGGCGATCTGCCCGGCCGCGCCGGTCGGGCCGCCCACGGGGGCGTCGATCGTGTCGCCGGCTGTCACGTCGGCGGGGCGGGCGGGGTCGGCGGTGGCGGCGGGCGTGGTCATGGGGGCATGAGGATACCGCGGCGGGCCTCAGGGGCCCATGCCCACCAGGCGCGAGGAGTCACCTTCGTAGACCACGTGGCGGACGCCGTGGTTGTCATTGTCGGTGCGGATATTGGACCAGTCGGTGCGGGTCGCCAGCTCGATGGACCGGACCTCGCCGCCGTGGCGGAGGACCTGGTTGGCGCCGAGGTGCTTGGGGGAGTGCCAGTCGTACTGGCCGCCGCCGAGCCCGACGTAGTCCTCGTGGCCGCCGTAGACGCCCTGTTCGTAGGTTCGGCCCATGTCCGCCGCGAGCGGCAGGTAACCCGGCTCGGACTGGTCCAACGGGCGGATCCACCGCGGGATGCCGCCGCTGACCTGCCCGCCGCGGGACGGCAGGTGGTAGCTGATGTTGCGGTTGCCCGGCCACGTGGGGTTGAAGCCGGTCGCGGCGTCCCACTGGGCACCGGTCATGTTGCCGTGGTCCAGAAAGGCCGCGAAGTTCTCCCAATAGTTGAAATCAAGACTCTTGTCGTTGAGGTCGCGGTTGTTCGGGCACAGGAACATCTCCGGCGAGCCGTACGCCGGGGCCAGCATCGTCGGAGCCGGCCGGTTGTACCGCTTGCCGAAGCCGTCCATGTTGTGGGGCGTGCTGGTGCCGCCGAAGCCGGACTGGCGGGTCCATTCGTCCTGAAACTCGCCCGCGAACCAGGCGTCGTGCCCGTAGAAGTTGTCGGTGAAGTGGCTGACCGGAAACGCGCTGCGGCTGTCGGTCGCGTAGCTGTGGAAGGCGATGCCGATCTGCCGCAGGTTGCTGCCGCAGACCACCTTCCGCCCCGCCTCCCGGGCCTGCTTCAGACTCGGCAGCAGCAGCGCCACCAGCAGCGCGATGATGCTGATCACCACCAACAGCTCGACCAGCGTAAAGCCGCCCCGAGACCCGGCCCCATGGCCAACTGAATCGCCCGCATGACGCTCGAACACGATAGACCTCCCGACCTGTTATCGACTGAAACAGCCAATTTCTTGGCGAACTGACTCATGAGTATAGCGGGGCACCCGCCGCAGAGCCACGATGTTTTCGGTGGGCCATGGGACGCCACCGGCGGTCAGGGCGTCGAAGACCGCTTCGAAGCGTCGGGGCTGGTGTGGGCGATCGTGCGTGCGTTGGGACGTGCGAGGGCGCGCGATCGTCACAGCCGGGCCGCCCCGCGGCCCGGGCCCAGCTGGCGATCCGCGGCCATCACCTCGCCACGGCCGCACAAGCAACCCGGCTCTTGGCTCAACGTGCCGAGGGGCGGCACCCACCCCGGGCCGCCCCGCTCACCCCAACTGCTCCGACAGGCTGGGCGGGCGCTTGACCCAAGGCGATCAGGATCACGCCGCCGCCGGCGAAGCAACAAAAACGGGCCGCGTGCGAAGCAAGCGGCCCGGGTCAGTCTCTATAGAGTGCGAAGCGTTCAGCGGCGCCGACGCGTGAGCATCAATGCTCCGCCCGCGGCGAGCAGCGCGATCGACGCGGGCTCGGGGATCACCTCGAGCTGCACGTTGTCGAGCCGGGCGAACTCGGCGTTCGCATTCGGATTGCTGCTGAACTCGATCCAGAGCTGCTGGCCGATGCTGGCACTGAGCGGCGCCACCACCTCATCGGCAGGGTCGACCGTCTGGTACGTCGATGGGTTACCCGACACCGACCCGGACAGCAACGTGGTCTTCGTGCCGCCGAGCGTGTTGTCGCTGGTGGTGAAGAGGTAGTATTCAAAGGAATCGCCGGTGGCATCCCACGTTTGCGCAGCCAACCAGTCGAACGAGAGGTCGAGGATATCTCCATCCTGCACCACGTAGTTGGTGTTCAACAGGCCGCCGAGGACATCGCCACCGCCTTCGGCACCCATCACCAAGGAATGGCTGCCCTCGGACGCCAGCAGATTGTCGCGGGTTTGAATCGATTCGACGACGTTAGTACCGACCCCGTCGCCGGTCTGCCAGAAGCCCGCCGTGGCGTTGTCCGATGTCAGCTCGTTGCCCGAAGGACCAAACTCAAAGCTGCCGTTGCTGTTGTAAATGTCGCCGGGGCCGTTGGTGTAGCTGGGGTCGACCACGACCACCGCGGCGGCGGAGCCGGCTACCGCACAGGACAAGGCCACCGCAGAAGCGGAAGCCAAAGCGGCGACAGATGGGATGAGGGGGGTGCATTTGCTGGACATTCCAAATCTCCTTGGGGATTCACTCGGCCTGAGCTTCGACTCAGTTTCCAGAACCTTGGCGACCTTGCGCGACGACCATAAAGTCGAAGCGCTTCGAAGCTGCTGGTACAGTCTACGCCGGGGTCCGCAGGGTGTCAACGTTTTCTTGTGACCCAACCCGCGGTGCATCGCCGTGCCGAGACGCCGACGTCGCGCCTGTCGGGTGACCTGGAGCCGATCAACGATCCCCGTAACGGCTAGATGGCGACGGCTGTGGGGCGGGCGGTGTGCCACAGCTCGGCCGAGGGCCTATGGGTGCCCCGGAGCCGCCGGCTGTCGACACGCCTCACCGCCGCGTCGGCGAGGAGATACCCCACCCGACCACCGCGACATCGATTGCTGCGCGGCTCTGTCTCTGACGAGCGTCATGAAGACAGGCGGAACTCACGCCGCCCGCCGCCGGCTTCAACGACGCCCGGCGACGGCTTGGCCACCGACACGTTCCGCGGCCCCACCCCGCTCACCCCGACTCCTCCGAGCGCCTGCCGACCTGGACCCGCAGCCGCGGGGCCGACGCCAACGCTTCGACCAGCCGCGGGATGTCCTTGCTGTGGATCTTGCCCGCCCGGCCGATCCGGCCCATCGACTCGATCGCCAGCCGCGCCACCGCCCCGTCCTTCCGCACGTGCAGCACCGCGTCCTGGTTCAGGCACACGCTCCGCTGCTTGCGATACTTGTGATACACCAGCCGCTGGTCGGTCACCAGCACGCCCGCCAGCCCCGCGTCGGTCGACGGCAGGTCCGGATCATTTAAGTACAGCGCAAAACTCTCGCCCCGCCCGAAACGCGCCCACGCCTCGATCCGCTTGCGGGTCTTGTCCGCCAGCGACGTCCATCGATCGTCGCTGAGCCGCTGGATGTCCCGGCTCAGCAGCGCGTGCTCGGGACCGACGCACCCGTTGACCCGCTCCAGCCATTGCAGCGCCACCTCGCCGTGGGGCACCCGCACCTCGCAGGCGACCTTGCCGCCGGCCTGCTCCTTCGTCCAGGCATCGAGCGTGTGGTCGTCGCTGCGGTCCGACGCGTAGTACGCCAGCGTCTGATCGAACGGCCGGGCGAAGCCGTCCATCGACCCGATCGACTTCACCGCCGCGTGCCGGTCCGTGCCCCGGCCCAGCCGACGCTCCCGCTTGTGTTCCAGCGAGCGCGTCGACATCTCAGGGCCCCGGTACCGATCCGCAAACACCACCGGCCGGACCATCAGCGACCCCCCCGCCGCCGCCTCGCCCGTGAACACGCAACGCATCGGCAGCGACGCCCGGAACCGCTCGTCCCGCAGCCACCGACTGTCAAACGCCAGCGTCACCCCCTCCATCGTCACCTCCCGCACCGCCAGGTACGGCCGAGCCTTCACCGGGTCGATCTGCGTCGGATACGTCGCCTCACCGGGCGTCGGTGCCCCAGCCTTCCCCGCCGGCGCGGCCTTGGGCGGGGTACCGGCAGCCGCGTCCCGCGGCTCGGACATGTTGTCCCGCCAGACCGTGCGGTCTTCCTCGGGCCGACCCTTGGGGTCCACTTCTCGCCCCACCGCGATACCCGCCACCGTCCCCCCGGCATCGCCGCCGTCGCCGCCACCGTCCACGCCCTCGCCGATGCCCAGCGGGTCGTCGTCCGCCGCCGTGGCCACGTGCATCTCACCCCCGCCCGTCGAGCCTCCAGCCTCGCCCGACTCCTCGTCTTCACGCAGCCGCTCGCTGCTGAAGCTCTCGGCCATCCAGTGCGAGACCGTCTCGTCCAGCAGGTCCCGCGGCGACGGGATCACGAACCGCCCCGTGCATTCACTGCACTTGGCCCGACGACCCGACGCTTCCTGAGGAACCAGCAGCGGGGCCTGGCAATGCGGACAATCGATCGTCATTTCCACGGCGTGACTCCTCTGCGAACCAACCGGCACGCGGCAGCGCAAGACAGGACCCGGGCGCGCCGCAACGCCAGTCTACCAGTGCGTCTGAGAAGCCGAAGTCCGGGACGCAGCCGAAGCGTCGGATCAAACACCGCCGCGTCACCCACCGCGCCGTTCGCCTATACCAACACCGCCGACCGCTCCGCCGCCTCCGTCGGCCGGGCCGCCAGACCCGCTGCCCAGACCACCCGCGCCACCACCAGCGTCTGCCTGGCCCCCCAGTCGCTCGCGAACACCTCCAGCCCCAGCCGCACCCGCTGACCCAGCCGGACCAGCTCCACCCGCGGCGGCTCACCGGCCAGCTCATGGTCCGGGCCGTCCAGCAGCTCCAGCATGCTCACCAGCGGGGGCGTGATCACCGCCACGTCCGGCCGATCGTCCATCGCCTCCACCGCCGTCCGCCCGATCCCCGCCAGCGGCGCCTCCGCGCCGCACCGCAGTTCCCGCCACTGGTCCGTCGGCACCTGCAGTGTCAGGTGGCCCAAGGCCTGCCCCGGCTGGGCCTCGGCCCGCCCCGCCACATCGCTACGCACCGGCGCAACGCTCCCGACCGCGTGCCCGTCGATGATCAGCCAGTCGTCGCCCGGCCGGTCCTCCCGCGACTGCTCGGGCGGCCCGAGGTCCACCACGTCCAGCCACACCCGCCGGCCCGCCCGCCGACGACGCAGCACCCGCACCAGCCGCCGGCCCCCCAACGCCTTGGCATCCACCGCCACCTCCCGCCGCAGCGACGCCACGTCCTGCAGCAGGTCCGCCGCCAGCGACAGCCGCACCAGGCCCGGCTCGGAGCGGTCCCGTTCCAACCCCCGCACCGGGCCACGCACCTGCCGATCCACGTACAACCAGCCGTCCATCATCCCTCGGCCCTCTCCCACAATGGCGAACACAGACCGCGCCGATCAATCCTACTGCTGCGGCTGCCGGCATAAACCCCGCCCGCGCTTGCCCAGAATCACAATCCGGCGGCGGGCGAAGATTTTCTGGCACCGATGACGCGGCGCGGGTAAACTGGGAGGTTCGTTCCGCTGGATGGCTGGCGGGGCATCTTTGACAACTGGGGCCGACTGGCATCGACCGGACGCGTTCCGGTTCGTGGTTGCACGTCGAGGTCCAGGGACCTCGTTAATCCTCCTGGAAAACACTAAATGCCGACGATTCCATCGCCGGTCGGATCGGCTTCGCGCCGGCCCGCCTCGCTGCCTAACTTCGGTTAGCGCAGCCTCTGCCTCCCCGTCCAATCTTCCTGCGTTGGGCGGGGCAGGCACACTGACCAGCAGGATCGCCCGCGTCGGGCTGTCTCCGACGACGCGGGTTAAGAGCACCGGAGACTGGACCCGAGGCAGGGCGTCGCTGCTCGTCCGAGGGTCGAGATCAAATCAGCGAATACACGTGTAGACGCTACGGGCTGCCCGTCACGGCACGGGGGTTCGAATCCCCCCGGCTCCACTGGTTCCGATGAGGAACCCAGGCCGCCAAGCACGCGCGAAAGCGTTTGCCTGGCGGCCTTTTTGTTGCGCCAGCAGGGAACCGCTGCTCAGATGGAGGCGGCGTTGCTTCGACTGGGGCTCGGGCAGGCCGTCGTCGCTGGGAAGCCCGCCGACGAGCCGTCACGCGCTCGCCATCGCTTCGGGGATCGATGCCGGGCCGGTTTGTTCGTGACTGTCGAGCCACTGGGCCATGCGGATGAACACCGCGGCGGTCCAGCCGTAGGTCGGGCAGCGCAGGCCCCGGCCGTCGTCGGCGGCGTAGTTCTCGTACATGCCCGGCTGCCGTGCGACGTTGCGGCAGAAGCGCTCGGCGACCTGGGCCGCGTGGTCCTCCCGGCCCGCGTCGATCAGGCCCCGGAAGATGATCCACGTCGGCGGTGCCCAGATCGGGCCGCGCCAGTAGCTGTCGCTGAGGAACTTCTCGCTCTGGGGCGACTCGGTCGCCGGGCCGAACGCCGTCAGCCACGGCCCGTCGGGCTCCAGCGCGTCGATGCAATGGTCCAGCAGCGGTTCGGGCAGCCGCTTGCCCAGCACGATCGGCAGGTAAGGCATCAGCGACATCGTCGGCTCGTGGTCGTGGTCGCCGCTGCGGGCCGACACGAAGCCCCCGTCGCGGACGCCTTGCTCCAGCAGCGCCTCGAGTTGACGTTCCGACCGGGCCTGCCACTGGGCGGCCTCGTCGGGCTTGCCGAGGATCTCGGCGATCCGGCCAAGCTGTTCGCACTGGATCACCAGGTACGCCGCCAGGTCCACGCCTTCGGTGGGCATGCCCTGATCGAACACCGTCGCGTTGTCCCAGCCCGAGTCGTTGCCGTGGTGGTACTGGCACATCCCGTCGCGGTCGTCGTCGCGGAAGCGGTACCACCAGTGGGTCCATCGGCTCATCGGCTCGTAGATCTCGGCGAGCCTGTCGCGGCACGCCTCGATGCCCGCCGCGTCGATCAGGTCGCGCAGGACCAGCCCCTGCACCGGCGGCTTGAGGAAGCCGAAGTTGGCCTCGGCATCGTGCAGGTGATCGCAGATCTGCCCGCTGGGGGCCTGGTGATCAAAGTGCAGCATCAACTGGTCAAACGCCAAGTCCAGGTCCGCCGAGCCCACGCCCAGCGCCGCGAACGCGGCGTCCCACGGCCAGGTGATGTTCATCCACAGCCGGCCCATGATGATCGCCGGACGTTGCAGCAGCCCGCGTGGGCCGACGCGGTGGTGCCAGAGCGTGTGCCACGCGTACTCCGCGGCGGCCTGGAATTCCTCGGGGACCGATGGCATCTGAGTCATCCATGCCTCGATCTGCTCATGCTTGGCCCGCAGCGCCCGGTCGTACGGCGGGACGCGCAGCGCGGCCTGGTCGGGCTCGACCTCGTGCAGCGAGAACACCGCCTCCAGGGGCGACGCCGCGCCGTCCAGATGGATCGACGCGATCATCTTGGCCACGCCGTTTCGCGATTCGGATGCGGGGCTGTGCAGCCGTTCTTGCAGATGGACCCGCTCGGCTGAGCCGCTATGGACCACGGCCGTTTCGCCGGCCAATGCGTCGTAGACCATCACGCAGTTGTCGTCGCGCTGGGCCCGCCAGCCCTGCGGCTTGCACCCCTTGAGCAGCACCGAGACGCCCCGACTCCGCATGGCGATCGCGTCGGTCCCGCAGAAGGTGAGTCGCGCTTCGCCCTGCTGGCTGATGAGGCGCAACTCGGCCGCCGTCGCCCGGACCTCATAGGGCAGCGGCTGGCCCGCCGCGTCGAGCAGCTGCACGTCGAACAGGTCGGTGTTCCCGCACCCGTACTGCTGCGAGGTGCCCCAGACACTGCGACGGCAGGACTGCAGGCGCACCGGCCAGTGCTTGTCCGCACCATGCGGCGCCGCCGCCGGCGAGCGCACCTGCAGGAACGAACCGGCAGAGCTCCAAGCGTTGACGGTCAGATCGATTGGGAAGTTGTTACTCATGGATGCAAGCGGGGGCTGTGCTTTCGCGCACCACCAGTCGAGGTTCGATGACTTCGCAAAAATCACGGTGGGCGGCGATGGCCTTCTCGCCGCCGTCGGCAAGCGCCAGGACCAGTTCGCCCGCCTGGACACCCAGGTCGATCAGTCGGGCGTCCACGGTGGTCAGGCGTGTGTGCATGCGCGTCGGGTCCAGGTTGTCGAACCCGGTGACCGAGATGTCCTGCGGCACGCGGAGGCCGTGCCTGCTCAGGGCCCGGCAGGCGCTCACGGCGGTGATGTCGTTGAAGCAGACCACGCCGGTGACGCCCCGGCCGATGCCCTCGTGCCCGCGACGGTGCAGCCAGCGTTCCATCGCCTCCTCGCGGTAGTTCGCTTCGGCGAGCCGGTCGGGCGGATCTTCACGCTCCTTGCGGGGCTGGCCGTGGGTCCACGCCTCGGCCTTGATGCCATGTCGGCAAGCCGCGGCGAGGAAGTGTCGCTCACGCTGGGCGGCAATCTGATTGCTGCGTTGCCCATATTCGGGCCCCAGGTACAGCAGCTCGCGGTGGCCCAGTTCGTGGAGGTGATCGACCAGACGCCCGATCGCGTCCTTCGTGTCGTAAATGAACGAAGGCAACCGGGTCTCAACCGACGGCAACACCGCCACGATCGGCAGCGCAGGGCTGTCGCGGAGCGTCTGGGTGTTGTCCTCGACGAGGTTGCACGGCGGCAGCACCAGCCCGTCGATCCGCTTTTCTTCGACTTGGCGTCGGCCGCGAGCATTGGCCCGGCTGGTGGTGCTCGGGACGATCAGCGCGAGGTTGTAGCCCGCGGCGTGGGTGGCCTGCTCGACGCCGGCGATGATCTCGCCGTAGAACGGCTGAAGCAGCGAGGACGGTTGGGTTGGCTCGGCGGCCGGGCCGTTCTGCTCGACGGCGACGCCCAGCGTTTCGGTCTTGCCGCTTCGGATCGCCCGGCGGTGGTACCCCGCGACGTAACCGACTTCCCGTGCAGCATTTCGCACACGCGCGGCACAATCGGCACTGATGCGCTCGGAGAGCTTGGTGCCATTGAGCACCCGCGAGGCGGTGGAGACGCTCACCCCCGCTGTTTCAGCCACATCCGACAAACTGGGCATCAGCGATAATTAGCACGCCGCGGCGGCTTTGGCAACAACAATCCGCGACGTGGGTGGGTGTAACGGGGTTGTGAAGCGGGTACGCGCCTTTCGATGACAGGCAAACTTCTTATCCGACCAGGCCGAAGGGTTGACAGCGAATCGGTGTGTGCTATCTTTCGCACAAGGCGGGCACGTGCTCTGCCGGAATCTTGAGCTTTCATCCGAATTCGTCGAGGAACGAGGAACCTGCCCATGTCAATCACCCGCCCTTTCAGCTCGCTGTCCGCCGCCGTCGCCGCCGCGGCCCTGTTCACGCCCGCCGCCCAGGCCGACCTGCTGGTCGAGTTCACGACCGCCGAGGGTTACACCTCGGGTTCGATCGGCGGACAGGAGGTCGACGACTCGACCAGCAGCAACGTCGCATGGAGTAGCGGCTCCGGAGCGCCTCAGTATGCGGTCGATACGACCAACGACTGGGTGCAGTTTTCCAATAGTGTCGGGACGTTCAGCGGCGTCAGCACCGGCAACTTCGACAGCGCTCTGCTGGGCTTTGATCCGGCGAACCCGGGTGCCGGTTTCACCGTGAGTATTGATGTCGATTGGATTCAGAACACGGGCCAGGACAACGGAGGGGTCAGTGACACACAGCAGATTCGGTTCGAGATCCGCGATCCCGGCGGTAATCCTTACGCTGGTATCAACGTCAACGGTGACGGCACGCTGAAGTCGCGGTCTGGCGGCGACAGCAACAGCACCACCATTGCCGACATCTCCGGCGTCACCGGCTTCTCAACCGTTGACATGGCCGTCGACTTGGTCAACAGCAACGTCAGTTACAGCCTGGACGGCAACCCGGTGACCGGCTTGCAGGATGTCGCGTTCCTCGACTCCTCAGCCAACGGCGACATCGGTCGGTTCGACTTCCGCCAGAACTTCGGCAACGCTGGCGAAGGCTTCGTCGTCCGCTTTGACAATCTGGCGGTTGTGCCCGAGCCCGGGTCGCTTGGACTGTCGGCCATCGGCGGGCTGTTGCTCATGGCCCGGCGCCGCCGGAAGTGAGCCGAGCTTTCAGCTTTGGAACCGTTCGGGTGCTTGGATGTTCAGTCAACTTCAGGAAGGTGTGACGATGCCACGGCGACAGGCCTTTACCCTCATCGAGTTGCTGGTTGTCATCAGCATCATCGCCCTGCTGATCGCGCTGCTGTTGCCGGCCCTGGGGGCGGCGCGGGAGGCGGCGCGGAGCGTGCAGTGCCTGTCCAACCTCCGGCAGAGTGGCATCGCCCAGAGCGTCTACGCCGCGGACCACGACGATTACGTGGTCATCATGGGGCAGAGCGGCACCTACAAGCCCTGGACCGCGATCTTCGAGAGAAACGGAATCCTGCCGGCTGACAACAATGATGCGACCCGATGCCCCAGCGAGCCGACGGAAGGGACGTCGCAGGCCGGTGAGGCCTACGGCATCACCACCGGCATCGCCAGCAACTACGTCCGCCGGTCCGCGGCCCCCGGCGTCACCCCGGGGTCCAGCTACACGGTTGGCTCTTTCCCGGACGAGGATCGTCCTTACACGGTCTACCAGTTCCGCTTTCACCAGACCGACGGGGGGCAGGTCGAGAGCTACCTCAACCTGAACACCATCGGCAGGCCGACCAAGTATCTCGGCTTTGTCGACAGCTGGCGGCAGGCAACCGGGCGGCAGAACCACCAGCTCAAGACCAGCGGGATCGGCACCTACAACACCGGCGTGGCGATGCGTCACGGCGACCGGGCCCAGGCGGTCGCCTGGGACGGCCACGCCGAGGGCTACGACCGCCAGGGGTTGGCCGACCGCGGCTTTGACGAGGCGTTCGCCCAGGACGACGGCTACACGATCGTGGGCCTGCCCTGATCGGCCGTCGGCGATCGAACCATCCCACTTCACCAACCCCCCCGCTCTCAGGAGAGGCAGATTGTCGCTTACGACCCCCCGCAGGCTTTTGATTGCCCTCACCGTCGGCCTTGGGGCCCTGGGCAGCACCGCGCACGCGTCCGAGCCTGAAGCCTCCGACCCGCCGCCGACGGTCGACCACATCGGCCCGATCCAGCCGGACATGCTGCACCTCACGGTGCTCGAGGGCCGGGTGATCCCCGGCACCATCGAGCGGTACGAGCCCCAGCCGGGCGACCGGGCCCAACAGCGGACGCCGACCGAGTACGGGGCGCGGGCCCTGGACCGCGACGGTCAGACCATTGGCCTTGTCCTCGGCCGCGACGACTCGCACGTGCGCCTGCCCGACCGCTTCGAAGGTCAGCGGCTGGACCGCGCGTTGATCGACGAAGCTTCGAGCTACCGGCTCTCCACCGCCGAGGGCTCCGACGTGCCCGGGGTGGTGCGGGTCTACCGCAAAACCTCCGTGGACGACTTGAGCCTGCACAACCGTCAAGAGGGTTCGCAAGCCCAGCTGCGGCACCGCCTGTACCTGCAGCTGGACCAGCCGCTGGAGGTTGGGCGGACCTACACGCTGAACTTCGCCGACCCGCTCCTGGAGCCGGCCCGGTACGTGCATGAACCGCGAACCACCCGGAGCGACGCGGTTCACGCCCCGCACATCGGGTTTCGGCCGGGCGACCCGGCGAAGTTCGCCTACGTCTCGCTGTGGCTGGGCGAGGGCCCGGGCGTCGGCGGCGGCATCGACTTTCAGCCCGGCACGCCGTTCGAGGTGATCGACCAGGACAGCGGCGAATCGGTCTTCCAGGGCGAGCTGCAGCTGCGCCGCCGCGGCGATCAGGATGAGCAGGGCCGGATGGTCGACTACCCCGACGGCCGGTTCAACTGGGCCAAGGTGAACGTCTACGAGGCGGACTTCTCATCGCTTGATCGGCCCGGCCGCTACCGGGTCTTCGTCGAGGGGGTGGGTTGTTCGTACCCCTTTGAAATCCGTGAGGACGTTTGGCGCGATGCGTTCCTGACAACGCTCGCGGGCATCTACGTGCACCGCAGCGGGATGCCCGTCGAGGTCACGTCGGTCGGCGGGGCTCGCTGGCACCGGCCGCGCGGGTTTCACCCGGACGACGGCGTGGTCGTTCGGCAGTCCACGGCGATCGTCAGCGACGCCGACTTTGACCGCCTCGTGCAGGGCGCAACCGAGCAGGAGGTCCCGGAGGCGTGGGGCGGCTACATGGACGCGGGGGACTGGGACCGGTCGTCCAAGCACCTGAACATCTCCTGGAACCTGCTGGATTTCGTCGAGCAGTTCCCGGAGTACGCCGGCTCACTGGACCTGCCGATCCCCGACAGCGCCGAGGTCCTGCCCCACCCGGCGTACGCCCAGGCCGACCTGCCAGACCTGCTGGACGAAGCGGTCTGGGGCCTGGACCTGTTCCGCCGGATGCAGCAGGACGACGGCGGGGTCCGCGGCGGCATCGAGTCGGCCGCCCACCCCCGGCCGGGCGAGCCGAGCTGGCTCGAGTCGCTGGGCGTGTACGCCTGGGCCGTGGACGAGCGGTCCAGCTACTACTTCGCCAAGGTGGCCGCCAAGGCGGCCTGGGTGTTGCGGGATTACAACCCGCAGCTCGCCCAGCTGTACCACGACGCCGCCGTGCGGGCCTACGACTGGGCTCAGGCCCACCCGACCGAGTTGGACGAGGCCACGCTCCAGAGCGACTACCGCCGTAAGAAGCACCACGCGCCGGCGCTGGCCGCCGCCGCCGAGCTGTACCGCCTCACCGGCGAGACGCGGTATCAGGACGACCTGCTCGCCATCGAGCGAGAACCCGATGAAACCGCCGGCATGATCGCCGACCGCGACCTGACCGACCGCGACCAGCTCGACGCCGCCTGGACCTACATCCACACCGACCACCCGTCGGTGGATCAGGCGCTGCGCGAGACGGTCCGGGAGCACTACCTCCGCACGACGATGGGCATGGCCCGGATCGCCAATGAGCGGACGGCGTTTGGTGTGCTGAAGTTCGGCTGGCACCCGTTCGGCGGGGCCGGGGCCGGTACCAACCCCAACGAGCGGACCGAGCACGTGGCCCGGGCGTACCTACTCACCGGCGACCCGGCGTACCGCGCGGCGGTCGTCCGGGGTGTCTCGCTGGGCCTGGGTGCCAACCCGCAGAACCTGGCCATGATCACCGGCCTGGGCCACCGCTCGCCCCAGCGCATCCTCCACGTCGACTCGCAGGCGGTGGGCCAGACCGCCCCGGTGGGCATCGCGCTCTACGGCTGGAACCCGTCGACATCCGGCGTGCTCAGCCGGCACGGGCGGACGTTCAACACCGAGAACCAGCAGGCCATTGTGCCCGACTTCCAGACGTGGCCATATATGGAGAACTTCCACGCTCACCCGCGCTGGTGGCAGATGACCGAGTACGTCGTGGACCGCAACATGTCGCCGACGAACTATCTGCTGGGCTTCCTGGACGCCCTGCCCGCCGAACGGTGATGCCCTTCCAACAGGGGGGCGTTACCGGCTGTCTGGCGTCGATGACGCGGTGAGCAGCCAGACCTGTCACGGCCGGCCGGTGGCGGTAGCCAGCGCTGGTCCAGCGTCCGGGCTGTTGTCGCCGGGGTGATGAGGCTCTGGGTCTGCGCGTGGGGCCGTGGGGGCCGGCGGACCGGGGCAGGTGGGCTGTGCGTTGCTGGCGTTGGCGGTCATACTTGTGGGGTGAGCGGACCCATGCCAGCTGCGGAACGCGGAGCGATCGCTCCGCCGGTGCGTCGGGTGCGGCGGCGGCGGGTGGCCAAGGGTGTGGTGATGCTGAGCCTGGGGGTGCTGGTGTGGCTGCTGGCCCAGTGGATGCTCTCCCCGGGCGAGTCCTCGCGGCTGCGGAGTTTTGTGTACCAGTCGAATCAGGTCTGGCTGACCGGGCGGATCGACATCGACCAGATGCCCACGGAGTACGCGATCTATGCCTCGGGGGCGTCGACGGTCGAGCCGTTTGGCCAGCCGCTGGTCGAGTCGATGGCGCGGATCCGCCAGACTGATTACGTGCGGGACCACTTCCCGGAGTTCTATTGGGATCAGACCAGCGGCGACCACTACCTGGAGTTTGCCCGCGGCCCGCTGCACAGCTACTTCATGCGGGCCGACGAGCTGGCGGGCGACTGGGCGACCGAGCGGCGGGCGGCGGTGGTTGAGCCGCTGTTGGTCGAGGGCTGGCAGGGCAACGCGCCGCTGGATCGGCTGCGGCCGTGGCTGCCGGACCGGTTCCTGGAGCGGGCGGAGATCAGCCGGCGGATCGAGCGCCAGCTGGCGCAGCTGCACACCGAGCTTCGGCCCGACGGCGAACCGCTCTCGGCGGAGGCCGCGGCCCGTCTGGGTGAGATGGACCTGTACCTGGTGATGCTCAAGGCCCGCAAGCACGCTCGGGACCTGGCCGTCAGCGAGGGCATGCCCAGCCGGCTGGACAAGCTGGACCGGGCGCAGCAGGAGCAGGTGCTGCGGGGGCTCAAGGCGTACATCCGGCGGGAGGATCCGCGGCTGTGGCAGCAGCTGCACCTGGTGGACGCGACGGTCGGGCTGCTGGGCGTCCTGGACGCGTCGGACATTTACAGCAATCAGCTGACCCGGCCGATCCTCGCGGTCCGCGACAGCCTCGCGTGGGGTGGGCTGGTGCTGGTGATGCTGGGTCTGGGCACGCTGATGCGGCACTGGCACCGGACCGGGCCGCGTCGGACGGGGGCGGCGGGCGGCGGGGACAACGGCGACGGCGTGAGATAGGGGTTGCCGGAGACGGGGGCAGCTTCGCTGCACCCGCTAAACGGGGATTGGGTGGGGGGCGAGGGGCGTGCGGGGCGACGCCCTAGGCTGTGGGCGATGAGTGTGGTCCAAGCCCAAACGTTGCCGACGACGGTGGAGGATGCGGTCAACGCGCAGGTGCTGGCGGTGTCGGAGGACCGGGTGCAGGGATTTGTGGTCGATCCGCTGGGTCGGATTGCGGAGCTGTCGGGGTTGCCGGTGGGTGTGGTGACCGAGCGGATCGCGGCGATGCTGCGGGCGGGGACGATTCGGCGGGTGCGGCAGACGCTGATCACGACGTCGCTGGCGCCGGGGGCGTTGGTGGCGTGGAAGCTGCCGCCCAAGCGGCTGACCGCGGGGTTTGAGAAGCTGCACGGGGACGATCCGTTTACGGGGCACGTGGTGACGCGGACGACGGACCGGGAGACGCCGGGCAGCGGGTATCGGCTGTGGACGACGCTGAAGGTGCCGGTGGGCTACAGCCTGAAGAAGCATTGCGAGCTGCTGGCCGGCTGGATCGGGGCGGAAGACTTTGTGCCGCTGCCCGCGAAGAAGCTGTTTGCGTTGGGGGTAGGTCACATGCGTCGGCGGGGCCTGGAGCCGGGCAGCCGATCGGATGAACCCGGGCGGGTGCTAGATACCAAGATCGTTGAGCTGGACGAGCGGCAGTGGCGGGTGGTGACGGCGATGAAGCGGCCGTTTACCGCGGAGGAACTTGGGCCGGACCTTTGGACGTCGCGTGCCGAGGAAGCGGGGCTGACGCGGGAGGCGTTTATCGAGGCGGCGCAGCAGCTGGACGCGATGGGGATCGTCGGGCGGTTTTCGACGTTTCTGGAGCACGTGAAGCAGCACCGGGATGGGTCGCGGGTGACGCGGTTCAACGCGTTGTTCCACTGGCGGGTACCCGAAGGTCAGCAGCTGGAGGCGGGGCGGGAGGTCGGCCGGCACCATTGCATGACGCACGCCTACTGGCGTGAGGGCGGGCCGAAGTTTGCGGATGTGAATGTGATGGGTGTGGCGCACGGGCTGGACAAGCAACTGGTCCTGGACCACAAGTCGGCGATCGACGAGCACCTCGAGCAGGCGGGCATCCCGGTGCGGTACACGAACGTATTCTGGGGCGGGCGGAGCGAGATCAAGCCCAGCGAGATCAGCCCGCTGGCGTACCGGCAGTGGTGTGAGCAGCAGGGCATCGACCCGCGGTCGATGCGTGAGGATTTGGAGCACACGGATGTATAGAAGATCGAACGGGCGACGGACCCGCGGATTCGGCTACGCCTCATCCGCGGCGTGGGTGATCGGGTTGGCGATGCTGCTGGTGGTGGGTTGCGAGGCCTACAGCGGCGATCGGTCCGACAGCGGGCTGGACTCGGATGAGCTGCTGCCGGCTCCGGACTTGCCGGGCGAGGACCTGCCGGACCCGACGGACCCTCGGGTGGGCGGGCCCGGCGGCCGGTTCATTGGGCAATGAAGGCCAGGGGGAAGGACGAAGGATGAAGGCAGAAGGCCCGGAGCGGTCGCCGGGTGACTCACCCGTGCGTCGGTATGTGTTGACGCTGGCGTATGAGGGGACGGGGTTTCACGGGTGGCAGAAGCAGGCGAATCCGGATGGGCCGGTGCGGACGGTGCAGGGGGAGTTGGACGCGGCGCTGGTGCAGGTCTTGCGGCAGCCGGTGAGCACCTTGGGGGCCAGCCGGACGGATGCGGGGGTGCACGCGATGGGTCAGGTGGTGCAGTTTGATGCGGCGACGCCGCTGCCGGTGGAGCGGATGGCGATGGCGATCAACAGCCGGTTGCCGGAGGACGTGCGGGTGGTGGGGGCGGCGGTGGCGCCGCGGCCGGACTTCCGGTGCATCAGCGAGCCGGTGTGGAAGCGGTACCGGTACCGGGTGGACGATTCGGGGCGGCCGGTGCTTTGGCGTCGGCGGTGGGTGCATGTGGTGCGGAGTCGGCTGGACGTGGAGCGGATGAACGACGCGGCGGGCCGGCTGGTGGGGACGATCGACATGGCGGGGCTGGCGGCGGCGGGCCACGGCCGGGCGACGACGGTGCGGACGGTGCATCAGTGTGAGGTGGTGCGGGTGGGGGCGGCGGGGGATGAGGAGGGGGAGGCGGGGGAGGACGCGGCGGGGCGATCCGGGGGGGGGGGGGGCAGCGGGGAGGTGCACGTGGTGGTGCGGGGGGATGGGTTTTTGTGGAACACGGTGCGGATCATTGCCGGGACGTTGGTGGACGTCGGGCTGGGGCGTCTGGAGCCGGGGGTGGTGGATGAGGTGTTGGCGACGGGGGATCGACGGCGGGCCGGGCCGACGCTGCCGCCGCAGGGGTTGTGGCTGGAGCGGATTGCGTATGCGGGGGGGGAGCCGAGCTGAGGCGTGGGCGGGGCTTTGGCTATGCCGAACGTGCTAAGCCGCGAGCGGCAACGGGATCAGTCGAGCTCGTCGAGGGCGGCCTGGGCGACGGCGCGTTGGCGGAGCCATTCCTGGAACAGCTCGTCGGGCTCGTCGTAGTAGTCCAGCAGCTGTTCGTAAGCCCGGACGGCCTGGGGGTAGGCTTGGCTCTGGAGCAGCTGGTAGGCCCGGTCGTTCTGGCGGGTGAGTTCCTGGACCATCAGGTCCTGCACCTGCCGCCAGCGGCGTTCGTCCGCCTCGTTGAGGAAGTACGACCGCTGCGAGTGGGCCAGGGCCTGACGGTACTGGCGGTAGACGATGGGCAGCTCGCGTGAGCCGGCCAGCTGTTCGGGGGCGGCGGCGAAGAGGCGGCGGGCCTGTTCGACGGCTTCCTGGAAGCCGCGGTCGCCGCTGTCGATCGGGTCCAGTGGCTGGCGGATGGCGTCGTCGATCTGGTCGGCGGTGACCGGCCGGATCCCCTCGGTCTGGACGCCGGGGTCGTCTTCCTGCTGGACGATGCTGAAGATGATGATCGCGAGGAGCATCAGCAGCACGTAGACGCCCAGGCCGACCCACAGCTTGGTCCGCGGCTTGTCCTCGCGGCTGGCGGCGGCGGGGTCGTCCTCGGGCTCGACCGGCGGGGGCGGGGCGTTGGCGGGGGCGCCGGCGACGGTGACGCGGAAGACCTCGGTCTCGCCGACGGTGACCACGTGCTCCTCGGCCATGGCGCGGGGCTTGGCCCGGACCAGTCGGCGGTCCAGTCGGGTGCCGTTGTCCGAGAGGTTGACCAGGTACCAGCGGTCGTCCTGGGCGTCCCACTCGAATCGGCCATGCTGGCGGGACATCTCCGGCAGGTCGACGACCAAGGCGTTGTCGACGTTGCGGCCGAAGCTGACCGGCGCGTCGGTGAGCAGCACGGTTTTGCCCGCGTCCTCGCCGGTCAGGATCTGGACCTGCAGGCCATTCATCCGAGCAGCGACCCCTGATTGATGTAGCGGATGAGCATGGGGGCAAAGACGATGGTGACCACGGCGATGAGGATCATCATCGACGGGATCAGGATCCGCAGCGATGCGGACGCGGACATCTTCTCGGCGCGGACGCCCCGCTGCATCCGGAGCATGTCGGCCTGCATCTTGAGGATCGACGCCAGCGGGGTGCCCAGCTTCTCGGCCTGGTTGACCGCCGCGACGGCCGACCGCAGGCTCTCCAGCGGGACACGCTCGGCCAGCCCGGTCATGGCCTCGGCGCGGGTAGACCCGAAGCGGATTTCGGCCAGACACACGCTCAGTTCCTGGTTGAGGTCTTCGTCGGGGTTGTCGCGGATGAGCGTTTCGACGGCCTCGGTGAAGTTGCTGCCCGCCGCCATGACCAGGGCGACCAGGTCCAGGGTGTACGGCAGCTGCTTGCTGATGCGGGACACGCGGGCGGTCGCCGAGCTGCGGAGCGTGGTCAGCGGCAGCCAGAACCCGGCGGCCATGAAGATCGGCACGACGATGGTCGCGGCGTTCATCGCCAGCAGCAGGTTGAGGCCCAGGCCCAGCAGCCCCCCGAGCACGCACGAGAGCACCGACAGCCCGACGTACTGGTCGACGCTGTAGCCGGCGATGTTGCCCGACGCGGAGAGGTCCTGCCAGACCCGCCGGCGCAGCGACGGCACCAGCTCCCCCAGCCTCGAGCCCAGGCGGACCGCGGGCTCCATCAGCGGCGCCAGCGCAGCGTTCTCGAAGACCGTCGCGCGGTCCACGTCCAGCGCCCGGACGATCTGCCGGTGCTGGGCGACCTGGGCCGCCGACGCCGGGCGGCACAGCAGCAGCCACACCACCGCGAACACGGCGGCGAAGACGACCAGCGAGATGACAAATTGCAGTGGGTCCATCAGCAGGGGTCAACTTAACCGGCGGCAAGCCTCGGGATGGCCATCCCCGGGCTTGACCAAGGCCTCAGATATCCACCGCCATGATCTTGCGGATCCAGAAAAACGCCAACACGATCAGGATCGCCACGCCGATGAGCATCAGCTGACCGAACCGCTCGGTGAACAGCATCGAGACGCCTTCGGGGTCGATGACCCAGAAGATGCCAAGGAACACCACGGGCATCACCGCCATCATCCAGGCTTGGGTCCGGCCCTGGCTGGTCAGGGCGTCGAGCTTGCCCTCGAGCCGTTCGATCTCGCGGATCGACTCGCTGATGCGGTCCATCGACTCGCCGGTGTCGCCGCCGCGGAGCCGGTGCATCTCGATCGCGGTGAACGTCAGACGGTACAGCGGCGAGCCGATGCGGTTGGCCGCCGACCGCATCGCGTCGTGCAGGTCGCGTCCCATGTGGTACTCGCGCATGATCTGGCCGAACTCCTGGGCGATGGGCCCGGTGTGGTTGTCGGCGACCAGTTGGATGGCCTGCACCAGGTTCAGCCCGGCCCGGACGCCCGAGGCGATGCTCGTCAGCCCGCCGACCAGCTGCCGCTCCAGCCGCAGCCGACGTTTCTGCTCCAGGTGCTTCATCAGCGCGTAGGGCAGGAAGAACGCCACCGCCGCGCACGCCAGGCCCCAGGTGACCGTCCCCACCACCAGCCACCCGAAGACGAACATGAGCCCCACCACACCCATCGCGAGGACAAACGCCCCCTGCGGCGGGACGTCCAGCAGCAACTGCTGACGCAGCACGTGCTCGTACCGCTCAAGCTGCCGGCGGTACCAGCCCAGCCCCGGGCCGATGCCGTAGCGAACGAACAGGAACACCGCCAGACCCGCCGCGACGGAAAACAGCACCGGGATGGCAAGCTCGGACGGCTGAGGCACGGGCACCAGTTTAAGCGAGCCGGACTCGGTGAGGCCGGTCGGGGTCGCCGACGCAGGCTCGGTTTGGGTGATCGCCCGATAACATGGCCATGACAAAGGAGCTGGTCATGCTCGGATTCATGCAGCGGGTCATGTGGGGGGTGCTGGTTCTGGCGGCGGCGGTGGCCCCCGGACCGGCGATGGCCCAGGGGGTGCACACCATCACCGGGGTGGACCTGCTGGTCGAGGAGGGGACGCTGTGGACCGGGCGGACGGCCATGGTGCCGTTCCGGCTGGCCGAGCCGGCGGTCGAGGACATCCAGGTGCAGTCATGGGTGCTGGGTGAGGGGGCGTGGGTGACCCGGCCCGGGGAGGTGCTCGAGGGTCAACAGGTGGGGCACGTGCGCGTCTGGGCCCAACCGGGTGCCGAGCAGACGACGGTGCTGCTGCGTGTGGGCGATGCCCAGCAGGACCTGCGGCTGGCGGCGTCGCCTGCCGAGGCGTTGACGGCGGAGGGTCCGCGGGTGATCTCGCCGATCAACGACGCGGTGGTCTGGGGCCGGCTCGGCGTCGGCGTCGAACTGCCGCCGCGAGCGACCGACGACGGCTGGGCGGCGGACGGGCGGGAGGTCCGGCTGCGGCTGCCCGACGGCACGCTGCTGGAGGCGGACGAGGCGACGCAGCCGGCGGAAAACCCGCTGCGGCGCTTCGCGTTCACCGTGGACGCCGATGCGCTGGCCCAGGGGTTGCAGACGCTGGTGCCGGTGGTGGTGGGCGATGACGGGCAACCGGTGCCAGATGCTGGCGTCGACCCGGCCGGGGCGGTGCGGGTCCGGGTGATGCGGCCGGGGGTCGGGCAGCTGCGGGTCGAGGAGGCCGAGGCGAGGCGGCATCCCCGGCGGCCGGATCGGTACCGCGATCAGCCGCTGCGGGTCGGGCAGGACCCCGACGCGTCGGGCGGGGTCTACGTCAACAACGCCGGCGACCAGCCCACGGTCGCCCTGCCGATCAAGCCCGACCGCGGCGGTTGGTATCAACTGATCGTCCGGGCCAGCGGCGACCCGGCGGCGGGCGTGATGCCGCATGTCGGGGCGTATTTCGACAACAGCAACGACCCGCGGACCGGCGCGGCGGTGACGCACACCGACGGCTGGGCCCGCATTGCGGTGGGTCGGCCGTTCCACTTGAGCGACGAAAAGCACATTGTGCTGCCGCGGTTCGCCAACGACTTCAACGCCGGCCGCGGCGTGGACCGCAACCTCCGGCTGGACACCGTTGAGCTACTGCGGCTGCCCGGGTCCCCCGCGAGTTGGCCCGGCGACACTGCCGACCAGGACGACGCGCTAGCCGCCCCGGCCGACGACACGCTCTGGGTCGCCATCGACCCGTCGCTGCACCGCGCGACCGCCGCCGGCGACTTGCCGGTCCAGGTCCGAACCCGCGTCACCCACCGCGGCGGCCAGCAGCCCCGCATCACGCTGCACATCAACGGGCAGCCCGCCCTCACCGGCGGCGGCGACCACATCCGCTTCGACGTCTCCCGCGGCCACCTGCAGCCCGGCGAGAACACCCTGGTCGCCCACGCCCAGCTGGCCGACGGCCGCACCGCCCGCAGCCAGCCGATCACCCTCCGCCTCGCCGACCACCCCGCCCGCCCCGAGCCGGTCACCATCCGCCGCTTCAACGCCACCGACCCCCGCGTCACCGGCGTGCCCCGACGAAACGACCGGCCTAACGGCAACCGGCCCACCCTCGCCTTCAGCGCCAACGGCTCGGCCGACATGCCGCTGCCCGACGACGCCACCGGCCCGCACCGCCTGCTCATCAGCGCCCGCGGCGACGCCCACGAGGGCTGGCCCATCGCCCGGCTGGTCCTCCACCACGACGGCCAGGAACAGCCACTCGGCGAGATCGAGGTCAACTCCGGCGGCTACCGCAACTTCTACCTCGACGGCCGGGTCGACCTGCCCGCGGGCCCCAAACGCCTCAGTGTGCGGTTCATCAACGACCTCTACGACGGCAATGATCGCGACCGCAACCTCTACGTCCGCACCATCCGCCTGGACCCCGTCCGCTCGGGCGAGGACCAGGAGCCGGTGGCCCGCATCCTCTATCCCTCGCCGCGCCAGTCGGTCTTCGGTGCCGACGCGGTCGTGTTCGAGGTCGCCGACGACCGCCAGGTCCGCGCCGCCGAGCTGGTCATCGACGGCGAACCGACCGGCCAGATCGTCGAGATCGACAACGGCATGGCCCGCCACGTGCTGCCGCTGCCGCTCCGCGTGCTCGACGCCGGCCGACACCGTCTCGCGGTCCGCGTGGTCGACTCGGCCCAGCAGACCGCTACCAGCGACCGCGTCGAGGTCCGCATCAGCCACGAGCCGCCGCCCCAGCCAGGCCCATACGCACGGGCGCTGCGGGTCCTGGACCGCTTCGGCTGGGGGCCCGAGCCGCGGGCGCTGGCGGACATCCTCGTCGAGGGGCCCGGCGACTACTTGCGCGACCGCCTGCTGGCCCCGCCCGACGAGCCGGGGTCCGTCAACGCCATGACCTGGGCCCGCATCCGCTACCCCGCGGACAACAACCAGGGCCACGTCGTCCGCCGGGCGCTGACCTACCAGCTCACCGAGCCCAACCCGCTGCGGGCCCGCTTCGTGCTGTTTGCCGACAACCACTTCAACACCTGGATGCGCAAAGTCCGCCCCGAGAACAAGGCCCCCGAGCACAGCCGCTTCACCGCCCTGGGCATCGCTCCCATGGAGGACCTGCTCTGGGCCTCGGCGACCAGCCCCGCGATGCTCGTCTACCTCGATCAGCAGCGCAGCTTCGGCAACCGCATCAACGAGAACTACGCCCGCGAGATCATGGAACTGCACTCGCTGGGCGTCCACGGCGGGTACACACAGGACGATGTCACCCAGCTGGCCCACCTGCTCACCGGCTGGACCACCGCGCAGACCGCCCCACCCAGCAGCGGCAACGGCTTCCGCCCGCACCGTTTCGCCTATGAGCCGGTCGTCGCCGAGCCCGACGCCCAGCGCGTCTACACCCTCGCCCTGCCCGCAGCGACGGACCCGGCCGACCGGTTCGACCGTGTCCGTCTCGTCGTCGAGACGCTCGCCCGGCACCCGGCGACCGCCCGGTTCATGGCGACCAAGCTCGCCGAGCATTACGTGGCTCACCCGGCCGACGAAGAGCTCGTCGACGACATCGCCCAGGTGCTGCTCGCCAGCGGCGGGGACTTCCGCCAGGCGCTGCTCGCCCTGGCCGACCACCCGACCGTCGCCGACCCCCGCCTCGAGGAGCGGCTGGCCCACCCGATGCAGTTTGGCCTGCGGCTCTCGCGGACCCTGGGCGTGGACAACCCCGGCTATGTCGCCGACTATCTGGGCGCGGCGGGCTTTGGCCTGTTCGACCGCGACACCCCCGACGGCTACCCCGAGGAAGACCACGCCTACGCCGACTCCAACGCCATGCTCCAACGCTGGCGCCTGGCCGGCCGGATGCAGGGCCCGATGGTCCAGGCCTTCCCGGGGTTGCCCGAGTTGCCCGAGGACACCCCCGCCCCGGTCGTTCGGCGGTATTACCAGCAGATGGTGGACCTCATGGCTGTCCGCCTCACCGGCAGGCTGCTCTCGGGCCGGTCTAACGAGGCGGCGCTGCAGGTGATGCTCACCTCCAACGCCGACCGCGAGGCGCGACTCGTGCTGCTGGGCAGCCTGATTACGCAGCTGCCCGAGGCCTCGCTGCGGTGAGGCCGGGTCGCGGGTCGCTGGACCGAAATCGCATCCCCCGCGACCCGCAACCCGCAACCCGACTTCCCTCTTGGCATCTGCCCCTCACTGACCGATAATCCCCAGAGCCCACCCGTCCCCCACCGCATCCGCCGGAGCCGACCCATGCACATGACCCGCCGATTTTTCCTCAAGACCTCCGGCGCGATGGCGGTCTACTGCGGCGTGGCCCCGATGCAGTCGCTGGGCGGCGCGGCCCACGCCGTGCAGAACGCCGCCGGCACCACCACCACCGCCGGCAAGACCCTCGTGGTCATCTTCCTCCGCGGCGGCATCGACGGGCTGTCGCTCATCGTGCCCCACGGTGACCCGGCCTACAACGACCTCCGCCGAAGCCTCCGCATCCCCCGCCCGGGACAGGAAGACGGGGCGCTGGACCTGGACGGGTACTTCAGCCTCAACCCCCGGGCCTCGGCCCTGATGCCCCTGTTCGACCAGCGGCTGGCCGTCGCCGCCCAGGCCGTGGGTTACGAGCACAACACCCGCTCGCACTTCGAGGAGCAGGACCGCTGGGAGACCGGCGTGATCGGCAACACGATCGGCGCCGACGGCTGGCTCAACCGCCACCTGCTCACCAGCCAGGGCCACGGCCCGGTCCGCGCCATCTCGCTGGGTTCGACCCTGCCCCGCATCCTCCGCGGCGACGCCGCCGCCTACGCGGTCCGCGGCCTGGACGACCTGGGCCTGCCGCTGCCCGACGCCGGCGGGGCCGACGTCGCCGCCGCCCTCGAACACGCCTACGCCGACGACGCCCGCGGCCAGCGCTCCCACGCCCGCGAGCTGGTCCACCAGGCCGGCCGCAGCACCCTCGAAGGCATCCGCGTCATCCAGCAGGTCGCCGCCGAGGACTACACCCCCGCCGCCCAGTACCCCGACAGCGGCCTGGGCCGGCAGCTCCGCACCGCCGCCCGGCTCATCAAAGCCAACATCGGCCTGGAAGTGCTCGAAGTCGACTACGGCGGCTGGGACACGCACAACAACCAGGGCTCTGGCGTCCAAGGCAACTACAACAACAAGGTCCAGCAGCTCGCCGACGCCCTGGCCGCCTTCGCCGCCGACCTGGGCGAACGGCTGGACGACACGCTCGTGCTGACGCTCTCGGACTTCGGCCGAACCGCCCGCGAGAACGGCACCCGCGGCACCGATCACGGCTGGGCCAACGCCATGATGGCCATCGGCGGCCCCGTCGCCGCCGCGCCCAACGGCACGAACAACGCCCGGCCGCAGACCAACCTCAACCAGCGACGACCGGTCCTCACCGACTGGCCGGGCCTGGGCGCCGACCAGCTGTGGCAGAACCGCGACCTGCGCCACACCATCGACTTCCGCGACGTCCTCGCCGAAGTCGTCGGCAGCCACCTGGGCAACAACAACCTCTCCCGCGTCCTGCCCGACCGCGAGTTCCGCCCCGTCGGCCTGATCGCGTAAGCACCAAGCAAACCCCTCGCCGCAGCGGCAATAGCCGGGCCGCTACGCGGCCCTGGCGCACCTCGCAATCAGCGACTGCATCAGGTACCACGCGCGCCGCAAGTCCTGCCAGGGCCGCGTAGCGGCCCGGCTATCGAGTGCGTGCCGATGAACCTCGGGTCGTAAAGCCGACCCACCCCGGATCGCTATTGCCCGTCCTCTTCCCCGCCCAGCGCCGCCTGCAGCCGGTCCTCCGAACTCAGCACCCGGCTCACCCGCAGCCCGAAGTTCTCCCCCAGCTTCACCGCGACACCGTCGCCGATGGCCTTATTGTTCGCCATCACCGACAGCGGGTCCGCCGCGGCCTTGTCCAGCTCGATGATCGCCCCGGGCCCCAGCGCCAGCACCTCTTCACACGCCATCCGGCGCCGCCCGATCCTCACGATCAGCGGCACGCGGAGTTGAAGGATCGTCTGCGGGTCGGGGCGCATTCTCTCTAGCTATCGGCTCACCCGCCCCCGCGGCTTGCGGCAGCGGCCCGAATTGGGTCCGGGGTGCCACGGCCGCGTGCGGCCGTGCCTCCGAATGGTTCCCGCGGCCCGCACTGCCGCACGCGGCAGTGGCACCCTTGCCATACTCGCTCGCCGCCTCTGAGCGCGACCGCTGCCCGCCTACGATCGGCGTGCGAGGCTTGCGGCAAGGTTTGACCGAAATGCTCCGCCGCCGGGACCCGGCGGTCCGGCGGACCTGCCGGCTGATGGAGCAGCAGTTCTGGTGCATGGGCTGTGACGCCCGGCGAAAAGCGGGCAATCTGCTGCTCGCCTACGGCTTCGAGGTGCATCCCGCACCGCAGGACGCGGCCGACTCCTGCTACACCCACGGCGAAGGCGACCGCCGGCTTTGGCTCTGGCGGTTTGGCGCGGCCTGGTCGGCCTCGGGTGTGCTGCTCTACGCCGACCGGGAAGACGCCCGGCCCCGCCTGATCCCTGCGGACATGGGCCGGACGCTGCACCACGTGCACCAACCCGAGCCGCTGCAGACCCTGACCACCTCCACCCGGCCGCGGTTGATCGCCAGTCTCGGCACGCGGTTCGCCGCCTACGAGCGGTGGGTCCAGGAGACCGCCGGGCCGCTGTACCGGGAGCGGTGCGTCGCGAGCTGGCGTCGGCCACGGGTGGTCGACGCCTTGGCGATGGCCGACGCGTGGCGGGCCGTCGGCCATGAGCCCGCGGATGACTTGCGCTCGACAGGGGCTCCGGCCGGGGGCGTGCTGGCGACCGTAGGATGAGTTGTTGATGGATGTGGTGCTTCAACTACTTGCCGCGTTGTGGGCGGTGGTGCTGGAGGCGGCGCCGTGGTTGTTGTTCGGGCTGATCATCGCGGGGCTGCTGAAGGGGTTGATGCCGCAGGCTTGGCTGGCGCGGTGGCTCGGCGGCCGGGGGGTCGGGCCGGTGGTGCGGGCGGCGGTGATTGGGGTGCCGTTACCGCTGTGTTCGTGCTCGGTGGTCCCCGCGGCGGTGGCGCTTCGGCGGACCGGGGCGAGTAAGGGGGCCACGGTGTCGTTCCTGGTCAGCACGCCGGAGAACGGCGCGGATTCGTTGGCGTTGACGTACGCGCTGCTGGGCCCGGTGATGACGGTGGCCCGGCCGGTGGCGGCGGTGATCAGCGCGGTGGGGGCGGGGCTGGCGACGATGTGGTGGGACCGGGATGACAGCGAGCCGGGGTCTGTGACCCCGGATTCGGGATGCTGCGGAGGCGCAGCGCCGGTCGCGTCGTGCTGCGACAGCGAGCCGGTGTCTGTGACACCGGATTCGGGGTGCTGCGGCGGCGCGGACATACCAGACGCTTCTCCGCCTGCGGCGGATCAGGGTCGGCTTCCGGGGGTTCCGGGGGTTCCGGGGGCTCGGGGGCTGGCGAGGCGGTCGGTCGATGGGGTGCGGTATGCGTTGACGACGTTGCTGGACGAGATCGGGCTGTGGCTGGTGATCGGGTTGGTGCTGGCGGCGGGGGTGGCGGTGCTGGCGCCGCCGGACGTGATCGCGCGGTGGGGCAGCGGGCCGCTGGCGATGGTGCTGATGCTGGTGGTGGGGGTGCCGATGTACATCTGTGCGACGGCGTCGACGCCGGTGGCCGCGGCGCTGCTGCTGGCGGGGGTGAGCCCGGGGACGGTGCTGGTGTTCTTGCTCGCCGGGCCTGCGACGAACCTGGGCACGGTCGGCATCGTCCGCCGGGAGCTCGGCTGGCGGGCGACGGGGTCGTACCTGGGCGCAGTGGCGATCGGCTCGATCGGGGCGGGGCTGCTGCTGGACTGGATGATCACGGCCTGGCAGTTGCCGGTCATGGCCCACGTCGGCGAACACGGCGAGATGCTCCCGGCGTGGCTGGCGATCGGCTCGGCCGCCCTGCTGCTGACCCTCGGAGCGTGGCGCGTCGCCGTCCGGCTGGGCCAACGCTTCACCCGCGCAGACACCGACGCCCCCCAGCCCTGCTGCAGCACCGACGAATCCCCCGCGCCCGCCTCCGCCTGACCCCCCTTCCGCCTCCGCGCTTCAACCTTCTGCCTTGCCAAAGGCCTGCTCCGCCAGCGCGATCGCCCGCGCCAGCGCCGCCGCCTTGTGCACCGTCTCCTCGTGCTCCGCGTCCGGGTCGCTGTCCGCCACGATCCCCCCGCCCGCCTGCAGGTGATACGTCCACTGGCCCCCGTCCCCGCTCCCCCCGGCAGTGTCACTTAATTGACACTGCCCGTCGCCGGCCCCACTTCCGGGGGCGGGGGGCGGCAGCACCACCATCGTCCGCAGCGCGATGCACATGTCCAGGTTCCCCGCCAGGTCCGCGTGACCCACCGCCCCCGCGTATGGACCCCGCCGGGTCGGCTCCAGCTCGTCGATGATCTGCATCGCCCGGACCTTCGGCGCCCCGCTCACCGTCCCCACCGGCAGCGAATACCGCAGCGCATCCCAACACGTCAGCCCCCGCCGCATCAGCCCGCTCACCGTCGAACTCAAGTGCATCACGTGGCTGTACCGCTCCACCGCGAAGAGCTCCGGCAACTCGATCGTTCCCGGCGACGCCAGCCGACCGATGTCGTTGCGATGCAAATCCACCAGCATCACGTGCTCCGCCCGGTCCTTCGGGTCCGCGAGCAGCTCGGCTTCCAGCGCCGCGTCCTGCTGGGCCGTCGCCCCCCGCTTCCGCGTGCCCGCCAACGGCCGACTCGTCACCCGCTTGTGCTCGCCCGCCGCCGCGTCGGGCTCCCCCAAATGCCGGCGCACCGGCTCGTCCAATCCCTCGACCTCCCCCGCCCCCGCCGACTCAACCCGCACCAGAATCTCGGGCGAACTGCCCACTAACACCGCCCCCCGCGCCTGCAGATAAAACATGTAAGGCGACGGGTTCACCACCCGCAGCGCCCGATACGCCTCGAACGGGTCCACCCCGCTGCGAAGCTCGAACCGCTGGCTGGGCACCACCTGAAACGCATCACCCGCCGCGACGTACTGCTTCACCCGACGCACGGCCTCGCGATACCCGCGGTCCCCCATGCTGCTGGTCGGCATCGTCGGCGGCCCAGGCACCTGCTCGATCGACCCGGCAGGCAACCGGTGCCCCTCGTCTGCCGACGGGTCCAGCAATAACCGCTCCAGCTCGTCCAGCCGCGCCTCGGCCGCCGCACGCTCGCTCCCATCCGCGCCAGCCCCATCGTCCGGGGCCGGGGTGTGCGTAATGGCCAGCAAGGTCTTATTCACATGATCAAAGACCACCAGCTCGCGGTACAGCTGCAGGTGCAGGTCCGGCAACCCCCGGTCGTCCCCCGGCGCCCCCGCGAACGGCAGCTTCTCCGGCTCGACGTACCGCACCGTGTCGTACCCCACGTACCCGACCCAGCCGCCGGTAAACGTGGGAAGGTCCGGCTGCGGCTTGGCCGAGTACCCCCCCGCGATCCGCGCGACCTCCGCCAACGGATCGGCCACCTCTCGACGCTCAGACTCCGCACCCGCCGGCTCATCAATCAACTCATGCCCGTACGCCAGCACCTGCCGCACCGGCCGCGCCCCGAGGAAGCTGTACCGCCCCACCCGCTCGCCACCCACCACCGACTCAAACAAAAAGCTCGGCGAGTCCCGAGCATCCGGCGCCACCAACCGCCGATACGCCAGCACCGGCGTTAACGCATCGGCAAACAACCGCCGCACTACCGGCGTCCAAATCGGGCTCCGACAATCGGCGGTCGGCTGCGGGGAATCGGACAGGTAGGGGGTGGTGCTCATGCGGCTCAACCGGGAGGGCTGCGGTATGCTAAATCCTCCAGCAGGGCGGTCCGGCCCGGGGAATTAGGGTGCGACGTATCAACAAGGGGCTCCGCATTGACCGAACAGCCATCTGATGACGCGGTTATCGCGACCACCGCCGTCCGACCAACCGCAGCCGTGCCTCCCGAACGTGCACGCTCGCCGTGGAGCTTGGCCGCCGCCGGCCTCGCCACCGCCGCCGCGATATTCGGCATGGCCTGGATCATCATCCACGCGACCTATCACTCCCGGTATGACGCACTCGATCAACAGGTGCAGCTGCAGCAGGGCGAGATCGACTCCCTTCAGGCCGCCTCGCGGCGACTCGATGGCGATCTCGACAGATCACGCGACGTGATCCGCGGGTCCTTGGACATCCGACTCAACGAAGTGCAGCGGCAAAACGAACGGATTCAGCAGGCCGTCAGCACCCTCCGCGAAGCGATGCAGTCCGCTGCCGAGTTCGACATCGACACCTCGCGAAGCCAAGATCAACTGGACGACGCGTGGGGTCGGTACGTGGGCACCTACGACAACAACCTCGAAGCCTACCGGGAGCTGCATCAGACCTTCATCGACGTGTCTGTGCAGACGGTCACTGCCCTGGACAGCAGTATCGACCAGCTCGCCGAAGAGCACCGCCGCGTCCTCGTCGCGGCGGATCGACAGCAGAACGATCCCCCCCGAAGCGAAGTCATCCGCAACCCCAACGGAACGATGACGATCATCTCCGGGGTGTCGATTGACCTAGCGGCCCGAGCCAGAGGCATGGAGCGGGACCTTCGCGGAGCCCGCGGGCTGCGAGAACGGACCCGCGAGACCCTTGAGGGCTGGCCCGACGCATCGCCATTCGATCATGCCGAAATGTTGGACCCGCAACCCGCCGACGACCGACCCGCTTCAACCCATTGACCCATACCACGGTGTATCGTCACCCCACCGACGCCCAAGTCCCCTCCCGCGCCCCGCGGTACACCGCGTCCATCACGATGCTGCGGTACGCCGCCTCCTGGGCCGTCACCAGCGGCACGTCATCCTTGCCCCCCACCGCCTCCAGGAACAAGTTAAACGCGTGCGGCCAGGCCTCGGGCAAGTTCTCCACCACGCCCTCCTGTTTGTCCCGGCCGTCGCCCCGCATGACCTGGTGCAGGTCGCCACCCTGGTGGTACAGCGTCCCGTCCAGCCCGCTGACCAGCATCCGCTGCGGGTCGGCCATATCGACCCACCCGCCGCACAGCGTCGCGACCGCCCCGGAGTCAAATTTCAGCATCGCCTCGCCGTACTCGTCGATGTTGTCGTGTCGGCCGGTCGCCGTCCCGACCGCCCCGGTCGCCGCGACCACCGGATCACCCTCCATCCACCACAGACACAGGTCCAGCACATGCGTGCCCAGGTCGCCCAGCGCCCCGACCCCCGCCCGCTGCGGGTCGAGCATCCACGTCCAGTCTTCGAGCCACTGCGCGGTCACGCCGTTGTGGGCGTTGCTCAGCCGCAGCCGGGTCAGCTGGCCCAGCCGACGCTCCCGCACCGCGGCATGGGTGTACTGGGCCCAGGGCGAGCCCCGCATGAAGTAGCCGGTCTGGAAGATCACCCCCGCCTGATCGATCGCGTCCGCCATCTCCCGGGCGTCCTTCGCCCCGATGCCCAGCGGCTTCTCGACAAACAGGTGCTTGCCCGCATCGACCGTTGCCAGGACCAGCTCGCGGTGCAGGTCCGTCTGCGAGCAGATGACCACCGCGTCCACGCCGTCGCCCAGCGCCGCCTGATACGAGTCGACGACCTCCCCGCCGGTCGCCGCCTGCCGCTCGGCCGCGACCGCGGGGTCGGGGTCCCACACGTGGGTCACCTCCACGCCGTCAGCGGCACTGAGGATCTTCGCAAAGTTCGGGGTGTGGATGTGCCCCCCGCCAATCAGTGCCATCTTGGTCATCACAGACTCCAGACACGCGGGGCAAGCCCCACGGCTAAATGATCAATGTAGCCCCTCCACCTCTTCGTGCCTCCGTGCCTCCGTCCCTCACCACTTCGTCTCTCCGTCTCTTATCTCTGCGTCTCTCCCCCCCGCCTATCTTCCCCCATGCCCCGCCCCCTCATGCCGATCCTCGGCAACCAGCTGTTCCCCTGGGTCCGCCTCAAGCCCCACGCCGACGCCCACTTCTTTCTGGCTGAGGACCTGGAGCTGTGCACCTACGTCCGGCACCACAAGCAGAAGCTCGTGCTGTTCCTCGCCGCGATGCGGAGCTACGCCGACGAGCTCCGAGACCACGACGCCGACGTCCACTACGTGCCCCTAAGCCCCGCATGTACATGCGGGGCTCAAGCCGCCACCACCTACGAAGCGAAACTCACCGCCCACCTGCACCGCCTCCGCGAGCAGCACGGCAGCGATGCGGTCAGCCACGTCCGCCTGTGGGAGGTCGAGGACAAGTGGTTCGAGCAGCGGCTCGAGGCTTGGGCCGGTGAGCATGACCTGGACATCCAGTGGCTGACCTCCCCGATGTTCGTCACCACCCGGCAGCAGTTCGAGGACTACCTCGATGAGGCGTCCGGGCCGTTCATGGCCAAGTTCTACGAACGCCAGCGCCGCCGGCTCAAGATCATGGTCGACGACGCAGGGGCGCCCCACGGCGGGCAGTGGAGCTACGACCACGACAACCGCGAAAAGCTCCCCGACCACGTCGAGATCCCCGACGTGAACTACGCCAACCCGACCCAGCACGTTCAAGACGTGATGAAGCTCGTCGGTGAACACTTCCGGGGGCACCCCGGTCAGCTCGATGACTGGTGGCTGCCGACGACCCGCCGGCAGGCGTTGTCATGGCTTCGGCAGTTTCTGGACGACCGGTTCTATCACTTCGGACCCTACGAAGACGCCCTGAGCAACCGCGGGCCTTGGCTGTTCCACAGCGTGCTCTCGCCGATGATGAACATGGGCCTGATCACCCCGGATGAGGTCCTGGACCGGGCCGTGGCCGTCGCCGACGAAAAGCAGGTCCCGATCAATTCGCTCGAAGGCTTCGTCCGCCAGATCATCGGCTGGCGGGAGTTCATCCGCGGCATCTACCGCGAGTACAGCGAGAAGCAGGAGCAGGCCAACCACTTCGGCGCCACCGGCAAACTCACCGACCACTGGTACGACGCGACCACCGGCATCCCCCCGCTGGACGACGCGATCCGCAAGGCCCAGCGCTTCGGCTGGACCCACCACATCGAGCGCCTCATGGTCCTGGGCAACCTCATGAACCTCACCGGCCTGCACCCCCACGAGGCCCACCGCTGGTTCATGGAGATGTACGTCGACTCCTCCGACTGGGTCATGGGCCCCAACGTCTACGGCATGGCCCTGCACAGCGACGGCGGCATCTTCGCCACCAAACCCTACATCGCCGGCAGCAACTACCTCCGCAAGATGAGCGCCTACAAGTGCCCCCGGAAGCCAACCGCCGCGTCACTGCATGATGGGGAACCGGTCGATGGCACCGGCGAGGCGACATGGTGTGATGTCGTCGACGGACTCTACTGGCGCTTCATCGACCAGCACCGCGCGACCTTCGTGAGCAACCCCCGCATGTCCATGATGACCCGCACCCTCGACAAGCTGAAGCCCGACCGCCGAAAGCAAATCTTTGGTGCGGCCGAGCGGTTCATCGAGCGGGTGGTGAATTGACGAGCCGCGACCGTGAGGGAGCGGACAGGCCCCAGCGGCACCGCGCGTGTCGTCTCCAACCTCCGCTCCCTGACGGTCGCGGCTCGTCAGACGACGCCGGCACTGCCGGTGGTGATCGGTTCGCTGACATACTCCCGGGGGTCGGTGACGTGGCCGGTGAGGGCGGAAGCAGCGACGGTGAGGGGGCTGGCGAGGAAGACGCCGGCGGACTTGTGGCCCATTCTGCCGGGGAAGTTCCTGTTGGTTGAAGAGATGCACGCCATCGGCTCGTTGAGTCGGCCGAAGGTATCTTGCGGTCCGCCGAGGCAGGCGGCGCAAGACGCCGGGCCGATGAGGCAACCGGCGGCTTCGAGGGCGTCGTAGATGGAGGTGGTGGCTTTGCGGTCGCCGTTGGACGGACCCACCCCCGGAGGGGGTGGGCTTTCGCCGCCGCGGGCGAGGAGTTGAGATTGCGTGGGGATGGGGCCGGAGATGCCGGGGATGGCGGGGTTGCTGAGGGTGATGGGGACGCCGTCGCCGTTGGCGCTGCCGTTGGAACCCACCCCCGGAGGGGGTGGGCTTTCGTTGCCGTTCAGCGGCTCGCCGTAGAGGTTGAGCCGTTGCATGTCCCGATGGACCTCGGTGGACCCGGGCACCACATAGGTGGGGATCTTCACCTCGTTGCCGTGGAGGATGTTGGCGGCGAACAGCATGTCCGTGATCTTGCCGCCGGTGCATGAGCCGAGGTAGGCGCGGTCCAGCTGGACGTCCTCGCAGTTGCGGGCCAGGTCCTTGTTGTCCGGGGAGTGGGGCTTGGCGACCATGGGTTCCATGGCGGCGAGGTCCCACTCGTGCTCGAAGATGTACTCGACGCCGGGGTCGTCTTCGTAGACGGTCCAGTCTGGCCGTTTGGAGCGGTTGCGGACGTAGGCGAGGGTCTTCTCGTCGACGTCGCAGATGCCGTTCTTGCCCCCGGCCTCGATGGCCATGTTGGTCAGGGTCATGCGGTCTTCGAGCGACAGCGAGCCGATGCCGTCGCCTGCGAAGTACATCGTCTTGTAGGTCGCGCCGCTGACGGAGATGTGGCCGATGACCGCGAGGATGAGGTCCTTGGCGGTGAGGTAAGACGGGATCTCGCCGTGGAAGGCGAACTTCATCGTCGGCGGGGTTTTGAGCCAGGTCTTGCCGGTGCCGAGGGTGAACGCGGCGTCGGTGTTGCCCACGCCGGTGGCGAACATGCCCAGGGCGCCGGCGGTACAGGTGTGGCTGTCGGTGCCCAGCAACAGCTCGCCCGGGCGGACGTGGCCCTCCTCGGGCAGGGCCTTGTGGCAGACGCCCTTGTAGGACGTGGTCGACGGGTCGCGGTAGCTGGCGGGCATCCCCGAGTCGGGGTCGGTGTCGAGGAAGTCGGGGTCGTAGTACCAGGGCAGCTTGTGCTCGGCGACGAAGTCGCGGAGGGTCTGGACGTTGCGGTGGCACTTGCCGTCGGCGGTGAAGATGTAGTGGTCGGGGATGATGACCACGCGGTCGGGGTCCCAGACCTTGGCGTCGGGTCCGAACTCCTTCTTGAAGATCCCGATGGTCCCGGGGCCGCAGACGTCGTGGGTGAGCAGGACATCGACGTCGACCCAGACGTTTTCGCCGGGCGCGACGTAGTCACGGCCGGCGTGGGCGGCGAAGATCTTCTGGGTCATGGTCATGGGTGCGGGCATGGCGGGGATTGTAGGTGCGTCATGAGCGAGCCGGGGTCTGTGACCCCGGATCCGGGTTCGCAGAACCCGGCTCGCTTAAGAAGGCCGCGGCGGCCGATAGCATCCGTATGACGCTGATGAGCTCGCCGCCGATGAACCACGTGCCGCCCGCTGCCCCGTCGCTCGCCGGGCGCCGGCTGCACTTCTGCGGCATCGGCGGGTGCGGCATGTCTGGCCTGGCCCGCATGGCCGCCCAGCAGGGGGCCCACGTCACCGGCAGCGACCGCACCGCCTCGGCGGTTACGCGTGGTCTCCAGTCGGTCGGCATCGACGTGGCACTCGAGCAATCAGCGGACACCCTTCCGGGGGACGCGGACGTGCTGGTCGTCACCGCGGCGATCCCCGCCGGCCACCCCGAGCTGGCTGAGGCGCAGCAGCGGGGCATCGACGTCATCAAGTACGCCCAGCTGCTGGGCCGGCTGATGATCGGCCGCACCGGCGTGGCCATCGCGGGGACCCACGGCAAGTCGACCACCACGTCCCTGCTGTGCCACCTGCTGCTGACCGCCCAGCTGGACCCGTCGTTCATCGTCGGGGCGAGTTGCCCGCAGATCGGCGGCGGCGCCCGCGTCGGCGGGTCCGGCGGGTCCGGGGGGTCCGGGGGGTCGGACGTGCTCGTCGCCGAGGCTTGCGAGTACGACCGCTCATTCCACGCCCTGCACCCGAGCGTCGCGGCGATCCTTAACGTCGAAGCCGACCACCTGGACATTTACGACGACCTCGGGGCAATCGTCGAGGCGTTCGCGCGCTTCGCGTCGCTGCTGCCCCCGGAAGATGGGGCCGGCGGCGCCGGGGGGTTTTTGCTCATCAATCACGATGTGCCGTCACGGCAGGATATCGCCGGGGCGACCTCGGCCACCGTGCAGACGATCGGGTTTCATCCGCAGGCGGATTGGCGGATCGAAGTGGACGGGCCGCGGGTGACATTGTCGCGAATCGAAGCCCCGCATGTGCATGCGGGGCTCAGGCTCGAGTGGACCCAGCCGATCCCCGGCGAGCACATGGCATTCAACGCCGCCGCCGCCGCGGTGCTCGCCCATCGGTTGGGAGCGGGGTGGGACGCGATCCGCGAAGGGCTTGAAAGCTTCCGGGGGCTGCAGCGGCGGATGGACTGGCTCGGGCACCGGTTGTGTCAGCCGACGGATTTACATCCGCGGCTTCGGGCGACTGCGGTGCCGGTGATCGATGATTACGGGCACCACCCGACGGAGATCGACACGACGCTGCGGGCGCTGCGGCAGCACCACCGGCCGCAGCGCTTGATCTGCGTGTTCCAGCCGCACCAGCACAGCCGAACGCGTCACCTGCTCGATGGGTTTGCCGGAGCGTTCAGCCAGGCGGACGTGGTGATCGTGCCGGAGATTTACTTCGTGCGGGACAGCGAGCAGGATCGCCGAGAGGTCACGTCGCAGCACCTGGTCCAGCGGCTCAGCGACCGGGGCGTGGACGCGATGCACCTGCACCCGTTCGAGGCCATCGTCGACCACCTGCACCGGCACACGCGTCCGGGCGACTTGGTCGTGACGATGGGCGCGGGGCCAGTCGACCGCATCGCGCACGGGTACCTGCGTTCATAAAGCCGCCGCCGTCGGCGGCGCTCCGGGCGCGGCCACCGGCCGCGGCTTTATGTTGCGTGCATGCGGACGGTCACCGTGAATACCCGAATCGCGGCGCCGCCGCAGCGGTGTTTCGACCTCGCGCGGTCGGTCGAGGCCCACGTGGCGTCGGCGGGCGACACCGGGGAGCGGGCGGTCGCGGGGAGGACGTCGGGGCTGCTCGAGCTCGGTGACGAGGTGACTTGGGAGGCCCGCCACTTCGGCGTGCGGCAGCGGCTGACAAGCCGGATCACCGCCTTCGACGCGCCGCACTACTTCCAAGACACGATGGTCCGCGGGGCATTGAAGTCGCTGGTCCACGACCACCACTTCGAGCCGACCCCGGACGGGCAAGCGACGGTGATGCGGGACGTGCTGGTCTTCGCCGCACCCGGCGGGCCGATCGGCTGGTTGGCGGAGCGGCTGGTGCTCGCGGGGCACTTGCGCCGGTTCCTGCAGCGGCGGGGCGAGGCGCTGCGGAAAATGGCCCAGCGGCCCACCCACGCCTGAAGGCGTGGGCGTTGAATGACGTCACGTCACGTCGTTCTTGAACAGCTCGATGACCTCGCCGTCGGGGCCCTTGAAGAACGCGAGGCGGACGGGGACTTCCGGCTCACCCGGGGCTTCGTTGGGGATGGTCACGTCCTTGGTCGGGACGGTGACCTCGCAGCCGTGGTCGACCGCCTTGGCGAGCATGGCGTCGACGTCGTCGGTGCGGAGGGCCAGGTGGATGAACGAGCCTTCGCGGTTGATCGCCGGGTGGTTGGGCCGGCCGAACAGCTCGAGGTAGTTGCCGTCGCCGGTGTCGAGCATGGCCGCGTCGCTGCCGTCGCCGAGGGTCCAGCGGACCTTGACGGTGAAACCGAGCACGCCGGTGTAGAACTGCAGGGAGCGGACAAAGTCGTGGACGTTGGCCGCGACGTGGTGGATGCCGGTGATCTGTGCCATGGTTCCACTTTACGCGGAATCCGGGGTCACAGACTCCGGCTCGACAGCGACGTCTGCAGCTCTTGCCACACCGCGTCCACCGGGACCCGTCGGATCAGCGCGTCATCATCCTTGCGTCGGCGGTAGTTGCTCATCTCCTCGGGCGTGAGGCCCGGGGGCTGCACGACCGACTCGGGCCGGCCGTAGGGACCGACGAGCGCCGGGTCGGTCGGTCCGAAGATGGCCACGGTCGGCACGTCCAGCCCCACCGCGAGGTGCAGCGGTGCCGAGTCGTTGCACACCACCGCCGACGCCCGGCGGATCAGCCCCATCATCTGCCCCACCGTCGTCCGCGGCCAAGTGGCATCACCTCCCAGTTCCCGCAGCACCACTTCCGCACGCGACGCCTCCCCCGGCGAAGCCAGCACCACCACCGGCCCCCGCCCCCGCCCACCCCGCAACGCCCGCCGCCCCAGCTCCGCGAACATCTCCGGCGGCCAGCACTTGCAACCCCACTGCGCCGTCGGCGCCAAAATCAGCGGGCCGACCTCTGGCCCCCTCTCCCTCGCAGGGAGAGGGCCGGGGTGAGGGTTGGGCTCCGCGTCGCCTGCATGCTTAGAACCTGCACGCACCCCTCCCCCACCCCCCCCCTGCAAGGGAGGGGGGGCAGCCGGGCTGGCCGCCAGTGCCCGCGGCTCAGCAGGAGCTTCGCCCTCCCGAACCGGCGCCGGCCGCGAACCGTGCCCGTGCTCCCCCAACCACCGATCCGCCCACGCCTGGTCCGCCTCCGCGACGTACAGCCGCATGTCGTGCACCGGCTCATGCCCGTCGGCCGCCAGCAGCCCCAACATCCGGTCCACCGTGTGCGGGGCACCGATGCGGTGGCGATCCTTCCGGGGGCATGCCAGCCACGCCCCCTCCCGGGCATCAGCAAACCCCACCCGCCGCGGCGCCCGCGTGGCCCACGTCATCAGCCCCGACCGGGCCAGGCCCTGCAGGTCATACACCACGTCGTACCGCCCCCCCCGCAGCCGCTCCGCCAGTGCCTTCGCCGCCACCCGGGCCGACGCCCGCCCCGGCCAACCGCGCACCGCCGCCCGATCAAACGGCACCACCTCATCCAGCATCGGGTGCGACGCCACCGCCGCCGAGAACGCTTCATTGACCACCCAATCGATCCGCGCCCCGGGCCACGTCGCCCGCAGCGTCGCCAGACACGGCACCGTCCGCGCCACATCGCCCAGCGCCGACGGGCGGATGATCAGGACACGTTCGGGTGAATCCATTCCCACAGTCTCACCCATCTGAAGCCGCGGGTGTCAACCCGTCGGCTCAGCCCGCCGAAGACGTCCACTCCATGTAACTTGCATCCACCATGGCTGCAGCCCGCCGCGGCGTCTGGTTCTGGGTCCGCCTCGCCTGCATCGGCTCTGCCGTGGTGCTCAGTCAACTTGCATCGGTCGTGGGACCGAGCGACCCGTTGCCTGTGCCATGGCTTCCGCTGGGTGCCGCAGCACTGTTGTCCCTGCTGTTCATGCCGTTCATGCTGCTGGCGGTCATCGGCGTCCAGGCCGTCAACCCCATGAGCGACGACCGGTGGTCGGTGCCCCGCCACGACACCAATCCCTTCCGCCTCGGCGATCCGCTGCACCTCTTTCACTTTGCAGCGTTTCTGATTATTGGCTGCGGTATCGGCTCGATCGTGGGCGCCATCTGGGCCGGCTGGCTATCGCTCGGAATGGGCCTCTTTCAAGTGCTCGGCGGCCTAATGCTGCTGCTGAGCGTGCGGTGGTGCATCAAGGTTTACAAGCACAAGTATGTGCCTGAGGATGCAGCGGATTACTTGGAACAAGCGGGCGGCAGCCGCTAAGTAGCTGTTTCCCAACCTCGGGGGTGGCACTGATCCGCCTCAGGCGGAAAGTCCGCGGAGCTTGTCAGTGGGTCGAGCGGCTTCACTGACAAGCCGCAGAGCCGGCTTGTCAGTGCCACCCACGGAAGTTGGCGGCACCCATGGCCGTGAATGCTAAGCCGCGAGCGGCTTCGTTAAGCTGCGGCGACCGCCCGTCACGGATCCATCTGCCGATGCCCACCGCGATCATCTCCGACATTCACGGCAACCTGGACGCGCTGGAGGTGGTGCTGGCGGACATCGAGCACCGGGGTCTGGACCAGATCGTGTGCCTGGGCGACATCATCGGGTACGGGCCGGACCCGCTGGCGTGTCTGGACCTGGTGCGGCAGCGGTGCGCGTTCGCGTTGATGGGCAACCACGACTTCGCCGTGCTGTACGAGCCGACGAGCTTCAACACCTCGGCCGAGCAGGCGGCGTTCTGGACGCGTCGGCAGTTCGAGCAGGAGCCGGACGGGGACATGCGTCGCTGCCGGTGGGAGTACCTGGGCAACCTGCTGGTGCGGCGGTGGGATGACGGGTGCCTGTGGGTGCACGCCTCGCCGCGTCGGCCGATCAACGAGTACATCTTCCCGGATGACGTGATCACCGCCCCGACGAAGATGCAGCAGATTTTCGACCGGGTGCAGACGCGGTGCTTTGTGGGGCACACGCACGTGCCGGGGGTCTTCACCGACGAGCCGGACTTCTACCCGCCCGGCGACCTGGGCGGGGCGTACAAGTTCCGCGATGACGAGAAGTGCATCGTCAACCCGGGCAGCGTCGGCCAGCCCCGAGACCGCGACCCGCGGGCCAGCTACGCGATCCTGCACGACGACCGCGTCGAGTTCGTCCGGCTGGAGTACGACATCGAGGCGGTGATCGAGAAGGTCAAGCGGGTGCCGGACCTGACGGATTTTCTCGGGCAGCGGCTGCTCGAGGGGCGGTAGGTAGATTCAATTCCGGGGGGCGTTTAGCCCGCGGTGTCAGCCGCGGCGGGGCGACCCGGCTTCGCCGGGAGCGCGGGCCAAGGCCCGCGGCTAAACAAGCGCCGAATCACCCGCCGGCGGTCATCGGACCGATAAGTCACGGGTATGGACCCGGCGATCTGGCGCGCGAACCTGGCGGCACTGCGACGGCGGCACCCGCTGGCGGCCGATGCCGTCGAGGCGGCAGAGCCCGCGTGCCTGCAGTGGGCCCAGGGGCGGGACGGGGCGGCGGTGGCGAGCATCGACCACGACGGCCGGCCGCTCGCGATGTGCAGCAAGTACGCCCCGCTCGACGAAGCCAGGGCCCTGATCGACCCGGTGGACCTGGACAAGGCGGCGTGCGTCGCCGTGCTGGGTTGCGGGGTGGGGCACCACGTCGCGGCGCTGGCCGATCGACTGAGCCGAAAGGCGGTGCTGGTGGTCTACGAGCCGGACGCCGGGCTGCTGCGGGCCGTGCTGGAGCGGGTGGACCACAGCGGCTGGCTGGGGGCGGACCACGTGGTGCTCATGGTCGGCGAAGAGGTCGACCGCGGGCAGCTGATCCGGCTGATCGAGCCGCGGGCGATGGTCGTGACCCAAGGCACACAGCTGGTCTCGCACCCGCCGACGCGTCGTCGGCATGCGGCCCAGCTCAAGGCCTTCGCCGACGAGCTGACCGCGGGCATCGACTACTGCCGGATGTCGATCGCGACGGTGCTGGTCAACGGCGTGCGGACCTGCCACAACCTCGCGATGAACCTGCCGCACTACACGGCCGGCGAGACGGTCAACGACCTCTACCAGGCCGCCGCCGGTCGGCCGGCCGTGCTTGTCGGGGCCGGGCCGTCGCTGGTGAAGAACGTCGACCTGCTGACCGACCCGGCGGTGCGGAACAACGTGGTGCTCATCACGGTGCAGACGTGCCTCAAGCCGCTGCTGGACCGCGGCATCCGCCCGGACTTCGTGACCGCGCTGGACTACTCAGCGATCTGCACGCGGTTTTACGAAGGGCTGCCGGACCTGCCCGACGTGACGCTCGTCGCCGAGCCCAAGGCCAACCCCGCCATCCTCGACGCGTTCCCCGGGCCGATCCGCATCTGCCGCAGCGAGTTCAACGACCATGTGCTGGGCAACCCCGCCGACGGCGGGCTGAGCCGGCCGATGCGGCACGTCCCCGCCGGGGCGACCGTGGCCCACCTGTCCTTCTACGTGGCCCAGCTGCTGGGCTGCGACCCGATCATCATGATCGGCCAGGACCTGGGCTTTTCCGACGGCCTGTACTACGCCCCGGGCACGCCGGTGCACCAGGTCTGGTCCAGCGAGCTGGGCGCCTTCAACACCATCGAGATGATGGAGTGGACCCGCATCGTGCGGATGCGTGGCCACCTGTCCCGGCACGAGGACGTCCACGGCCGGCCGATCTTCAGCGACCAGCAGATGATCGCGTACCTGCGGCAGTTCGAGCGCGATTTCGCCGCCGCCCCGCAGACCGTTATCGACGCCACCCAGGGCGGGATGCCCAAGCTGCACACCACGCGGATGACCCTCGCCGAGGCGCTCGCCGAGCACGCGACCCAGCCCGTGCCGCCACTTCCGCAGGCCCAGCGAAACGTGGACGCCGACCGACTGACGCGGCTGGGCCCGCTGCTGGATCGGCGGGTGGAGCAGGTGCAGCAGCTGGGCCGGACTACCCGGGCCTCGGTCCGCCTGCTCGAGCAGATGCAGGTCGCTCACGGCAAGGCAGACCAGTCCCGGCTCGCTTCGTTGTTCGCCAAGCTCAAGAAGCACCAGGCCCGGGTACACGGCGAACTGGGCGACGCCTTTGCCATCGTCAGCCTGATCAACAGCACCGGCGGGTTCGAACGCAATCGGCAGGACCGCCTGATCGACACCCACAGCGCCGACGGCCGCGACCGTGAAGCCCGGCAGATGCAGCGCGACCTGGCCAACCTCAAGTCGCTGCTGAGCGGTGTGGACGAGGCGGTCCGGATCCTCCGCGATGCGCGGGGGCGGGTGGCTGATGTCTCGGCCTCCCCTCCCTCTCAGGGAGGGGCCGGGGGAGGGTCGAGCCGTCCCGCCGCCGATACGCCCGCGGCCCGTCCGCTGCGACCCTCACCCCAGCCCTCTCCCTGCAAGGGAGAGGGGGCCAAGCCGCTGAAGGAGGCCGCGTGACCCGCCGACGCATCGTGGCCCTGGTGGACGCCGACCCGCACCGCGGGCGGCTGGGGCACGCGCGGTCGCTCGGGGCGCGGCTGGGCCACACGACCGTGCTGGGCCAGACGCTGCATCGCATCGGGGCGGTCCCGGCGGTGACGGATGTGGTCGTGGTGCACCCGGCGGACGCGGCGCTGGAGATACCAGACGCTTCGCCGACTTCGTCGACTCAGCGTCGGCTTCCTATTGCCACTCATGCCGCATCCGTGCCGCACGACGACGGGGCCCGCCGACGCATCGTCGCTGCGCGTCAATGGGCCCACACCGCGTGGCGTGGCGGGCTGGGTCAGGCGACCGCTTGGGATGAACTGTTGCCGGCCGACCCGTTCGCCGATGCGTTGGCGGCTAATGCTTCGGATGCCGATGTCGTACTGCTGCTGGGCGGCGACTGGTGCCTGGTCGATCCGGACCTGACCGCATCGCTGATCGAGCGGTTTGAGCAGTCGCCCGAGGCGTTCAAGCTGGTCTTCGCGCAGGCCCCGCCGGGGCTGTCGCCGGTGCTGTTGCAGCCGGGGGTGCTGCGGGACCTGGCCGAGCACCGCGCGACGCTGGGCCGGGTGCTGGGCTACAACCCGAGCCAGCCGAGCCTGGACCCGATCGGCAAGGACGTGTGTGTTGCGGTGCCGGCCCACGTCCGCGACCTGGGACGACGTCTGATCCACGACACGCCCCGGGCCATCGCACACCTCCGCGCCATCGCCGAGCACCTGGGCCCCGCCCTGCCGACCGCCGACGCCGACGCGATCGCCGACGCCTCCCGCGCTGTCGAGCTGACCTCCGACGCCTGGCGGACCCGCCGACTGCCCCCACAGTGGTTCATCGAACTCACCCCGCACCGTGACGCCGCCGGGCCGATCACCCCGCAGCACCACGTGCAACCCGACCGCGGGCCGCTGGACGTGGCGCTGGCCCGCGACCTGTTCGCCGAGCTGGCCGAGGTCGGCGACGTGGCCGTGATGCTCGGCGGCATCGGCGAGCCGCTGCGGCACCCGCGCTGGACCGACATCGTCACCGCCGCCGCCGACGCCGGCATTGCCGCCATCGGGCTGACCACCGACCTGCTGGCCGACCGCGAGACCATCGCCCCGCTGATGGACCTGCCGCTGGACGTGCTGCAGGTCCGCCTGAACGCCGACCGGCCCGACACCTACGCCCAGGTGATGGGTGTCGACCCGGCGAAGTGGGACCACGTGATGGGCCAGCTGCAGTGGCTGATCGACCAGCGGCTCAAGCGTGACGGTTCGCTGCGGGCTGGGCTGCCGTGGCTGGTGCCGACGCTGGTCAAGACAGCCGGCACGCTGCGGGACATGGAGTCGTTTTTCGAGCGTTGGCTGCGCCTGGGCGAACACCCCGTGATCGAGCGTTTCGACACGGGCCTGGGCCGCGTGAACGATCTGTCGCCGGTCCCGATGGACCCGCCGCCGCGGGCCGCAAATCCGCATGCGGTACCGACCTGTGCCTATGTCCTGGCCGATGGCAGTGTTACCCTGTGCCTTGGAGACTGGCTGGGCGAGCGATCGCTGGGCCAGGCGGAGCAAGCCGGCGATCTGCTGAAGCATTGGCAGTCGCTGGCTCGTCCCGAGACGCGTCGGCGGCAGCGGGCCCTGGGGCTCACCGCCGGCTGCGAAGACTGGCTGCGGGGATGGGACACGCGGGCGGCCACCGCCCCACCGCGTGCGGCATGAGCACCAGCAGGAGGAACTGACGATGAGCATCAAAACCCTGGGCGTCGTTCTCGCCCGAGCCGGCAGCAAGGGCCTGCCTGAAAAGAACTCCCGCCCCGTCGCCGGCAAGCCCATGCTCAGCTGGACGATCGAGCACGCCCTGGCCAGCCCGGCGCTGGACCGCGTGGTCTTGTCGACCGACGGCCAGGAACTGGCTCAGATCGGCCGCAAGCACAAGATCGAGGTGGTCCACCGCCCCTACGAACTGGCTCACGACACCGCCCCGGTCGACGCCGCCGCCCGCCACGCGGTGACTTCCATCATCGGGATGCACGAGCAGGTCGTGATCCTCTACGCCAATGTCCCGGTCCGCCCGGCCGACTTGGTCCAGCGGGCCGTCGACAAGCTCCAAGCCACCGGCTGCGACTCGGTCCAGTCCGTGTGCCCGGTCGGCAAGCACCACCCCTACTGGATGCAGCAGGTCCTGCCCGAACCGGGCGTCCGCGACCCCTCCGCCCACGCCGCCGGCCACGGCAGGCTCGAGCCGTTCCACGCCAATCAGGTCGACCGCCGGCAAGACCTGCCGCCGCTGTACGTCCTGGACGGCGGGATCATCGCCGTCCGCCGCGACAGCCTCTTTCACGTGGTCGAGGGCCAGCCGCACGCCTTCCTCGGCGACGACCGCCGGGCCATCATCACCCAGCCCGGCGAGGTCATCGACGTGGACAGCCCGCTGGAACTGCACGTCGCCGAGGCCGTCCTCAACGAACAGCAAAACGCCGCCCGCGGCATCGCCTGACGCCCCCCAAAGCCCACCCCTTCAGGGGTGGGCGGGTACCTGATGCCCCGAAGACGACGCCGATCCGCCTCAGGCGGAGAAGCGTCTGGTATCCCTGTCCTCATGCCCATCCCCCGCCGCATCGCCGTCGTCACCGGCACCCGCGCCGAGGCCGGCCTGCTGCGGCCGGTAATGCACGCCATCGCCGACCACCCGGACCTGCAGCTGCAGCTGGTCGTCGCCGGGATGCACCTGGTCCACTACACGCACCGCGACCTGCCCTTCACCCCCGCCGCCGATGTCCCCATGCAGCACCCGGGCCACACCGGCCGGCTCGCCGACGCCCGGGCCCTGGGCCGCGGCATCGCCGGCTTCGCTGACGCCTTCGACACGCTGGACCCCGACGCGGTGCTCGTCCTGGGTGATCGCATCGAGGCCTTCGCCGCTGCCAGTGCCGCCAGCATCGCGGGCCACCTGCTGGTTCACATGCACGGCGGAGACCGCGCCCAGGGCGTCGCCGACGAGGCCATGCGCCACGCCATCACCAAGCTCGCCCACCTGCACCTACCCGCGACCGCCCAGAGCCGACGCCGCATCCTCCGCATGGGCGAACCGGCCGACCGCGTCCACCGCGTCGGCTCACCCGCGGTCGACGGCCTGGGCGAGGTCCGCCCCGCCGACGACGCCCCCGCCTGCATCGTGATGCAACACCCCGTCGGCGACCCGCCCGACCTCGAACGCCAACGGATGCATGCCATCCTCAAAGCCACCGACCGCTTCACCCATACCGCATCCGCTTCTGCTGCCGGGGGCGGGGGCGGGGTCTGGGGCGGGGGTCGCCTGGTCATGGCCCCCAACGCCGACCCCGGCCGCGAAGGCATCACCCAAGCCATCACCGACCACGGCATCACCCCCGTCAACCACCTGCCCCGCGACCGTTGGCTCGCCACACTCAGGGCCGCCCGCGTCCTGGTCGGCAACAGCTCCGCCGGCCTCATCGAAGCGGCCGTGCTCAAAACCGCCACCGTCAACATCGGCCGCCGCCAGGCCGGCCGCGAAACCCCCGCCAACGTCATCAACCTCGCCAGCACTGCCACCCACGACATCACCGCCGCCCTCGACCACGCCCTCACCCTCAACCTCACCCGCCTCCGCCACCCCTACGGCCGCGGCGACACCGGCCCCCAAACCGCCCACCTCCTCGCCACCCTCAACCTCCAATCCCTCCCCCGCACCAAGCAAAACAGCTACTAGCAAGGGCGAAGGATGAAGGACGAAGGCAGAAGGTCTAAGGCAAGAATCTTCGTCCCTCCGTGCCTTCTGCCTTCTGCCTTCACCCTTCTGCCTTCCCCTTCACCCCGCCAACCGCGCCACCGCCGCCCGCCCAAAATTCATCCCCCCCACCGCCTGCCCCTCGTGCTCCTCGATCCGAAGACTCGCCGGCTGCCTCGCCAAATCCACCCGCCCCGCCGAACGCCCCCGCACCAATTCCCGCACCCCCGCACCCCCAAAGCCCACCCCTTCAGGGGTGGG
>CAZVBW010000001.1:72818-133560 GCA_964625505.1 uncultured Phycisphaeraceae bacterium
CCAAAGGCGGCGAAGCGTCTGGTACCCCCCTCGTCGCCCCCCCCGCCACCACCACCTCCACCACCGGCCGACACGGGTCGTCCGCCCGGTGCTCCACCACCACCGCCTCCCGACCATCGCTCAACCCCACCCGCGTCCCCGGCGGATAAGGCGGCACCACCTCCAACAGCGCTCGCAAGCACACCCGGTCCAGCCCCCCCGCCATCGCACCCCGCACCATCGCCCCAAGCGCCCAGACCGTCGGCCGCGCCTCCAGACCCCCCGGCCGACGCAGCCGATCAAACACGTCCGCCACCGCCACGATCCGCGCCAGCACGTGCACCTGCTGACCGTTGAGCACCGGGTGGTCCGCCCCCGCAAACCCGCTGCCATCCACCCGCTGATGATGGTGCAGCACCACCGTCGCCGCCGCCGGACTCACCGCCCGACGCACCGTCTCAAAACCAATCGCCGGGTGCGCCGACCACCGCCGCGCCGCCCGCCCGCCCGTCGGCGCCTCCAACCGCCGCAGCTCCGCCGGCAACCGCGTCAGCCCCACGTCGTGCAACATCGCCCCCAGCCCCAAGTCCACCAGCTCCGCCGCCCGCGACGCCGGCACGTGCGGCCGCTGACGCACCAGGTACCCCTCCAGCCGCAGCCCCATCAACACGCTCAAATACGCCACCGCCGCGCTGTGCCCCAGCAACCCGTCCGCCGCGTCCTGCACCTGACCCAAATACAGCCCCGGCCCGCCCGCCTCGAGCGCCCCCTCCACCACCCGCTCCACCGCCGCCGTGTATTCGCTCAGCGACGCAACCACCACCACCCGGTCCCGCGCCGCATCAAACGCCCCGCCCACCGCCGCCGCCAGCATCGCCTCCCCGCCGCCCGCATGCTCCGATTGACCCGCCACCAGCCCCGCCACCGCGGGGCAATGCACCCACGCCCATCGCACCCCCGCCTCCCAGAGCCCCGCCGCCTTCGATTCGCTCAACCTCGCCCCGCCCGGCAACAACACCCGCGTCGGCACCGCCGGGTCATGCACCGCCAGCGCAAGCGACACCCCGTCCACCCCCGCCCGATCCCGCCTCAGATCAACCCGCAACATCAGCGCACCGCCCCCACCTACATCGGCCCGATCCAGCTTCCACGCAAGAAGCCGAGCACGAAGCCGGATGAGGGCACCCGGTCAAGCGGCGAGCCGACGCGGGTCGAAGTGGAATCTGCCACGCCGCACGTCGGTCCGCCTTCGGGATTGTCGCTGTGGATCGCTTCAGACCCTGTCGGGCCGCCGGTCATCAGGCCCGACGATTGCGGCCGAGCATCAGCAACCCGCCAAGACCCAGCAGCGACAGCGACGCCGGTTCGGGCACAACAACCTCAATGAAGCCGACAGCCGAATCTTCCGACGTGTTGGAGGTCCCGCCGTCCGAAACGTAGCGCAGGCGGAACGAGTCCGGGGCCGTGACGGTCGTGAAGTAATCGCTGAGGTTGTACGTCAGCGTGGTCGGCGAGAGGCCCAGGGCCTGCGAGGAGTTGCTGCCCTGATACGGCGATCCGGAGTAGGCCACCAAGGCCTGATTGCTGCCGCCCGGTGTGTAATTGTCCAGCGTGGTCAGGACGGTGTCGTCAGCGGCATTTCGCAGCTCAAACCGCACCGAGTCGCTGTCGTCGAACCCGCCGCTCTCCGCCAGCTCGATCGAGACGATCACGTCGGCCAGCGTCTGCGTAGAGATATCGATCACGTCGGTAGTGATCTGGTAGCCCTTGCTGATGTAGGCGTAGTCGCCGCCCGAGAACTCCGACGCCGTAAATTGGGTCGAGGGATTGGAGTCGTTGCCGGTATCCGTGTTGGTCGTCCGCTCTCCAAAGACCGACCCGCCGTCGATCTGTGTGGCGGTGTACTGATTCGCAACTTCAGGATTGAATTCCTCGATGTAGATCGCGGCATCGGCGGTGGTCGCCCACCCCAGGCCGAGGGTCGTGGTCATCGCTGCAATAAGGTGTGGTGTCTGCATCAAAGCGTTCTCCAAAAACGGTCAACGAAGGGTGAAACATTCCGAGACAACTCGCCATCGGGTCCCTCGATTGTGACAGATTTCTCCCTGATGTCCTACGTTTTACCGTATCATTTCAACGATGCAGCGCAATGCCCCGGAGCGTAGTGTCCCGGATCTGCCTGCGGCGTCACATGTTGCGGGGGCCGACTTCGGGGCGGGGCCGCGGGCCGTGATCCTGGGCGACGTCGGCTCGGCGTACGTCGGTGAGGTCGGATTGGGCCTGCGGCAGGCCACGGCTGGCCACCCCCGCTGGAGCATCCGCCTGCAGCGTCAGCTGGATTTCACCATTCGGCTGCAGCCGGACGTGATCCTCGCTCAAGTGGTCACCCAGGCCAGCGAGGCCGCCCTCCTGCAACTGGGCGTCCCGGTCGTCAACTTCTCCGGCTGGCTGGCCCGCAGCCGCGTGCCCCGCGTGGGCGTGGACAACCCCGCGGTAGGCCGGCTCGCCGCCGAGCACCTGATGCAGCGCGGCTTCAGCCAGCTGGCAGGCTCGGGCCAACTCGCCGCCGATCACTCGCGACAACGCATCGACGGCTTCACCCAGGCCGTGACCCAGAACGGCCGCACACTGCTTGCCGCCCCGCCCCGGCTCGACGAAGCCATCGAGGCCGACGCCGCGTCCTCCCAAACCCTCGGCCGACAACTGCGCGACTGGGCCGACGCCGCCGCCGGCCCGGTGGGCCTGTTCGTCACCAATGACACTTTCGCCGCCCGCTACCTCGATGCGTTCCTGAAAATCGGCGTCCACGTGCCGACGGAGGTCGCGGTTCTGGGCGTCGACGATGACGAACTGCTGTGCGAGCTGTGCGATCCGCCGCTGTCGAGCATCCGTCTGCCAGGCGAGCAGATCGGCGTGACCGCCGCGCATGTGCTCGGCGAGATGCTGGCCGGCCGGGCGTTGGACCGCCACGAGTGGTTGCTCAAGCCCGCCGGCGTGCGGGTCCGCCAGTCCACGGATGTGCAGGCCGTGCACGACCCGCTCGTCGCCGAAGCGATGGACACGATCCGCCGCCGATTCCCCGACGACCTCGGCGCTGCCGACGTCGCCGCCCAAGCCGACATCAGCCGCCGAATGTTCGAGCTGCGTTTCAAGAAGGCAATGGGCCACACCGTCGGCCACCAGATCCTCCTGCAGCGCCTGGACCACGCCAAGCAGTTGCTCGGCACGACCGATCGACGCATCACGCAGATCGCCTTCGACTGCGGCTTCTCCGCCCCCCAGCGGCTCAACGAAGCCTTTCGCCGCGTCCTGGGCACCAGCCCCAGTGCCTACCGCCGGCAGCGCCGGGCCACCCGATGATCCCCGCCCAAGTCCAGGCCCCTCACCGCAACCGCCCCAACCCCGCCGCCTCCCGCGCCCGATTCACCAGTTCTAGCGCCCGCGGCTCGGCCCGCAGCAGCTTCACCACCTGCGACCCGCTCACCCCCAACCGCCGCCCCGCCACCCCAGGCTCCCAACCCGCCCCCGCCAAGACCCCCAACGCCACCGCCAACACCCGCGCAAAGTCCGGCCCATCCACCCGCACCGCCACCTTCCCCTTCACCACATGCCGCCCCCACACCCCCGGAAGCCCCCCCGGAAGCCCCCCGGCAGCTCCCCCCGGAAGCCGACGCTGATCCGCCTCAGGCCCAGAAGCGTCTGGTATCTCCCCCGAAGCCGACGGCTGAGCCCCGCTTGGGGGGCGAAGCGTCGGATCGTCCCCCGGCCGCTCACCCACCACCCCCAACGCCAACTCCAACCGCAACCGCCGCAGCGCCACCCGCAGGTTCTCCGCCTGGCTCCGCCGCTCGCTCGCCTGCCCAACCAAACCCGTCGGCTCATGCACCAGTCGCACCGCCGTCGCCACCTTGTTCCGATGCTGCCCCCCCGGCCCCGACCCCCGCGTCCGCTCCACCCGACACAACGCCAACAACCCCTCGTCATCCAGAAAAACCGGGTGCATCGACCAAGTGGAAAGGAAAAAGTGACAAGTGACAAGTGACAAGTGACAAGTCACAGGTCACAAGTCACAGGTCGCAGGTCGCAGGGCCCGTCCGCCCAGTGGCCTTCTGCCATCTGCCTTCGTCCTTCATCCTTCATCCTTCATCCTTACTTGTCACTTTTGACTTTTCACTTGTCACTTCCGACGCTGCGTCGGATGCTCGCCCGTCTCGACGCCTGGATGACCCTCAACCCCTGGCACCCCCGCGTCGCCCCGTTCTTCGCGTGGATCCTGGGCCTGTTCATCACCAGCCTCGTCACCGACCACCTCCCCGAGGCCCTGGTCCCCCTCTACGCCCTCCAGATCGCCCTGGTGCTCGGGCTGCTGGTCCGCTACCGCCGGCTCACCCCCGAGCTCAACCTCCGCTTCCACTGGCTGGCCATCCCCACCGCCGCCGTCCTCACCGTCGCCTGGATCGGCCTGGCCATGATGATGGACCACCTCGCTATCCCCGGCTTCACCAGCCCCGACGACCCCGCCCCCGTCCAGACCCTCTACGAATCCCAGCCCATCACCGGTGCCCTGGCCATGGGCCTGCGACTCATCGGCATGGCCGCCATCGTCCCGCTGTTCGAAGAACTGTTCATCCGATCCGCCATGCTCCGCGGCCTGGCCGACCCCCGGAAGACCAAAACCGGGCTCATCCAACTCGCCGCGGACCTGCCCGTCATCGGCGACGCCGTCATGCAGTCCGAGGCCGGCAGACGCGCCACCGCCCAGCCCGCCGCCTTCACTTGCAACCTCCAGCACACCCCGCTGGGCAAGCTCACCACCTTCGGCGTCATCGCCAGCACCGTCGTCTTCGCCGCCAGCCACATCCCCCGCGACTACCTCGGCTGCATCGCCTGCGGCCTGGTCTGGTGCTGGCTCACCGCCGTCACCAACCGCTGGGGCCAGTGCGGCAGCCCCAGCTTTGACGGGTCGATCGAGCAAGGACGAAGGACAAAGGACGAAGGACGAAGGCCAGACAAAGGCTGCTACGGCCTGGGCCCGGTCATCTGGTCCCACGCCCTGATCAACGCCGCCCTCTGGGCCTACACCCTCTGGTCCGACGACTGGCGATTTCTCTAAATCGCCGCCGTCCGACGCGGGGCCGCCGGCACGGCGCTACTCCGGGAAACACAGCTCCACCTGCTGCTCATCCCCGCACCGCTCGTTCACCCAAGCGTCGTACTCGGCGGCCGCAACGCCTCCGGCCGGGACGAACTCGGTCAATTCCACCGAGTCGCTCGGGTCGAACGCCGCCACCTCCAGCTCCTCGGCCGTGCCCCGCTCGACGATGCCAAACATCTGCGCGGGGTCCCCACACCCGCCGCAACCGTACGCCCGGGCCCGATAGGCCGGGCTGCCAGACGGGCCCGGACTCGGCGACGCGTCGTCCAGTGAGCCTTCAAACAGCTGCCCCGAACCGGTATCGTAGAAGTACATCGCGTCCCCGCCAATGGTCGCCCCGCCGCCAAAGGTGCCGCGGAAAATCACCACCAGGGCCACCACCAGGATCAACCCCACCGCCGCAGCGATCGGAAGTTGGTGCTTCTGCAGCAGGTCCCGCACGTTCGGCCTCCCTACAGCTTGCTCGGGTCCAGCCGCCACGCCGTGCCCACCAACCCGCTGTTGCGGTTCGCAGTCGTCTCGAGGTGCCAGCTCGGTGCCGCGGTCGTCGTCCGGACCGGCTGGTCGATCAGCCGCGTCGAGCCGTCCGAGAAGGTCACGTTCGCGGCCCCGCTGAACGGCAGCCCCTCATCGCTGCCGTGCCGCAAACCCACCGTGCCGGGGGTCGCTGAGAACTGCCCCGCCGTGCCGGTGTCGGTCGGCCGGATGTCCTGGGCCCGCCCGTCGACGAAGAGGATCACCGACTCGGCTCCCCGATCGATCTGCGACTCCCGGGCGAACGTGCCGGGCGGCACGTCGTCGCGGAAGTACTGGTTCATCTTGATCGTGAAGTTGCGAGCCTGCCCGTTCGTCGCGTCGCGGATCGCCGACGTCAACCACACCGGATCGTTCTTGAACGCTCGGAGGTTCCGGGTCGCCGAACTGGTGCTCAGGCTCTGGCCCAGGTATGGGTCCAGCGCGTTGTACCACATGCCCGTCTCCCGCTGGGTCGCGGTCAGCGTGCCGTCAGAGCCGAGGAACGGCCGGGGGTAACGGAAGCTGTTCTCGGTGACGTAGCCCGCCGTGGCGATCCCCAACTGCCGCATGTTACTCGCGCAGCTGAGCGTCCGAGCCGCCTCACGTGATCTGCCCAGCGCCGGCAGCAACAGCGCGATCAGAATCGCGATGATGCTGATCACGACCAAGAGCTCGATGAGCGTGAACCCACCGGACGTAGGAGGCTGCGTGTTTGGTTGCATTAGGTCACCGCTTGTGCCCCACCCGACCGTACAGAAGCAACTATAGCTTGAACCCAGGGTTCGGCGGCAGCTGGTTCGCCCAGTCGGCGATAGCGTTGAACATCCTGCCCGCTTGACGCCGCACACGAAGTCGCTCATGAAATGCTTGCGCTGACTAGCTAGTGCGCTGACCGGCCAAGCGGTAGACCGGCGGCAACCAATAACCCGCCGCACCCGTCAGCGGGCCGCCACTTCGCTCCTTTGCGCCTGCCTCAATCCGTCGGCAGGCACTGCTCGGGACGCAGTCCTTCGCAGCGCTCGGCGATGTAGCTGAGATTGAGCTCGTAAGCCTCCGTCCCCGGCGCGGCAAAATCGCTGAGTTCATCGTGGTGTGGCAGGTCAAACACGGCAACCGCCCCGCCGCGATCGCTCTCGTGCAGCAGCCCGAAGGTCTGGTTGATGTCGCCGCAGCCGTCGCAGCCGTAGACCGACGCCAGGTAGCCCGGTGCCCCGGACGGGGCTTCCTGCGGCGACTCGCCGCCACGGTCCACCGGGTAGAGGCTGTGGGTTCCCATGTCGTAGAAGTACACCTGATCCGAAAGCTCAGGGCCATCTCCTCCGCCGAGCAGGTTTACCACGATCAGCACCACGGCCAACACAAGAATCAGCCCCGCCGCGAGCACGATGGGCTTCTGATGGCGTTGGACAAGTTCGCGCATGGCGGACCGCGGTGCTACTCGATCACCTGACCGTTGCTGTCGTTCGGGTCGTTGGTGTTGCCCGCGTCGGTCACCACCGAGCCGGAAGGGAAGTACAGGTTGACGTCGACGGCCTCGGCGGGCGTCATCGTCGCGGCGTGCCCATCGAAGAAGACGGCGTTGGTGTTCCCGTCATGGCGGAAGCCGAAGTCCCGGCCGACATCGTTCGGCTGCAGCCCGGTCATCCGGTACGGGGTGCCGTTGGACTGCGTGTTGACCGGCCCGTGGGTCCCGTAGTTGTGTCCTTCGATACCCTTCGCGAACGTGTTGAAAGTGATCTGTCCCGCACCGTTGACGTAGCGAGAGCCGTCGAGAGCGAACACCTTCGCCGACGCGTTGGCCAACCCGTCGATCGTGAAGTTGTAAGCCGCTAAGTCAACGACCACCTCGTCCTCGTACTCGATCCAAGGGATCGGGCCTGTCGCCGGAGCGGGGCTCTGGTTTTCCTTGAACACATGAAACGTGATCGGTGTCGAGTAGCTGTTGGAGAACAGCTCCCCAGGTCCGAAGCCCCCAATACTTTGCCCCCCGGGGAAACTATCGTCGTATTGACGGTCGTTGACCGGGCAACGGAACTCCTCGTTGAACAGGTACGCCATCCGCTCCAGTCGGTTTGCCGGGGCCGACAGCGCGTTGCCCAGCGTCGGCGAAATCCAGTCGAAGTTCTGCATCGGCCGGGACGGGCCGTCCGGATCGCCCGCCACGGAATTGTCGTTGAGCAGGTACCCGCTGGTGTTCGGGCCGGGGATGAACTGATCGCTGTCGGTGGCGTAGGTGGCCAGTCCGATGCCGGTCTGCCGCAGGTTGCTCATGCAAACGGTGGTGCGGGCCGCCTCACGCGCAGCGCCGAGCGACGGCAGCAGCAGCCCGATGAGCAGCGCGATGATGCTGATGACCACGAGCAGTTCGATCAGGGTAAAGCCGGCGGGCCGGGGCAGGGCGGGCTGGGTCATGAGGGCGGAGTCCGGGCGGGAGTTCGGCAGGCCGGGCTTGCGGGGCGGGGGAATGCAAAGAAGGATGGGCCTGTGATGGCGCACCCTCCTGAAGGTGGTAAGGCCACGGGTTCGCGGCCCGAACTTACGCCGCACGACGGCGGCGGCCGACCAGCAGCAGCCCGCCGGCACCCAGCAGTGCGAGACTCGCGGGCTCGGGGACTAGCGTTGCTGTAATATCCAATTCCGGCCCATTGGAATCGTCGTTGTTAGTTCGTCCAGCCCACGCCGCATTGAGACCACTGTTCGGATCATTGTCCGACAGCACCAACCGGATGTCTTCGCCGGCGTTGATGATGGCGGCCAACTGCGTCGACAACGTAGGGGTCAACACCAAGCTGTATTCATCCTCAGGCAAACCGGTGTCGTCGTCGTACGTGAGGTCGACAGCCAAGGGCGTCAACGTGCCGAACTGCGTGCCAACACCGCCGTTTACACTGGCCGCGGTAGCGTCGTAGCTGAGCGTGTTGTCGATGGGGGACCCGGTATTGTCGCTAGCAAGGTAGACGTCAAAGGGACCATCACTGGCGAACGACGGGTCCGTGTCAACAAGTTCCAATTGTAACGCGGTAACTCCGGTCACCGTATCGGAGAACAGGCTCGCCGTCGGGAAGTCGATCACCGAGAACTCGCGGAACTCTGAAGATGGGTTAGTGACATTCAAGAAAAACTCTCGACCATCCAAGCCATCATCGTCGTACGTCGCGTTGGCGTTGGTAGCGACGTCCGAAGCGGTCTCGGTAGGTTGGGCATCGGCGTTGGCCGCGAGCACGACAGCGGATATGCCGCTGAGTGCTCCAATTTGGATAATGCGGAAGTTCACGTTCATCTCCTAGACTTTTTGGTGCGTGCCCGGCTCCTCCAGCGGCGGCCGGGCGGGTGGGGTCGGCTCCTCTGCCGACCTATATCAATCTATAGTCTGATGTTTAACGTCAGTTCAGGGTCTTGCTAGAAGCGTGTTCGCGTTCTTGAGCATGCCGTAAGGGCGTAAAAAAAGCGGACCGGTTTCCCCGTCCGCCTTCTTGTATTGTTGTGATCAGGCCCGGCGGCGACGGCCCAGCAGCATTAGCCCGCCGGCACCCAGCAGCGCAAGGCTCGCGGGCTCGGGGATGCCGGTCACGCGGACATTGTCGATGGCGATGTCTTCGTCGCCGTCGTTCATGTCGTAGGTGATACGCAGGTCCAACGTGTTTCCGGTTCCCGCGATGGCAGCGGAGTACTCGGTAAGCGCGTCGGTTATGACCGCCCCCTCGCCGTCGCCGTCCAGGTTGATATCAACCTGCGGGACGGTGTTGGAGGTCGTACCGTCGTTCTGGATGGCGAAGATCAGCCCGTAGCCGCCGCCGTCGATCTGAGCTTCGACGAGGAGTTCGGTTGTCGAGTCCCAGTCCTCATTGCCATCGGCCGAATCATCTTCCGCGAAGTAGGCAGAGAACGAAAGGTCGGTTAGGCCACTGATGTCGATCCCGCCAAAGGTCTGGGTGCTCGGGTTGACCGCATTCGAGCCGGTCTCGGCATTCAGATCCTGAGCGGCGAAATAGGACGTTCCTTGGACATTGGTGAAACTTTCGCCACCAATATTTGAACCATCGGTCCGCGTGAAATAGTCCTGCGACCCATCCGAATATTCTGCTGGACTCGTGGTGTAGGTGACCGTCGCGTCTTCGAAATCTTCAAAGAGTGCCGTTGTCACGGCGTGGGCGCTGCCGGTCCCGGCGATTGACGCCACGGCGGCGGCACCGAAAGTTTTGATCGTTCTCATGTGTTGCATCTCCTGTGCATGCTTTTCCGCGGCGGGCCGACGGTGCCAGACGTTCCGGCATTCCTCCTCAACCTGCCGCTGCTACCCCTCGCCGAGCTCACGTGGCCCGACCCGTGTCCCCCTTCGACGCTCGCAACCTAGGTGGCTCGCGTGAACCGGGGGTTGGGCGTTTGTTGCTTTGGTGTAAACCGGCAGAGCAACTTCCGCCGCCGCCTGTTCCATGCTTCCTGCGACGGCCATATCACAAGCGCCGCGGCGGTGGCCGTGGTCGTTGCGGTGTGGTGCGTCGTCCGTGACGCGGATGGTGAGCAGGCTCGTGGACGCACCCTGTGGCCGGCGGACCGGACACACACCCCATGCGTCTGCGATGGGATAGTTATAAGGGATGACCCGAGGCGGTCAAGGCAGGGTCCGCCATTTCTGACGAAACTCTCATCGTTAGCGGAACGCTCACAACCCAGGCCGTCAACCCGAGGTGGCGCTGGCGCGGCCGCCGGGTTCAGCGAGCCATCTGGATCAACGCCCCGCAGAACGCCGGCAGATCGTCCGGCCGACGCGAGCTGACCCGGCGGTGCGGCTCGTCCACGACCACCTCGGCGTCGGACCAGTTCGCCCCGGCATTGATCAGGTCGTCCTTGATCCCGGGACTCGACGTGTAGGCCACGCCCTGAACGATCCCGGCGGAGATGTCGATCTGCGGGCCGTGGCAGATCGAGCCGATCGGCTTACCCGCGTCGGCGAACGCCTTGACCAGCTCCAGCACGTGCGGGTCCCGCCGCAGCTTGTCGGGCATCCAACCGCCGGGGATCACCAGCAGATCGTAGTTGCTCGCGTGCAGGCCTTCGATGGCTTCGTCGGCCTGCTGCGGGTAGGCGTACTTGCCGGCGTACGTCCGGTGGGCCTCCGGGCCGGCGACCGTCACGTCCGCCCCGGCCTCGATCAGCCGGTACTTGGGGTACTGCAGTTCCAGGTCCTCGTAGTCGGTGCCGACGAGGATCAAAACACGCTGGTGGTTCAAGGGGGTGTCGGACATGGTGTGGGTCGCAGGTCGCAGGTCGCAGGTCGCAGGTCGCAGGTCGAGCCATCGTATGGCCGCCACACCCCCTGGCGACCAACCACCCGGCCTCCGGCTTCCAGCAACGCCTACGACCCCAGCCCCCGCAACGCCCGCCACGTCCCCGCCAGCGTCGCCACCACCACCTTGCCCGGCAGCAGCAACAGCATCACCCCCAGCTTCTTCCGCTCAAAATCATCCTGGAAGCTGAACGGGTTGTCGATCAGACCCCCCGCCCATCCCAGGTTGTGCCGGTCCACCTCCAGCTCCACCGCCGCCGCACCCATCAGGTACACCACCATCACCAGCCCATACACCAGCGGCAGCCAGTCCGGCCAACGCGGCAGCAGCGTCACCATCGCCACATACGGCCCCACCAGCAGCACCACCGAAAACACCCACCCCAACCCCAACGCCCACCACGCCGGCACCGCCCCCCCAGCCCCCGCCGCACGCCCCGACCCCCCCGATCCGTCCACCCGCGCGTGGGCCGTCTCCCGGGCCGCCCACCCGCAACCCGGACACACCCGCCGACCCTCCGTCTGATGCTCCACCAGCGCCTTGTTGCAACGCGGACACCGCATCAGAACCCCCCATCGACCACCCCCACAAATCCCACCCGCAAGCCGCAACCCCGCGGCCGTCCCCCCCCCAGCCTACCCCATCCCGCACCGCCACCACCCCCGCCGACCCCCCCCCCTCGCACATTTTCCGCCCGTGCGCACCCCCGCCGCCCCATGCGACAACTTTCATGCCCATCCGTTCAAAGCCCCCGGGCCCAATGCAGCACCACCGCGCCGAGCACCCAAACTCAGCCCCCACCACCCCTCGCTCGCGAGCGAGCCCTCCCATCACCCACACCCCGCCCGCCTCCCGCCCCAAGCCGACTGCTGAGCCGCAGGCGAAGCGTCGGATCAGCCAGCACTCATCCGAAGCGACGCCCCCGACCCGCCTCACCAGCGACAACCCGACGTCGCCACCTCAACCGCCTCACACGTTCTTCAACTTCGCCCCCGCTTCGTCTCGCAGAAGTACGCTAGATTGTCGCTGCATCCTTGCGCGGGCCAGCCGGCCTGCTTCATCCCGCGTGGTTTGCTGGGGGATTCCACCAATGACCGACACCGGTCACACCGTCAACATCACCGACGCCCGGGCCATGATCCGCCTGGTCGGCGACGTCGCGGCCATCGAAGGCAGCCTCGTGGACAAACGCCGCGTCCTGATGGACGGGCTGTGCCAGGCCGTCGACGCCGACGCCTGGATGTGGGTGGTCATGCGGATCGACCCGGACCGCCCGCCCCACGTCGTGCATTACGAGTACGGCCGGTTCTCCGAGCAGGAGTTCGCCCTCATCGTCGGCGCCCAGTCCCACGAGCAGTACAGCCTCGAACAACCCGCCGCCGACACACTGATGAAGTTCGCCTTCGGCCAGGAGCACGGCACCCTCGCCCTGCGGCAACATCTCGGCGACGAGCAGTGGTTCAGCAACGCCTTCAACCGCCGATACCGCCAGGGCTGGCTCGACGACGCGATCTTCTCGATCCTGCCGGTCCAGCCGCAACAGCTCGTGACCGGCATCGGCATCCACCGCCGCGAGGGCCGGCCCGCCTTCACGCCCCGCGAAGCCCAGATGGTCCACATCGTCGCCGGCGAAGTCCGCTGGCTGCACGAAGCGATCATCCCCGGCAACAAGGGCCAAGGCGTCCCCGAACTCACCGCCCGCCAACGCCAAGTGCTCCTCCTGCTCATGGAAGGCCACGCCGTCAAACGCGTCGCCCACCTGCTGGACCTGAGCTACCACACCGTCGACGGCTACGTCAAGCAGGTCTACCGCCACTACGACGTGTCCAGCCGGGCGGAGCTGATGCGCAAGTTTCTGGGTTAGGGCGTCGACCGGCGGCCCGGCATCTCGTTCATCGCCGGACGACAGCCCGCTTCACGGTGCAGTGACGCTTCGTCGCAGCCCGCCCGCACCCGGGAATCCGGGGGTTCGCGCGGCGGTGCCCGGTCCATAGCTTGCTCGTCAAGGTGGAAGCCTCCTTGCTCCACCACGCGCAGGCTTGCCAGACAACACACGTTTTCAACAGGACAACCGCCATGCATTTCACTCGCTCGGTCTTCGCTCTGACCTGCGGCCTGTGCCTCGGCATCGGGGCGGCCGCCCCGGCCTCGGCGTACCTGATCGTCGACAGCCGCTCGACCTCGCTGCGGGTCAAGGCCGAGACCAACAACAACACGGAAGACACACGCAGCGAGACCGACCCGTTCGAGGACTTCAGCGACTTCATCTTCGTGGCCCGGCCCGGCAGCGGCACACCGCAGTCCGAAGCCTTCGCCGAGCAGACCGTCACGTTCGGCGGCACCGGCGACGAGCTGGTCATCGAGGCCTTCGGCTCGTCCAACACGAACGTCCAGCGTGACAGCTCCGGAAGCGATCCCTTCGACGCCGACGGCATCAGCAGCACGTCCTTCACCTTCAGTGTGGAGCAGCCTGCCCTGTACGACATCGAGGTCGCCTCACTCTCGGCATCCGCCGTGGCGACCGAGGACGGCGAGGCCCGCGCCGACGCCGGCGTCCTCCTGTACTACCGCGAGCTCGGTGACTTCATCACCCTCTACGAATCCAGCGAAGCGGAAGACAGCTTCGGCTCCTCCACCGGCGGTAGCGTCGGTTCCGCCCAAGGCGTGCTCGCGCCGGGGATTGACTACACCTTCTCGGTCAGCAGCGTCACCGACAGCGCCCTCGGCGGGAACCAACGAGGCTCTGCCTCCGCCTTGGCCTCCTTCGACGTGACCTTCACCCTTGTCCCCGAGCCGGGTGCCCTGGGCCTGCTGCTGGCGGGCGTGCCGCTGGTGCTGCGTCGTCGTCGCGGGGCGTCGACATCGGCTGCCGCGACCCGCTGATCCCCGGCCGTCCCTGAGTCCTGCCCTGCGGCACCTCGACGGCTTGGCCGACATCGCCATCGGTGCCCGCCGTACCGGGGCCACGACCGCCACCGATCCGGCCTAGACGCCGGCATGGCCTACGTGATCTTCGCCCGATGCCGTCAGGCTGACACCGAACCGACCGCCTACCTCCCCCCGAAGCCCCCCCCTTTCAGAAAAGACAGCTTCGCCTGGGAGCGGACGCTGTCAACCCCCGAAAATCCGGGGGCGTGTTTTCGGGGGTTGGCAAACGGACAACCTGCCGGAGGATGTGATCCAGACCAGGGGGGCTTCGTCCTGCCAGCCCCCGGTTTAGATGGAGGAAATCAACATGCACGGCATGCGCCCCACCCTTCAAGGTCGACCCATGCGCCACCTGCTCCTGACCGTTCCGCTTGCCCTCACGCTGGGCCCCGCCGGGCTTGCCGCCGCCCAGGCCGATGGCCACGACTGGCAGGGCGGCAGCACCCAGACCTACAGCGACCCCGCCGACTGGGATGAAGCCACCGCGCCCGGACCCGGGGACTACATCGAATTCGGCGTCGACGTCACGCCCACCAGCTTCACCACCATCATCAGCCCCGGCAGCCAGGCCTCCATTGCCCAGCTCGGCGGCGGCGGCGACTTCGCCTGGAACAGCCCCACCGTCGGGGGGGCCGGCGACCTCACCATCAACGACACCTTCGACGACGGCCTGACCGGGCTGGTGCTCAAAGCCAACACGGGCCTGACCATCACCGGCCCGGCCGTCACCGCGAACTTCGTCGACGTCGGCAACGACCTGTTCGACCCGTCCCGCAACTACGACGAAGCCGGCCGGCTCACCGTGGCCGGCGGCGGCTCGCTGAACGTCATCGGCGGCGGCGCCGAGGACTTCCCCGGCAATCTGGTCATCAGCAGCGGCTCGGACCCCATCACCTTCGACACGCTCCGATCCAACGCGACCGTCACCGGCGCCGGCTCCGGGCTCACCACCGCCGGCAGCGTCATCGCCGCCTTCGACGCCGACTTCAACGTCCTGGACCAGGCCACCGCAACCATCGCCGGCGACCTCGAGCTGGGCTCGGGCTCCAACGCCATCGTCGACAACGCGTCGGCCACCGTCACCGGCGCGGTGGTGCTTCGTGAGTTTGAATTCGTCATGTCGGTCATCGTCCGCAACGGCGGGTCGCTGACGGCCACCGACTTCAACTACCCCGAGACCGATAGCGTCCAGGGCAACAACCTGCAGGTCACCGGCGGCAGCACCCTCACCACCACCGGCTTCTTCACCGGCGAAGAGGAGTTCGACGTCACCCTTACCGACTCCACCTGGAACGCCAACGTCATCAACTTGGCCGGCGGCAGCAGCCTCATTAGCACCAACAGCACCCTCAACGCCAACAGCATCTCCGTGACCGGCAGCTCCGATGTGCTGATCGACGGAGGCAGCGTCACCGTGACCGACGGCATCTTCGTGGACGACGGTGTGGTGCCGCAGTTCCCCTCGACGCTCGAGATCATCAACGGCGGGTCGCTGATCGTCGGCCAAGATTTCGACATCGTCGGGCGGCTCGACCTGGACGGGGGCTCGGTCACCGCCGGGACCGTCACCATCGACACCAACGCCACCCTCGCCGGCGACGGCACGATCAACGGCGACGCCGTCGTCAACGGCACCCTCACCCCGGGCCAGTCCGCGGGCCTGATCGACATCGACGGCTCACTGTCCCTCGGCCAGAACAGCCAGTTCAAGGTTGAACTCACCGGGACCGCCCCCGAGGATTACGACCGGCTGGAGGTCGCCGCCGACGCCACCCTCAACGGCATGCTCGCGGTCAACATCACCGGCCTGCCCGACGCCCCGGGGCAGACCTTCACGATCATCGACGTCGCCGGCATCAGCTCCGGTGCGTTCATCGGGCTCGCCGAAGGGGACATCGTCGTGGACCGCACCGAGTTTGACCTGCTCATCACCTATGCCGGCGGCGTCAACGGCAACGACGTGGTGCTCTACAGCGTCCCCGAGCCCGCCTCGGCGGCGGTGCTTGCCGCCGCGGGCCTGCTGTTGATCCGTCGCCGGTCGGCGGGTGGCTGGGGGCGAACGCGGTGAGCCCGCAGCGGGCGGGGCGCCGGGGTGGCACAGCTCGGCGGAGCCGATGTGTGGGGGGGGGCGGCGGCACACATCGCCTTCGGCGAGGTGTGGCACATGTGCGAGGGGGCCTAGACCGTTTGGCGTCAACTTCTGCCACCCCTCCCTCTGAGGGAGGGGCCGGGGGAGGGTGGGACGGACGGCTGGTCGGTGGGAGCGGTGGCGCATTGGCGGCAACGACCCTCACCCCAGCCCTCTCCCTGGGAGGGAGAGGGGGCAGAATATGGATGCAAGCTGCTCTAGCAGGCGTGTCACGCCACGATCTTCGTGGTCTCGATTTACATGAGGCCGCTTGGATTGCTGTTGCCGCGTTCGATCGTCTCGGCTTGAAGGCAGTCGTGATCCCGTAAACAAGGTCCCACACGGCCGTGACACCCCGAAAGTTGAAGCATCACGCGGCACTAGCTGGTGGATGCGTGTGGCGGCGGGTGGGGGGCTGGGGCACACGTCGCCTGCGGCGAGGTGTGGCACACGGGCGAGGGGGCGTGTGGCGGGGGTGGGCGGGGTACGATCCGGGGTATGAACTTGTGGATGTTGGCGGCGGTGGTTCCCGGGGGGGATGGGGGGTACGTCGAGGGGGAGGCGTCGGCGGGGGCTTGGGTGTTGCTGGCGGGGTATGCGGCGCTGGCGCTGGGGGTGTCGTTTTTGTGTTCGATGCTGGAGGCGTCGCTGCTGTCGTTGCCGCGGTCGCACGTGGAGCTGTTGGTGGAGCGGGGCAAGCCGGTGGGTCGGCTGCTGCAGCGGATGAAGGACGGGCTGGACCGGCCGTTGGCGGCGATTTTGACGCTGAACACGATCGCTCACACGATCGGTGCGGCGGGGGTCGGGGCGCAGGTTTTGAAGATCTTTGGTAGTGCGTGGGTGTTCGCGGGAAGCGTGATTATCACGCTGGCGATTCTATATCTGAGTGAGATCATCCCGAAGGGGCTGGGGGCGACGTTTGCCAAGCCGCTGGCACCGTTCACGGGGCGGACGATCCAGGTCCTGGAGTGGGGGACGTGGCCGTTTGTGTGGCTGGCGTCGCTGATCGGGAAGGTGTTTGGGGGGATGGAGACCAGCGAGGTGACGCGGGCGGAGGTCGGGGTGTATGCGGCGATGGGGGAGGCGGCGGGGGAGCTGCAGCCGCAGGAGTCGCGGGTGATCCGGAACCTGCTTCGGCTGCGGGACGTGCCGGTGGCGGATGTGATGACGCCGCGGTCGGTGGTGTTCATGCTGGCGGGGGACCTGACGTGCGGGGCGGTGGTGCAGGAGCACGGCCCGCTGCGGTTTACGCGGATCCCGATCTATGGCGAGGACGCGGATCACATCCTGGGTTTTGTGCTGCGCAAGCAGGTGCTCGAGGCGGTGGGGGACGGGCAGGAGGGTCGGACGCTGCGGGAGCTGGCCCAGCCGCTTGGGAGCATCCGGGACACGACGCCGGTGAGCACGGCGTTGGACCAGATGATCGCGGGGCAGGACCACCTGCTGCTGTGCCAGGATGAGTTTGGCCAGACCGACGGGCTGGTGACGATGGAGGATTGCGTGGAGACGCTGCTGGGGGTGGAGATCGTGGACGAGACGGACGGCGTGGAGGACATGCGGTCGCTGGCGCGTAAGCGTGCGGCGGGGCGTCGGGAGGGTGTGGCGGGGGCGGGGTGAGGGGGCGTGGGTGGGGAAGACGACGCGGGGGGGGCTGCTGCGGCTTAGGGGGGACGCGCAGCGAGGACGCTGCGGCTTGTGGGGGACGCGCAGCGAGGACGCTGCGGCTCGATGGTGGGACGCGCGGTGGGGGGGGGGGGTGTGGGGGGGGGGTGTGGGGGGTGGATGATGTCGGAGCGCTCCGAAAGGATGAAACATGCTTGATCGCTGGATGATGGGGGTGGCTGTGATGGCTGCTTTGGGCTGGACTGGCTGTGCGTTGGCGGAGGATCCGCCGGCGGGGGCGGTGGTGGTGCAGGCGGAGGACCCGCCGCCGCAGAGCACGCACACGGTGGTCGAGGACGACCAGGCGATGGGCGGTGCGGCGGTGACCAGTGACCGGGCGTGGGAGCCGGTGTTTCGGTGCGGGCTGCCCGAGGCGGTGCGGCAGGCGCCGCGGGTCCGGGTGATGGTGCGTCGGCGGGGCGGGCCGGTGCAGCTCAAGGCCGACACCGAATCCGGGCAGCAGCAGCTGGACTGGGTGTGGGGCACGCCCGACAGCTACGCCTGGTCGACGATCGGGACGTACGGGCGGGAGCAGCTGGGCGAGGGGCTGACCTTGATCCGGGCGGGGGACAATCAGCCGGCGGCGGTGGTCGATGCGGTGGCCCTCGTGCCGCTGCCCCCGGAAGCTCCCCCGGAAGCTCCGGAAGCTGGCGATGTTGCGGAGGAACAGGCGTTGCCGCCGGGGCGTGGGGGTGAGTCGGCGGGCCGGGCCGGGGCTGGGGCCGGGGGATCCGGGAGGCCGGCGCAGGACGTGCAGGTGCACGTGGACTGGGGGGCGTCGGCGGGCCGGATCACGCCGATGCACTGGGGGGTGAATGACTACGAGGTGACGTTCCCGCGGAAGGCGGCGGACCGGGTGTTGAACTATTACCTGCGTCAGCTGGACCCGGGTCTGGTGCGGGTGCATCACGCGGGGCTGGCGGACAACTGGACCGATGCCCAGGCGCGGGACTGGGACCGGCAGCGGATCGCGGCGGGCCTGGAGGCGGTGGACGGGTTTGGGGATGCGGCGATCATTTTGACGGTGCCGCGGCTGCCGGGGTGGCTGCTGGAGGAGGACCGGGACGAGCTGACGGGCGAGGCGTTGGCGGAGGCGGTAGCGTTGATGGCGGAGTTGCCGGGGCTGGTGCGGGAGGTGGTGGGGGACGAGCGGGTGATCTACTACGAGTTTTTCAACGAGCAGGACAAGCACTGGGACGACGCGGGCGAGTACGACCGCACGGTCCAGCGGTGGGCGGACGTCGCGGCGGGGCTGGCGCCGCGGTTTGCGGACGATCCGCAGACGCTCATCGGCGGCCCGGCGCTGACCTGGCCGAATCCGGACTGGGTGGAGCCGTGGCTGACGGCGAACGCGGGGGCGGCGCAGTTCGTGTCGTGGCACAACTACGCGTCGGGCTCGCCGGAGACGTCCACGTCGGCGTTGATGGAGCGGCTGGACACGCTGGAGGATCACGCGGCGTACATCCTTGAGCGGGTTGCCGAGCATGCCGGTCCGGACACGCCGACGTTCCTGAACGAGTTCAATCTGCAGTGGGTGTGGCAGCCGTTCGAGGCGCGGCACAGCGACCACGTGGCGGCGGTGTGGCAGCCGGCGGTGGTGACGCGGATGGCGCGGCTGGGGGTGACGGGGCTGGCGATGTGGCACTTGAAGGGCAACGCGTACGGGCTGATCGCGGGCGACGGTCGGATCCGGCCGGCGGGCCGGGCGTACCTGCTGGGCCGCCACGAGGTGGTGGGGGACCTGGCGGGGGTGCGGGTCTCGCCCGAGCGCGAGTTGGAGGCCACGGCGGTGACGCGGGCCGACGGGACGCGGGCGGTGCTGCTGCTCAACACAGGCCAGCGGCCGGTGCGGCTGACGGACGCCGCGGGGCTGATCGAATCGGTTGCCGGCCCGGGCGGCGAGGTGCACGTGGTCGGGCTGGACGCCCAGGGGCAGCACGAGATGCGGGTGGCCGGCGACGAGCCGGTGGTGCTGCCGGGGGTGTCGCTGATGCTGTTGACGGCGGAGCGGCCGAGCCGGGCGTTGCTGCCGCCGGAGGTGCCGGTGGTGGTTGAGTCGCACCAGTTCTGAGACGGGGCGGGGCGGGGCGCGGGGGGCGTGCGGGATGGAGGGGGGTTAGTGGCGGGCCGTGCTGTAGATCGATCACCCGAGACGCCGATGCCCACCGCCCCCGCCGACCGCCGCGTCACGCTCGAGACCGTCGCCCGCGCCGCGGGCCTCGGGCGGACGACCGTCTCGGACATCCTCAACCGCGGCGACTCGGGCCGGTACTCCGCCGAGGCCCGGCAGAAGGTCGCCCGGGCGGTCCGGGAGCTGGGCTACACGCCCTCGCGGGCGGCACAGACCATGGCCCGGGGCCGGTCGGGCGTCGTGGGCCTGATGCTCACCCGCGACTTTGGCAACCCGGTCTGGGCCCGCCTGGTCGCGGCCGCTCAAAGCCACCTCCGCTCGGCCGAGCTGCGCATGCAACTGGCCATCACCGACGCCCACCCCGACGCCCAGCTGCGCCACATCCACGCCCTCCACGCCGACCAGGTCGACGGCCTGATCGTCGGCCCGGTCTACGAGCCCAAAGACCTCGCCCCGCACCGCGCCGTCTTCGGCACCAAACTGCCCATCGTCACCTTCGGCGGACAGATCGCCGGCTTCGACTGCGTCGCCCACGATGGCACCGCCGGCGGCCTCGCCCTCACCGATCACCTCCTCCAACGCGGCCACCGCCGCATCGCCGCACTGGGCGTGCCCGACCGGGACCCCCACCACCCGCAAAGCACCCGCTTCGCCGCGATGCACGCCCGCCTGGACGACGCGGGCCTCTACCACCCCGACTGGACCTTCGCCCAGCCCGACCGCGGCAGCTTCGCCGCATCCAGCCAACTGGCCCACCGCTTCATCCACCGCTGGCAAGCCGCACCCCCCGACCAACGTCCCACCGCCGTCGCCTGCCACAACGACCAGGTCGCCCTGACCCTCCTCCACGCCGCCCGCGAAGCCGGCGTCAACGTGCCCGGCCAACTCGCCGTCACCGGCTACGACGACCTGCCCGAAGCCCGGTTCTTCTGCCCCCCCCTCACCACCTACCGCGTCGACCCGGACGACCAGATGCACCACGCCGTCAACCTGCTCCGCGACCGCATCACCCAGCCCACCCGGCCGCCCCGCATCCGCCTCATCCAGGGCCAACTCATCGCCCGCCAATCCACCGGCCAACCCGCCCCCAACCGCCCCCCGGACCCCGGCCCCTGACACCCCATCACGCTCCGGACACCCCCCGCAGGCCCACCGCCCCGCCAAATCACCACACCCCACGGCCCCAGGCCCCGGCCAGCCCCGCCCGCACTTTTCCCTTGACAGCTTGACCGGTTAAGGCCACACTGAATGTGGTCTTCCTTGACCGGTTCAGCGACGCGCGGCCATGCCCACCACCATCCAACACATCGCCGACGACGTGGGCGTCTCCAAGCAGGCCGTCAGCTACGCGCTCAACGGCAAAACCCACCAGGTCAGCTCCGCTACCCGCCAGCGCATCCTCGCCTCGGCCAAGCGGCTCAACTATCAACCCAACTTCCGCGCCCGCAGCTTCGCCCGCAAACGCTCGCAGATCGTCGGGCTGGTCTACGGCCGACCCGCGGACTACCTCGAACGCTCACAGGCCGTGGCCCACCTGGTCGAGCGCCTGGCCGATCTGGATCACGAACTGCTGCTCATCCCCGCCCGCGGGCCCGTCGACCAGTGGCGCCACAAGCTCTCCGACGGCCGGGTCGACGGCTGCCTCATCACCCACCCCATGCCCGAGGGCTTGGACCAGTTCGTCGCCGAGCACCGCGTCCCCGCCGTGCTCATGAACCTCCGCAGCGACCAGGACGTCCCGCAGGTCACCTTCGACGACGCCCACGGCATGCACCTGGCCATCGACCACCTGCTGGCCCTGGGCCATCGCCGCATCGCCTACTACTGCGCCCCCAAGGTCCACGGCCGGCACTACAGCAACACCGAGCGACGCGACGTCTTTCTTCACGCGATGGACCAGGCGGGCCTCGCCGCGGGGGCGTGGGTCGTCGAAGACGTGCAACCCGAGCCGTTCGCCCGGTCGCTGGCCGACACGCCCGCCCCCAAACGCCCCACCGCCGTGGTCGTCTACAACCGCACCGACAGCGAACGGCTGATCCCCCCGCTGCGGGCCCTGGGCCTGCGATGCCCGGCCGACCTGAGCCTGGTGACCTTCGGCGAGCGCGAGACCCGCACCCCCGAGATCACCCACTTCAGCCAGGTCGACCTGCCCACCGACCAGATGATCGACCACTGCGTCCGGCTGCTGATGCCCCAGATCAGCTCGGACCACCACATCGACTCGGCCGCCGACGCCCCGCCGCTCCGCGGCGAGCTCCGCCCCGGCATGACGTCCGGGCCCCCGAGTTCCCAGTCCTGACCCACCCCTTTGGAGATTTCAATGCTGACCCGCTTCCCCCTTGTCCTCGCCATGACCGCCGCTTGCGCCTTGGCGACCACGCCGGCACAAGCCGCCATCGTGCAGACCACCGCCGCCGCCCCGACCACCCAGACCGACCTCACCGCCGAGGGCGGGCTGGACTGGGCCTTCTATACCTACGACAGCGGGCTGACGACCGAATCGATGAACGGCGGGACCGGCATCGGGCCGCTGCAGCTGATCGGCAACCGCAGCGCCAGCAGCTTCAGCTACCCCGGCGACTTCGCCTGGTCCGACGGCACCGCCACCACCTCGGCAACCGGCCAAACCGGCGGCGCCGCCGACAACACCTGGGGCGGCAACATCCTCCAACTCACCGCCGACGCCGACGCCGCCCCACGCGATCTTGTGCTCTACCTGATGCGGCTCAACGCCACCATCCGCGTCGACGCCGAGCTCTCCAATGGCGACCCCCTCGACTCCTATACCTACAGCAGCACCGGCTACAACACCGAGTACGACCGCCACGTCATCCGCTATAGCTCGGCCACACCCGCGACCCTCACCGTCACCATCGTTGGCGCCGAGGCACCGCAGAACGTCACCCCCACGGCCGGCCTCGCCGCCGCCACCCTCTCGGTCGTCCCCGAACCCGCCTCCCTGGCCCTGCTCGCCGCCGGCGGGCTGTGCCTGTTGAGGCGTCGGCCGAAATCCGCCTTAGGCGGGCTGCCCCGCCGCCGACGCTGACCCCAACCCCGAAAGCCCACGCCCTCCCGGGCGTGGGTCGTCTCCCCGATCACCCTCGTTGCACTTGTTCACCTCCGTTTCCCGAAAGGACCTGCCATGCATCGCTTCACCGCCCCCGCCGCCCTGACCGGCCTGGCCCTCGCCGCCGCACCGCTCGCCTCCGCCGAGCTGCTGCTCTACGAGGGCTTTGACTACGACACCGGCACCGATTCGCTCGTCGGCGAGTCCGGCGGCTTCGGATTCGGCCCCACCGCCTACACCGAGGGCGGCACCGCCAACAACCTGCAGAACGCCGGCGTCACCGCCGCCGCCAACCTCGTGTTCAGCGACTTCACCGCCACCGGCAACGTCGCCCAGATCCAGAACAACAACAACGACAGCACCGACGGCGACTACAAGCGACACTACGCCACCCGCCTGCTGCCCGCCCTGTCGATCACCCCCGGCAGCACCGTCTACTCCAGCTTCCTCTATCGGCAGGAGAAAGACGCCAGCTTCGCCCACGAGGCCGAGCTCGCCTTCGGTGACGCCGCCGGCGGCCGCGACCGGCTCCGCCAGATCACCGTCGATCTGTTCGACACCAACGGCGCGGACGAAGTCGCCGTCGGGTACGACAGCTCCACCGTCCTCAGCGGCTCCACCCCCTCGGCCAACAAACAGCCGCTGCTGTTCATCACCCGCTTCGAAAACGTCAACGGCACCGGCAACCAGACCGCGTCGATGTACGTGCTCTCCGAAGCCGACTACGACAGCATCAAGGCCGGCGGCATCACCCAGGCCGAGCTGGACACCCTCGGCGCTGCCGCCACCGACACGGCCACCGGCGTGACCTTCGGCACGGCCGACTACCTCACCCTCACCACGACGACCGCGTTCGGCATCCAGAACAACTCCTACTTCGACGAGTTCCGCCTGTTCACCGACCTGGACGACCTGCAGGCCGTCCCCGAGCCCGCCTCCGCCACACTGCTCGCCGCCGGCGGGCTGCTCGCGCTGCGACGCCGCCGACGCTGACCTCCACACGAAAACCTGCGCCCTCCCGGGCGTGGGTCTTCTTCCCGCACCCCACCCGCGTTTTCGGAGCACCACGCCATGACCCGTCGCGCCTTTACCCTCATCGAGCTGCTGGTCGTGATCAGCATCATCGCCCTGCTCATCGCCCTGCTGCTGCCGGCCCTGGGCGCCGCCCGCGAAGCCGCACGCGGCTCGGTCTGCCTGAACAACCAGCGCCAAGCCGGCATCGGCCTACAGCTTTACGCCGAGAACTACGAAGGCGTCTTCCCTACCGCCTTCACCTCCAACCCCACGACCAACAACAACAGCTTCGCCGACCCCAAGTGGTACGCCCTGAAGACCCTCGGCCAGTTCCTCTCCGGGTCCGACGCCTACGTCTGCCCCTCGGATGACGAGCCCGACGACGTGACCAGCGACTACTTCTGGGACGCCACCAACACCGGCCAGACCATCGGCCTGAGCTATACCTACAACAACGGCAACGACCGCACCAGCACCTATCGACTCCGCGACACCATCGTCCGGCCCACCGAGCTCCGCGTCATGACCGACATGGGCGCCGCCCGCCGCGATATCGCCTTCCGCTACGGCGGCGGCGGGGGCAGCGAGTGGTACCAGCCGTTCCCCTACAACCGACACAGCGGCACCACCATCAACGCCACCTTCTTCGACGGCCACGCCGCCACCGTCGAAGGCGGCCTCTCCCAAACCGACGCCCCGCCCAGCCTCACCTTCAGCTGGAGCGGCGACAACGAGTTCCAGCGGGCCTACGACCGCGCTTACCAATTCAGCCGCGTCATCGACGTCAACTGAGCATCACCCCACGCCACGCCTCAAAGCCCACGCCCTCCCGGGCGTGGGTCCGCTATCCGCGCATCGCCGGCACCGCTTCTTCCCCCGCCCCAAGGTCCCAATCGGCCCCGACTTCACCCGCTTTTGAGGCCCCCCGCCCACGCCCGGCGTAGCGTTGACCCGGGCGAAGGAGGCCCGCGGATGACCCTGCTACACACCGGCCCGGACGTGGCCCAAGACGCCGGCCTGCGCTACGTCAGCGACCAAACCCCCGGCTGGACCCGCAAGCCCCACGGCCGCGGCTTCACCTATCTCGACGCCCACGGCAACCGCCTGCCCGACCCCGACGCCCAGCGCGTCCGCGACTTGGTCATCCCCCCGGCGTGGCAGGACGTGTGGGTCTGCCCCGACCCCGACGGCCACCTGCAAGTCACCGGCCGCGACCAGCAGGGCCGCAAGGTCTATCGCTACCACGACCGCTGGAACGACCACCGCAACCGCTGCAAGTTCGACGCCCTGGTCCGCTTCGCCCACGCACTGCCCACCATCCGCGAGCACATCGCCCGCGACCTCGATCAGCCCTGCGCCAGCCGACGCCGCGTGCTCGCCACCGTCGTCCAGCTGCTGCAGTCCACCCACATCCGCATCGGCAACGACCAGTACGCCAAGGCCAACGGCAGCTACGGCCTGACCACGCTCCGCCGAAAACACGTCCGCATCGACGGCCAACATATCCGCTTCGAGTTCACCGGAAAATCGGGCAAGCAGCATCAGATCGACCTGGAAGATGCGCAGCTCGCCCGGTCGCTGGAGGCCTGCTCGGACTTGCCCGGGTACGAGCTGTTCAAGTACATCGACGAGGCAGGCGACAAGCAGCGGATCGACAGCGGCGAGGTCAACGGGTACCTCCACGAGATCACCGGCGAAGACTTCACCGCCAAGGATTTCCGCACCTGGGCGGGCACCGTCATCGCCGCCGTGGTCCTGCACCACCTGGGCGTCGCCGCGGGCCCCGACGAAGCCGAGTCGCACATCGTCGCCGCCGTCAAGACCACCGCCGCCGAGCTGGGCAACACGCCCGCCGTGTGCCGCGAGTACTACATCCACCCGCTGATCTTCGAGACCTACCGTGATGGTTCGCTCGTCGCCGCGATGGATCAACTCAAGCCGCGGCTTGAAGCCGCCGCCCAGCGCCACCACCTCCACCCCGCCGAAGCCGCCGTGCTAGCCATCCTCGAACCCACCGCCACCGATTGACGGCACGGCCGCTCCTGATTGCTGACCTCTAGATGGCCAGGTGGCCAGGACGCGGGGGGGGTGCCACACCTCGGCCGAAGGCCGATGTGTGCGCTTGCAGAACCCGCGGTCCGCACACATCGCCGCCGAGCCGTCGAGGTGTGCCACCCCCACTGCCGCCCATCGCTGACCGCCCCCGCCCCTTTAGCGAGTGCAGCGCAGCTGCCCCCGTCCGCGGCGAAGCCGCGTCACGCCGCCACCCGTGTCGGCACGTCCGGCGCCTCCTCCGGCCGAGCCTCCGCGGGCGGGACGCCGGGGCCGTCGGTGGCGTACCACCGGTCCAGCACCGCCTGCCAGTCGTCGAGGCTGCGGACGGTGATGAACGCCGCCTTGATCGTCGCGTGGTCCGGGTGGTGCCGGCTGAACTTGATGCCAAACTTCCGCATCATCCGCCCCGCCGACTGCTCGCCGTGCAGGGCGACCGACAGCTCGAAGTGCTCCCGCAGCACGTCCCGCTGCTGATGGATCGTCGGGCCCACCACCGGCTCACCCCGCAGCACCGCGGCGGCCTGGCGGAACAGCCACGGGTTGCCGATGCACCCGCGGGCGATGCTCACCCACGTCACCCCGGTCTGCTCGAGCATGGCCCGGACATCGTGGGCGTCCCAAATATCGCCGCTGCCGCCAAGGACGAAGGTGGGCGACGCCCCCGGGAGGGCGAGGCTCCCGCCGAGCCGCCGGGCAGCGGGGGGCTGCGACTCGCCAGCCGGCTGCGCATCCCACGCCCCCACCACCATCCCCGCCGCCCCATCCGCCAGCGCAACCCCCGCGTAATCCCCCGCCAACCGCCGCAGCGTCGACCACCGCGCCGGCCCGATGTACTTCTGTTCCACCGTCCGCCCGTGCACCGTCGCCCCCGCAAACCCCACGCCGATCGCGTGCTCCAGAATCGCCCGCAGGTCCGCCTCGGCCGCCGCATCATTTGAGTACGCCCGGCGGAGCTTGACCGTCATCGGCACCGCCCCGCCGACCGCGTCAGCAACCGCTGACAGGATCGCCTTCGCCTCATCCGGCACCGACAGCAGGTGCCCGCCGCGGGCCTTCTTGCGGATCTTCTTTACCGGACACGCCAGGTTGATGTCCACCGTGTCGTAGCCCAGCCCCAGCAGCACCTTCGCCCCCGCGGCGATGTCCGCCGGGTGCGAGCCCATCAGCTGGCCGGCGATCGGGTGGTCGCCCTCGGTCAGCTCGGCGGCGGCCAGGCCCTTGCCCCCGCGGATCAGGAACTGATCGAGCATCGCCTCGGTCACGCAATACGGACAGCCGTGCCGCCGGGCCACCCCCCGCATCGCCGCGTCGGAGTACCCCGCCAGCCCCGCCTGGAAGAACGGCAACGCAATGTGCAACGGCTCGGCCATCGTCAACCATTATGGTGCCCCCCCCGGAACATGCCCCGGACGATCGCTCTGCTTCAATATGTAGACCTCATGCACCCCCGCCCCACCCTGCTGCTGCTGATCCTCGTCGCCGCCCTCGCCGGCTGCACCGCCCGCAGCCCCATGTCCGCCGGCCGCACCGCCGAGCTCGCCCAGCTGACCTACCCCGGCGCCGACGACTTCAACGGCCCGGCCGACACGCCCGAAGACGCCGCCGGCCCCGCCCCGATCGGCGAAGACCTGACCGTCCGCGTCGTCCGCGACGGCGACGCCCTCCGCGTGACCAACTTCGAACCCCGCCGGCTGGCCGACATGCAGCTGTGGCTCAACCAGCAGTACGTCAGCACCGTCCGCGGCCTGGACCCCGGCCCAACCCGCCTGCCGCTACGCCAGTTCATCAACCAGCACGGCGAGCACTTCCCCCTCGGCGGCCTGCTGACCCCCGAACGCAACTTCCCCGTCGTCCTCGCCGAGCTCTACGACCCCCGCACCGGCCAGCGCCACCCGCTGATCCTCCAACGCGACGCCACCCAGGCCCCGCGGTAACGCCCAGCGCCCGCCGCCGCCGCCGTCAGCGCCCGCTTCGTGTGGCACGGGTGCTCGTCATCCGTGGCGGTGCAACGGGCCACTGCGGCACCGCCACGGGCAGCAAGTGCCCGTGCCACACCATCGCGGTCCGCCCCTCATACGGATCCCGATTCGACCTTACGCGTTCGGAGCGGTGGCACTGACAAGCAGAGCTTGTCAGTGGCTCAGACTCGTCGCTGCCTTCGCTGACAAAGCTGCGAGTCCGCCTGAGGCGGATCCGTGCCACCCCGGCCGCCGCGGCTCGTGCACTCGCTCACGCGTCGTGCTCCGACAAGGCAACAATCACCTAGGCCATCGGTCGCCGAGCAGCGGGGTAGCATCGCCGCGTGGCCGACCCCAACCCAGACACCGCGGAGCAGGCGAAGCGTTCGGGCTTCAAGCGCGACCTGGGCCTGCTGGACGTGACCGTCTTTGGCGTGGGCGTCATCGTCGGGGCGGGGATTTACGCGATCATCGGGGCGGCTACCGGGCTGGCGGGCAACATGCTGTGGCTGTCGCTGCTCATCGCCGCGGCCGTCGCCCTCTTGTCAGCCCTCACTTACGCCGAGCTGGTCTCGGCCTACCCCGACGCCGGCGGTGGGTACGAGTACGTCGCCCAGGCCTTCGGCCGAAAGTGGGCCCTGATCATCGGCATCGCGATGATGCTCACCGGGGTGGTCGCCTCGGCGGCGATTGCGATCGCCTTCGCCGAGTACCTCGCCCGGCTGTGGGAGGTGCCCCAGGTCTGGGCCGCCACCGGGGCGCTGCTGGCGATGCTCGTGGTCAACGCCATCGGCGTGCAGCACAGCAGCTGGACCAACATGGTCGCTACCGCCGTCACCCTCGGCGGCCTGGCGCTGGTCATCGGCTTTGGCCTGCCGCACATCGGGCAGGTCGACCTGCTGCAGACCCCGCCGCAGGGGTACATCGGCGTGGTCGCCGCGGCGGCGCTGGCGTTCTTCGCCTACGTGGGCTTTGAAGACGTGGTCAAGCTCGCCGAGGAAACCCGCGACCCCAAGACCACCGTCGGCAAGGGCATCCTCATCGCCGGCGTCGCCGTGCTCATCATCTACGTGCTCACCGCCACCGCCGCCGTCGCCGCGCTGGACTGGCAGCGCCTCTCCGAGTCCAAGGGCCCGCTGGCCGAGGTCATGCGCAGCCAGTGGGGCCAGCTCGGCGCGACGATCATCATCGTCGTCGCCCTGTTCGCCACGCTCAACAGCATCCTGACCAACGTCCTGGGCACCAGCCGGCTGGTCATGGACATGGCCCGCGAGGCGCCGGTGAAGTGGCTGAACTTCTTCACGTGGGTCGCCCCCAAGCTGCAGACGCCGCTGCCGGCGATCGCCGCGGTCGGCGGGGTGACCTTCGCGTTCATCCTCATCGGCGACCTCAAGGTCGTCGCGTCGATCAGCAACATGTTCATCTTCATCACGTTCCTGACCGTCAACGCCGCGCTGATCCGCCTGCGCGTCCGGCCGACGGATAACTACGACCCGCGGTTCCGCGTGCCGCTAAGTGTCGGCAAAATCCCCGTCCCCACCGCCGCGGGCATCGTGCTGCTGCTGATCCTCATGGGCTTCAACATCTACAACCTCGTCGGCGGCTCCGCCGGCGGGCACTGAACCGGCCCCGCCCGGCCCGCGGTCGACCCCTCGCCCCGCTGCTCGGGCCCCGCGGACGAGACAGCCGATCCCTCAACGCCGGGGCCTGTCCCGCAGCCATCGCCCCCCGGCTCCCCGGCCTCTCTCACCTCAAGCCGCCGCAGCAGCCACGCCCCCGCGTGGTAGCTTGCCCGACTCCCTGGACGCCCCCGGACGCCCCCAGAAACCCCCGGAAACCCCCTGACCACGCCCCCCGAGCCCACCGATGATCAACCCCGACCTGGCCCGGATCCGAACCTTCGACGTGGTCCCCGCCCTGCCCGAGCCGCTCACGCCGCTCATGACCCTCGCCCGCAACCTCTGGTGGTCCTGGCACCCCGAGGCCGTCGAGCTGTTCATCCGACTCGACCGCGAGCTCTGGCAAGCCAGCCACCACAACCCGGTCCGCATGCTCGGCATGGTCGCCCAGGACCGCCTCGAAGCCGCCGCCCGCGACGAGGGCTTCCTCACCTCCCTCGAACGCGTCACCCAGGCCCTGCACGAACACCGCGACCGCACCGGCTGGTACCACGGCCAGCACAGCACCGGCCCCGCCTCCAAAGCCACCATCGCGTACTTCTGCGCCGAGTTCGGCCTGACCGAATGCCTGCAGATCTACTCCGGCGGCCTCGGATGCCTCGCCGGCGACCACCTCAAGTCCGCCAGCGAACTGGGCCTGCCCCTCGTCGGCGTCGGACTGCTCTACCGCCACGGGTACTTCCAGCAGTACCTCTCCCCCGACGGCTGGCAGCAGGAGTACACCCCCGACCACGACTTCTCCACGCTGCCCGTGCAGCGCGTCGAGCAGGACGGGCAGCAGGTCATGGTCAGCCTCCGCATGCCCGGCCGGGACGTGCACGTCGCCCTCTGGAAGGCTTGGGTCGGCCGCATCCCGCTGTACCTGCTGGACACCAACCTGCCCCAGAACACCCCGGCCGACCGCGGCATCACCGGCCAGCTCTACGGCGGGGACATGGAGATGCGGATCAAGCAGGAGCTGATCCTCGGCATCGCCGGCTGCCGCGCCCTCAAGGCCATCGGCATCGAGCCGGAGGTCTGCCACATGAACGAGGGCCACGCCGCCTTCCTCGCCCTGGAGCGCATCGCCAACCTCATCGAAACGCACGGCGTGAGCTTCGACGAGGCCCGCCAGGCCGCCGCGTCGTCGCACGTGTTCACCACCCACACCCCGGTCCCCGCGGGCATCGACCGCTTCCCGCCGGACATGATCCAGCGCTACTTCGAAGACCAGGTCCACCGCCTGAAGCTCGATATGGAAGGCCTGCTCGCGTTAGGCCGGGACAATGTATACAACCGCAACGAGTTCTTCTCGATGGCCACCCTCGCCATCCGCACCAGCGACTGGGCCAACGGCGTCAGCAAGCTGCACGGCCAGGTCAGCCGGGCGATGTGGCGGGGCATCTGGCCCGAAGTCCCCGCGCCCGAGGTGCCCATCGGGCACGTGACCAACGGCGTGCACGCCCGCTCGTGGATGTCCGGCGACCTCATCGTCCTGGCCGACCGCTACCTCGGCGGCCGCTGGCAGACCGACCCCGCCGACCAGGGGGTCTGGGAGGCGATGGCCGACGTGCCCGACGAAGAGCTCTGGCGGCTGCACGAACGCCGCAGGCAGCGCCTGATCGTCTGGGCCCGCCGGACCGTCAAGCAGCAGCTGACCCAGTCCGGCCAGTCCGACCAGCAGGTCCGCCGGGCCACCGAGGGGCTGTCCGACGGGGCGCTGACGATCGGATTTGCCCGCCGGTTCGCGACTTATAAGCGTGGCAACCTGTTCCTGCGCGACGTCGCCCGCTTGGAGCGGATGCTCGCCGACGCGGACCGGCCGGTGCAGTTCCTCATCGCCGGCAAGAGCCACCCGGCCGACGGCGGGGGCAAGGACCTCATCCGCCAGATCATCAAGTTCTCCCGTGAATCGGACGTCGGCCACAAGGTCGTGTTCCTGGAAAACTACGACATCCACGTCGCCCGCTACCTCGTCCAGGGCTGCGACGTCTGGCTGAACAACCCCCGCCGGGGCATGGAGGCCTCGGGCACCAGCGGCATGAAGGCCGCCCTCAACGGCGTGCTCAACTGCTCGGTCCTCGACGGCTGGTGGGACGAGGCCTACGAGCCGGGCCTGGGCTGGGCGATCGGCCGACGCGAGACCTACGCCGACCCCGAGGCCGGCGACCGAATCGAGTCGGCCGCGCTATACGACCTGCTCGAAAAACAGATCATCCCGATGTTCTACGACCGCGACGCCGCAGGCCTGCCGCGTCGGTGGATTCAGGCGATGAAAAAGTGCATCGCCACCCTCACCCCCGTCTACAACACCAACCGCATGGTCGCCCAGTACACCGACCAGCTCTACGTCCCCGCCGCGAAGCGGGCCGCCCAGCTCAACGGCGACGGGCTGGCCCAGGCGGTCGACCTCGCGGCCCAGAAGGTCAAGCTCCGTGGGGCGTGGCAGGACCTGCAGGTCCTGGACGTCAAGACCGACGCGGCCGGGCCGCTCAACGTCCGCGACGACCTGCAGCTGACCGCCCGCGTCAAGCTCGGCGAGCTGTCGCCCGACGAGGTCCGCGTCCAGGCCTGGGCCGGGCCGATCGACAACGACGGCCGAATCGTCGACGGCAGCCCCGTCCCACTGCAACACCGCGAAGCGAACGGCGACGGCGAGCACGTCTTCGCCGGGACCCTCTCGGCGACCACCAGCGGCCGGCACGGCTTCGCAGTCCGCGTCATGCCCGGCGGCACCTGGTTCGAACACCACCTCGAGCCGGGCCTGATCCTCTGGGAAGGCGGCGACCCCCCCGCCCCGTCCACGCCCAAGGCCGCCCAGGACGCCGCGGCCTGAGCCGCACCCCGCCCGTCTGAGCACAAGGCTTGAGCAAGGGATACGGCGAAACGTTTACGGGTGCCGACCGCCGCAGTCTGGGGCAGCTGCACCGGACCAGCTATTGATCTCTAAATGTTCATCGCGAGGGCGTGTGCCACACCTCGGCCGAAGGCCGATGTGTGCTCTTGCGGCAGTCCGCGGCCTGCACACATCGCCGCCGAGCCGGCGAGGTGTGCCACCCCTTGACAATGCATCCTGCCAATCTCGTCGGCGATAAATAGGTGCCTCACGCCGTGCCCCCGCGACCACGCACTATCTTCCGGGGGTGGCCGAGACACTCTTTGGCGCTGACGGCGACGACGGACTGCTGATCGGGGCGTACCAGAGGCAGGGCCGGACGCTCGACGACCTGCCCTACACCCCGCAGTTCGAGGCGCTGTACCTCGCCATGTACGGCGGCGACCCCGCCGATGAGGTCCCCGACCGCGCGGCCGTGTTCCACCGCCTGCACAACCTCCGCAAGGCCGGCCGGCTGCCGCGCATGGGCCGAGCCCAGACCCGCCCGCCCCGCATCGACGCCGAGCAGGAGCGGCTGCTGGTCGACCTGGTCACCCAGGCCGTCGGCGCCCTAAGCAAGCGAGACCAGCTGCTGTACACCCCGGCGTTCGACACGCTGGTCACCCGGTTCAACAGCGAGACCGGCCTGTCGCTGAGCCCGCACAGCGCGTGGCGCATCATCGCCAAACTCGCGAAGTAGCGGCTCGGCCAAAAGATCAACGACTTCAGGGCCAACAACGCGTTGTTGCCTGAATCAATCTTTGACAGCATCCAGCACCCAGGACACCCGCAGCGTCACCTCGCCCACCCCCGCCACATGCACCGCCAGCTTGCGGATCGCCTGCGACGCGTCCGGCACGTCGCGCAGCGCCGGCCTGCCCCCCAACCGACGCAACCCCGACGCGAACGAACCGTCGTTGGGGTTCTGGTCCGCCGGGTCCGGCGAGCCGGGCAACGGCCGGGCTGGCATCATCGCCAACCTCGCCCCCGCCGGCTCGTGCAACACCACCCGCAGCGTCCGCCCGCCCCGCGTCAGCGTCGCCGACCTGCCGTCGTCCGCAATCGCCACGTCCGCTTGCGTGTGGGCGAACCACCAGACGTCGCCCCCCGGGAGCTCCCCCGGACCCTGCCCCGGCCACACCACATGGTCCGTCAGCTGGACCCCACCACTCGGCCGGTCGAACGCGAACCGCCGCAACACCCGCTCCACCCCCGCCGCGGCGTACGCCGGCGTCAGGTCCATCTCCACCACCGCCCCCTCGGCATCGCTGTCGAACCGCATGATCCGCCCCCCGGCCTGCGGATCCTGGTCCGGCCCCGGCCACGCCGAATCGTCCCCGCCCCGCCGCAGCACCAGCGTGTTGTGACCCTCCGCCCGGTTGCGGTAGTACGTATAGCGCTCGGCCCCGAAGAACCCCGGCTGATTATAGTCATCCGAAGGCGGTGCCGAGAACCAGGTTGCACCCCCCGCGACATAGGCAAAGCTGCCCAGGTCCAGCCGGTTATGGCCGACCAAGTTCTGCCCGCACTGGGCCGCGAGGTAGGCCGCGTCCGGGTCCGTCCACGACTGCCGCACACTGAACAGCTCGGTGCCGGCGACCTTCAGGTCCAGCGGCACCCCGGGCGGCGGGTCGACGGTCGCCGGCCGATCCCCCGACCCGCCCAGCCACAGCAGGCCCGTCGCGTGGTGCAGAGTCGGCCCCGTCTCGCCAGCTCGCGTCGCCGACCCCAGCCCCAGCCAGGTCGCCGCCGGGTCGTCAAACGCCCGCCCCAACCAAACCAACGACCCCGCGTGCGGCCCCTTGCCCCCGCCGAAGTCGCTGAAGATCATCGACCGCTCGTCCGGCATCCGGCAGGCCAGCATGAACCGCGCCGTCCGCTCCAGCCCCGGCGTCCGGTCCAGCCCGAACCGGTGCCCCACCGCCGACTCGCTCGCCCCCAGCGCCGCGGTCAGGTACCGCATCGTGTACGACCAGTAGCCCGGGCCCTCGATCCACCCGCCGTCGGGCGCGAAATGCTCCAGGCAGATCGGCATCGCCGACACGCAATGCCGCGCCAGCTCGCCCATCATCACCGGCAACTCATCGCCCAGCGTCAGCGCTACCGTCAGCAGACCACCGTTGCACACCACATTCCAGTTGTTCGCCGCCACGTGCCAGTTGTGCACCCGCCCGGCCCAACCCTCGCCCCGGTGCTGACAAAGCGCCGGCTCGACCGCCAGCCGCACCAGCGCCTCGCGGACCATCGCCTGCCGATCCAGCCGCCGCGCTTCCTCATCGATCCCGTCGTGCAGCCAGTCGTACCCGACCGCCACCGCGTGGGCCATCTCCGCCGTGTCCAGGAAGTGGTCCGGGTTCCAATCCTCGAACCCGCACACCGACTCGAGCTCCCGCCAACCCCGCTCGGCAAAACATCGCTCGGCCGTCATCCGCCACGCGAAGCCCAGCCGGTACATCCGGTCCACCGCCTTGCGGCTGGCCCAGAGCATCCGCTTGCCGTCCGGAATCTCCCGCTGGATCACCGGCTCATCCAACTCCGCCCGCGCCGCCTCCACCACCGCCCGCACCCCCTCACCCAGCAACCGATCCCCCGCCGCCCGCTCCCGCAACCGGTCGAATCCCTCCACCGTTGCAAACAGCCGCGGGTGCTCCGGAACCAACCCCGCCAGCGGGTCCTCGAGGTACGGTCGAACGTGGTCCGGGGGCTCGACGTCCAACGTGCGGCGGGGAGGTTGCTCCGGCATGCGGCGAAGTTAGAGCATCCGGCGATATGGAGGGGGGGCGGGGTTTCACGGTCGCGTGCGGCCGTGCTCCGAGTGAGTTCGGTGTGCCTCACCCTCGTTTACGGTTGTGGTGCTTACCTCCCGCGGGCACCGGCCTTGATCCCCAGCCGCCAGCGACGACAATGCCGTCATGTTCCGGCGTGCATCAGCATGGCTGCAAACGATTGTCGTGAGCATGGTGGCCACCGTGCTCAGCGGCCACGCGGCGGCCGCCACAGAGTCCGGGGACCCTCGGCTGGACAAGCTCGCGTGGGTGACCCGAGGCCCGGTCCTTGTGGCTTCGGCGGAGCAGGCGGGCATGGTGCTGACGCTGGGCATCCGCAGCCGACTGGCTTTCCTGGAACATCCGCCGACGCTCGACCTGCTGCGCGGTGAGTCGGTCGAGCTGTTGCCGGACCTCTGCGGCTCGCGGAAGTTCGGCGGGCCGTGGTGGCCCCAGGGCGAGAAGGGGCAGGACACGACGTTGCTGGTCGAGCTGGTCCGACCCGATGGCGAGGTCGCGCGACAGTGGCAAGCCAACTGGTTCGAGCGGTCGCCGATCACCACCGCCGACCTGCCCCCGGGCAAGTACCGCCTGCGGGCCCGTGTCGACGCGGGGATGTATCAACTGCGCGAGGGTGTGCCGGGCCCGGCGCTACAGACCCCACCGCTGCGGGTGTCCGTCGGCGACGTGACGCGGGCGATGGCCGAGGCGGAACATCGGCAACAGCATGTTCACGGCCGGCCCCGGCCACGCCTCACGATGGACACCAATGAGCACGACGTGCTGCGAATCGTCAACGGCGACGCGACGGGCACGTTCCACAATGCGACCCCGTTGCCGGTCCTGCTGTACATCGAAGGAGCCCAGCAGGCCCCGCCGGGTGTGGCGACACGTGGAAAACCCGACTTCAGCACTCCGGACCTGCTGCGCTGGCCCGGCGATCCGATGCGGGCTTACGCCTTCACCGAGCTGATGCGGCCCCGCCGGGGTTTTGTGCGGCTGCCTCTGTTCATCTGCGGGACCGGTGAGATCCCGGTCGTTCTGCAGCCCGGCGAAAGCCGGCGCATCCGGTTCAACCCGGCGGCCAGCGGCGTGGTGCGGATTGGACTGGGCTACCGACGACTGACCGAACCCGCCCGCTGGGCGACCGTAGTGTCTGAGCCCGTCGTCGCACACCCGCCCGACCATCCATGACCCTGCCGAGGCCGCGGCGAGGTCGCGCCTCGACTCCGGCCTCAGCGATTTAAAGCATTACGCCCCGGCGACACGCGGCATTGCGGTCGGCTCACGTGATACTTCCGCCAGCACAAACCTGTGCAGCAGTCGTGTCTTCACATCCGCCCAGTCCGGGTCGTGGAACCGGTTGTGCAGCTCCTCCGGATCGTCCTGCAAATCGAACAGCTCACCCCAGTCCTCGTGTCCGCGGTAGACGGTGAGTTTGTACCGCTCGTCGATATAGGTCCGCAGGCTCAGCTTCGTCGGCTGATGCCGGTTCTCGACCAGCACGTGGTCCCGCTGCGGGCCCTCGCCTCGCCAGCTGGGCATCTGGTCCACACCCTGCATCACCCCCGGGACCTCGATCCCAGCGGCGGTCAGGAATGTCGCCGGCAGGTCCACCAGCGACTGCAGGTCGTCGTTCGTCGACCCGGCGGGCAGCCCGCCATCGGGGTACCGCACGAGGAACGGCAGGCGGATGCCCTGCTCGTAGTGGAACGCCCCTTTGGCCTTGAGGCCGTGGTGGCCGATGTAGTGGCCGTGGTCGGTGCTGAAGACCACCAGGGTGTTGTCGGCGATCCCGAGTTCGTCCAGGGCGTCGAGGGTCTGGCCGATCTGGTGGTCCATGAAGCTGACCATGCCGTAGTAGATCGCCATGTCCCGGCGGAGCTGGTCCTCGTCGTACTCGTGCGTGCCGTAGCCGTGGTTGCCGTGACCGCCGGCGTCCTTCAGCGACTCCCAGTTGGCCGCCGCGGGGTCTTTAGTCCACTGGTGCGGCGGGGGCATATCGTTTAGCTCGCCGGCAATATACTTTCCGATCGGCATGTCCGCCGGGTCGTACATCGACGCCCAGGGCTCCGGCACCATGTAAGGCGGGTGCGGGTCGTGATAGCTTGACCACACATAAAACGGCTTGTTCGCCTCGACGCTGCGCTTGATGTTCGCGATGGTCCGTTGGCCGGTCCACTTCGTGTAGTGCTGCGCCTCGGGCAGGGCCCAGTGGCCGTACTGGCCGTCCTTGCGGTACGTCTCGCGGACCTCGTCCCACGACTGCCGCATGGGGAACGGCGCGTAGTAGTCCGCCCAGTCCGTGAAGCCATGGTCCTCCATCCACACGGCGTAGTGCCCGCCGACGTGGGCCTCGTCGGCGTGGTTTCGGCAGGTTTCGACGTGCGAGAAGCCGTACCACGGCGTGTGGTCGTCGTTGAAGCGGCGCCAGAAATCCAGGTCGCGCAGCGTCGGCTGGCTCTCGATGCTCGCCTGGTGCGGCTCGGGCCCGGACTTGAGCGGCTGGAAGTGGGCCTTGCCCACGAGTGTCGTGTCGTAGCCGTGGGCCAGCAGCTGGTCCCCGAGCGTCGGCGTGTCCTCGGGCAGCTTGACGCCGATCGTCCACGCCCCATGCACCGACGGGTAGGTCCCGGTGCACAGCGACGCGCGGGTCGGGGTGCACACGGGGTTGACGGTGTAGGCCCGGGTGAAGTCCACCCCTTCGCGCGCGAGCCGGTCCAGGGCGGGGGTTTGGATGTGCGGGTTTTTGAACCCGAGCGTGTCGAACAGCTGCTGATCGGAGGTGATCAGCAGGATGTTGGGCGGGGCGGTGGGCATCGCCTACGTGTAGCAGGTTTGATCTCTGAGCACGACGCGTGGGCGAGGGCCCGGGAGCCGGATGTCGCCGGATCGGTCGCTTGTCCGGGACGTTGCCTCGTCTGAGCACGACGCGCGAGCGAGTGCACGGAGACCTGCTGCTCGCCGACCTGCCGGCGGTGCAGTTCCTGGTCGTCGCTTGACCGCAACCACCTGCGACCCGCGCCCTCGCCGACGCGTCGCGCGCAGACGAGGCCTACGCGTACTTCGCCTTGAGCGTCTTGTTCTGCTCCGCCGAGCGGTTGGCCAAATCCAGGATGTGGATCGGCCGCCGGGCCCACTCGGGCGTGATCACCAGGTCTTCGTTTTTCGTGAGATAATCCGCGATGTTCTGATAGAACTTCTGGCCCTGGCCCTTGGGGTGGTTGCCGGATTTCTCGACCAGCTCGCCGTTGCGGTTGGCGATCTTGGTGGTCCACTGTTTCCAGTTGATCAAGTAGCAGCCTTTGGTCCCGAAGACCTTGAGCATGTGCGGGCTGCCCTCGGAACGCAGGTGCGAGATCGTCAGGTCGATCCACTGCCCGCCGTCGAACCGGGCCACGAGCTTGGCCTCGTCCTCGTTGGCGTCGTTCTTCCACGGGTGGCTCTTGGGCATCTTGTCCGCCCAGTAGCCCCGCTTGGCGTACCCGCCGACCTCGACCAGCTCGGCCCCGGGCAGCAGCTGCAGGCTGTACTCCAGCAGGTGCACGCCCCAGTCGTACATCACGCCGCCGCTGATGCTCTTGCTGGTCCGCCACCAGTCCTTGGGCATCCCGTAGCCGCCCATCGCCGCCTCGATCCGGAACACCTCGCCGATCCGCTGCTTCTCGACGATCTCCTTGACCGCCCGCAGGATCCAGCCGTCCCAGTGGCGGTTGTGGTACGTGCTGACCATCACGCCGTGCTTCTCGGCGAGCTTGATCACCTTGTCCGCCTCGGCGGTCGTGACCACGAACGGCTTCTCGGTCACCACGTGCCGCCCGGCCTTAATGCACTGGGCGGCCAGCGGGTAGTGCAGGTTGTGCGGCGTGATGTGAATAATCAGCTCCGCGTCCGATTGCTTCAGCATCTCGCCCAGGTCGGTGTAGGTCTGGATGTCCTTCCAGTCGCCTTTGGCCACCTCCAGCCGGGCCTCGTCGCGGTCGCACACCGCCACCGGCGTCATGCCCGCCTTCTTGCAGCCCTCCAGGTGCTGCTTGCCCATGTTGAACGCCCCGCCGTAGCCGATGACCCCGACCTTGATGTCGCCGGGCTTGTTGTAGGTCTTCATGCCGGCCACGCTACGTACGCGGGGGCGGGGGTGCAAACGGGCTGGGCCTGTCTACAATGCGGTGGATGCCGCGAAAGGTCCGGGAGTTGATGCGCGACTTGGAAAAGGCGGGGTTCGTCGCCCGCGGTGGCAAGGGGAGCCATCGCAAGTACAAGCACCCGACGACGAAGTCAGTCGTTTTACTGTCCGGCCGTCCCGGTGATGATGCGAGGGCTTACCAGGCTAAGAAGGTGCTGCTCGCGATTCAGAAGGTGCAACATGGCTGAAACACGCGACTACATCCGGATCGTCCAGTGGTCGGACGAGGACGGTGTGTTCATTGGGATGTGCCCCGAGCTATTCGAGGGGGGGGTGCATGGGGACGATCCCCAGGAGGTCTATCGGGAGTTGGAGGAGGCCATCCAAGGGACCATCCAGATGCATCTGGATGACGGTGATCCGCTGCCGCCGAGGATGTCCGCCAGCGAGTTCGCGGAGCAGGTTCGACCGGCCTGACGTGACCGAGCTTGCTGGAACTCGTTGATGTCGCGTGCGGCCTGGCCTGTCAGTGGGAGTGGCCCACGCCGACCGAGCCGGATCCGCGCCCCCCGGAGCCTCGCGAAGGGCGCGGGCGCGTAATGCGGGGGCGCCGCCGCCTGCAGCGAAACGATTGACCCGTCACGCCGCCACATGATCATCCCCGCGGATCCCGTCGAGCTGTTGCTGCAGCTGATCGGCGACATCGGGCTGTTCGCCGATGACGTTGCGGGACTCGGTCGGGTCGTCGGCCATGTCGTAGAGCTGGTGCCCCGGAAGATTCTGCTCGCGCGCCTCGGCGTCCTTGGGGCTGGACCAGCCGCCGGACCCGGGGCATTCGAGGTACTTCCATCGGCCGCGGCGCAGCGCGAACTCGCCGGAGACCGAGTGGTGGACCGTGGCGTCGCGGGTGTAGCCGTCCGGCTCGCCGTTGAACAGCGGCAACAGGCTGACGCTGTCCTCTCCGCCCCCGGAAGATGCCTGACCGGTGACCTCGGCGCAGGTGGCGAACAGGTCGGTGAGGCAGACGGGGTTGTCGCAGGTGCTGCCGGGCTGGACCCGACCGGGCCAGCGGACCAGGAACGGCACGCGGTGGCCGCCGTCCCAGGCGTCGGATTTCTGGCCGCGGAAGTGATAGTTCGAGCGGTGGCCAAACTCGCGCTGGAAGTCGAAGTCGCCGCCGCGTATGTGGGCCCCGTTGTCGCTGGTGACGATGAAGAGGGTGTCCTCGGCCATGCCGTGGCGGGCCAGGGCGTCGAAGACCTGGCCGACGGACCAGTCGTGCTCGGCGACGTAGTCGCCGTAGGGCCCGGCGGCGGTCGTGCCGCGGAACGGCTTGCGGGGCACGTGTGGCGTGTGCGGGCTGGGCAGCGGCAGGTAGAGAAACAACGGCTCGTCGCCGGTCCGGGCCGCGTGGTCGGCGATGCACTGCTCGGCCCGGCGGGTGAACTCCAGCAGGCAGGTCTCGTGCTCGATGCCCGGCGAGATCGGCCCGGCCCGCCACATCGCCGGCCGCCGCGACTCCTCGGCAGCAGCGGTGGGCGGCTCGACCACGGTATCGCCATCGATATAACAGTACGGCGGAATATCCAGCGACGAAGGGATAATCAGCGACTGGTCAAAACCCACGGTATGCGGCCCGGCGGTCAGCGGCCGGTCGTACCGCACCGAGTCATCGTTACTGAAGTCCCAAGGGTCGCGGTCGGCGGCTCCGGCGTGGCGTTGCCAACCCAGCCCCAGGTGCCACTTGCCGATGCACGCGGTGCGGTAGCCCGCGTCCTGGAGCAGCGAGGCGACGGTCGGACGGCCGTCCTCGATGAGCAGGCCCGCGTAGCCGCCGAGCACGCCGGCCTTGAGCCGGCCGCGCCAGCAGTACCGCCCGGTCAGCACGCCGTAGCGGGTCGGCGTACAGACCGCCGAGTTGCTATGGGCGTCGGTGAAGGTCATGCCCTCGGCGGCGATCCGGTCGTGCCGCGGCGTGGCGATCTTGCTCTCGGGGTTGAGGCACGACAGGTCGCCGTAGCCGAGATCGTCGGCGAGGATGTACACAATGTGGGGGCGCGGCTTCATGATGAACCGAATGTATCGAGCGATGGCCATCTAGCCGCGGGGCTTGCCCTGCGCGCTGCGCGTCTCGGTCGGGCCTCTCGCGTCGCAAGCGACGCGGCTAAATCGGATCAGGCGGGGGCGGGTTGGAGGTCGTCAATGTTTAGCGACACGCCGACTTTTTCGCCGAGCTCGGCGAACTCTTGCAGCTCGGCGTCGGTGAAGATCAGGCCGTCGGCGGCGGCGCTGCGTTGGGCGGCGTCGTGTTCGATCTGGCCCGGGAGCATGGCCCGGCCCTCGGGGGGGGCGTTGCCATGGCCCAGGACATCGTCGAGGACTTTGGCGACGTTGTCGGCCTGGCTGCGGCCCTGCGTGAACCCGACGCTGACGGCGTCGGGATGGATCACTTGAAAGAAGAAGTTGGGGGTCGTCTTCTCGGAGGTCGGGGCGTCTTCGGGGCGGGAGCGGAGGGTGGGCAGGGACCCGCCGATGTACGCGGCGCACAGCTCGTTGATGAGCGACAGGCCGTAGCCTTTGTGTCGGCCGAAGGGCAGCAGGGCGTGGACCGCGTTGGGGTCTTGCGTGGGGTGGCCGTCCTTGTCGACGGCGGAGTCGGGGGGCAGCTGCTGGCCTTCGCGTTTGAACTGTTGGACGCGGCCCATGGCGACGGTGGAGGTGGCCCAGTCGATGACGACGGGGAAGCCGACGGCGGCGGTGGTGGGGAAGCCCCAGGAGTGAGGGTTGGTGCCGAGGGTGGGGAACTTGCCGCCGAAGGGCACGACCTCGGCCAGGGCGGCGGTGCAGTTGGTGTAGGCGATGTAGCCGCGTTTGGCCGAGTCCATCACGTAGCCGCCGCCCCAGAGGTAGTGGAAGGCGTGGTCGACCGAGACGATGCCGACGCCGTGCTTGTCGGCGAGGGCCTCGGCCGCGGCGATGGCGTCGAAGGCGACGGCCTGGCCGAGCTTGCGGTTGGCGTCCCAGCGGGCGGCGGCGGTGAAGCGGGTGTCGAGCTTGTCGATCGTCGCGCCGGGGACGCAGCCCCGGGGGTCGGCGCCGCTGCCGAAGTGGTCGTCCAGGTGCAGGGCCTTGAGGGCGTTGTGGGTCTTGATGCCGTGCCACGCCGCGAGCTGGCAGAACTCGGCGGCCTGGCGGGATTCGTGTTCGTCGAAGCCGCGCTGCTGGTAGGCGGCGGCGACGAGGCGGTTGTGCAGATCGACGGGGAGGACGCGTTCGGGCATGGGGGCGGTTGTAGCAGGAACGCGGGGGTGGTGTGGCAGCGTGAGCCGCCCGGCTTGTCCGGGCGTTTGCGCGGGACGATCCGGCCCTTCGGCTGCGCCTCAGGGCTCGGCTTCGTCGGGTCAGTGCATGTGGGTGGGGGCGCCGATGTCTTCGAAGAGCCAGGGGGGCAGATCGGTGGTGCGGGAGAAGACCCAGGCGCTGGAGATGAGTTGGGCGGTGAGGCCGGCGGCGGTCGAGGCTCGTTCGACGGCGAAGGCGGCCACCTGGTCGCTGTCGATGGCTTGCTGTTCCACCGGCGGGAGGTGTGGCTCGAGCTCGTAGGTCCGATCGACCAGCTGATGCGCAGCACGCGTGGCCGTCAGGGTGTAGTGCGCGGTGAGTTGCCGCAGCAGGTCGTCGGGGTCGGAACCGCTCATCTCCAGAAGCAGCTGTCCCAGGGGGGGCGGCTCGATCGCCTCCGGCTCCAGCTTCTGCACCAGGGCATCCACGCGGAAGTGGATGCCGGTGCCCGGCGACTCGCCGTCTTCGCCGACGCGGCCGTCGTAGTGGATGGTGGTGTGCAGCGGCTGGCACAGGTCCTGGGCATAGTGGGCCAGATGCCCGGCGGCGATGATCGCCTGGGCGCGATAGATCGGGTTGTCCGGCTCCCGCCGATGCATCGCGAACGCCAGCGTCAGCCGGCCGGTCCACTCCTGCACCGCATACGGCGCAAAGCCCACCACGTGCGGGTCCTCGCCCAGCTCCTGCAGCATCGCCACATACTCCGGCCGCGTCGCCGGCAGGTCCCGGTTCTGCAACAGCTCCAAGTCGATGAAGTGCTCCGCGTGCTCGGCGCCCCGCAAGATCCCCAGCGACCGCTCCCGCTGCGCGTCGGGCATCCGCGATTGCATCCCGACCTGCTCCGCCGACTCCCGGAACCACGCCGGCAACGCACCGGGGCCCTCGGCGGGCAACGCCTCGACCGCCCGCCGCGTCAGCAGGTCATGGCCCTGGGCGAACCACGCATCGGCCGGCCACGTCATGCATAGAAGAAGGACGCCGCAAATCATGTGTCGCATGCCCCGATCCTATAGACCCGGTGCAAACATCGTGTGTGCCTCCTCGGCAAAGCCCCCGCCCCCCCCGCCCCCGGGCTACACCTCGACCCCCCGCGACCGCAGCAGCTCGGCCACCGCAGGCTGCCCGCAATAGTCCGCCCAGGCCAGCGGCGTCGCGTCGTGCGTGTCGTCGCGAACCGCCGCGTCGGCACCGGCGTCCAGCAGCATCGCCGCGATCTCGACCCGGCCACGCAGGCCGCAGGTGTGCAGCGGGGCTTGGTTGCAATCCCACAGCACCCGCTTGGCGTTGGGATCCGCCCCGTGATCGATCAACCACCGCGCGGCCGGGCCGTCGGCGCCGGCCACCGCCAGGTGCAAAGCCATCGCGTCCTCCCCGCCGGCGTCGAGCCGATCCGGGTCGGCGGCGAGCATCGCCTCCGCGTCGTCAAACCGACCCAGCCGCAGCAGACTCGGCAGGTCCAGCGACCCGCCGGCCTCGGCGAGCATCGCGGGGATCGACGGGTCGATCGGCCTGTCCACGCCGACCCGGCCGAGGCACTGCATCGGCGTCGTGCCCGCGTCGTCCGCCGCCGTCGCATCCGCGCCCAGGTCCAGCAGCAGCCGGACCACCGCCGGGCGGTTCTTCATCACCGCCAGGTGCAGCGGCCGACGGTGGTGCTCGTGCCGACTCATCCTCGCGTCCAGCAGCGACCGGTCCCCAGCCACCATCGACCGCACCGCGTCGCCCCGGTTCAGCGCCACCGCGCTAAAGATGTGCAACTTCGCCCCCCGTGACATCAGGTACGCCGCGACGTCCTCGTGCAGGCCGCTCAGACACGTCGCCCAACCCAGCACGCCCATCTCGTGGTCATCGCCCTGGCCCACCACGTCTCCCCCAGCCTCGGCGAGCATCCGCACAATGCCGAGATACCCCTCCTCCGCCGCGAAGTGCATCGCACAAGCGTGATCCGTCTCGCACCGCGCGTTGACGTCGACACCGCGAGAGATCAGCTCCCGCACCACCGCTGGGTGACCCTCCCACGCCGCGACGTGCAGCAGCGGCTTGTTCCACGGCCCGCCCCGGGCGTCAATGGCTTCGGGGTGCGCGTCGAGCACCAACGCCAGCAGCGACGCGTCACCGGTCCGGCACGCGTGCACCGCCTGAGCCTCCGCGTCACCGATTTGCGTTGCATTGATCGACAGCACCGCCTCCCGCATCGCCCGCCAACTTTGATGACCGTAGGAGCGAGCGACCGCGAACTGCGCCGCCGTGAGCTTGGCGGCCGGGTCGGTTCGCCGCATCACCTGCAGGCGCTGCTTGGCTTCGTTCCGGAGGTGCTCCAGATTCGGACGCTCGGGCAACCGGCGGGGCGCGGCGGCATCGGCATCGCCCCGCGGCGACGGCGCGGACGGACGTTCGGACTTGGACATGGCGTGGACCCTTCTTCCTTATAGCGCCCGGGGTCCGCGTGATCGGGCAGGAAGTCAGGTGTGGTGCGAACGCTGGCGGGTGGGCTGAGCCCTTTACGCGGACCGTCGGCCGCTCGGTCGGCCACCGCAAGCGTACCACGTGATCGCCCGCCGGATCAACCCCAACGCTCGCCGGAGCCCCGCAAACGCTTGCGGGACCCGCCCGCTCACCGCTTCAGATCAAACCGGTCCAGCGCCATCACCTTCCCGAACACCTCGGCGAAGTCGTGGGCGAACACGGCCTCGGCGTCGTCGCTGGCGTAGAACTCGGCCAGGGCCCGCAGCTGCGAGTTGCTGCCGAAGACCAGGTCGACCGCGGTACCCATCCAGCGGACCTCGCCGGTGTCGATGTGCTTGCCCTCGTAGAAGTGCCCGCACCGCTCGGACTTCTGCCAACGCAGGTCCATCGCCAGCAGGTTGACGAAGAAGTCGTTGCTCAGCGTGCCGACGCGGTCGGTGAACACGCCCAGCTTCGTCTGGCCGGTGTTCGCCCCGAGCACGCGCAGGCCGCCGACGGCGATGGTCATCTCCGGGGCGGTGAGCTTGAGCATTTGGGCCCGGTCGATCAGCAGCTCCGCGGCGGGCATCTGGTGCTCGGGGTGGATGTAGTTGCGAAAGCCGTCGGCGGTCGGCTCGAGCACGGCCATCGCCTCGGCGTCGGTCATGTCCTGCGTCGCGTCGGTTCGGCCGGGCGTGAACGGCACGGACACCTCGTGCCCGCCCTGCTTCGCCGCTGCCTCGACCGCCGCACATCCCCCCAGCACATACAATTCGGCGAGCGAAACCCGCACGTTCCCCGACTGCTCGCTGTTAAACGTCTCGGCGAGCTTCTCGTACACCGGCAGCACCTGCTGCAGCGCCTCCGGGTCATTGACCGCCCAGTCCTTCTGCGGGCTCAGCCGGAGCCGGCCGCCGTTGGCCCCGCCACGCTTGTCGGTGTCGCGGTAGCTTGCCGCCGCCGACCACGCCGTGAAGACCAACTGCGAGATGCTCAGCCCGCTGCTCAGCAAACGCTGCTTGAGTGTCGCGATCTGCGAGTCGCCGATCAGCTCGTGGTCCGCGTCCGGGGTCGGGTCCTGCCAGAGCTGCGGCTCGGGGACCTCGGGGCCCAGCAGCCGACTGTGCGGGCCCATGTCGCGGTGCGTGAGCTTGTACCACGCCCGGGCAAATGCATCGCTGAATGCCTCGGGCTCTTGCAAGAACCGCCGGGAGATCTTCTCGTATGCCGGGTCCATCCGCAGTGACAGGTCCGTCGTGAACATGATCGGCGGATGCTTCTGCTCCGGATCGTGGGCGTCCGGGACCAGGTCTTCTTCGAGCGGGCTGGTCGGCTCCCACTGCGTGGCACCCGCCGGGCTCTTGACCTGCTTCCACTCGTACTTGAACAGGTTCTCGAAATACTCGTTGTTCCACTTCGTGGGCTCGGACGTCCAGGCGCCCTCCAGGCCCGAGGTAATGGTCTGGGCGGAGTGGCCGCCTTCAAAGGTGTTCTTCCAGCCCAGGCCCTGCAGCTCCAGCTCCGCGCCCTCGGGCTCGGCACCGACGTACTGGTCCGGGTTGCCCGCGCCGTGAGCCTTGCCGAACGTGTGACCGCCGGCGATCAGCGCAACGGTCTCCTCGTCGTCCATCGCCATCCGGCCGAACGTCTCGCGGATGTCGTGGGCCGCCGCGACCGGGTCGGGGTTGCCGTTCGGGCCCTCGGGGTTGACGTAGATCAGGCCCATCTGCACGGCACCCAGCGGGTTCTCGAGGTCTCGCTCGCCGGTGTACCGGCTGTCGCCCAGCCACTCGTCTTCCGGGCCCCAGTACACGTCCTCCTCAGGTTGCCAGCGGTCTTCCCGGCCGCCGGCGAAGCCGAAGGTCGGCAGGCCCATGTCCTCGATCGCGCAGTTGCCCGCGAGCACCATCAGGTCCGCCCACGACAGCGACCGGCCGTACTTCTTCTTCACCGGCCACAGCAGCCGCCGGCTCTTATCAAGGTTCACGTTGTCCGGCCAGCTGTTGAGCGGGGCAAACCGCAGCATCCCCGCCCCCGACCCGCCCCGGCCGTCGGCCACGCGGTACGTGCCCGCGCTGTGCCACGCCATGCGGATGAACAGCGGCCCGTAGTGGCCATAATCCGCGGGCCACCAGTCCTGGCTGGTGGTCATCACCTCGGTGACATCCTTCTTGACCGCGTCCAGGTCGAGCTTGGCGAACTCGTCGGCGTAGTCGAAGCCGTCGTCGTTGGGGTCGGTGAGGTTGTGGTCCTGGTGCAAGACCGAGAGGTTGAGGCTGTTGGGCCACCACCGCTTGTTGGCCGAGCTGCCGACGGTGTCGTGCTCGCGGGGGCCGTGGAGGAAGGGGCAGCTGCCGGTGCTGGTGCTGGTGCTGGTGCTGGTGCTGGTGGGGTGGCCGTTGCCGTTGCTGGGGGTGGGATCGCTCACGGGAGGGTCCGGGTCGGGGGTGCGGGTTGAGGAGGGGCTGAGTTCGATGGTAGCCGCGTCGCCACGACTCAACTTAGCCCCGGCCGCGCTGCCCGGGGCCGGACCGCGGATGGTCAAGCAGGGCGACAGGTATGGCCCCGACTCACGCATCCGGGAGTTGGCCCCCGGCAAGTCCAACTTTATGCATCACCTTCCGATCATCCCGCCGGAGTGCCACAGCTTGACCGCGTCAGCGGCAAGCTGTGCCGGATCGCATGACTCGCACGGCTTGCCCTGCGGGTTAAGGCGTGGCACCCGGCTGAGAACTATGCCGCGGATGAGGGAGGGTAAATGAAGCCCTCAAACAGCGTTGACCGGGGAAACCGATCAAGGCCCGCGGGGACTCGTAGAGGGTTACCTGGGAGAACTACTTCGCACCAACTTGCGCCTGATCGAATTCGTCATACCCGTATATGAATAGGAGTATGACGAGCAAAGCGCCAAGCATCCATCGAAAATCAGGAACTCGTCCCATGAGATAAATGAGCGGGGCGGTGACCGTGAGTGCGAGAAGTATGGCGGCGATATTCCAGACGCTCTTCATCACCATGGACTTTGATGATCTAGCAAACCGCCGTGCGATCAGCGGACAAACAATCGCCAGATGCGTGAGCAACATCCCTACTGCAATGGCCACAACTAGACGAATCATTTACTCTCAATCGCCAAATCAATGTCTCACCCTGCGTCTATATCTTACCCAATTTTTGATAGCCGGTCGTCACGCGTTCAGCGCCCGCTCGGCCGTCAGGTCCATCAGCGCCTGGTGCGTCCCCTTGGCCGCGTGGCTCTTGGGGTCCAGGTCGTCGGCGGGCATCCGCTGGATGTACGTGCCATCGGGCTGCATGTCCCACGCCTGCCGCTGGTCTTCGAGCAGGATGTTCAGCAGCTGCCGCAGCCGCGCCCGGTGGCCCGGGTCGTAGATCGGGGTGATGCACTCGACGCGATTGTTGAGGTTGCGGTACATCCAGTCGGCGCTGCCGACGTAGTACCCGCCCTCGCCGCGGTTATAGAAGTAGTAGACCCGGCTGTGCTCGAGGAACCGGCCGATGACGCTGACCACGCTGATGTTCTCGCTCATCCCCGGCACGCCCGGCCGGAGGCAGCAGAAGCCGCGGACGATCAGCTGAATCTTCACCCCCGCCTGCGACGCTTTGTATAGAAGCCGGACGATCCGCTGGTCCTCCAGCGAGTTCATTTTCGCGATGACCTGCGGGCGTTGCGGGTCGTCGGGGCCGGCCCCGCGCTGCTTCCACGCCTCGCAATGCTCGAGCTCCCGCTGGATCATCTCCTCGAACCGCCGGCGCATGTTGGTCGGGGCGATGAGCAGGTGGTTGAAGTCGCGTTTGACGCTGCGGCCGGTGAGCATGTGGAACAGCTCGACCAGGTCGCCGGTGATCCGCCGGTCGCAGGTGATCAGGCCCAGGTCGGTGTAGAGGTTGGCGGTCTTGGCGTGGTAGTTGCCCGTGCCGATGTGGGCGTAGGTCCGCATGCCGCCGGGCTCCTGGCGGACGACCAGGGACGTCTTGGTGTGGGTCTTGAAGCCCACGACGCCGTAGACCACGTGGATCCCCGCCTTCTCCAGCAGCTGGGCCAGCTGCAGGTTGCGCTGCTCGTCGAACCTCGCTTTGAGCTCGACCAGCACGACGACCTGCTTGCCCGCCTCGGCGGCCCGGATGAGGTCCGGGATGAACGGGCTGTCCTTCGCGGTTCTATACAACGTGAGCTTGATCGCGATGACCTTCGGGTCGTTCGCCGCGGCCCGGATAAAGCGTTCGACGCTCGCGCTGAACGACTCGTATGGGTGGTGCACCATCACGTCGCCGTCCTGGACGATCGAGAAGATGCTCGCGTCCGGGTCCGCCAGCCGCGGCGGCACGGTCGGCGTCCACGCCCCGAACTTCAGGTCCGGCCGGTCCACCGCGTGGACCTCCCACAGGTGGTTGAACTCCAGCGGCCCGGGCATCTCGTAGACGTCCTTCGGGTGCAGGTTCAGCTCGCGGATCAGGAACCGGTTGAGCGGCCGAAACGGCTTGTCGTCGACCTCCAGCCGGATCACCCGCGCGAACCGTCGATCCCGCAGCTCCTGTTCGACCAGCTCCAGCAGGTCTTCCGCGTCCTCGGTGTCCCGGTCGATGTCGGCGTTGCGCGTGACCCGGAACGGCTCGACCTCCTCGATGTGCATCCCCTCGAAAAGCTCGGGCAGGTGGTGCTTGATGATCTGGTCGATCCGCACAAACCGCAGCCCACGGTCGGGGGCCTCCGCGTCACCCCGGCCCGACTCGACCATCGCCTCGTCGATCCGGTCCGCGGGCAGCACCGGCGGGGCCTGGTCCTCGGGCAAGGCATCCGGCGGGTCCCCGTCCGCCGACTCGTTGAGCAGCACCCATTGCGAAAAGACCTGCGGCACCTTCACCCGCGCAAACTGCAGGCCCGGCGTCTCCGCGTCGTCGTCGTTCACGTGGCCGTCGCTCCGCAGCATCACGCCCAGCGACTCGCTCAGGTTGCTGATGAACGGGAACGGGTGGCCCGGGTCGACCGCCAACGGCGTGAGCACCGGGAACAGGTCCCCCCGGAAGTACCGCGCCGCCAGCTCCCGCTCCCGATCGTCCAGGTCCTCCCACTCCAGCAGGTGGATGCCCTCTGCGGCGAGCTTCGGCCGGACCTGCTCCATGTAGCACTGGGCCTGCTGCTCGAGCATGGGCAGCACGTGGTCGCGGATGGCGACGATCTGGTCCCGTGGGCTCATGCCGTCAGGGGTGCGTGTCGTGACATTCGCGTCGATCTGTCGCTTCAGTCCCCCGACGCGCTTTTGATAGAACTCGTCGAGGTTGGAGTTAAAGATCGCCAAAAACGCCAGCCGCTCCAGCAGCGGCGTCCGCTCGTCCAGCGCCTGGGCGAGGACCCGGCGGTTGAACTCCAGCCAGGTGATCTCGCGGTTGAGAAACTCGGCGGGCTTGGGCTCGTCGGGCCGGCGGGCCGCGTCGGGCGTGGGCAGCGCCGGCTCCATGGGCGGGCTCACCTCGGGCGCGGCGGGCGGGGAAGACGGCTGGGGAACATCGGGGGCGGGCATCGGTCCACTGTATGAGCATCCACGCCGCTAACCAGTTGCTAGCACGCGACCGTAGCCCCGCATGTACATGCGGGGCTCAGACGCCGTCGCCGCTACCTCAACACCGCCGACGCTTCCTTGCCCACCGGCTCGGTCGCCGGCGTCTGCTCAATCAGCCGCAGCACCAGGTCGTCGCTGATCACGTCGTCCGCCTCCGCCGCGAAGCTGGTGATCAGCCGATGCCGCAGGACCGGCAGCGCCACCGCCTGCACATCGCCCACCGTCACGTGCGTCCGCCCGGCCATGATCGCTTGGGCCTTGCCCGCGAGGATCAGGTTCTGACTGGCCCGCGGGCCCGCCCCCCACTGCAGGTACTGCCGCAGAAACTCCGGCCGATGGTCGTCGCCCCCGGAAGCCATGGTGCCCCCCGGCCCCACGCTTCCGGGGGTCGGCGACCGCTGGGGCCGACGCGTCGCCCGCACCAGCTTCAGCGCGTACCGCGCCACATGGTCCGGCACCGGGACCCGCCGCACCAGCTCCTGCACCCGGAGCACCTGCGCCGCGTCCAGCACCGGCTCGACCGCCCCGCCGCCGCCGCCGGTCGTCCGCTTGATGATCTCCAGCTCCTCCGCCTCGCTCGGGTAGCCCACGCGGATCTGGAACATGAACCGGTCCAGCTGCGCCTCGGGCAGCGGGTACGTCCCCTCCTGCTCGATCGGGTTCTGCGTGGCCAGCACGAAGAACGGCTGGGGCAACGCGTGCCGCATCCCGCCCGCCGTCACGTGGTGCTCCTGCATCGCCTCCAGCAGCGCGGCCTGCGTCTTGGGCGGCGTGCGGTTGATCTCGTCGGCCAGGATCACGTTGCCAAACACCGGCCCCTTCACGAACCGCATCCGCCGCTCGCCCGTCGCCCGATCCTCCTCGATCACCTCCGTGCCCGTGATGTCGCTGGGCATCAGGTCCGGCGTGAACTGGACCCGCGAAAACTCCAACGACATCGCCCGCGCCACCGTGCTCACCAGCAAGGTCTTGGCCAGCCCCGGCACCCCCACCAGCAACCCGTGCCCCCGCGTGAACAGGCAAATCAGCACCTGCCGCACCACCTCCTGCTGACCGACCACGACCCGCCCGATCTGCTCGCTCAGCCCGTCCACCGCCCCGCCGACCTGATCGATCAGCTGCTGCGCCTGCTCGTCGGTGATCGGCCCATCCAGGTCCAGGTCGTCGGGCAACTCAGCCATACGCCGAGTGTACGCCGGCCGATTCCGGGCGTCGGATCGAACCACAGAGACACCGAGACACAAAGCGAGGCTGGCAAAGCCGATCGACTCGGCCGCGTGAAAGAACGATGACATTCTCTCCGTGTCTCGGTGTCTCTGTGGTTCTATTCCGCCACGCCCGCCTCCCCCACCCGCTCCCGCCACGCCGCATACTCCTCCGCCAGCAACGCCGCCGGCCACCGCCCGACGTACGCGTACCCCGTCCGCCGTTCCCGGCTGATGTCGTTGTAGCTGGCCCGCATCTGCCGGTCCCGGTCCGGCCAAAGCGGCGTCACCCCGTCCTCCAGGCTGTAGTACCGCGCCCACAGCGGCGGGCCGTCCGGGTCCTCGACCAACACCCGGTCGAACCGGCTGATGTGGTGCCGGTAAAACTCCGGGTCCGTCTGCCGCTCGACCAGCCGCAGCCCCTCCAGCTTCGCCCGGTCGAACCACGCCACCGCCCCCTGCACCGCCGCGATGACCGCCGGCGACGGCTGCTCGATCGTCATGAGATATCGCACCACGTCCACGCTCTCCCGGCCCGAGATCGCCGGCGGCTCAAACGTCCGCGCCCAGATCGGCTCCAGCGTGTCCACGCTGTGCTGCTGGCCCCACGCGGTCCGCTGCCCGTCCACCCGCACCTGCGTCTGCAGGATCGCGTTCATCGCCCGGCTGTACGCCATCCGCGCCAGGTGACCCCGTCGGCCGTCCACGAAATCGAACGGCGGCGCCATCGACCCGACCCGGCCCATCAGCCGCGTCGCCCCCACCATCACGTCGTCGTTGTACGCGATCATGTCCGGCCGACCGCCGTCCCAGCCGCCCGCCCGGTTCTGCGTCGCCAACACCCAGTCGATCCCCCGCAGCGCCGCCTGGGCGTACCGCTCGTCCCCGGTGTGCTGGTGCGCCTCGGCCAGGTACTGGATGTGGCTCCACGTGCTGCGGTTGTCCAGCGTCGGCGGCGCGTCGGGCCCATCCTCGCGCAGCGCCGACGCTTCTTGCGGGGAAAGCACCCGCAGCCAATCCTCGTCCTTGGGCCAGCCGCCCGCCTCGGTCTGCCACAGCAGCAGGTTGTCGGCGATCGCCGCGACCTCGTCCGGGGCGTACTGCACATAGTCCAGCGTCTCCAGGTTCATCTGGTAGTGCGCGATGGCGTCGTAAAAGTCCGACACATCCACCGGCTCACCGCCCGGTCGCTCAGCCGCCGGGGCCGCCGGCCGCGTCGCCTGCCCCACGCTCGGAACCGCCGGGATCGCCGCCAGCACACTCACCCACAGGATCGCTCGCATGCCTCCAATCTAGCCGAGCCGCGGGTGCAGACCCGCGGTCGATCAAGCACGCCGACGCCCCACGCCCGCCGCACACTCCAGCGGCCGCGGGTATCCACCCGCGGCTCGGACACGCGATACGCACCGACTACCTTGCCCGCATGTCAAGCAAACCCTGGGAACACGTCAAGTCCTCCGGCAGCGAAGGTTCCGGGGGCGACCCGCTCGCCGCCCGCTTCGTCAGCTCCCTCGACGTCGACAAACGCCTCTACGAAGTCGACATCACCGGCAGCCTCGCCCACGCGAGAATGCTCAAGCACGTGGACCTCATTTCCGGGGACGACCTCGCCGAGATCGAGCGCGGCCTCGCCGAGATCAAGGCCGAGATCGACGAACACGGTGACGCCTGGCCCGGCTGGAAGGTCGAGCTCGAAGACGTCCACATGTGCATCGAAGCCGCACTGATCGACAAGATCGGCGACCCGGGGAGAAAGCTCCACACCGGGCGGAGCCGCAATGACCAGGTGGCGACGGACCTGCAGCTATGGATTGATTTGGCGGAGCGGGAGCTGCATGCAAAACATGACTTCCTCGAAGCCGAGTTCTTCCAATTGGCCGAGCGCGATGGCAAGTACGTCCTACCGTCGTACACCCACCTTCAGCGGGCTCAACCGGTCGTCGTTGGTGGCGAACTGGTCGCTTGGGCAAATGCCATCAACATCGCGGGGCAACGTTACAGCTCGTTCGATAGCGAGCAGTGGTATTGCCATCTCGGATCCGGCGCGATCGCGGGCTCGAGCTTGCCTTTGGATCGAAAGCGAACGGTCACAGAGCTGCAGGAGATCGACGACTTCAAATTCTTCGGCCCAAGTGCCAGCAGCATCTACTCGACGGCCAGCCGAGATAAAGCATGCGATTTTGTCTACGCACTGAGTATGTCCACGCAGTGGCTCTCCCGCTGGTCCGAGCAGTGGATTATCTATAGCTCCACCGAGTTCGGATTCATCACCCTCGACGACCGCTACACCACCGGATCGTCGATGATGCCGCAGAAACAGAACCCCGACATGCTCGAGCTGATCCGCGGCAAGTGCGGCACGGTCTACGGCCACCTCGTCGCCCTGCTGACCATGCTCAAGGGCCTGCCCATTGGATACAACCGCGACCTGCAGGAAGACAAGCGGCACGTGTTCGGGGCCTTCGACGTGGTCTGCGATTGCCTGGACATGGCGACGCACATCGTGCAGACCACGCGGTTCAACGAGGAACGCATCAAGGCCGGCCTGGACCGCGGCTTCCTCGACGCGACCTCGCTGGCCGAGTACCTGGTGACCCGAGGGGTCCCGTTCCGCACCGCGCACCAGATCGTCGGGGCCCTGGTCAAGCAGTGCACCGACGCCGGCAAGCACAAACTCGCCCAGTTGAGCGTCGACGAGATGAACAACACCGCAGCCCCGCATGTACATGCGGGGCTCACCGCGGTCGCCGACGACGTCTACGACTGGCTTGGCCCGGAGAACGTCGTCAAGCGCTACCAGACCCACGGCAACGCGGGCCTCACCGGCTTCGAGCAGCAACTCGCCGCATGGAAGCAGCGCCGCGGCGACGCGGAGCCCGCGGAATGAAGTTTGAGTGGGACGACGCGAAAGCGGCGGCGAACCTGAAGAAACACGGGGTGAGCTTCGAGGAAGCCGCCACTGCGTTTCGTGACCCGGAGGCGGTGACGCTCTACGATGTGTTGCACTCCGGTGATGAAGACCGGTACCAGCTGATCGGCATCAGCAGCCGTGGCCGAGTGCTGACCGCCGTCTTTCTCGAGCGCGGCGTGGCGATTCGGATCATCGGTGCACGGCGGGCCACCCGCCAGGAGGGGCAACGTTATGGCTCAAGCCACTGAACAACTTGATGAAGGGATTGACACCAGTGACATCCCTGAACTGCCGAGCGAGGCTTGGGAAGGCGCTGAGCGTGGCAAGTACCACGACCGTGCCACGGCGGGTGACCGCGTCGTTGAGCTCGACGCCGATGTGCACCAAGTGTTCCCCGACGCTGAATCGGTCAACCGCGCCCTGCGCGTGTTGATCCAGGCGGGGCAGGCGGCGACGCCGCGTGATGAAGCGGACGATGATTCGGACCATTCGACGCCTCAAGCCGCTTGATCTGTTGAGTCGGGGCTGTCAGGCCCCGCGCGGTGCCCCGACGCCCACCGCCAAACGCCGTACCCTGCCCGCATGCTCGTCCTGACCGTCATGCAGGGGCCCGACCGCGGTCGGCGGTTCGAGCTGCCCGACCACGAACCGCAAATGATCGGCCGGTCCAGCGAGGCGCTGCCGCTGCTGGACCAGACCATCTCCCGCCGCCACGCCGAACTGACCCCCGACAACGGTCAGTGGTACCTCCGCGACCTGGGCAGTGCCAACGGCACGTTTGTCAACGGCGTGCGGATCACCGGCCGACACGCACTGAAAAACGGTGACCAGCTCCGGGCCGGCACGACCCTGCTGGTCTTCGGCGAGCAGGGACCGCCCCGGCCGCCGGCCCCGGTCCGAGGCGTGGGCAAACGCGAGGTCGAGGTCTCGCTGCAGCACACCGCCAGCAGCGACGACTCGATGATCATGTCTGTGCCCGACCCGTCGTCGGCGGCGCAGTTCCAGCTGGGCGTGATCTACGAACTGGTCGGCGTGGTGGGCTCGGCGGTCCGGCGGGACGAGCTGCTGCACAAGGTGATGGAGGTCATCTTCACCTACTTCGAGGCCGACCGCGCGTTCATCCTCCTCCGCGAAGACCCCAACGACCCCGACAGCCCCCTCCACGCCGAGGCCATCCGCAAGCGCGACCCGGCCACCGGCAAGGCGGTGCAGCCCCAACCCGCCCCGCCTCGGCCGGACGACGGCTCCAAGCCCATCACCTACAGCCGCACCATCGTCCAGTACGTGCTCCGCAAGGAGGTCGGCGTGCTCTCGGCCAACGCCATGGCCGACCAGCGGTTCACCTCCGGCGACAGCGTGACCGCCTACGGCATCCGCTCGGTCATGTGCGTCCCGATTCGATACAAGCAGTTCCAGTACGGCGTCATCCACCTGGACAGCCAGGTCGCGAATTACACCTACACGGAAGATCAACTCACGCTGCTCACCGCCATGGGCGTGCAGACCGGCCTGGCGATCGCCAACCTCCGCCTGGTCGAGGCCCGGCTGCGGGCCGAGCGGCTCGCCGCGGTGGGCCAGACCGTCGCGTCGCTGAGCCACTCGATCAAGAACATCCTCCAGGGCATGCGCGGCGGGGCCGACGTGGTCGAGCTGGGCCTGCGCAAGCAGAACATGAAGGTCGTCCGCGGCGGCTGGGACATCGTCGCCCGCAACCTCGAACGCATCTACGAGCTGTCGATGAACATGCTCGCGTTCAGCAAGCAACGCCGGCCGGAGACTGAAGTTCAGAACGTCCAGCCGATCCTCGAGGAGCTCGCCGCGCTGGTGCAAAACCAGTACGACGCCAAGAAGGTCGCGCTGGTGACCGACCTGTCGCCGGACGTCCCGCCGGTGGCCATCGACGGCGGCGGGTTGCACCAGGCGATGCTCAACCTGCTCAACAATGCCCTGGACGCCGTCGAGCCCGAGGCCGGCATCGTCACCTTGCGGGCGGCGTACAACGAGTCGGCCCAGCAGGTGGTGCTGCAGGTCGCCGACAACGGCGAGGGGATGACCCCGCAGACGAAGTCGAAGTTGTTCACGCCGTTTCTATCCAGCAAGGGCTACGGCGGCACCGGGTTGGGCCTGGTGGTGACGCGGAAAATCGTCGATGACCATCACGGCACGATCGACGTGGAATCCACCCGTGGCGAGGGGGCGACGTTCACCATCCGTTTGCCCCTGCGTGGCGAAGCGCATACCGCTGGGGACACCCACGGCCCGCGCGGCTGAGCATCTTTCTGAGCACGACGCGTCAGCGAGTGCACGAGCCCAACGCGGCCCGTGCACTCGCTCACGCTTCGTGCTCAGTCAACGCCGCCGGGCTATAACGCCGTGCATGATCGTGGTTGAACACTTGGGGCCGCGTGAAGCGGCGGTGCGTGAGCATGACGACCTGCAGCCGGGCCCGGGCCAGGCGCGGGTCGCGATGCGGGTCGGCGGCATCTGCGGGTCGGACCTGCACGTGTACCGCAAGCCGCCGTGGCCGCACAGCAAGGTCCTCGGGCACGAGCCGTGCGGCGTGATCGACGCGGTCGGCCAGGGCGTGGACCCGGCGCGGGTCGGCCAGCGGGTCACCGTGTACCACTACGACGCGTGCAACGCCTGCCGTTGGTGCCGGATGGGCGAGAAGCACTGGTGCGACTCGCCCGACGGTCCGGGCACAGGGGGTGGGATCCGTGTGCCGGGCTGGCACGTCAGCGGCTCCTGCGGGGAGCAGGTCGTCATCGACGCGGCCAACGCGCTGCCGCTGCCGGACGGGCTCAGCTTTGAGGCCGGGGCGATCCTCGCCTGCGGCGCGGCGACCAGCTGGTCGGCGCTGTCGAAGGTTACGCCGACCGCCGAGGACGACGCGGTCGTCTGGGGCCTCGGGCCGGTGGGCCTTTGCGGGGTGATGATGCTCAAGGCCTGGGGCTGCCACGTTGTGGCCGTCGGTCGCCGGGACGCCCGGCTCGAGCTCGCCGAGCGGTTCGGCGCCGATGCCGTCATTGACGAGGCCGCGACCGACGACGTCGCCGCCGCGGTCCGCGATGCGCTGCCCGCGACGGCCGGGCCACGCCGGGGGGCGTCACTGGCGTACGAGACGACCGGCCACGCCGCGGCCCAGAAGGCGATGATGCACACGCTCGGACGCTTCGGCCGCGCCGCCGTCGTGGGCATCGGGTCCAAAGAGCCCGCCTTCAACCTCGGTGCCATCACCGGCAAGCAGATCACCCTCCACGGCTCGCACGTGATGAACTTCGGCGAGTACGACTTCCTGCTGGACTTCATCGCCCGGCACGACCTGCCGCTGGACCAGATCGTCACCCACCGCGTCCCCTACGCCAACGGCGACGAGGCGTTCCGCATCGCCGACCGGGGCGACTGCGGCAAGGTGGTGCTCGTCGATGACGCGTGACGTCCTTCGTCACCGCCGACGGCCCGCGAGCCAGTCGGCACCCATCGGGCCAGGGCGAACCAAGCCTCTCTATAGCGCGGCCCCTTCGAAACCACAGCCCCGGTGGACGGCCGGGGCTGCGGGGAGTGATATCTAGATGGATGGAGGCCGCGGAACTCAGCCCTGCTGGAAGATGGCCTTGGCCTCTTCGATCGCGTCGGGCATGCGGTCGCAGATCTCGTCGAGCACCGGCTCGGTGAGCTTGAGCTGGTCCATCAGCGCGCTGGGCGGGGTGTCGGTTTCGATGCCGCGGGTGAAGCCCAGCTTCTGCCGCTTGCACAGGCAGTCGGCGATGTGGACCAGCCCGGTGAGGGTGCGGTGCTCGGGGGCCAGTTCCAGCGGCCGATGGTGGAACCCGGTCACGTACTGGAAACTGGTCGGGAACTTCCACAGCTTGCACAGCCCGGTGCCGAACTGCTCGTGGTCGGCGCCGATGATGCGGGACTCGGCCTGACGCAGCGTGATGTTCTCGTCCATCTCCAGCAGCTCGATCGTCTCGACGAACTGGGCCCGGCGGGCCTGGACCTCGACCATGATGCCGATGTCGTGGATCAGCCCCGCGAGGAACGCCTCGTCGGGCAGGCCCAGGCCGACGTGGTCGGCCAGCAGGCGGGTACTGGTCGCGGTGGCAATCGAGTTGGTCCACAGCTCGCGGGCGTCGAAGCTGGGGCAGATCCGCCCGCCGCGGAACAGCTTGGCGAGGCTGGCGGCGATGGCGATGTTCTTCACGGCGTTGAGGCCCAGCAGCACGATCGCCCGGTTGATCGAACCGATCTGGCCCGGCAGGCCATAGAACGCGGAGTTGACCACCTTGAGGATGCGGGCCCCCAGCGCCGGGTCGTTGCTGATGACCTTGTTGAGGTCCTGGGCGGTGGAGTCGGGGTCCTCGACCAGCTGGATGATCTTCATCGTCACCTCCGGCAGGGTGGCGATGTGCGAGACTTCTTTGATGGCTTCGGCGACAATCGGGGCCGAATCGGCGGCACCGGCGGGCACGCCGGTCGGGGCCAGAGGGGCGTCGGCGGGGCTGATCATCTCGGGCATCGGAGGTCCTCTTCTCGGCGAGTCGAAGCTCGTCACGGGTCGGCGGCGCGGCAAGTCCTGGATCGGGCCCGCGCCGGGGGCCCGCTACTGCGGGTCATCGGCAGGGTTCACCCCCGGCTTAACGGCCGGTGCCGCCGAAGCGCCGCTTCCAAAGGCGGCCCGCACGTCCCGGGGGGCACGCCGGGGCGTGCGAACCCGCCTCCTCGCTCCGCGACCCCGGCTCGCCGGGACCCCCACCGGCTTGCCGACACGCCATCGCACGGAACAACGCCGTGTCCGCCATCCCGCCGTGCCGAGGGCCCGCATCTGCCCGGGGACGCCGCGTGGCGCTATAGTTCCAGCCCCGCCGTGATACATGCCGCAGTTACCGGTCCTTGCCACCGATGGGCTGCCGCCGCCGACGGGATCGACCGATGTAGGTCTCAGCCGAGCCGTTGCTCGGCCGGAAGGCCCGGCACCGCCGGGCGACAGGAGTAGGTCATGCTCGCACTGACCCGCCGAGTCGGAGAAGAAATTGTCATCGGCGACCCGGCCAACCCGCTGGGCATGATCCGCGTGGTGGACATCCACGGCGACAAGGTCCGCCTGGCGTTCGACTTCCCACGCGACTGCCAGATCAACCGCCGCGAACTCGCCGAACTCAAAGCCAAGGGCGAGCCGCCCCGCAACCCCCCACCGCATCGCAACGGCGGCCGCGACCAACCCCAGGGCAGCTGACTCACCGCCTCTCGCCCCCGACCGCGGGCCCGGCCCGGGCGCACAACCCGCCGCGCCCCACGTGCCAAACGCGCCCCGCGCCCGCCCTCGCGAAACCTCCCCGGCTCCAGACTTCCGCAACGTCACACGTTCGCACCGCCCCACGGCCCATACCCCCCCGCGCGCACGCCACCGCTCCGCCGGCCCCCTACAGACCCGGACCCACCAGCCGCGACATCCGCCACGCCGCCCGGAACATCCCCGCCACCGCCTCCCGCCTCACCACCCGCGCCTCGAACGCCGGGTTCAACGGCTGCAACCGCACCCACGCCAGCCCCTGGACCTGCTCCACCCCACGCCGCCGCCCGGGACACGCCGAACCGTCGGGTCCCCCCGGCACCCCCGGCTCCCCCGGTCCCTCGGGCACCTCCGGCCCCTCCTGGAAAAACACCCGCTTGAACGTCGCCTCGTGGTCCGGCTCCAGCCGCACGTAACAATCACACCCGTCCACCACGTCCAACCTCGGCGCGAAGTACACGATGTCCCCTTCCCGGTACTCCGGCTCCATCGACCGGCCCTCCACCACCGCCCCGAACGCGTCCGCATCATCCAGCCCCATCGGCCGAACCCCATAAGCATCCGCCGCCCCCGCCGGGTAATCCAGATCCGTGAACCCGCTGGGCAACCCCGCCGCCACCTTGTTCACCACCGGCACCCCCCCCGGCAGTGACCCCCCGAAC
>CAZVBW010000002.1:0-114345 GCA_964625505.1 uncultured Phycisphaeraceae bacterium
GTCCCCTTCACCATCGCAGGATCAGCGACTAGGCGGAGAATGCGATTGCCCTGCACCGTGCACCAGGACCGGACCATCGTACCCCTCCACCACCGCCTCGCAGGCAGGAATGGGAGCGAACGGGACCGGCCGCACCGCTGGATTCTCAACCGCAGCGGGACGAGCTTCCGGGGGCAGATCACACTGCTCGCTGTTGAAGACGGTGTAGTGGCGGAGCACGAAGCGGTCTACCTGCTCACCCGTCTCCTTGTCCTCAACCTGGAATGGCTTCCAGAGCACGACAAGCGAGCCCTTCTCACGCTTTCGCACACTCCCGCCAAGCTCCTTGGCCTGGCGGAACGTCAGCCAGCGGTTGCTGGCGTAGCCTGCGCTCCATGCGGAGATCGCGAGCAGGAAGACATTGCAGCCTCGGTAGTGGTGTCCACTCATGAGGTTCTGCGGGGCATCAGCCGCGTAGCGGGTGATGATCGGGTCGCGCCATGGGGCGGTTCCCGCTTCGAGGGCGGCAAGGATCTTGTCCGTGACCGCCTGGTACACATCGAGAGGCATCGGTGGCTCCTGGTGGAGGCGCACCGCGACAACTGTCCGCACCACGCGGCAGACGCCGCGGGTGCAGGGAAAGAACATCCACCACCATTGAACTACGCGCACCAGACCCACGCAACCTGTTGACAACCCCTCCACAGCCGTGATTGGCTGGTAGTGGAACCTGTTCCTTTACCCCCGTCCGACCGCCGCGCCTGCCGCGGTGGAGCGGCATCGATGCGGAGGATCGGACTCTTCCTGGAGCTTTTGATGAACCGAGACATCGCTTCCTGTACCTACTCTTCAGACCGTGCCGCCATCTGGGTAGGCCGCGAGCAGAAGCTGCTTGAGGACCACCCGTACCTTTCCAAAGTTGAGATCCCGCCGGCGACCGCCCAACATTTCGGCCTTGGTGTCATTCTCCGCGGTCCAGCGGCGGGTCGGATCGCCATCCCGATCCACGATGAGCGGGGGAACCGACTCGGCCACGCGGCATGGCGAAAACCCTCTGGGCCCGCCGTTGGTGGCGACGCCACGGACTACCTGCTGTCCGGTACGCCGGATCGGAATGGCGCTGTGGATATGGATGCGCCGTCCCAGCTGCTCTACAACGTCCACCGACTGGAACCTGATGAACCGCTTGTCGCGGTGGTCCAGGACTGCGTGAGCGTCTGGTGGCTGTGGCAGCACGGCCTTCATGCCGCCGTGGCGCTGATGGGAGCCACCACATCCACCTGGCAAGCCGTTCTCCTCAACGAGGCCACCGACGCTCGCTCCCGCATCCTGATCTTTACCGATGGGGACGAGGCGGGGGACCACGCCGCAGCAGCGGTCATGTACCGGCTATCGCTCGGCCGGTGGTGCCGGCGAGTTGATATGACCACAGGCCAGCAGCCGACGGACTTCAGCGGTGCCCAGATCAGTGAGATGGTGGACATGGCGCTGGGTACCTGCCGCCGGTGATCCCGCACAAGCGGCCCTTTTGAGAAGGGTCGCTTTTTCTTTGTCGGCCCGGAATGCACAAGAAAAGCCCCGTCGGCAAACGGGGCTGGGGATGCGGTGATGCGAAGTCGCTCGCTTACGACTGGTCGAGCATTGTCTTCGGCGGGTGGATCAGCTCCACATCGGGGAAGTACGTCCGGTACCTGGCGACATCACGCGTGAGGAGCCGCAGCCCCTGCACTTGGGCGTGTGCCCCGATGTAAAAGTCGGGGAGCGGTGATCGCCGGGTGCCGCCACGCTTACGGTAGCTCTGAAACGCTCGCCCTGCGACGAACACTGCCTCCCACGGGAGCGGCTCGCGAGCCACCTGCTCGGCAGGAAAAGCGCGGTCGAGTTCTTCCGGCGATGCGAATGCCGTCGAGACTTCAGCCAGGATCAGCGGGTTGAGGATCGCCCCGGCCTCCCGCCGTGCCCGCAGCAGGGTCTCGCGTGACCACTCGAAGAACTGCGGGTCACGCGAGACCACATCGATGAGCACGTTGCTGTCAACAAGAACACGGCTCATACCTCGCTCCGCGTCATCGCCATGATTTCGTCCGTCGTGAGGCCGCTCGTCGCTGTTCCTGTGATCCGGTCGATCCACTGCTCCGGCGTCTCTTCGGGCGTCTCGCTCTGCTGAGCGACGGCCTCCAGATAGGCGTCGATGCTCTGGCAGCCGGCTTCTTCAGCCCGCTGCTTGAGCGTCTTGATTGCCTGCTCCGACAGTTGAAGGGTGATGGTCATGGCGGGTTCCTTTAGTTGGTAATCGGGTTCCGTCTAGAAGCAAAGCACGAACAGACGTGCCGCGTCAAGGGGTTCCTTCATGATGCCGATGGCCAGCATCGTGAGGCATGCCGTGTGGATCACGATATGGTCCACGGGTGCACGAGCAACAACCAAACGATTCTGCAGCGGGTACGGTGCTGCAGCACTTCGTAGCGGTGCAGGAGGCGTACCGCCAGATTACCCGCCGCGGCATCCTTCGAAGCATCTTCTTTGGACAAGTAACGCTTCACCGGATGGTTCTCTGGGGCACGACGATCGCAGTCGCGGGATTGTTTTCCGTCGTGGTGATCGAGCCCGCCCGCCTCGGCCCTTCGGAGCCGTGGTCTGTCGGTCTCGGGGCTGCCTTAGCCTTATTGGCAGCCGCTTTTGATGCAGTCCAGCGGCGCGAGTATCAGAAGCTCGCTACCGGCGAGCCGAACCAAGTGCTTCGCGTTGACCGACGGATGGTGTACCTGCGGTACCTGCTGTTCCGAGAGAAGGTGCGTCACCTGCAGCTGACCGCTACGGAGCTTCAGGCTTTGCAGCCGATCGTGAAGGGTGAGAGTGAGCTTGAGGACCTTCTTCGTAAGCGGCCAGTGGTACTCGGCCTCCTCGTCATCATCCTGCTCGCCTTTACCCAAGCAGCGGTGCGGCAGCCCGTCTTCTGGCACGGCGGTGTCGGCTGGAGCATCTTGATCGCGCTGGCTGTCGCCGCCTGCCTGATCTGGCTAACCCAACGGCAGCTTGCAGGCATTTGGCTCGGACGGGCGTACCGGAAGCGGGAGCTTGTGTTCTTCCTCCAGCTTCTCGCAGCTGAGGCGGCGACCATCAGGACGGCAGAACCAGAAGAAAAGCCGCTCACATCGTGAACGGCTGATTTTTGTGTAGAGACCAGCTACACCAGCTCGCAGAGGTCATGCACGACCGGGTGCTCCCGCGTAATCAGCTGCCAGTCTGGAAGCGTTGTCCAGTCAGCTGCAGGCCGATCTTGCACCAGGTAGTCGAGCTGGGCTCCGCTGTCGCTGCGGAGTGTGAGCCACTGAAGCTTCTCCGGGAAGCCATCGGGTCGCGGCATGAACCACGGCGTCGCCACCAGGCCTCGTTCTGGTCGCGAAGCCTGATCCACTGAAGGATCGATGACAAAGTGCTCCGTCACAAGGATTAGGTGGCCATTGAAGCGGCCCGGCCGCGGCGCGTCGTCAACGATGACGCTGTACGCCCCGGCTTCGAGCCACTTGCGTGATTCAGCAACCGTCTGCGGCAGCCGTCCGTGCTCTTCGTAGAGTTCCCGCATTTGCCGGTTCATGAGGTGGAACCGCACCGGCACCACCTGGGCGGGGATGCCGAAGCGAGCAAGCACGTGACTTGCCACCCGCGCAATCGTGACGCAGTTATCCCGGCGCTCCTGCCACCGCACCACCGCCTCGCGGCCGGTAGTGGTAAGCATCTTGAGCACCGCACGCTCTATCACCCGCGCTGCGGGATGAGCTTCCGGGGGCATCAGTACTCCTCCGGCAGAAGGAACGTGGTCACCGCGCGGTCCCGCTCGGTGATGCACCACACCTTGACCCCCGTCTGGAGGATGAAGGCACTCAAAATGCGGCCGCCGGAGCGAACCGCTTCGTCGTTGGCGAGCTTGTCTTCACGAGGAAGCTCGCCCCAGTCGCCGCACTCGTGGCGGCAGAGGAACTTCAGAGGCTCTTCACGAGCCGCCTCGAACGCCTCCAGCGCCGCCGGGGTGGCCACGAGCCGCCCCGGACTGAAACGCCGGGTGGGGGAGAATCCAACCATCGCTGCGTCTCCGGTATGAGGAAGGAACAGGTCCGTCCTCAACGGTCTCACAGGTGGTGAGGGAGCGCAAGAGCAGGTTTCAGTCGGCCGCAAAGCCCAGCTGTTCGTCCAGTTGGTGGTCTTGGAGGTGAACGTGGCGGCGGCGGGTCATGGCGAGGCGGGTGGCGCGGTGTTGGGCACGGTGGTAGGCGGAGGCAGGGAGCAGTCGGCGGAGACGGGGCAGGGGGAGCTTGGTCGGAAGGTAGCGCTGGAGCAGGGGATCGTCCAGCGAGGTGATGAGGCGGGCGGCACCGGGTTGGCCTTGGCGGGCGGCGCGGCCGAAGAGTTGGCGGTCGACGCGGGCGCTGTCGTGGTGTTCGGTGGCGATGACATGCAGGCCCCCGAGGGCGGCGACCTCGGGGGACAGGCGGATGTCGGTGCCGCGGCCGGCCATGTTGGTGGCGACGGTGATGCGGCCGGGCTCGCCGGCGGTGGCGACGATGGCAGCTTCTTCGGCGTGGCGGTTGGCGTTGAGGACGACGTGGTCAAGGCCGGCATTCGATAGTTTGGCGGCGAGTTGTTCACTGGCTTCAACGCTGCGGGTGCCGATGAGGATGGGCCGACCGGTTGTATGTATTCGCTGAGCTTCGTGGACGACGGCGTCCCACTTGGCGTCGATGGTGGGCAGCACGCGGCGGGGCAGGCGTCGTCGGCGGCAGGGGCGGTGGGTCGGCATGCGGACGGTGCGGAGGCGGTAGGTCCGCCAGAGCTCGGCCCGGGGTTCCCAGGCGGTGCCGGTCATGCCGCAGAGGTGGTCGTACATGCGGAAGAACCGCTGGAAGCTGATGCGGGCCAGCGTGTCCTTCATCGGCGTGGGGTCCAGGCCCTCCTTGGCCTCGACGGCCTGGTGCAGACCGGCCCGCCAGGTGCGGTCGGGCATGAGCCGGCCGGTGGCCTCGTCGACGATGACGACTTGGTCGTCCTGGACCTCGTACTGGTCGCCGCGGTGGAACAGGTGGGCAGCGGTGAGGGCCTGGTGGGCCATCTCGTGCCGCCAGCGGCGGCCGGTCCAGGAGCCTGTGAGTCCGGCGGTGGTGGCGGCGTGGTCGACGGCGCGGCGGCCGGCGGCGGTGAGCGTCAGGTCGCGGTGCTGGGGGTGCAGGCGGAAGTGCTCCCCCGGAAGCAGGTCGCGGACTAAGTCGGTGGCTTTGCGATAGGCGGCGGCACGCTGGCCCGGCTTTCCCTCACCGGCAATGATCAGCGGGGTGACCGCTTCGTCGATGAGCACCGAATCGGCCTCGTCGATGATGGCGAAGGCGAGCCCCCGCATCACCGCCCTGGAAGCGCTCCCGCCCCCGGACATAGGGCCCGCGCCATTGAGATGACCCACCTGCTCGGCGAGCCGACCGACATGGGATCGCGGCGTCCGACCCGCACCGCCCGACGAGGGGCTTCCGGGGGCGGGGGGTGTGAGGCGATCGCGTAGATAGTCGGCAGCGAGTTCCTTGTTGGTCGTGTAGGTCACGTCCGCGGCGTAACCCGCCCGCCGCTGCGCCGGGTCCGACTCGCCCACGACAGCCGCGACCCGCAAGCCGCAATGCTGCATCAGGGGCTCGCACCACGCCGCGTCACGCCCAGCAAGGTAGTCGTTGACCGTCACGATGTGGCAACCCCGCCCACGCCAACCCGGCAGCACCGCCGCGAGGACCGCGACAAGCGACTTGCCTTCGCCGGTGGCCATCTCGACCATCCGGCGGTCCAGCAGCGCCAGGGCCGCGGCCACCTGCACCGGGTAGGCGAGGAGGCCCAGCGTCCGCCGGGCCGCCTCGCGCACGGCGGCTAAAGCCTGGTGCGTGTGCTCCCGCGATCGTCGGTTGCGACGGGTCTCCCCCCGGAAGTGGGCGATGCGCTCGTCGAGTTGGGTATCGGTCAGGTCCCGGACCTCGGGCTCGAGCTTGAGCACCGCCGCCGCCCGCCGCAGGTACGGCCGGGCGGGCGACACGGTCGTGACCAGCCGTGACGCCAGCCACTCGTACGCTGCGTCGGGTCCCCGCTTGGGCTTGTCCGTCCGCTTGACCAACGCCGCGTCCCGCCATCGGTGCGACCGGGCCGAGTCTTGGCCGAGCGTGGCTTGCCGCGCCGCTTCGGCGGCCTGAATCTGCCGGCCAGCTTCATCGAGCCGGACGCCCTCGCCCAGCGGGTTGTACGTCGTGAAGCTGCTCATACGAAGGGCCCCCTACAACCCGAACCGTCGCTGCACCGTCTGCCGGCCCGCCCGCCACCACTGGCTCAACAGCGGTCGGTCCGGCAACACAAACCGCACATGCACCTGCTCGCCCACCCCCCCCGGAAAGTGGGCTCGGTCAGTTGGGGGCAGCAGGCCGTCTGAGATAACACTTTCGGGGGCGGGGCTTCCGGGGGCGGGGGTGATGCGGAGTTCGAAGTAGGGCTCGACCGTCTGCTCCCCGCGTTGATCCTCGGCGGCCGTCGGAATGGATCCACCAGCGAGCAGGCCGAGGGCCGCCGAGGGCAGCTGCCGTCGCCCCGCGGGGAGCACCGCCGAGACATGTCCTGGGAACTCGGCGTCGGGCCGACCGGCCGGCCGCATCCGCACCGCGTCACTGGCCGCGACCAGCCGTGGGCCCTCGTGCTGGTCCGCCGCCACCCGCACGACCAGATCGTCGAGCGCCGCGACGTACCCGATTGGCTCCCCCAAACGCAGGTAATGACCGGCCGTCTGGGCGTCTAGCTCACTCACCCAAGTTCCGTCGATCGGGGCGTGGATCGCCAGTTCCGCCAGTTCCCGGTGGACATCGGCCAGCTGATCGTCCACCGCTGCTAGCTGCTGGGCAAGCGCCTGCCGCTCAGCAGGCTCGCGTCGGATCGCCCGGCGGTACTGCGCCGCCAAGGCCTGCCGCTGCGACACAAGCTCATCCCGGCGGGCTTCAAGCTCCGGGTTCGCCGCGTCCAGCACGAGATCACCGGCCTGCACGACCGTTCCGGTCGGCAGCACCCGCCGCACTTCGCCGTCCGCCCCGGCGTGCACGTGCACCACCCGCGACGGCTCGGCGACCCCCATCGCCCGCGGCCGGTCTGGCATCGGCACCCCGCCGAGCACCCCGAGCAGCAGTCCGAAGAACGCCAGCGTCACCACCACCGCCCGCGCCCGGACCCGGTGCGGCTCGGGGTGTGCCGCGAGGTAGTGCACCAGCTTGCCCGCCGGGATCACCAGGAACTGTACCAGGGCCAACACGGCAAAGAGCATCCCGATGAAGAACAGCTTGTCGGCCACGAACAGGATGATCACCACCATCAGGAACACGCGGTACACCGCCGACGCCACGCCGTAGATCACGAACCAGAACCGCTCGCCCCCCGAATGGGCGGGGTTTTCCAGGGGCCAGACGCCGTAGGCGTAGCGTCGCACCAGGTACGTCAGGTACTGCTTGGACCGTTGATAAAGATTTGGCGTCTCCAAAAGGTCCGACAGGATGTAGTACCCATCGAACTTGATCAGCGGGTTGGCGTTGAACAGGACCGTCGACACCCCCGCGATAAAGATCAGGTTGTACGCCAGCCCGTGGACCAGCGCCCCCTCGGCGGTCTGCGACCAGACGATCGCCGCGACTGCCGCCACCGCCAACTCGACGTACATCCCCGCCGCCCCGACGAACGCCCGCTGCCACTTGCCCGGCAGCAGCCACGCGCTGGACGCGTCGACGTACGGCACCGGCGTAAGGACCATCAGCATGATGCCGACCGTGTGGACCTCGCCGGCCGTGTGCCGGCCCCGACCAAACCGCTTGCACGCGAAGCCGTGCCCTAGCTCGTGGAGCGCTTTGATCCCCACCAGACATACGTACAGCCACGGCAGGTTGCCCGGCGTCAGCACGTTGCCCGCCTGATCCGCCAGCTCGGGCGTCCGCCCCGCGAGCGACCACAATCCCGCCCCGATCAGCACCGCCCACAGCACCAGCCCGATCGGGCCGAAGATCCACGAAACCGCGGGCAACCATCGGTCCAGGAACCGGTCCGGGTCCCACACCGGCACCCGCATGAACAGCAGGTTGAGCATGTACCCGCCGACCTCCTTGCGGACCCGCTTGCGGCGACGCTCGAAGAGGCCCGCCGCGTCAGGCGGCAACTCCGCGGTGAGCAGGTTGGATGTGTACATCTGGCCCAGCAGCCGGATCGCCTCGCCCTGGGTCGGCGCGTCGTCGCCGTGCCGCTCGCCGGTGAGCTCCCACGCCTCGGCCACGCTCCGCCGGCCGTCCAGCAGCGCCACGAAGTGGTACGCCGGGTCGGAGACCCGGAAGTGCTGCCCGCTGCCCGGGTCCATCAACACCTGCCACCGCCGGCCGCGGTAGTTCTGCCGCACCGCCTGCACCACCGGCCGCAGCCGCGGCGTCAACCCCGCAACGCGGTGCCAGCTCTCCTGGAAGGTGGGGCGATCAACGGGCATGTGAGATGTGAAAAGTTAAATGGATGAAGGGCAGAAAGTGCGAGCTGCGCACGGCGGAGGTTCGGGACCTGTTTTAAACATTCGATCTGACTTCCTACATCTCACATGCTCTAGATCCAAAGCTTCATCCGCACCCAGTTCACCGCGTCCCGCGTCCACAGCACGCCCAGCGGGGCCTCGCCGATGTGCACCTTCGCCGAGCCCGTCATGCCCGGCCTAAGCCAAGGCGGCAACTCGTCCAGCACCACCCGCGTCAAGAACACGTTCCGCCCCTCGTGCACCCGAGCCGCCGGCTCGACCCGCTCGACCTCGAAGCCGATCCGACGCGTGGGGTACGCCGCTGTCGCCAACTCGCCCCGCATCCCTGGTCGGACCTCGCCCGCCCGGTCCGCGGGCACCTGCAGCTCTGCCCGCAGCGACTCGATCGGCGCCACTTCGTAGAGCACCTCGCCCCGCTCCACCGTTCGGCCGACCTGCCGCCGCAACTGCCCCTCGGTCACCACCCCCGGAAGCGAACTAGCGAGCGAGGCCTGCGTGATCTGATGCTCCAGAAGATCGGCACGAGCCGCCTGAGCATCCGCCTGCGCCTGGGCGATCTGCACGTCCACCGTCCGTGCCTCTCGCCGGGCCAGCTCCGCCTCCCGACGGTGGACCTGCTCCTGCGCCCGCAACGACGCCAGCTCCAGCCGCAGCGGCGCCGTGTCCAGTTCCGCAAGCACTTGATCGTCACCCGCCACCGCATCCCCCGGCTCGGCGTGCACCGCTGAGAGCTCACCTTCGAACGGTGCCGTCACCAGCTGCCGCTGCACCGGCTCGACCGTGAAGCCCGCTCCCACGCGGTCCTGCCCCGGCCACAGCGCCAGCGCCAGCACCACCGCCAACAGCCCGATCGCCGCGAGCTTGATCCACGTGTGCTCGCTGCCGATCAGCCACCCCGCCGACCGCCGCGTGCCCCTCGCCGCCTTGGCCCCGATCCACCGGTCCCGCTCCCTTAGCGGCAGCAGCAAAGGCGAGGCCATGTCGCACACCAGCCGAAGCTCCGCCACGTCCTCGGCAGTGAAGCGTCCCACGCCCCCGGCCCCGGAAGATGAGCAAGAGTCTGCGGCACGCTCGTCAGCCGGCGAATCTCCAGAAGCGACTCCCGGGGGCGGGGGAGGGGGTTCGTGTTCGAGGGTGACCACTGCCTGGACCTTGCCGTCACGCCGCAGCGGCAGGCTGACCGCCGCCGCGCTGCCGTGGCGTTCCAGCAGCCGCAGGTGGTCCCGCACCACCGTCGTTGACCCCGCCGGCTCGGGCACGAGCAGTTCCTCGTCCTGATCGAGACACTCCTCCTGCGCCGCCTCCAGGTCCTGCACCAGCTGCATCTTCCGCACCAGCTTCTCGGTGCGGCTCATCGCCACCAGCTTCAACCGGGGCCCCTTGACTCCCGGGAACGCTTCGGGCACCACCCCCAGCGAGACCCGGTGAGCGCCCCATCGGCTGGCCAACTCGTTGCACCACGCCATCGCCGCCTCGGTGAACCGCTGGCTCTGTCCGACCGCCCCCACCACGTCCATCGCCCCCTGTAGCCGACGCGTGCCGTGTCGCGCTTGATTCGTCTCCAGTCGTGCGAGATACGCCCGCACCGCCAGCAGCGTGAGTTCCACCTGCTGACGGGCCAACTCGGCCGCCGCTGGCTCCGCGTTCGCCACCAGCATCGCCACGAGGTACCGGCTGTCCTTGTGGGGCTCATCGGCATCAACGATCTCCGCCGCAGCTACTTCCGGGGGAAGAGCCATGAGCACCAGGTGCCCGCCCGCGGCGCCGCCGGGCCGCTGCACCGGCAGCAGCACCGCACCCGTCTGCCGGGATACCGGATCGGCCTGCTCCAGCACCAGGTTTAACCACGGCGGCGGCAGCCGGTCATGCTGCGGGTTGTACGTCGCGACCACCGCCGGACCCCGCCCCTCGGCAAACCGCAGCACCACCCCGCAGTCCGCCCCCGCCAAGCGGCCCTGCAACACGATCAACCGCGACAAGAACCCCAAAACCGGCCCCTCAAATCCGGCCACCCTCTCCGCCAGCGTCACCCCCACCGGCAAATCAACCCCAGGAAGGTCGGCTCCCGATGCATCGCGTGCTACCGAATCGTGGCCAAGCGGCTCCCGCGTTGCCTCGACCGCTGGCCCCGCCTCCACGTCCGGCCGACGACGACGCCCCGCCCCCGGAACCGCCGATTGCCCCGTTTGCTCCTCACTCACGGCCGCCCCTCCGGACCCACCTCATTACTCAACAAAACCACCTCCTCGTCCGCCACCGGCTCGTCCGACATCAACCATGCTGTAAACCCCGCCGGCAACGCCCCGTCCGCGTTGCCCACCTCCAGCACCGCCCGGAACGTCCCGCTCGCCGGGTCCAGCACCGGGTCGATCCACGTCAGTTCACCCACCACCTCCCGCTCCACCGGCTCACCCCCCATCAACCGGTAGGACCGCCCGACATCCAGCTCATCCCACAGCGACGCCGGCAGGTGCAGCTCCACCTTCAACCGCTCCAGCGACGCGAACCGCAGGATGGGGTCCTCCGGTTGCACCATCTGCCCGCCCCGCGCTTCCACCGACACCACCACCCCATCAAACGGGGCCCGCAACGTCATCTGCTCCAGCCGCGCCGCCTCCAGCACCAACCGCTGACCCGCCAGCTCCAGCTCCCGCCGGGCGATCCGCTCATCAATCTGCGCCAGGTCCAGCTGCACCTGCGCCTGCCGCACCTCCCACCGCGTCGCCGCGTCTTGATCCGCCAGCTGCTGCGTCTGCTCCAGCCGCACCTGCATCTCCCGCACCACCGCGGCCGCACGCTCCACCTGCAGCTGATCCTCCGCCTGCATCCGCGCTAACTCCACCGCCGCCGCCTGCACCGCCGGGTCTAATGCCGCCAACACCTCACCCGCCGCAACCTCATCGCCCTCACGTGCGATTGCGTCAGGCAGCACCGTCCCCGCGACTTCCGGGCGCAGCACCAACTCATGCAGCGGGGAAGCGACACCAGCCGAAGCTGCCAGCTCTGCCTGCCCAACTTGCGCCAACGCCACCGGTTGGCACGAAAGCACAACCCAAGCGAGGGCGGGCCAGATCGTTAACCACCGACCGGACGAGATAGACAAGGAACGACTCCACCCGATCCACTCAAAGGTTCGGCGGGATACCGGCACCATCGAACACGCTCAGCCCGCGGTGTCGTCCGGCAAATCCACGTCCCCGCCAGCCGCGGGTTCGCCGGGCCGCCGCTGCACCACCTGGGACAGCCGCTCCAGCAAACGACCCGCCGTGGCCGCGTCCAAGGCCACCCGCTGCTGAACCAAAAACGAGCTTGGCGTACCTTCCGCTTCCGGGGGCAGATGAAGGCCCAGCTCAAGGATCACGTTCTGCGACATCAGATGCGTCCGGAACGCGTTGACAAACGTACAGGGGACTCCCTGCTGATCGAGGCGAATCGGGTGGGGAGGTTGCCGGGCGGGGGTTTCACTCATAACGCACTTACATCGAGAATTCCGACAATATCTGTGGCCGAGAGCTATGCATTACCGGCCGCAATAACAGCCACTGCCAACTCCTAGCGCTCATTCAACCGGGACGCTTGCATTAGGCCCCAGAATTGGCAAGCGGGTGGGGCCGCCGGTCAGCATTGAGGACGGCGCACACGCTTGGGCACGATCACAAGACCGAGGATCGCGAGCGCCACGACGCCGCTCGCCGGCTCGGGCACGACCAGCAGTGTGCCGTTGGCGACGACCGGCACGATTGCGCCTTGGTTGAAGACCGTGTCATCGGCAATGGTGTTGTCCAGCCGAAACTCATAGCTCCCGTCCGTTACCCCGGTCGTATCGACCGTGAAGGTGGCGAGCAGCCCACTGGCCGAGACATCACTAAAGCTTAGCGTCGAGGCCGATACATACCCGTCAGTCACGACTTGGGTCTGGCCGAAGTTGTCATCGGCAAAAATAGTACCCGTCAAGATGTCGACGCTTTGGAACGTCGGCCCGGCGGCACCCAGGCCGTCGCCGATCTGGGCGCCGACCCTTACGCTGTTGACCGCCTGGCCGCCGGTCACGTCCACCTGCACCGTCTGGTTGGGCGTATCGGGTTGGAGCTGAATCACCCCCACGTCGATCGTGGGCTGGGCAACGGCGGGCACACACAAAGACATCGCCACAGCGGCGGGGATCAGAAGGCGAAGCATGAGGGTCTCCGGAAGAGGTCAAGCAGGTCCAACGGGGCGCGACGCTACCGTCATCCCGGCCGCTCCGCAAGCCCAAGGTGTCAGGGTTCAATAAATTTTCGCTGTGAAGCTTGACCGGCTGGGGAAGTTGGGTTAAACCGGCAGCCGCACGTCCCCTTCCGGCGCGTGCCCGAAGCGGCTTCCACCGGCCAGAGCCGCTCCTTCGTTCACCGGGTGCCGGGGGATCGAGCGCCACGCTCGACTTCAGGGGAAACATCATGCTGAAGCAGTTGCTGCGTCGCGCCGAGCGGGATCTCATCGACCGCGTGGCCTGTGGTGGGAGCGGTAACCGTGCCGTCATGGAGCACCTGGAGCCGCGAGTGCTCCTGTCCAGCACACCCGACGCATTCCTGTTCTACAACGACAGCGCGTTCGACAACAACGACGCCTCGATCACAGTCGCGGACGACGCGGCGATCGCCATCGACAAGACGCCGCTGCGTGAGCTGAACCAGGCAGATTTCAGCCATTATTCAAGCTACCACAAGGGCATCAACGGGCTCATGATCGATGTGGGCGGGGCCGGCACGCCCACGCTTGACGACTTCAGTTTCCGGCGGTCGAGCGGCGGGACCCTGACCCAGCCGTTGTCGTGGGTCGATACGCCTGCACCCACCGACTTCCAAGTCCGGCCCGGGGCGGGGGTCGATGGCCGCGACCGGGCCGTGTTCACCTGGGACGACGCCTCGGCGGTCAAGAGCGGCTGGCTGCAGGTCACCGTAGGCACCGGCGAGAACACGGGCTTGCTGCAGCGGGACACCTTCTACTTCGGCTCCGTGCCGGGGGAGACCGGTGATGAGCCGGGGCGCACCCGAGTCGATGCCTTCGACATGGTGGGCATCCGCGACAACCCGCACTCGTTCCTGGACCCGGCCCAGATCGACGACTTCTACGACGTCAACCGCGACCAGCGCGTCGATGCCTTCGATATGGCCGTCGTGCGTGATCACGCGACCAACTTCCTGACCGACCAGCCACTGATCACAGCCCCGCTGAACACCCCGACCGGCCTGGAGGCAACCTTCTGGTCCCCCAGCGAAGCGCTGGTGCGGTGGCATGACCAGTCACAGGCCGAAGCAGGATATCGGCTCACGGTCAGCGACGACCAAGGACAAGTCCTGTTCACGCAGGACCAGGCGATCGATGGCAGTGCGATGCTGATCGAGGACCTATCCGGCGGGTCCAACTACACCTTTGCGCTTCAGCCCGTGGTGCCTGACGGTTCCGAGGACGCCGCCACACAGCCTTACCCGTCGATCGAGGTAAGCAGTCCACTAACAGTGGTAGCAGCGTCATCGAGTTCGGGCAGTTCGACGTCCAGTAGCGGCTGGTGGGTGGTCAACCTGCAGGACGCCACGCCGACCAGGGGAGCGGCGGGTTCCACCTACCAGACGGGTCAACTCAGTATCGACTTAACAGACGCCGACGTGTACGAAGCGGGGGGTGGTGCCGTGTTGGTGCAGGCCGCGAGCGGCCGGGCGGCCCTGTGGAAGGCCGTCGGTGGAAGCTCGACCATCAAGTTAAGTCAGACGCTCACCGATCGCTGGGATGTGCCGGAGAACGAGCGGCCTCACAAGTTCGCCTACGGCGAAAACGGCGGTTTCGACGTGGGCACGGTGGCGATGCTCCGGGCGGCCCACAACGGCTTTGGTGATCCCAATCCGCACAGCGTTCCGTTCATAAAAGAGAATGGGCAGTGGCTGGATGATCGGTGGCTGATCGTACTGGAGAACCTCCGCGAACGCGGCGGCAAGGTCACTTCCGACAACGACTACGACGATTTCCTCTGGCGCGCAGATGTGACGCCCGTCACCGGCGAGTTGACGGTGACCGATGTGCGGGACCCGAACAAGCAGGCGAGCAGCGGTGGCAGTCAAGGCACGCTGTGGACACCACTCGATGGTGGGGGTGCCACCACGGTCAAGCTCGACGCGCACATGCCCGGCGTTGACGAAGCGGAGTTGAGCTGGAAGATCGTCGGTGGTGCGGGTGCCGCATCGGGCAGTTTTGCCGCAGGCAACCCAAGTGTCACGCTCGACCCGCAGGCGTACGAGGACTACACCGCGAAGCTGCTCGTCGGCCTGACCGAGATTGCGACGGTGCCGATCCACGCGCTGGATGTGGCAAGCGTCACGCTCGCGGACAACAACGACCTCGACAACACCATCACCAACCCGGACGAAGAGGTTTTGGTGATCGAGCCGCCGGCCGGTCCTGTGGAGGCGGACGTGTACGTCAAGCCAATCATGGATATCGAGTACGCCGAGGCGTGGGGCTGGATGAGGTGGCAGGTGCTTCCGGAAGAGGACGACATCCTCACCCCTGATCGGGGTGATTTCACCGCCAAGACCGCCGTCTTCCACGCTGAGGCAGACCCTGCTTCGATGGGGGACGACGCGGCGGTCCTGCCGCTGGGTGTCGGCTTCGACGTGGACGCCAATGGTCAGCTGGATGACTATGAGGTGCGGCGCCTGTCCAATGTGGTCCTCTCTGATCCAGACCTGTGCCTCCCGCCGCTGATGGACCAGATCGCGGCAGCCAGCCGATACCGGCGGGTCGGTTTTGATGGCGTGCCATTGCCGGACCCGAGCCCCACGGGCGACGGGGAATCCGATCGCCCGGCCACGCCCGGCCATGTCGATGCTTACAACCTCCAGCCGGTCTACGGCGTGACCGACGTGTCGGTCCCGATGCCCGGCGGCGAGCTCGCGCTCGAGTTCCGCAGGACCATGCGGTCCGAGCAGCAGATCATCAACGGCGAGGCGATCCTCGACGGTCACTACCTCATCGACCAGAAGTTCCCGATCGAGCAGATCATGGGCCGCGCATGGTCCTCGAACCTCTCGACACGGCTCGTCGTCACCTACACGGACGACGCGCCGAACCGGCACGACTACCGAGCCGTGGCCTACGACGAGATCGGTGACGCCCTTGCTTACAGCCGTGAAAGCGCCACCGACAGCTACCGTCCCGACCTCCGCCACGCCTTCTCCGGTAACGCGCTGCCCCACACACTGGAGCAGGCGACCACCTACGACCTGAGCGACGGCAGCCAGATCACGGGGGACCTCTTCGTCTTGAGCAAGTCCTTCGGGACCGACGTTGTCTACAAGAAGGCCGACAGCATCGCCCGTGGCGACCTCAGCAACGACGATTCCGAAGATAACTATCCAATCGACACGCTCTACCGCGTCGAAGCAGTCGTGGATCGTAACGACAACACCATCCGCTACGAGTACCAGAGTGGCTCGGACAGTACCCCCGAGCGCATCTACGACCTGAAGCAGCCGGATCGCGACATTACCTTCGGCTACACCAACGGCCGCCTCACGAGCGTCACCGACCCGCTGGGACGGACGACCACCTACGTCTACGGCGACGCCACGGGCGACAGTGGCGGCGGCAACACATATCTAGTCCAGGTCCAGCGGCCCCAGGTGGACGACCCGGAGACGGGGACACCCACGTCGCCCACGGTCAACTTCACCTACGTCGGTAGCGACGATCCGCAGGCGGGCGGCTTGATCCTGGATTCGGTCCGGCAGATGACTGGATCGCTGCCGTCATGCGACAACCCGCCGATCCAGTCGGTCAAGTGGCACCTCCCCGACACCGTGACCGACGCCCGCGGGCACGTCACGTCCTTCGATTGGCAGGCCGACCTGTGGCCCAGCGCCTTAGAGGGCGCGGCAGGCTTCGCCGTCCCGATCTGGGAGAAGCAAGTCTTCCTCGAATCCGTCACCACCGGCGACGGCACCGCCACCTTCGCCGTGCCCGAGACCACCCCCCGGTCCTTCGAGCGAGCGGTCAGCCACATCACCGACACCGCCGGCCACCTCGTCGAATACGACTTCACCAGCACGATCATCGACGCCCCCAATGCCATACGCTACGCGCTGGTGATGGACCAGCACGTCCGGCGCCACATGGACGCCCAAGGCGACCCGGAGGTCACCTACGACTATTCAAACGACATCAACGGCAACCTGCTGAGTGTCACCGACATCAGCGGTAACGTCGTGAGCTACAGCTACGACTCGGGCCTCGATCCCGCGACCGATGCGTTCAACGACACCCCCTTCAACAGCGACTACGGCACCTGGTACGCCATCACCGACCAACCGGCGTCCAGCACGATGGACGCTGGGGATCCGGCGGTGTCCGGCGATGGCCTGGAGCTGACCACCGAGTACCGCTACGACCTTGCCACCCACAAGCTCGCCCAGCAGATCGATGCCGAGGGCGTCGTCAGCGAGTTTGCTTTCGACGCCAACGGCAACCGCATCAGCATGACCGATGCGGTCAACACGCCCGTCGAGGCCACCACCAGCTTCACCTACGACGCCAACGGCTTCCTCACCTCCACCACCGACCCCGACGGTCGGGTGACCGAGTACCGGCCCAACGCCTTCGGCCACGTCGAGTACACCATCGTCAAGGGCCTGCCCGGCGAAGACCTCACGCCGCTGGACGTCGAGGACAGCTTCTACACCACCGCCGCGTACCTCAACGATCCCGCCGCGGCTGACTGGATCACCACCCGCCGCGACGCCGACATCCTCGACCGCACCCTCGCCAGCTACGACCCCACCGGCGACGCCACGACCTACACCTACGACAACCTCGACCGCCTCACCCAGACCACCCTCCCCGCCGTTGAAGACCCCGACAACCCCGCCGCCCTCACCAACCCCGTCCTCGCCACCGCCTATGACCTCAACGGCAACCCCGTCCTCGCCACCGACGCCAACGGCCACCGCACCGCCGTCTTCTACGACAGCCGCAACCGCGCCACCGCCTCGGTCCTGGACCTCGACGATGACGGCAACTTCGGCCTCACCCCCGGCGCCCCCGTCGAAACCCCCGTCTTCTCCGCGTTTGACCCCGACGACATCGTCTCCCTCACCACCTACAACCCCGTCGGCCTCACCGCCTCCTCGACCGACGCCCGCAACCACACGACCACCTACGACTACGACGAGCTGCTCCGCCTCACCCGCACCACATTGCCCGTCGTCACCGTCCCGGGTGGTACAGACCAGTACGAAATCACCCACGAGTACGGCCCCAACAGCGGCTCGGGTGCCTTTACCCTCGGCGGCTTCAACCCCACCCGCACCACCAACGCCCGCGGCTACAGCACCGACTTCATCTACGACGCCGCCTACCGCCTCACCGACACCATCCAGCGCGAGTCGCTCACCCCGCCCGCCAGCCACACCGCCCCCGCCGGCCCCAACGAGCCGTGGGCCCAAACCTTCTACAACGACGTCCACAACCCCATCCACACCATCGTCCACTCGGCCGACTCGGCAGGTAGCGACAACTCCATCCACAGCTACACCTTCTACGACCACCGCCACCGACCCACCCTCAGCCTCACCGACCTCGACGCCGACGGCCCCGGCACCCCCGGCACCCCCGGAACCTTCTTCGACGACGCCCTCACGGCATCGCCCGATGCCGACGACATCACCTCCCGCACCGCCTACGACCACGCGGGCAACCCCGTCACCTCCATCGACCCCGACGGGTACCGCATCGACACCACCTACGACGGCGCCTCCCGCGCCACCGAGGTCCAGGCCCCGACCGTCGATGTCCATGATCCTTTGACGGATACCACCACCACGGGCCGGCCTACCACCACAACGGTTTACAACGCCGACGGCCAGGCCGCCCTCACCACCGATCCTCGCGGGACACAATCCGCCACCTACTTCGATACTCTTGGCCGTGCCGTCGTCACGGTCCTCGATTTGGATCAGGACACGGACTTCGGGGTCACGCCCGGCACCACCATCGACCTCCCGACGGCCTTCGCCGCCGACACCACCGGCGGACCTTCCGGGGGCGACGTGGTCACCCGCACCGGCTACGACCTCGCCGGCAGCCCCCTTTACGCCATCGACTCCCGCGGCCACCGCTCCGATACCACCTACGACCCCGCCAACCGGCCCACCCAAGCCCAAGGCCCCGCCGTCCCCGACGCCGAAAATGGTGGTGCCCTCACCCGCCCGACCATCACCACCACCTACAACAAGACCGGCCAAGCCCTCACCACCACCGACCCCCGCGGCGTCATCACCCGCCACGGCTACGACGAACTGGGCCGCGTCACCAACACCCGCCACGCCGACAACACCGCCGACGTCCGCCGCGAGAACTTCCGCTACGACCCCAACGGCAACCTCGACCGGTCGATGCTCCAAAACACCGTAGCCGGCATCGACCACCCCCAGTTCACCGACTACACCTACGACCCCTTCGACCGACAGACCGAACTCCTGCTTCCGCCCAGCAGCGCCGGCGGCCGACCCACCACCACCACCGCCTACGACCGCGCCGGCCGCCCCATCCTCGTCACCGACCCCCTCGGCCAAACCCACACCACCACCCGCGACCGGGCGGGCCGGACGATCCAGACCGTCCATAAGGATGCAGCTGGCACGGCCGAGGAGACCCGCAACTTCCAGTATGACCTCCGCGGGAACCTCACCCAGGCCACCGACCTCCACGGCACGTCCACCTACACCCACGATTCCCTCGGCCGCATCACCTCCGAAGCCCGCAGCAATTTGGCTTCCGGGGGCGGAGATAGCTACACCGTCCTCTCCAGCTACGACGCCAACGGCAACCGAACCAGACTCCAGTACCCCGACGACACCGGGGCCCCGGGGACCGGCCGCACCCTCCTACACACCCACGACGCCCGGAACCTACTTACGCAGGTCACCGATGGCACCGATGTGTCCACCTACACCTACGACCTGTCCGGCAACCGCACCTCCCTGACCCTACCCAACGCCCAGGTCACCTCGGCCACCTTCGACCCCCTGGGCCGCGTCACCGACCTGCACACCACCGACCCCACCCCCGGAACGGGCAACAACGCGACGGTCTACCGCGTCCAGCACACCTACGACTTGGCCGGCAACCGCCGCACCGCCGGGGAGGTCTGGAACGCGGATGCGTCTGCCACCCCCGGAAGCGCCTGGGTCCACAAGGCCACCAGCTACGACTACGACGACCTCTACCAGCTGACCGAGGAGGCCTACACCCTGGCCGACCAGACCTCCGGGACGCTCGTCAACTCTTCCGCGACCGACAGCTGGACCTACGACAAGGCAGGCAACCGCCTCACCCAGGTCCACACCCCCGGAACCCCCGGCGCCGGCCCGGCGGTGACCACCACCTACACCTACCACCCCACCTCGAACGAACTGCTGTCCTACACCGACGGCACATCACAGGTGGATTACACCTACGACCTCGCCGGCAACCCCCTGCAGAAAGCCGCCGCCGTTGGCGGCGCTCCGGCAGTCACAACCACCTACACCTACGACACCCACCACCGCCTGACCGGGGCAGACCTCGATGGCGCCGACCTCTTCGACGCCACCTACGACTACCGCACCCGCCGCCTGAGCAAAACCAAGTTCAACGCGGCTTCCGGGGGCATCGCCGACACCACCCTCTTCCGCTACGACGCCGGTACCTCCTTCCAGGAACTCGACACCACCTACACGATCGACATCGAATTCACCCGCGGCGCCGGCATGGGCGGCGGCATCGGCTCCATCCTCTACGCGATCGACAACGGCACCGCCGAATACTTCACCTACAACGCGGTCGGCCACACCACCGCCCTGACCGACGCCGCCGGCGGCGTTCAGCAGACCGACGCCTACAGCGCCTTCGGCGACACCCTGATCCAAGCCGGCCCCAGCACCAATAACCGCCTCACCAACACCAAAGAACGCGACGCGTCCCTGGGCCTCGACAACCACGGCTTCCGCTACTACGACCCGCAAACGGGTCGCTACCTCACCCGCGACCCCGCGGGCTACGTCGATGGGCCCAACCTCTACAAGCACGTCCACAACAACCCGGTCAATCAGGTTGACCCAGTAGGCCTGCAAGTCTCTCGTCGTATCGCCGAGCAGATGGCGGATCGCACTAGAAGGGTGGGAGTAGCTCCGAAGGTCGGAGCTCGTGTTGCCGTGACGGATTCTAGTGGGAATCTAAGAACGTATCGTGTGGATATTGATGCTGACGGGGGTCGCCAAGTTTGGGTGGTGCGGAGAGACGGAACCGAGTCTCGGATAACAAGCAGGGGGCCAGTAGTCCAACGTGTCCTAGAAGCGCATTCTGAAACTTACGTTCGTGGGCTTGCTAACGTCAACCAGAACGAGGCTCGCGCTCATGTAAATGCGCATTTGAATGCCGACACACACGCCAATCAGACTTCAACTAATTTGCATCAGGCACGTGAATCTACACGCCCCGCAACTGCAGGACGTCAGCGAGGCGTCATGGGCAGCAGGGCATCACGAGGCTTAACTATTGGATCAACAGCTCTTGCTGGCCAGGATTTCCTTACAGATCCGAATGCAGAATCAGGATTCAATCTCGCCGTTAATTCGGCTTCCGCTGCTGCTGCTCACGGAAGTATTTTTCTTCAAAAAATCGACAAGCTCTTCCTAGTCGCAAGTACGCCATCCAATTTGCAGACCATCTGGGCGGGGGTTAGAGAATCCCGCGGTCTTGTTGAAGATTTAGATAATGCTGCGACACTGCGAGACAACGTCGCCGAAGTAGGTAGAGAGATTGCCGCTCAGCGTCGAGAGGACGAAGTCCAGCGGCAAGCCATCGGGACTCTAGATGATATCAATGGCCGAACAAGTGCCGAGCTCGTTCGGGAGCTTTATGGAGGTTTCGATTGAATTGCTTTAACCCAAAAATTGTTCTTCAATTCGTTTGCATTGTGTTGTGCGTGTATGACTTCAGTTGTTGGGCGGACGGCAACGGTGGGAGAGAGACAGCTATGACCGTAGGGGAGCTTCCACTCATGGGCGCGGCTGAAGCCATTATCGCCAACGGAGATGGCGACGTGCTGAACGTGTCTTTTCATAAGGAAGAAGCTGTTGAATACGGTAACTACCGTGAAATTGAACTCGCCTTGGCACCTACTACGATGCGTGTGAATCCTCATGTGGAAGGAGTGTCCTTTACGGAGATTACCGCATGGACGATCTTTTTCAGAATCTCTAATGATCAAGATTGGAGGCATGTCGCATTTGTTCTTCATGAAACAACGTTGGAGGATCGGCTCGACGCGGCGAGTGAGCTCCTTAAACCGGTCTACGATGTCCTTATCCGTGATTAATAGTCTCCAGAGGTAAAATAGGTGCCTGGAACTTATTCACCCTGGGGCAACCGCACCTCGTTAACCCTCCCCAACGCCCAAGTCACCGCCGCCACTTTCGACGCCCTCAACCGCGTCACCGACCTGCACACCACCGACCCCACCCCCGGAACCGGTAACGGCGCCACCGTCTACCGCGTCCAGCACACCTACGACCTCGGCGGCAACCGCCGCACCGCCGACGAGGTCTGGAACGCCGACGCCGCCGCAACCCCCGGAAGTGCCTGGGTCCACAAGGCCACCAGCTACGACTACGACGACCTGTACCAGCTGACCGAGTCGCAGTACACCCTCACCGACGCCACCTCGGGCGCCCCCGTCACCACCTCCGCCACGGACACCTGGACCTACGACCGGCGACCGCCTGACGCAGGTGCATGATGACGGTTCAACCGTCAACACGACAACCTACACCTACAACTCCATCGCCAACGAACTGCTGTCCTACACCGACGGCTCTACACAGGTGGATTACACCTACGACCTCGCCGGCAACCCCCTGCAGAAAGCCGTTGCCCCTTCCGGGGGCGGCGGCGCTCCGGCCGTCACCACCACCTACACCTACGACACCCACCACCGCCTCACCGCCGCCGACCAGGCCGGCATCGACCTCCTCGACGCCACCTACGACTACCGCACCCGCCGGCTGAGCAAGATCGAATACAACGCGGGCGTCGCTGACACCACCCTCTTCCGCTACGACGCCGGCACCTCCTTCCAAGAACTCGACACCGCCTACACCATCGAAACCGAGTTCACCCGCGGCACCGGCATGGGCGGCGGCATCGGCAGTATCCTGTACGCCGACGCGACGACGCGGGCTCTTTGACAACCGAGTTCTACACCTACAACGCGGTGGGCCACACCACCGCCCTGGCGGACGTCGCCGGCGGCGTCCGCCAGACCAACGCCTACGACGCCTTCGGCAACCGCCTGGTGGCGGCCGGACCTTCCACCAACAACCGCTTGGCCAACACCAAAGAACGCGACGCCTCCTTGGCCCTGGACAACCACGGCTTCCGCTACTACGACCCCGCCACCGGCCGCTACCTCACCCGCGACCCTGCCGGCTACGTCGACGGCCCCAACCTCTACAGGCACGTCCACAACAACCCCATCAACCACATCGACCCGTTGGGTCTGAGCAGTTGGAATCCTTATTCCCCCGAGTTTGCGCCCTACCAGTGGTTGATGCCCTCCAGCCAACCGGGCAATCTGCGCAATGGTGGTGCCGGGGGCGGGCTTGCTGGCCGTCGCACGGCCGCGATCTCGGAAGTGTTACCGGAGGATCAAGCCCGGGAGGTCCGGGCGGACCGTAGCCGCGCGAGGCAGGTACAACAGCGTGGGATCGACACGGTCCGCACCGTTCCGCTGGTCGTGGCCGAGACAGTGACGCCCGACCCGACGGTGATGGGCGACGGCGTCGGCATCATGTACGGCGCCGCGACCACGCCGGGCCTGTCCGCGGGGCAACGCGCACGCGTGGGTGGACTTGGCGCAGCCGTGATGGTCGGTGGCGCTCTGGACACAGTGGACCTCGTGCCCGACCCGAGCGACGCCGCCCAGCGGGCCGCCCTCGACGGCATGACCGACGCGGCGCGGCGCCGACTCGAGGCGACGCGACTTCCAGTCCAAGGCCGACCGGTTCATGCGGCACCCGATCATGACGCGACGGCATACAACACGGCACGCGGGCTAGAAGCGGATCCCACTCGTGCCGATGTAAGGTTCAATCAAGGGCTGCGGGACGCCGAGGGCAACCGCGTGCGGGGCTATAACCCAGACGTCCAGTCCCTACGGGTAGGCCCCGACGGCCACATCGTGAGAGACGTGATCGAAGTTCGTAGCCGGACGCAGTCACGCACCTTCATGGACAACAAGATCAACAAGATGAAGGAGGCTTTAGGCGATCAGGCGGGTGATGTGAGGTGGGTTCAGCGACAGCGTGATGCGAGGAGGCAAGATTGAAGCAGTCCAAAGTTTTGACAGATGAAGCACGCCGCGTGGAGCAAGAGTTAAAGGGCTTAAGCTGGGAGGAGGTCGACGAACGGTTGGCCGACGAGAGTGATCAACTACTTCTACAACTCTTGGATTCCTCATCGGTCAAGATCGGAGACTCCGCTGCGTCGAGGTTATCACGGCGAGGGTGCCAGCAGATAGTAATGGACAGCCTTTGGAAGCAACAGATCCCTTCAGCAGTGGGGCGGCTTCGGGCATTATCTATCTTGTCAGACTTGGGAGCCACATTGCCGCAATCGATTCCTGTTCTGATCAAGTTGCTTTCTGACAAGAGCGATGGAGTAGCAGGTGAAGCCTTGGGATCTTTAGTTTTATTTCGCTACCACCTGGTGATTCCACTACTTCTAGCCCAGCTGTCAATATCGAAATCTGGCGACCGGAAAGTTCCACTGCTAAAGTCAGCCATCAATTCATTGAGAAATCAGGACCCGTTTGAGTTTGCTAATCTACGCTATTACTGCCGCGATCAGGCGAGGCAACATTGGCGTCTCGACGAGCCGCCCGTTTGGCTCAACGACCCGGAGCTCGCTGAAATGAAGTTCATGGAAGAAAAAGTGCCTGGAACCTATTCGACATAAGTGACCGCACCTCCCTGACCCTCCCCAACGCCAAGGTCACGTCCGCCACCTTCGACCCCCTCAACCGCGTCACCGACCTGCACACCACCGACCCCACCCCCGGAACCGGTGGCGGGCCTTCCGGGGGCGCGACGGTGTACCGGGTGCACCACACCTACGACCTCGCCAACAACCGCCGCACCGCCGAGGAGGTCTGGAACGCGGATGCGTCTGCCACCCCCGGAAGCGCCTGGGTCCACAAGGCCACCAGCTACGACTACGACGACCTCTACCAGCTGACCGAGGAGGCCTACACCCTGGCCGACCAGACCTCCGGGACGCTCGTCAACTCTTCCGCGACCGACAGCTGGACCTACGACAAGGCAGGCAACCGCCTCACCCAGGTCCACACCCCCGGAACCCCCGGCGCCGGCCCGGCGGTGACCACCACCTACACCTACCACCCCACCTCGAACGAACTGCTGTCCTACACCGACGGCACATCACAGGTGGATTACACCTACGACCTCGCCGGCAACCCCCTGCAGAAAGCCGCCGCCGTTGGCGGCGCTCCGGCAGTCACAACCACCTACACCTACGACACCCACCACCGCCTGACCGGGGCAGACCTCGATGGCGCCGACCTCTTCGACGCCACCTACGACTACCGCACCCGCCGCCTGAGCAAAACCAAGTTCAACGCGGCTTCCGGGGGCATCGCCGACACCACCCTCTTCCGCTACGACGCCGGTACCTCCTTCCAGGAACTCGACACCACCTACACGATCGACATCGAATTCACCCGCGGCGCCGGCATGGGCGGCGGCATCGGCTCCATCCTCTACGCGATCGACAACGGCACCGCCGAATACTTCACCTACAACGCGGTCGGCCACACCACCGCCCTGACCGACGCCGCCGGCGGCGTTCAGCAGACCGACGCCTACAGCGCCTTCGGCGACACCCTGATCCAAGCCGGCCCCAGCACCAATAACCGCCTCACCAACACCAAAGAACGCGACGCGTCCCTGGGCCTCGACAACCACGGCTTCCGCTACTACGACCCGCAAACGGGTCGCTACCTCACCCGCGACCCCGCGGGCTACGTCGATGGCCCCAACCTCTACCGGCACGTCCACAACAACCCCATCAACTTTGTGGATCCACTGGGTCTCGAAGGGGTAGGGCACCACATGGTGCCTCAGGCCACGTTCCGTGGCTCGCGTGACGAAGTCGCGGCAATATATCATTCAGAGTCTGCACGCTTGACGAGCCCCGCATACGCTAGCAGGGATGTCGGCCCTAGCCATGACTACTCAGCACGAAATGGCGTTTCACACGGCCGTTACAATCAAGCAGTGCAGAACTTGAGCGCAGGCATGTTCGGTGCGAATCCGAACCGCCTGAATCCGAATCAAGCAAGACAGTTGGTTTCAGCCATCAGAGAGATCAACGAGACGGGAAATGTTTCCGGTACTAGTGTTAGTCTTGGAATCCGATCTCAGATACAGCAGTTCAACGCTGGAATTGGTGCCGAGATTCGCCAAGCGGACAATGTGGTCCGTAGCGGTTTGGGCCTGTCGGAGGATGTGCCCGTGACGGCGGAACGCATGGCAGAGTTTCGCCGTTTGGAACAATCGCGAGAGGCGGCTCGGGCCGCAGAACGAGCGTTGGACGGCGCTCGAAAATTACCCTCCCTCGTGGCCCCGGTGATCGTAGCGGTCTTTGGTGTCAGGTTTGGGCCAGAAGCCGCGGCTGAAGCCGCCGTCGTGATGAGCCCCGTGGGCGACGCGGAGGAGATCGTGGAAGGGGTGCCCGAAGCCGGTCGCAGAGCGTCAGAGATCGTTGAACACACCGCCGCCGAATATGACGCCTGGGGCAATAACGTGAGACAGCGTCGAGAGAACACCGCGAGCAACGACTACGGCGTTGGAGATGCTCTTGACACACGACTGGAAGAGCGGATGAACCCCCAGGTTCGGAATCAGAGGTCTAATGCGCGACGGTGACACCGATTAAAGAGGGCCGGATAGCGCAAGATCGATTCTATCAGACCAGACTCGTACCAAATCTTGTGTTGAGAACATCAACTAGAACCATTAGAAGACGCTCATGCTGATTCCTGTATATGAAGATGGCAGAGGGGGATTCATCGATCAGAACAGCAACCTCGTAGTTCCGATCAAGTATAAGAGTTGCTTCTCGGGTTCTACTCAGCGAGCAGGCGCTGCCGATAGCAACGGGACGTACCTGTTCGATACCCGCGGAACTCTTGTCAGGAATTTTGATCATATCGAAGAGCTTTGGTACTTGGGAGCCGACCGCTGGAGCACCATCCAGCGAATCAACGGGCAACGCACCTGCGGGATGTGCGATTCAGAAGGCAAAGTTCTTCTAGATCTGGGTCTTGTTGAACTTTCTGTTTTCAATTGCGATCGAGCAGGACTTCTAGATGGCAAGGTGCATTGGGTCATTGACCCCTCGGGACGCCGCATCTTTCAGGAAGAGCAGGTTGTTCCCGCGTTTCATTCAAATCTTATCAGGATCAATACCGGCGAGAAGTTTGAGGACGGCTGGGGCTGCTGCTACAAGGGATTGGAGGGTGACATCCGGATTGACGGACCGATCTACAACGGAGAGCACTTCGATGGCGGCGCCGCTGCTATGAGGCGAGGGGAGATGCATCAAGTCTTGTACCCAGCCGGTGCGAAGGCCTTTGAAGTCCCCCAGGAGAAGTACGACGAGGTCCTTTGGGCGGGGGGCGGACTGGTTATCTGCGTTAAGCGACGTGCACCAGACCGGTGGACTTATGGCGTTCTCAACTATCGTGGGGAAGAAGTCGTACCATGTATCTTTGACAGCATCGCCAGCGGGTTGGGGGGGTGCATATCTGACGAGCGTATTGCGGCCGAGATCGAAGGGGATTGTGTCTACCTAGATAGACATGGCAACCGCGTAGTCAAGCGGTCTTTCGACCATGCTGCTCCCTTCAAGTGCGGCTACGGTGTGGTCAGTCCTAAGGGCAGGCATCGCCACCGCGTCGGCCTAATCGACGTGGACGGCAATTGGGTGATCCTTCCCAAATACGAGGAACTTCATCACTTCGAATCGACCGTCTGGTTGGCTTTTACTGAAGAGGGCATCGACTATTTCGACGCTGGCAAGTTGATCTGGACTGGAGAAAAATCACCCCGTGGCGGGTACTGATTATCGTAGGCATCGTTCCTGATGCATCTGACCGCGGCCGACCAGCCCGGCATCGACCTCGTCGACACTTCCTACGACTATCGCACTCGCCGCCTGAGCAACACCGAGTACGACGCGGGCATCAGCTTCCAGGAACTCTACACCATCTACGCCGAATTCATCCGCGGCGCCAGCATGGGCGGCGGCATCGGTTCATCGGGGTCCGGCTTGAGTCTGGTGCAACCACCGACTGTTCTATAGGTCACCCGTTCCCATCCGACAGGTTGCTCTTGGTGTCCTATAGGAAGTTCTCCCCGCATCACCCCCCATCCCCCTCTTTCCCCCGAGCCGCCGTGAGGCGGCAGCGGGGCCGTGAGGCGCCGGTTCGGCCGTGAGGCCGTGGTTGTACCGTGAGGTAGTCAGGCCCAGGTGAACACCATCAGGTGGTGACCGGCAAGGCTCGAAGAGCTGTTTGCCCCTCCAGGCGGGTAGAGGGGGTGCTGGAGGGGGCAGCGGGTTCGATTCCTGGAAGGGGCGGCTTCCAATCACCGGCGGCATATAGGACATCGAGCAGGATGCGGAGGCCCGCACCTTTTAGGAAATCCCGCGGCACTTCGTCGCTCACGCTCTCCCGCAAAAAGCGACCGTCCCGCAATGGGCCATACAGCGCAAGCGTTTTCCACTGCTTGACAGGGGACAAAGTGTATTGTCCATCCCTCAAATAATGGTTCGAGCCGACACTCTTCAGGAACTGGCACTGCGATGCCAGATTTTCGCCTTGAGCGAGCGAAAACCCTTGTACTGCACGGTTTAAGAAGGTTCGAGCCGGTTCAAGTCTCGTTAGGGGGCTTGCCGACCGCTGCTCGAACGTCTGTCGAAGCTCGGCCTGCTCCAGGACGAGCGGGTTCTTGAGCTCGCGGTACTCGTCGGGCGTGAAGTCGCCGTCCAGATAGCGGTCCCCGAGCGTCTTCAAGCGAGTGGCAACTTGCTGGAGAGCCATCTCAGCGTCACGAGCCGAGGCATTGTCTTCTCCGAGTGCAGCGACGAGCTTGTCCAGCAGCGCATCGGCAAATTCTTGGGGAAGCGAGAGCGTGCGTACGGCATCCTGCACCTGCCCTTGGAACACGACTTCACGGATGTATGGCTGTGAGCAACGGACTCGCTTTTTCGTGCACCGGAGGTAGAGGTGGCCCTTCTGCTGCTCCATCGTGATCCCGCAGCCACACTCGCCGCAGCGGAGCATGCCCCGGAGAGGGTGTACCTGGTGCTCGTCACGCTGCCGGCGGTACCTGCTGCGGTCCTTGAGTACCTGCTGCACACGATCAAAGAGCTGCTTGGATACCAGCGGCTCATGCACCCCGTGGTGAAGCTCACCTTTGAATCGCATGACGCCGTGGTAGATCGGGTTCTGCAGGATGCTGTGAATGATGGACACCGACGGCAGGCGGCCGCTGCGGCTCCGCAAGCCTCGGCTGACGATCCATCGCTGCAGGTCGTTGAGCGTCAGGTCACCAAGTGAGAAGCGATCGAACGCAGCTTGGATGAGGTATCCCCGCTGCGGATCGGGCATGATCCCGCGAGTCCGGGGATCATGGACGTACCCGAAGGGGGGTTGCACCGGCCAGAGGCCAGCTGCAAGCTTCTGCCGGTACGCCCGCTTGACCACCTCAGAGAGGTTGTCCACATAATACTTCGACTGACCGAACGCCATCGAGAGCATGAACTTGCCCTGGGGTGTGGGCTCGAACCAGTGAGACACGAATGTGAGCGTCTTGATCGTCCCGCGGTCGATGAGATCGATGACCTGGCCGCCATCAACGGCGTTCCTCGCGAGGCGATCGGGGTGCCACGCGAGAACTGCATCCGCCTCACCGCCTTCGAGACGCTCCAGCATCTCACCGAAGATCGGCCGACCAGGCTTCTTCGCCGTCCGCTTCTCCTCGAAGGTGCCGATGACCGTCAGGCCACGCTCTCGGGCAAGGGCTTGTAACTCTGCTCTTTGGTCGTCGAGCGAGCGGACCTGGCGGTCCTGCTCGTCCGTCGACTTCCTGAGGTACATGAAGTACCTCAACTGTGATTCATTCATGTTGCTGTGGGTTAACTAGCAATACCTCGACGCTAACGCGCCAGTGCGGCGCGTCAAGGGCTTCAGCTTTATGGCTCTCGGCTCTCGGCTCGCACCGTAGACGGAGTTCGCTGTATGGCCCTTTGCGGGACGGCCGCTTTTTGCGGGAGAGCGTGAGCGACGAAGTGCCGCGGGATTTCCTAAAAGGTGCGGGCCTCCGCATCCTGCTCGATGTCCTATATGCCGCCGGTGATTGGAAGCCGCCCCTTCCAGGAATCGAACCCGCTGCCCCCTCCAGCACCCCCTCTACCCGCCTGGAGGGGCAAACAGCTCTTCGAGCCTTGCCGGTCACCACCTGATGGTGTTCACCTGGGCCTGACTACCTCACGGTACAACCACGGCCTCACGGCCGAACCGGCGCCTCACGGCCCCGCTGCCGCCTCACGGCGGCTCGGGGGAAAGAGGGGGATGGGGGTGGCTTGGAGATGCTGCGGGGAGCATCGTTGGCTCTAGCTTCTGCACTTCGGATGGGCAACGTTCAACTTCCCCTAGACCTGCTGCGCCCCGGTAGTGTTAATGATGGGCGCAAAAAAAGACCCGCATCCGTGCGGGTTGCCAGCGACGCTTGCGAAGGGTTTGGTCGATGCTCTCGGAAACTTGAATTTTTTTCTAGGAGCCGTAGAGGCCAGTTTGTTACGATGCCTGTTTGTTCACGAACCAAAGAAGGATTTGATCCCCTGGTTTTGGCTTAGTATTCAGCGTCGCTGAACAGCCGTTGAATTGAACATCCCAGTTCATCCCGTCAGGACCTTCGTTTACCACGTTGCTAATTGAAGCGATGATCGGACCACCCAGAGACTCGATGATTCTAGTGTCTACCGTCGAAAGTCGGTTCAAGTGTTCGACCAACTCGACGCCGGCAATGGCTTTAAGACGAACCTGGATCAGCAGTTGCGGGGCTTTGAACATGATCTCGAACCAAGGTGGTGGTGGCATAGCCAACTCCTTCTGCGGCCTGTACAGCAGCATGCGGTGGAGTCGTTCGCCAATTAGACCGGTTTCACCCGCACACTTGCGCAACGGGCTCTGATATGGGAAAATCGCTGTGGATGTTGCCGGTCTGGAATAGCAAGACGATGCTCCACCGGTGACAAGCGACTGCGTTGCTGGTAACAACCAGTCGCCCGGGGACAAGCGTCCTCGGTCCTCAGGGGCCCAGTGTCTGATGACGCTGGGTCTCTTCTACATGACCGGAACGCTAGTACTGTAAACGGATGTTGCTCTGCGAGCAAGACCCTAGTTGCCTCACTTCTCCTGCTTAACTTGCCCCCAAAAGCACTGTTCCGATATAAATTCTCTTTCGGAAGCCACTTAGGATTGTTGATCTGAGCCTGCGTGTGGCAACCCATACTGCTTCTGTTCTCCGCTATCCACGTTGCGCATTCCGCCGCTTCGTGATTAGTTGATTCTGGACGTTCTTTTCGAGGAACCACCTGCTCCAACTGCCTGCACCATGTGGTGCAGCAGCGGTGGCTCTGCGTCCACAAGAGGAGTGCCCAGCTATGGCATGGGTGAACTACAAGCAGCTCCGTGAGGAGCTGGATATCGCGCAAGTGATCGCCGACTACGGCATTGAGCTTCGTGGTTCCGGTGTCCAGCGGAAGTGCGTGTGCCCCGTGGAAGCGTGCCGTGATCCCAAGGAACGGACAGTGTCCGTCAACACCGAGAAGGGAGTCTTCCGCTGCTGGCGCTGTGATGTCAAGGGGAACACCATCGACTTCGCCGCCATCATGGAGGGGCTTGATCCGATCGACACCCGACAGTTCCGGCAGGCAGCGATCAAGCTCGCAGACAAGTACGGCATCCAGAGCGAGCGGAACGCTCCGTCTCGCACGGACGAGAAGGGCAAGGTGCATCGCCGGGCATCGGCTCCAAAGCGGAGCGACGGCAAGCAGAACGTTCGGCTCACCAACGAGCCGCTCGACTTCGAGCTCAAGGACTTGGACCCGGAGCATGAGTCGGTGCAGGCGCTCGGCCTCCGGCCGGAGACGGTGAAGCACTTCGGGCTTGGCTACTGCACACGGCGGGGGATGCTCCAGGGCCGCATTGCAATTCCGCTGCCGGACTCGGAGAACCGCCTCATCGGCTACGCCGGCAGGCTCGCCGATCCAGAGCACGCAACACAGGAGCATCCGCTCTACCGGCTTCCGGATAAGGGGCGGACTCGCACGAGCGACGGTGCGATTCTCAGCTTTGATGCTTCTGCATTCGTGTACCGGTCCCTACAGCTCATCGATCCGGTGCCGGACCTCATCGTGGTCGAGCAGATTCACCAGGTCTGGCAGCTTCATGAGGCAGAGCGGGCGCCGGCTGTCGCGACGCTCGGACCCTGCACCCGCGAACAGGTTGCGGCCATCGCAGAGCGGGTAGAACCGACTGGCTGCGTCTGGTTCCTCGTCGGCTCACCGGACGCCGTACCTGCCGTCTCGCAGGTGGCGCAGCACCGCTACGTCCGCTGGCTGTTTGCAGCAGACGACAACGCCGTGCTTAAGCAGGCGGGTGAGGTTCCGTATTGATTCTCAAGAGCAGCTACTGGCTGCTCTTTTTCTTTCGCTGTAGATGGGGTATCAGCGGCTGCAGGATCGGGTTTCCGTGGCGGTTGTGAGCCTCTCTCAATGCTTGGGGGGTAAGCCAGACTGGACCGAGAGGATTCGCTGCAACGGCGTCTCGCGTCGCGAGCCAGACCAGCGTCAACACGGGCGGGTGAAGCTCCAGCAGACTTGCGGTAAGGCTGTCTCGCCGGCGCTCGGTGCAGCACACGAACAGGACTCGGTAGGGAAGAGCCGAACCGTCAGCGCTGGGGAAGAATTTCGTCTCTCGCCATCGTCGGTAGCGACGCGCCTTCTCTTGGATGGTTGCAAGCGGCTCGGTTGAACGATCCACTTCAAGGAGGAAGTGACTCTGTTCACGGTTGCTCTGGAGGGTGATCGCGGCGTCCGGCACAAGCTTCTGCTGCCTTTGCACCACCAGCGGATCGAAGCGCTGCAGCACGGCCGATGAGGCCGAAGCTGCCTGTGCGAACGCTACCTTTGCTTCGACGATCAGTTGCTCATGCTGCAGCATGAGTGGCGAGCCACTGTGCCGTCGCCGGATTGCCTCCCACGACGCTGGCGGTTCGTGATATTGGGCAAGTACCTCGTAGCCCGCTCGTGTGAGGTGGTGGACGTGCTGTTGCCCGTGCCGCATGGACGCCACAAGCCCGGCCCGCTTGAGGATGCCGATCCGTCTGACTGCGGCCGGCCGACGCCCCTCGAAGTGAAGGGCCGCAAGATGGTCCACCGTGACGCCCCGAAAGCAGGCAAGGTCGTAGAGAACGCGGACATCCCGCTCCTGCACCTCAAGCCCTCGGATCACCCCCTTCATACCCCTTCAACGCTAGCACGAGTGGGGTAGAATGGAAGCCATACCGAGCGGCGACGTGTACCCGCTCGGGCTCCTGATCGAGCTCCCGGTACCCTGGCCGCTCGTCAACTCGTAACGGTTGTGGCCAGCCCGAAGACGCCTGCCTTCCGAAGAAGGGGCGGCGTCTGGAGGACTACTGGTGGACCGGTGGCTCGCTCGGCAGCATGAGTCACCGCACCTTTACATACATAGGCAAGAGGGTCTTCCTCAACGAAAGCCGCCTCATCGGCCTCTGGGACAGTGACCGTCGGCATCACCTACACGTCATCGGGAAGACGGGGACGGGGAAGTCCAACTTCCTCAAGACCCTCATGATCCAGGATCTCCATCACGGCCACGGCCTGGCACTGATCGACCCGCATGGCGACCTTGCCGACGAGATTCTCGACTTCATCCCGCCGCACCGCACAAACGAAGTCGTCTTCTTCGACCCAGCCGACATCGAGTACCCCATCGGCTTCAACCTGCTGGAGCATGTGCCCGCGGAGCGGCGACACCTTGTCGCTTCCGGTGTCGTGAGTGCCTTCCGGAGCATCTTCCGAGATAGCTGGGGGCCGCGGACCCAGTACATCCTGTACGCGACTGTCGCCGCGCTCTTGGAGTGCCAGAACGTCTCGCTCCTCGGCGTGCCGCGGATGCTCGTTGATGAGCAGTACCGGGCGTGGGTGGTGAAGCAGGTGAAGGACCCGGTTCTCCGAGCCTTCTGGACGGATGAGTTCAACCGGTACGACGACCGCTTCCGCCGGGAAGCCATCGCTCCGATCCAGAACAAGGTGGGGCAAGTGCTGCTCTCGCCGGTGATGAGGAACATCTTCGGGCAGGTCCGCAGCGGCTTCAACGCTCGCTTCATGATGGACCGCCGCCGCATCTTCATCGCGAGCCTCGCCAAGGGACGGCTCGGGGAAGACAAGGCGAATCTTCTCGGGGCCCTCCTGACCACCCAGTTCCAACTGGCGGCGATGAGTCGCAGCGACACTCCTGAGCAGGACCGGCCGGACTTCTTCTTGTACGTTGACGAATTCTCCAGCTTCGTCACTGATGCTTTTGCCTCGATTCTGGCGGAAGCCCGCAAGTACCGGCTGGGTCTGACGCTCAGCCACCAGTACACGGGGCAACTGGACCCCCGTATCCAGGACGCGGTGTTCGGGAATGTCGGAAGCCATGTGACACTGCGGGTCGGGAGCCGCGACTCTGAACTGATGTCCCGTGAGTATGGCGGCGACTACACCCTCGGGCAGTTCGGCGAGCTTCCGAACCACCGGGCGTATGTGAAGCTCCTCTACGACGGGGAGCAGACGACGCCGTTCCGGATGCAGACGCTGCCCTCTGGTAACGGCTGGTATGGCGGCCGTGAGGCCGTGCTCCGAGGATCACGGAGCCGCTTTGCCACGCCTCGCGAGCGGGTGGAGCAGCGAGTGGAGCGGTGGTTCAATTCGCAATGAACAACTCGATGGTACGGGTGCAGGTCCTCAGGCCTCGAACGGGTCGAAGCCGAGAAACGCACTCACGTCGGAACGCTTCTCTGGCGGCGGGACCGCCCGATCCTGCTCCCACAACCGCAGTGTCGCCACGCCCACGCCAAGCAAAAGGGCAACACTTGCCTGCTTCATGGACAGGTCCGCCCGACGCTTCCGCAGGTGTTCCCCGAGCGTCTCTGGGTGCCTCGGATAGCCCGAAACCTTTGGCTTTACGTCACTTAGCTCAAGACGACAGAAGGGCAACGTATCGGGAGCGAGTGCACAAGCAGCGGGGAGCTGTGCACTCGCTGACGCGTCGTGCTCAGACAAGTGACCCCGCCAACGCCTTCGGGTCCGATTCAGGACATCACTCGGACCACCCGCACCTAAAATGAAGCGGCCCTCCCATGCACGACCTGATCCACCTCGACGGCCGATTCGTCCCGCTCGACGAGGCGGCCATCAGCCCGCTGGACCGCGGCCTGCTGTTCGGCGAAGGCGTGTACGAGGTGGTGCGGTATCAGGCCGGCCAAGCGCTGCACATCGACCGCCACCTCGCCCGGCTCCGCGACAGCCTCCGCGGGATCGAGTTGGCCGCCGAGGTCGACCACCTGCCGGGGGTCAGCGACGAACTGGTCCGCCGGCTCGGGCTCGACGCGGCGCTGGTGTACTGGCAGATCACCCGCGGCCCGGTCGGCCCCCGCAAGCACGCGGTCGAGCCCGCCGCCGACGTTCGGCCGACGGTGCTGATGATGGCCCAGCGGGTCGACCCGGTCACGCCGCAGCAACCGTTGCCGCGGGTCCGGCTGATCACCCGTCCCGAAACGCGGTGGACCGAGTGCTGGATCAAGAGCACGCTGCTGCTGCCCAACACCCTGGCCAAGACCGCCGCCGCCCGGGCCGGCGCCGCCGAGGCCGTCTTCGTCCGCGACGGCCGAATCACCGAGGGGGCCTCGACCAGCGTGCTCACCGTCATCGACAGCGCCATCCACGTCCACCCGCTCGACGGCCGAGTGCTGCCGGGCATCACCCGCGGCCTGCTGCTCGAGGCCGCCGACGCGATGGACCTGCCAATCATCAAGCGGGCGCCGGAGCTGCAGCAGGTGCACACCGCCGCCACCGAACTGCTCATCTGCGGCACCGGCACCCTCCTCGCCGCCGCGACCCACCTGGACGACCACGCGCTGCCCGCGGACCACGCCCCGATCGGCGAGCGGCTCTGGACGTGGCTGCGTAAGCGGATCACCGCCCCCGGAAGATCAGACCGCGCCGCTGCATCCTGAGCGGCCCCGTCGGCAAGGTGGGTCCCACGCGCTTTAGAATCTCACCATGACGCAGGAAGAACTCATCCGCTCGGTCCGCACGCTGCAGCGGTTTGGTGCGGCCCAGCGTGAGTGGGACCGCGAGGAGCGGTTGACGCCGCTGCAGCGGCGACGGGCGTTCGATCAGCTTTACAATCACGCCGAGTCGCTTGGCATGACGCCGCTCGTCGACGATCCCGAGGAGCAAGCCAGTGAGCAGCGAGTCGCACAGATCGTCGGCCGCTTCCGACCTGATGGAGCGACTGGCGACGGCTCTTGAGCATGCCGAGATTCGCTATTTGATCATCGGTGGACAAGCCGTTATTCAGCATGGCTACGTGCGCTTCACGAAGGACGTGGACCTGGAAGTCGGCATGTGGCCGGCACAGGTCGACCGGCTGCTGCCCGTGCTGCGGGACGCGGGAATCAAGCAGCCTCCAGATGATGATCTGGAAATGGCGAAGCTGTCGGAGCTGCTCAAAGCCGAGGACGAGCAGACCGGTATCCGCGTTGATATCGCCCTCACGCCGGCGGGGCTTTTTGATGAAGCGCACCCTCGCGGCGTGCTCGCGATGGTGGTGGATCGGGAACACCGCTTCATCGACTACGAGCACCTGCTCATCCGCAAGATGATCGCCGGCCGACCACGCGACCGCGTCGACATCGAGCAACTTTTGGTTCGCCAGCCTGATGCCGATCACGCATACGTCGAGCAGTACCTCACCATGCTCGAAGACGCCGTCGGCCGCCCGCTGATCCGCGAGTACCGCGAGCTCCGCGACGCCGCGGCGAGGTAACGCGCGGCCGCGATCAACGTCACCCGATCGCGTTGCTCGTTTAGCCGCGGGCCTTGGCCCGCGCGTCCGCCGCACCGCGGCGGAACCTGCGTGGGGTGGGTGAAGCCGAAGGCGCAACCCACCGCATCCGCGGGCGGATGGTGGGTTGCGCTTCGCTTCACCCACCCTACGGGTTTGTCATGCCCCAAACTTCGGGGTGATGTGGCCTTATTCTGACGATCCGGGGTCACAGATCAGCTGCAACGCGCCGCTAGCCTCCCGCCAAGAAGCCCGCTGCCTCTCCCAGCCGCGGGTGAATACCCGCGGTCGATCAAGCACGCGAGCAGCTCCGGCCCGCGACACGACCCACCGACCGCGGATATCCATCCGCGGCTCGTGATTTGTCCGCCTCGACTTTCTGGGTGCCACGGCCGCGGGTCGGCCGTGCCAGGTTACCGTCGTCCTCGCAGCACGGCCAGTCCGTCTAAGGCGGAGCCGTGGCACCCCGAAGTTTGGGGCATGACACGCCAGTAGGGTGGGAGAAGCCGAAGGCGCAACCCACCGCAACCGCGGACCGATGGTGGGTTGCGCTTCGCTTCACCCACCCTACGTCCTCTTGGCCCCCCTCCCTATCAGGGAGGGGCCGGGGGAGGGTGGGGTGTGCGGCAACAGGTGCAAGCGGTCGTGCATCCGGGCCCCCGACCCTCACCCCTGCCCTCTCCCTGGGAGGGAGAGGGGGCAAGAAAGTGATGCAAGCCGCAACAGCCCCGCACCCTCGCTGACGGGTCAGCCGCGGACGAGCCTGCATCAGGCATCGTGTGGGTAATGCTGGCGATACCGATAGAAGCTGCTTGGGCCGAAACCTACACATGCTTCTCGCACGCTGATGGCATAGCTGGCATATCCGTGATCGCCCACCGTGTTGCAGAACACATGCAATTGCGAATCGTTGTCAAACTTCATGAAGAGGTCTGGCATTAGGTCGCCCAGTGACACCCCTTCGACGTTCCGGCCCCGGAGGGTCTCGATTCCTACTTCGAGTGACCCGCCCACATCATCAGAGTCGGCTTCGCTCGTGATGATCTTCTGGTTCTGGTCAATGAGCCGCCACGCCGTCTGATGGAGGTGTAGACCGTGACTTGCACGCCTAGCCATGTAGCTTGAGCCATCTCGCCTTGTTTTCGCGAACTCAGATTGCTTGCCCATATAGAGGAGGATCATCGTCGAGTAGTATCTACCCACATCCCAGATTTGCTGTCCAATGAGTTCTCTCGCAAAAGTTAAAGCTTCTTCCCTGCTGATCTCTTCGGACCCGTCGTGATTCACAAAAACACCTCCACCCCATAATTCCCACGCTCGATGGAGGCTTCGGCGGTGGTGGGGATGTAGCCAGTGTGTCTTAGGCGTTCCCGGTCGGGGTCGGTGAGGGTGAAGATGGGTTCGAGGAGGACCTGGTCGGAGTCGGGGTCGATGCCGAGGACTTCGCTGATGGTGGTGACGCGACGTTTGCCGGAGGCGAAGCGGGTGACCTGGACGACCAGGTCCAAGGCGGCGACGATCTGTTCGCGGATGGCGCGGACAGGCATCTCGACGGCCATGAGGACCAGGGACTCGAGGCGTTTGACGGTGTCTTCGGGGCTGTTGGCGTGGACGGTGGACAGTGAGCCGTCGTGGCCGGTATTCATGGCCTGGAGCATGTCCATGGCTTCGGGGCCGCGGACTTCGCCGACGATGAGGCGGTCGGGTCGCATCCGCAGGGCGTTGTGGACCAGTTCGCGGATGCCGTAGGACCCGCGGCCCTCGACGTTGGCGGGGCGGCCTTCGAGTCGGACGACGTGGGGCTGGGGCAGCTGCAGCTCAGCGGATTCTTCGACGGTGATGATGCGTTCGCTCGGCCGGGCGTAGGACGAGAGGACGTTGAGCAGGGTGGTTTTGCCCGACGCGGTGCCGCCGGCGATCATGATGTTGGCCTTGCCGATGACGCTGCCCTGGAGGAACTGGGCGACCTGCTGCGAGACGCTGCCGCGTTCGATGAGGTCGTCCATCGTGAACGGGACCCAGCCGAACTTGCGGATCGTCAGGCAGGGGCCCACGAGCGACAGCGGGTGGATCACGGCGTTGACGCGGGAGCCATCGGGCAGGCGGGCGTCGACCAGCGGGGTGGACGTGTCGACGCGCCTGCCGATGGGGGCGAGGATCCGTTCGATGATCGACAGCAGCACGTCGTCGGAGAAGAACCGGCGGGTGGTGGGCTGGATGTTGCCGTTCTTCTCGATGTAGATGCGGTCGTGGCCGACGACCATGATCTCGGTGACCGAGGGCATCTCGAGCAGGTCGGTCAGCGGGCCGAGGCCGAGCAGCAGGTCCTGGATGTCCTTGGCGACCATGCGGCGGACGATGTACTTGCGGAGCTCACCGCCCATCTGCTGCAGCTGCTGGTCGAACAGGCCGTCGAACTCTTCCTCGGCCGAGGCGACGTCCTCCTGGACGCTGGCGGGGTCGAACAGCAGGGGCATGGCGTCGACCATGGCCTGGACCAGCTCGGTGATCTGCTGCTCCTTGTCGGGCTCGGCGAAGCGGTCGTCGGCGCGGTACTCGGTCTGGACCTTGCCCTGGCACTGGCGGACGACCTCGGCGATGACCAGCCGGTGCAGGTGCGACCGCATGGCCAGGACCGTGGTCTTGGGGTCCAGCTGGTCGATGTGCTGGCGGATGACCTGGTCCAGGTGGGCGAGCACCTGCTGCATGAACGCGCCGTCGGACTTGTTGATCTGGCCGGTGACGCGGAGGTTGAGCCGCTCGAGCAGGTCGGCGTGGACGGTCCGCTCGAGCTCCATGAGCTTTTCGCGGAGGGTCTGCTCGTCGGTGGGGGCGGCGTCGGCGGCGCCGTCGCGGCCGATGGGGGCCAGGGTGTAGGCCCCGAGCTGGATCTCGTCGCCGAAGTCGATGCGGGCGGCCTTGCCCGGCTGGACCTCGCGGTTGGCCACGCGGGTGCCGGCCTGGCTCAAGGCCTCGACGAACATCTGGTTGCCACGGCGGACCAGCTGGGCGTGGTGGCGGGCGACGAACGGGCTCTTGAGCACGATCGCGTTGGCGTCGTCACGGCCGATGGTGACCGGGTCGTCCTCGACGCGGAGGATGCGGCGTTCGTTGGTCGCGTGGTCTTGGAGCCAGAACTGCATGGGGGGGGTACCAGACGCTTCGGCTGCGCCTCGGCGTCGGCTTTTGGGGGGCGCGGGTGGAGAGTTACTGGGCGCTGGGGAGGCGGTCGAGCAGCTGCGGGTTGATCACGCCGGCATTCTGGAGCTTGGGGGTGTCCAGGTCTTCGGGGGACCGCAGGTGCAGCCAGTACCCGCCGTTGAGCATGTTGTTGATCTGAGCAAGCTGGGTGTCCTGGCCGGCCTGAACGAGGATGGTGATGGTCGAGTAGGAGCCGCGGCCCGAGCGGCCCTGGTCTTCGCCCTCGTTGCGGGCACCGACCGCGAGGACTCGGACATTCTCCATGACGGGCAGGACCTCGATGGGTGTGCCGGGCGGGCCGCGGAACTCGCCCTCGATGTCGACGTGGGAGCCGGGGGACAGGGCGGGGGGGACCCGGCGGGGATCGACGGGCATGGCGAAGCCGCGGTAGCCGCGGGGGATCGGCAGGCCGGTATTCATCACGTCGTCGCCCAGCAGCAGGTCGTGCGTGAGCACGGCCAGCCGGGGGGCGGATCGGCCGAAGGTGCGGCTGGACAGCAGCAGCTGTCCGTTCTCGCGGCGTACGGCGTTGGCGAACGAGTCGCGGAGCTCTTCGGGGACCTGAACCTCTTCAAGCATGCCCTCGTCGACCTCGTCCCCGACGCTCACTTCGCGAGCCAAGCGGAACACGGTGAAGGTGTCGACGGCCCGCTCCTCGCGGATCGACTGGACGTAGAGGTTGACCAGCACGACCGCGACCAGGGCGAGGACGATCGCCACGACCAGCAGGACGGTGTTGCCCTGCGGGCCCTTGAAACGGGGTTTGCTGGCGGACGGGGAATAGGGGCCGGGGGACTCGCTCATGGTCGGGCAGGTTGGGGGCGGGCGGACGCGTCAGGGTACTGCAGGATGACGGTGGCGGACACGTCATCGCCGGCTTGGCGGAGGGTGATGCTCAACAGGCGGGCTCGGTCGGAGGCGTCGGTGAAGATCAGGGTCTGCAGGTCGGCCGGGCCGGCGTCGGCGGCGACGGCGTGGGTCGGTGCGGGTCGGGCGACGAAGCCGGCGGCCGTGGCCTGCTGCCGGTAATGATCGGCGACGTCATGCAGCGCGGCACCCGGGATGCGGCACAGCGAGTACTGCGTCGGCGAGCCGCCGGTGCGGTCCAGGAAGCGGACCGGGCGGCGGTGGCCCGGCGGCGGCTGGATACCGGCGGGCTCGGTGTCGAGCGGCTCGCGGCCGGCGGCGGCGGCGACGATCTCGTCGGGTGACCGGGGCCCGGAGTGGACGATGTCGAGGCCGACCGCGTCGGGGTCGGCCAGGGCGGTGGGCATCGGGAGGTTGGAGGTGTCGATGACCGGCGGGCCTTGGGGTGTGTTGAGCCGGTGCAGCAGCTGGTAGGCGATCCACCCGCTGGCGGCCAGCAGCACGAGCAGCAATGCGATCCGCCACCAGACCCAGCGGTCGGCGGTGGTGACGGGGTCGGCGGCCTTTTGGCGGCCGGCTGGCGGTGGGGGCGTGTCGGTCATGGCGGGCGGCTGGGTGCCACGGCCTTAGCGGGACTCTTCAGCAATGCGGTTGCGGGTGATCTGCAGCTTCTGATCCAGGTCCGGCGACGCCCCCATGCTCATCGCCGTGAGGTACAGCGTCTCGGCCAGGTCGTACTGCCCGTTCTCGAAGGCCCGGTCGCCCTGGCTGATCCAGTTCTGCCGCTCGGCCTGCCGCTGCAGGAGGCGGATCGGTGCCGCGGGGGTATCAAACACCAGCGCCGCACCGAGCAGGTCGATCGCCCGCTGATAGGTGCGGACCGCGTCGGCGAAGTCGCCTTCGGCCAGCGCCTGCTCGGCCGCCGTGAGCTCCCGCTCGAAGGCCAGCCGCTCGTCGATGTACTGAAGCTGCCGGGCGATGTCCTGATTCGCCGGGTCCTGCGGCTGGATGCGGGTCAGGTGCTCCCGCGCCTCGGTCAGCTCGCCCGCCTCGATCGCCTGCTCGGCCTGCTGCATGCCCAGGGCGAAGGTCGCCTGTTCGATCCGGCGGTCCAGCTCGGGGTCTTCGCGGATCTGCAGCGCCCGCTCGTACAGCTCGATGGCCTGCTCGTACTGCTGCTCGTTGACCGCCGCGTTGGCCCGGGCCACGATCGTCTGCCGGTCGGCGTCGGTGGCGATGGCCTGCAGCCGCTGACGGGCGCCCGCGTCGTCGGCCAGCTCGAGCGACTGACGCAGCAGCGACACGCCCTCCTCGGTGCGGCCCGCGTCGATCGAGGCATAGCCCGACTCGCGCAGCTGGCGCGCCCGCAGCTCGCTGATGGTCTGCGGGATGGTCGAGTCCGGCTGCAGGCCCAGCGCTTCCTGCTCGGCCATTACGGCCCGCCAGCCGTCGATGGCGTCCTGCGTCCGCCCCTCGTCCTGAGCCTGCTGGGCCACCCGGCGGAGCTCCTGGAACTGCTGCGAGCCTTGCAGCTCGCCCAGCAACTGCTCCAGCTCGACCCGCATTTCCGGGAAGTCGAACCGCGACTGCCGCATCGAGCCCAGCGTCTCCTGAAGCTGCGCGATGCCCTCGGACGGGTCGCGCTGGGCCGCCGCTCGGGCCGCCCGCGCCGCGTCGGTCAGCCGCAGCCGATCCCGCTCGTAATCGATCTCGTCCTGCAGCCGGGTCAGCACCTCCCGCTCGGGCTCGGTGGGCCGCATCGTGTTGAGCCACACCCGAAGCTGCTGCTCGGCCCGCCGCAGGTCGCCCCCGTCGATCAGCTCCTGCACCTCCCGGGCAAAGCGGTTAAAGCCCACCACCGGCCGCAGCCTCGCCATCGCCTGCTGGGCGCGGTCCGGGTCGGCCCCGGGCATGTCCAGGTACTGCTCAAAGTGCTCCAGCGCCGCGGCGAAGTCGCCGTCCCGCTCGGCGATCTCGCCGTCCAGCCGCACGACCATCGCGGCGGCCTGATCGCCCCGGTCGGTGCCCTGCTGCTGCTCGGCGAGCTGGTTGTAGAGGTCTTGAGCGTCCGAAAGATCGCCGTCGTTGTAGAGGTCCCGGGCGTCGTCGTACATCGCCTGGATGGCCTGCAGTTCCTGATCCGCCGCCGCCTGATCGCGCGTCTGCTGCCAGATAAAAAAGCCCGTGATGACCATGAGCCAGAACACCAGCAGCGAGCCCAGGATCAACGGCAGCTTGCTCTTCCTGGGCAGCGGGGCGGTGTGGCCCGGCAGCATCGTCGGGGCCGGCACCACCACTTGGTCCACGGTCGGCTCGTTCGAGCCATCACCCAGGCCCGAGGCGACGATCCGGCCAACCGCGTCGATGACCTGCTCGGCCGTGCTGAAACGCCGGCCCGGGTCCTTCTCCATCAGCCGCTCGACCAGGTCGACCAGCTGCGGGTCCACGTCCGGGTTGAGCTGCCGGATCGGGGTGGCACTTGCCCGCTGGTTGGTGTGCCACTTGATCCACCGCATCGCCTGGTTGCGCTGGTCGCGGAGCACCGAGCGGAACGCCTCGTCAAACTTGGCCCGGCCCACGAGACACTCGAAGGCGATCATCCCGAGGCTGTAGAGGTCGCTCGATGGGCTGCCCGACTCGGCCCGCAGCAGCTCGGGGGCCATGTAGCGGACGGTGCCCAAGGTCATGCCGTCCTGCTCGGCCGAGAGCGTGGCCAGGCCAAAGTCGGCGACCTTGAGCCCGCCGGCGTGGGGCAGCAGGACATTGGCGGGCTTAAGGTCCCGGTGCAGGATGCCCGCGGCGTGGATGGCCTGCAGGGCCTTGGCGATACCGGCGATGATGCCCAGGGCCTCACGCTGGGGCAGGGCGTTGGGCTCGGCGGACAGCCGCTGCTCGAGCGACTGGCCGTCGACGAATTCGCTGATCAGCAGCAGACCGCGGCGGTCGTCGACCGTGTCGATGTGCTGCACCAGCAGCCGGGGCTCGGAGGCGCCAGCCTTCTTCTGCAGCCGGGCCTCGGCCTTGACGCGGTCCCGCATCCGCTCGGTGTCGCCGCCGCCGAGCATGACCTGCTTGATCGCCACGTACCGATCGACCACCGGGTCCTGGGCCTTGTAGACGACGGAACTGCCGCCCGCGCCGACCTGGCCACGGATGACGTAGTTATCGACGTGGTCGCCGGGTTGGAGGTTGATCCGGGTTGCGGAATTTTCCGAAGCGGTTGCAGGCGCCATGAGCCTCACAGTTTAAGCCAATAGGCCGTGGTGGCCAGCTTCTGCTGAACGACGAGCGAGCCGATCCATTGCACGCGGATCATTGACCACAGCGCCCCCCGGGGGTGCCACGGCCGCGTGCGGCCGTGCTCGGGAACCCGCCGCCTCAAGGCACGGCCGCACGCGACCGTGGCATCCGACGTGGGCTCAACCCTCCGGCCCCGGCCACGCCGGGTCCACAAACCGCCCGTCCCTGCTGAACACCTCGCCGTCCGCGGCGATCGTCCCGCCGGGCCGCAGGTCGCAGACCATGTCCCAGTGCAGGGCCGAGTCGTTGGCATTGCCGGTCTCGGGATAGCCCGCCCCGCAGGCTGCGTGGAACGTGCCGCCGATCTTCTCGTCGAACAGCGTGTTCTTGCTGTACTCGGTGATCGCGTAGTTGGTCCCGATGGCGATCTCACCCAGCGCCCGGGCACCCGGGTCCTGGTCCAGCATCGCCAGCAGGTAGTCCTGGCCCTTGCTCGCCGTCGCCTCGACCACCCGGCCCTTCTCGAAGGTCAGCACGATGTCGTGCACCTCCCGGCCGCGGTACACCGCCGGGAAGCTGTAGACCACCTTGCCGTTGACCCCGCCGTCCTCCGCGTCCAGATTGGGCCCGGTAAACACCTCGCCGTCGGGGAAGTTCGCCTCGCCGCAGCAGTTGATCCACTTCATCCCATCGACCTCGACGTGCAGGTCTGTGCCCGCCTCGGTCTGGAAATGCAACCGCGTCTTGTCGGTGAGGAAGTCCACCACGTGCTGCTGGCGCTGCTTGATCTGTTGCCACACCGCGACAGGGTCCTCGGCGTCCAGGTGACCGGCCGAGAACACGAAGTCCGCGTACTGGCGCAGCGACATCTCGGCGTCCTGCGCCGACGCCTGCGTCGGAAACTGCGTGCCCACCCACCGCAGCGGCTTGAGGTCGCTCTCCGGGTCGGGGGCATCGACCAGCGCCGCCCGCTTCATGAACAGCTCCCGCAGCGGCTTGCGGGCCGCCGACGCCTTCGCGATCCGCGCCGGGTCCACGCGGGTCATCGCCTTGGTGTTGCTCTCGGCCCACATGCCGATGCTCACGTCGATGGTCCGCATCTCGTGCTCGGCCAGCGGCGAGACGTGATCCAACTGCTCATCGCTCGCCAGCTCATAGAACAGGTCGGTGAGCTCATCGGGCGCCATCCGCACCACCGGATGCCCCCCGGCCCGCAGCACCTGTTCGTACAGCGCGGTCACCAGCGGCGACGCCACCGGCTCGCCGGTGATGCGAACGATGTCCCCCGCCTTGACGCCGGTGCTGTAGTTGACGAGGACTCGGGCAAGCTTGTCCAGACGCGGGTCGTACATGGGGCGGATGGTAGGGGAGCCGGTCGCAGTGGTAGAATCGCCTTCAATGTCCGCCGTTGCCGAGCCTGTCCCGCCGCCGATGCCGCCGCCTCTATCTCGGCCTGCTGGTGGTCTGCGCAACGGCGACCATCTGACACAGCCGGAGTTTCACCGCCGGTATCTGGGTACGCCTGAAAGCTTCCGCGCCGAACTGGTCGAAGGGGTCGTCTACTTGTCATCGCCCGTCAGTCTGGACCGTCACGGAGTGCCGCACCTGCACCTAGCGGGCTGGCTCGCGTACTACATGAGCAAGACGCCGGGCCTCATCGGCGGCGACAACAGCACGGTGTTGCTGGACAACGACAACGAGCCCCAGCCGGACCTGCTGCTGGGCATCCCCAATGCCGCCGGCGGCCTCACCCGGACCGTCCGCGAGGGTGACAAGCACTACGTGCACGGTCCGGTCGAACTGCTCATCGAGGTCGCCGCAAGCTCCGCGAGCATCGACCTGCACGGCAAGCTGCGGGCCTATCAACGAAATGGCGTCCGCGAGTACCTCGTGACGCTGACGGAAGCCGAGGCCGATGAGCCAAAGCTCCGATGGCACGTGTCCACTGGCGGGCAGTATCAACTGCTGCCCGAAGAAGACGGGATGCTCAAGAGCCGCGTCTTCCCCGGCCTGTGGCTGGACACTGCGGCTTGGTCGGCCGGCGACCTGGCCAAGCTGCTCGCCGCCATCGACCGCGGCTGCGAAACCCCGGAGCATGCGGAACTGGTGCAGCGGCTAGACGGCGCAACAGCCACATGATTCCCCTCGCCTTCCGGGGTGCCACTGCCGCGTGCGGCAGTGCTTCGAGAAATCGAGCAACCGGGGCACGGCCGCACGCGGCGGTGGCACCCAAGCAGTAGCCACTCAAGGATGGCGGTGGATACTCGACCAGTTCCACTGCTCGGATCGATCCACAAGGCCGCGGCGTACCGGGTTGTTGTGGATGTACTGCAGCTTTTCATAGAACGCTTCCTCGCTGATGATGTTCCGGTCGTAGCCGCCGCCGCTCTGCCAGAAATGCTCCGTACCGTCGGCCGATTGCACCCGCCTGAGGATCGGCGCGTCGAGTTCCCGCCATCGCTCGAGTACGCGGTGGGCGAACGCGCCCTTTAGCAGCCGAAGGATGCGGGGAACGTCAGCCACCGCCTGATCGGGCGTCAGCAGCAGATGCACGTGCTCCGGCATCACCACCCAGGCATAAAGCTTACAGTTCGTGGCCCGCTGCGTCTCATGCAGATGTTCGACGAATGCATCCTTGATCTTGTCATTGCCCAGCAACTGAAGTCGGCGAAAACAAGAGAAGGTGAGGAATCGCACATCACGGGATCTCTCGTAGCGTCGCAACCTTTTGCGATACTGCTTGGGTTCGGCCATGCATCTGCCCCGCGGGTGCCACTGCCGCGTGCGGCAGTGCTCTGAATCGTCGGCTGCCGAAGCACGGCCGCACGCGGCCGTGGCACCCCGGAAACACCGAGAACAAACCTGGCCTCACGCCGCGGGCAGCACCGACAGGCTGATCTGCGGGGCGGGGCTGACGACGGCTTCGAACTCTTCGAAGAACTTGTTCAGGATCGTCCGCACAGCCCAGTTGGCTCCGTCGGCGAGGCCGCAGATGGTGGTGCCGGGCATCATGCCCATCGAGCCGGCCAGCTCGAGCAGCAGGTCCAGGTCGCGGGTGGTGCCGTCGCCGGCTTCGAGGCGGGCGAGGATCTTGTAGAGCCAGGCGGTGCCCTCGCGGCAGGGGGTGCACTGGCCGCAGGATTCGTGGGCGTAGAACCGGGCGCAGTTGCGGGCGACGCTGATCATCGACGTGCCCTCGGGGATGAAGGTCACGCAAGCCGTGCCCAGCCCGAGGTTCATGAACTTCTTGCCGATGTCGAAGTCCATCGGGGCGTCCAGCTGGTCGCGGCCGAGCACGCCCATGGAGATGCCGCCGTGGATGGCGGCCTTGTATTCCAAGCCGTCGCGGAAGCCCTGGCCGTAATCCTCGAGCAGGGTGCGGCAGGTCACGCCGAGGTGTTCCTCGTACACGCCCGGCCGGTTGATCGGGCCCGACAGGCCAAAGAGCTTGGGCCCGAAAGATGCGGGCACGGTCGGCGGCGCCCCGTCGGGCCGGCCCTTGCCCAGCGACTGAAACCACTCGGCACCCTTTTGCAAGATCGGCCCGGCCATCGCGATCGTCTCGACGTTGTTGATGATCGTCGGCCGACCAAACGCCCCGGCCACCGCGGGGAACGGCGGCTTGATGCGGGGCCAGCCGCGCTTGCCTTCGAGCGATTCGAGCAGGCCGGTTTCCTCGCCGCAGATGTATGCACCCGCCCCGCGGTGCAGGTACACATTGGGCGTGCGGCCGTTGATCTGGCCCATGCGAGAGTTTTCGCCGAACACGCCGTGCTCGTAGGCCTCGGCGATGGCCTTTTCGAAGGCGTCCCGCTGGTGGTGGTACTCGCCGCGGATGTAGAAGTACGCGGTATCGAGCTGGCACGCCTTCATGCAGATGGCGATGCCCTCGAGCACCAGGTGCGGGTCGTACTGAATGAGCACTTGGTCCTTGAACGTCGCGGGCTCGGACTCGTCGGCGTTGATCGCCAGGTACCGGGGCTTGCCGTCCGGCGGCGGCAGGAACGACCACTTCACGCCCGCCGGGAACCCGGCCCCACCGCGGCCGCGAAGCTCGCTGGCCTTGATCGCGTCGACGATCTCGCCGGGCTCCATGCCCAGCGCTTTGTCGAGTGCTTCGTAGCCGCCGGTGCGGGTGAACTCGTCGTAGTCCACGTAGTGCCGCTGGTCGAACTCGCCCCACGGCGGGCTGGGGATGCGCTTAAGCAGGACCGGTTCATCGAGTGGCATGCTGGAAGTTTAGCCGCTGCATTGGGCCGCGGTGGCCGGGCGCGGCTTCGCCGCAGCCGCTAAACGTCGTGGCCATCGGCGTCGGCAGGTCGGGGCCGCCGCAGCTCGACTTCCTCGACCGTCGTCGTCCGCCGGACGATCACCCGCTCGTCGTCATCGGTGCTCGCCGCCGGTTTGGGCTTGGCCGGCGTCTTCGCCCCCTTGCCCACGTGATGCAGCATCAGCCCGACATTGCGGCAGGCATCTTGGAACCACGACATCTCTCGCTACTCCAGCGCGTCGATCACCGCGTCGATGTTCTCGACGCTCAGGTTCTCGTGCAGCTTGTGGTTGACCAGCGCGACCGGGGCCGCGCCGCAGGCACCGATGCACTCGACGGTCATCAGGGTGAACCGGCCGTCGTCGGTCGTCTCGCCGGGCTCGACGCCCAGCTTGTCCTGCAGCTTGTCGAGGATGGCCATGTGGCCCATCAGCTCGCAGCTGATCGACTGGCAGATCCAGATCACGTACTTGCCGACCGGCTCGAGGAAAAACTCCTCGTAGAAGCTCGCCGTGTCGTAGACGACCGCCGGGTCGAGCTCGAGGAACGCCGCGGCCTCCTGCATCGCCTGCGCGGGCAGGTAGCCGTAGCGGTGCTGGATCGCGTGCAGCAACGGCAGCGTCATCGCCTGCCGCGTTGGGTAACGGTGGGCGTAGGTCGTTTCGACCTCGTGTTTGAGTTCATCGTCGAGGTAGGGCGTCTCCCGCCGTTCGACGGTCATCGTGCCGGAGTTTTTGGTGATCCAGGCCATGAATTTACTCCGGCTGCTCGACGCGTAGCGTCGTCACGTGCATCAGGCTAATGGCGACCGGTAGCGCCCGATCCTCCGCCGCGCCCCCACGGTAAATGTGCAGGATTCCATCAACGGTGACGTGTGCGGCTTCCGGATGACTCACTTGATGGGCATGGCCGTCGCTGGTGACGATCAGCAGCGGCCTGAACGGTCGAGCCGCCAGATAAAGTTCGATCTCGCTGCGTCTCAAGCTGCAGCCTCAACAGCGGGACACACACGCTCGACCTGGGCAGGGCGCAGCCACACAGGTGTACCGGTTGTCGGCGGCCCGTCCGGTGACGGTGGATAAACAATGACCAGGTCGCTGTCAGTCACGCGGATGAACTGCCGCCCCCACACGCGAAAGCGGCGGCCGGTCGTGGTCACGACTTCAAGCGCACCTTCAGGCTGTCGAGCAACTGAGTCAAAAAGTGCGTCGGCGTTCATACCCATAGTTTAGCACTCGGCCGCCCGATGATCAGCGGTCCAACTCCGCCGCGATGATGTTCAGCGAGCCGAGCACCGCGACCGCATCGGCGAGCAGGTGACCCTCCAGCATCTTGGCGAAGATCTGGAAATGCACGAACGACGGGGCGCGGGTCTTGACCCGCCACGGCCGGGGCCCGCCGTCGCTGACGATGGTGTAGCCCAGCTCGCCGTTGGCGGTTTCGTTGCAGCCGTAGGCCTCGCCGATGGGGGCCTCCCAGCCGCGGTTGGTCATGATCAACTCGAAGTGCTGGATCAGCCCCTCGATCGAGCCGTAGACCTGCGGCTTGGGCGGCTTGGACATCTTGCCGTTGTCGCCGACGTTCATCGGGCCGGCGGGGATGTTGTCGATCAGCTGTTCGATGATGTGCACCGACTGCTTGAGCTCCTCGACGCGGACGAGGTACCGGCTGTACACGTCGCCGCCCGTGGCGATGGGCACCTTGAACGTCACCGGCGAGCTGCCCAGGCGGTCCCAGTTGTCCTCGTAGCACAGGTACGGCTCGTCCTTGCGGACGTCCCGCCGGACACCCGCCGCCCGCGCGACCGGGCCGGACAGCCCCCACGCCAAGGCCTCGTCGTGCGTCACCGCGCCGATGCCCTCGGTGCGGTCGCGGAAGATGCGGTTGCGATTAAGCAGTCCTTCCAGGTCGTCCAGTGCCTTGGGCAGCTGCTCGTGGATGAACGTCTTGATCATCCTGCAGAAGACCTTCTCGTCGGGCAGCTCCTGCATGGTCCCGCCCACGCGGGTGTAGTCCGGGTGGAACCGCTGCCCGGCGATGTAGTCCATGATGTCGTAGATCCGCTCGCGCTCGTTGAACCCGTAGAGGAAGCCGGTGAAGGCCCCGAGGTCCAGCGCCGCGGCGCCCACGCACAGCAGGTGGTCTTGGATCCGCCCGAGCTCGGCGAGGATCGTGCGGACGACCTTGCAGCGCGGGGTCAGGTCAATGTCGAACAGCTTCTCGACCGCGTGGTGCCAGGCGATGTCGTTGCTGATCGGCGAGACGTAATTCATCCGTGACACGATGGTCACGTACTGGTTGTAATCCAGCGCCTCGCCGAGCTTCTCGAAGCCGCTGTGGAGGTAGCCGATGTGCGGCACCGCCCGGACGACGCGCTCGCCGTCCAGTTCCATGACGATGCGGAGGGTGGTGTGGGTCGCCGGGTGCTGGGGCCCGAAGTTCATGGTCCAGCGGTCGCCCTTGACCGTCTCGCGGTCGTTGAGGTAGGGCGTGGTCTCGACATCGATGTCGAAGGGTTTGAGCTCGTAGGGCATGGCTGGGCGGATGATAGGGGGGTGGGGGTCTTGTTTTTGACAGGATGACAGGATTCACGGGATGAACAGGATCCGAAGTGATCCTTGATTGCTCCGATCTCCCAATCTGAATCCTGTCAATCCTGTTGATCCTGTGATCCCGTCACAATCAGACCCCGAATGCCCCCCGGACGCCCCGGATCCCCCGGATCCCCCGGATCCCCCATTACGATGCCGCGATGGCGTTCCAGTGGGAAGATCGCGAGGCGGCGGCGGAGGCGCTGGGGGTCGACCTGGCGACGCTGGACCAGTGGATCAGCGAGGGCCGGGCACCCACGCGAACCGTCGACGGGCGGACGCAGGTCCTGATCGAGTTCGACCCCCCGCCCCCGGAAGCGCCCCCGGAAGCGCCCCCGGAAGATGACGCTCTTCTCGGCGATGATGGGCCGACGAATGAGCCGGTCCCCGAGTCCGCACCGGCCGGGGATGCGGGGTCCGATCGGGTCGAGGTGCGGGAGGCCCAGCCGACCGACCAGCCGCAGCAGGTGCACCTGGTCCCGGCCCGCGAGGCGCAGCTGGCGGCGGGCGTCGCCGCCGCGTGGCAGCAACTGGCCAAGCAGTCGGATGAGGAGCTTCGGCGCGCTCGGAAGGTCAACTGGATCGGCTGGGCGGTGGCCAGCGTCCTGGGGGTTGTGGCCGTGGCGGCGGTGCTGTGGCTGGTCGGCGAGGCCCATGAGCAGCGGACCGGCGGTGCGGTGGTGCAGCGGGACCTCGTCGCCGCGCAGGCGGAGCTTGACCGGCTGCAGCGCGAGGGTGAGCAGCTGTCCGACCAAGCCGACGAGCTGGGCGAGCAGCGGGACGCGGCGCGGACCGAGCTGGCCCGGCTGAGCGAGCGGGCCCAGGCGCTGGAACAACAGCTGCAGCGGGCCCAGACGCTCGACGACCAGCAGCGGCAGGCCGCGGCGCGGCAGCTGCAGGACCTGCGGAGCCTGGTGACCACGCTGACCGCGGCGGCGGTGACACCCGCAGCCACCGACGACGAGCCGGTGCCCGCCGCCACGCAGCCGGCCGAAGACGACGGCGCGTCGCCCGATGCTGAGACCGCGGCGTTCGACACGGCCCCGCCGGCCACGCAATGGGCCACCGAGGACGATGGGTAGTTGTACGCCCAAGGGTGCCACTGCCGCGTGCGGCAGCGTTCCTGATCCTCAAGCCTGCCGAAGCACGCCCGCCCGCGATCGTGGCACCCGCGGCTACACGACGATACGCAGTGCACCCGCCCGCTTGCCCGCCGCTGCAACGGGTGCCACACTGCCCGCCGTACCCCGTCCCAACGTCCCGGAGCCCGCCGCATGTCCCGCCCTGTCACCCTGTTCACCGGCCAGTGGGCCGACCTGCCGTTTGACCAGATTTGTGCCAAGGCCGCGTCGTTCGGCTACGACGGGCTCGAGCTCGCGTGCTGGGGCGACCACTTCGACGTCGACCAGGCCGCCGACGACAGCAAGGGCGAGGCCTACTGCCTGGGTCGGTGGGAGGTGCTCCAAAAGAATGGGTTGACCTGCTACGCCGTGTCCAACCACCTGGTCGGCCAGGCGGTGTGCGACCGGATCGACGAGCGGCACCGCGAGATCCTCAGCGATGAGATCTGGGGCGACGGCGACCCCGAAGGCGTTCGTCAGCGGGCCGCCGAGCAGATGATCAAGACCGCCAAGGCCTGCCGGCGGCTGATCGACAGCTGCCCGGACCAGCTCAAGAACGACCCGCGGGTCGCTCAGGGCAACATCCAGGCGGCTGGCGGCGACGAAGTCACGTCCGGCGGTGGGTTCCCGGCGGTGGTCAACGGGTTTACCGGCTCGTCGGTGTGGCACTCGATTTACGCCTTCCCGCCCACCAGCCAGGCCTACTGGCAGGCCGGCTTCGACGACTTCGCCAAGCGGTGGAAGCCGATCCTCGACGCGTTCGACGAGCACCACGTGAACTTTGCCCTCGAGGTGCACCCGACCGAGATCGCCTTCGATATCGCCTCGGCCGAGCGGGCCCTCGCCGCGGTCGACGGCCACAAGCGGTTTGGCTTCAACTACGACCCGTCGCACCTGGGGTATCAGGGCGTGGACTACGTGAAGTTCATCCGCACCTTCGCCGACCGCATCTATCACGTGCACATGAAGGACGCGTGGTGGGGCCACGGCAACGGCGACGTGGGCGTGTTCGGCGGCCACACCGACTTCGCCGACCACCGCCGGTACTGGGACTTCCGCAGCCTGGGCCACGGCGATATCGACTTCGAAGAGGTCATCGTCGCCCTCAATGACATCGGCTACCGCGGCCCGCTGAGTGTCGAGTGGGAAGACAGCCGGATGGACCGCGAGCACGGTGCCGCCGAGGCCGCCGACTACGTCCGGAGCGTCGACTTCCCGCCCAGCGATATCGCGTTCGACGGGCAGTTTGATCAGTAGCCGGTGTGCGGGGCCCGCACCAACGTGCCGAAACAGCGAATCGTTGACGCATCTGCCCGACTCGGCAGATAAGCTTGCGACCAGAGGATGTTCGCGGTAACATTCGAGCGGCTTCGATTCTTTTGTGCGTTTGAGCTTCGTCATGCCCGCGACCCCAACCCTCAATGATGTGGCCCGCGTCGCCGGGGTCTCGCATATGACGGTCTCTCGGGCCCTGTCAGGTAACGCACGGGTGGCGCCCGCGACCATGCAGCGCGTGCAGCAGGCGGTGGCCCGGCTGAAATACCGGCCCAACCCGATCGCACAAGGCCTCAACGGCAGCCGGACCCGCTCCATCGGCGCCATCTGGGCCTTCGCCGACCCGTGGACCAGCGACGCCACGATCGCGTTGGAGGTGCTCGAACACCTGCAGGGCGAGGGCTACGCGACCTACCAGGCCCAGTCCAGCCGCGACAACGCGGTGGTGCTGCGGCAGCTGGCCGACTTCGACAGCCGCCGGGTCGACGCGGTGCTGCTCGCCGCCGAGCCCGAGCAGCTGCAGGACCCGGAGGTGGTGCAGGCGCTGGGCCGCCAGCGTGGCGTAGTGGTCTGCTGCCGCGAGGACGTGCCCGAGCTTGAGGCGGACATCGTGATCCACGACCGTCGGCCGGCGATCGACGAAGTGGTGGACCACTTGGTCGCCACCGGCCGCCGCCGCATCGCCATGGCCACCAGCCTCGAAGAGCCCACCAACCCGCCCAAGTTCGACCAGTTCCGGTCCCGCCTCCGCAAGCACGGCATCGACCACGACCGGGCCCTGCTGAGCCTTGCGTTCCCCGACGCCCCGCAAACGACCGGCCAGCGCCATCGCGACGCCCTCTGCAGGCAGTACCCCGCCGACATCCCGCTGGACGCGATCTTCGCCTTCAACGACATCGGCGCACTGTTCCTGATGGCCGAGCTCAAGGCCCGCGGCCTCCGCGTACCCCACGACCTCGCCGTGGTGGGCTTCAACAACATCGAGCCCGGCCAGGTCAGCGACCCGCCGCTGGCCACCGGCGACCGCGCCCGCGGCGCAGCCGCCGAGGCGCTGGGCCACCTGCTGAGTACCCGGCTGGGCGACCCCGACGCCCCGCACCGACGCGTGCGGATCCCGATGAAGTTCGTGCCCCGCGAGTCGGCCGCCGCGGCTCGCTCCGCCCGTTTGTGATTTCGATCCGATCTGATCCCACTCAACCCGTGTCCAGGAGAACCCCATGACGACTCAACCCACCCTCACCACCTGCCTGCTGCTGCTGGCCATCCCCGCCGGGCACGCCGCCGCCGCCGGCATCGACTCCGCCACCTTCCTCGGCAGTCCCGGCGCCGATGACCCGGCCATCCTCGACAGCATTACCGTCGACGGCGTCATCTACGACGACCTCGTCGGCGCCGTCGCCTCAGGCCCGTCGGGCAGCTCGCTCGGCAGCGAACGCTACTTCACCGTCGGCGACGATCCGGGCACTTCCACCGCCGCGCTGTCGAGCCTGACGCTCACCGATGGCGTGCTGAACATTGACAACGGGGTCGATTTCGACTTCGGCGTCCCGGTGGCGCTGGACGACATCCTCTTTATCACCGAGCTGCAAACCGCCGGCAGCGGGCCTAGTGACGACATCACCATCGCCCCGATCGACGCCGCAGGCGACCCCATCGGGACCTACAGCCGGACGCTCAACAACATCGGAGCCGACGGCGGCATCCTCCGCACCGCGGACATCAGCCGCAGCGTCAACACCGACCCCGATGACGTGCTCGAAGGTGCCCGGTTCTACGGCTCGACCTTCACGCTCGAGGTCTTCGTCGGGAACGGCACCGGCGACCTGTCATTGGCCGAGGGCATCACCGTGCTCGACGGCCAGGGCACCGATGTCTCGGCGGTTGGACGCGTCATCCCCGAACCCGCATCGCTCGCGCTGCTCGGGTTGGGCGGCCTTGGCTCACTCACCCGCCGCCGTCGATGAACCGGCTGTTCTAACGCCCGGGGATCGCCATCCCCGGGCCTTCGCCGTCCCCAGGAGCTTCACCATGCCTCCCCGCCGCCATGGTTTCACCCTCATCGAACTGCTGGTGGTCATCAGCATCATCGCGCTGCTGATCGCGCTGCTGCTGCCGGCTTTGCAGGCGGCACGTGATACCGCTCGCGATGCGTCGTGCCTGAGCAACCTGCGGCAGCTGGGCATCGTCGGGGCCGTGTACCAGGCCGACTGGGAAGACTGGGTCTGGCCCACGGTCGAACCGAATAGCGGAAATCAGTGGTACCAGAATCCGACGTTTCGCGACGCGTTCCAACTCGAGAAGCCTGGCGGTGCCATCCCCCTGGGCAGCCTCTGCCCCCGCTCGGAATGGGGCCTGCAGAACGTCTCCGGCTCAGCCGCCGGGCCGCACCGGTTCTACGGCATGAACGACGAGCATTGGCGCCGCTCCCAAGACCGCCCGCCGGCCCAGCGGGTGTTCCGCCACACCGATATCGCCAACCCCTTCAACAAGATCTTCATCGCCGACGCGATGGACTGGGAGATCACCCGCGACCGGTTCGCGCGCTGGCAAAACTCCGACTTCTGGACCGAAGCCAACAACGCCAACCGCTGGCGGACCATCTCCTACCGCCACGACAACCGCTCCAACATCCTCTGGCACGACCTGCACGTCGCCACCGCGCCCCGCAGCGAAATCACGACTGGCCCCTGGTCCATGTGGAGGTACTGGCAATGAACCCCACGACGCCGCATCCAAGTCCGAACCACCGAGAGGCCTTCACGTTGATCGAACTCTTAGTGGTCATCAGCATCATTGCGCTGCTGATCGCGTTGTTGCTGCCGGCACTGGGTCGCGCCCGCGACGCGGCGCGGGCCACCGTCTGCTTGACCCGGCTCAACCAAATGGGCCTGGCCAACATGATCTACGCCGAGGACTTCGACGGGCATCACCTGCCGGTCCGCATCGACGACAACTGGCCGGGCAACCCGACCAGCGGCAACATCAACTGGCAGGCCAACGGCCACTTCCGCGAGCTGATGGACGTGACCGGCACCGGCAACGCCTTCCGCTGGTGGCCCGAGCGGCTGTGCCCCTCGTCGGGCCTGGGCCCGGACTCGATCACCGCCAATGGCTCGGTGCCCGTCACCCGCTACTACGGCTACAACATCACCGGCGCCAGCGAGGGCAACGTCACCCCGGCCAACGCGAACGACGCCGGCATCCGGCTGGCGAACGGCGGCGTTCCCCGCGGCAGCATCAGCAGCCCAACCCACAAGCTCATGTTCGCCGACGGGCTCTACGACCGTTTGGACCGCCGCGGCTCGGACAACTACGTCGACGAGTTCACCACCAACTTCCCGGGCTTCCGCGAGAAGTACATCGCCGCCTACCGCCACGGCGACGCGGCCAACGCCGTGCTCTTCGACGGCTACGCCGCCGCGTCGGGCCGCAGCGAACTGGACGAGACACAACTTGCCGATCCCAACCTGCCGTGGCGGCTGCCCGACTGACGCCGCCGCACTTGCAACTTTCCCCAAACCCTTGAGAACGGAACCGCACCAATGCAACGACTGATCTGGCTGATGATGATGAGCGTGATGACGTGGACCGCCCAGCCCGGGCTGGCCCAGGACAACCTCCTCGAAAACCCGCAGTTCACCCAGTGGGATGGCGACTCGCCCGCCGGCTGGACCCCGGCGAATAACCGGCAGCAGCTGCAGCACGACACGCAACTGCAGGGCGTCGAGGCCCCCTCGGCCCTGCGCGTCAACATCACCACCGCGGTGGGCGGCTCCTACGGCGAAATCCGCCAAACCGTGCAGGCACCCCCCGGGCGGTACCGCTTCACCGGCATGGTCCGCAGCGAGCCGGGGCAGGTGGCGCTGTTCCAGCTCAAGCTGCGGGCCGGGTCCAGCGAGGGCGAGCGGATCAACACCGACTTCGGCACCGCGGAATGGACCGCGGTCGAGCTGGAGTTTGACCTGCCCCAGGGCCACGACAACATCCAGGTGCTTTGCCGGTACCGCCAGCGCGACCGCCACGTGGGCGCCTCGGCCTGGTGGACGAACGCGAGCCTGAGACGGATCGGTGACCTTCCCGGTCAGCCCGCTGATGCGGCGGCGGCCCCGGCAACCGGCGGCGGCTGGGGCTCGCCGCGGGCGATGCGGCAGCGGCAGATCGACAACCTCCGCGTCGCCGACGCCGGGCAGGACGTGTACGTGCTGCCCGAGGCGGTGGGCGACGGCAGCGGCAGCGACTGGGACAACGCCGCCGCCGGGATGGGCGACGGCGCCCTGCAGGCGGCGTTGGATCGGGTCGGCCCGGGCCAGACCCTGCACATCGGCAGCGGCGACTACCGCGGCTCGCCGACGGTCACGGTCCGCGGCGGCGGCAACGCCCCCGAGGCCATGGTGAGCATCGTCGGCGTGGACACCGGCGAGGGCCGGCCGACCTTCTACGGCTCGTGGACGCGCGAGGACCCGTCCACCGGCCCGGTCTTTCTCCGTCTGGCCGAAGCGGTCGGCTACTTCCGCGTCGAGAACCTGCAGCTGCGGGACTACAAGGGCGGCATCCTCACCGACGGCCGAAATCACTACCTGCGAATCGACGACTTCGACGTCACCGCCAGCCGCGATGCGGTCGTGCTCCGCGGCGGGGTCGATCCGCTCAACACCGACGCCCGGACCACCGACGTGGTCATCAGCGACTGCGAGTGGATCAACTACACCAAGCGTGGCCTGCGGATGCGCGACGGGATCGAGGGCGTCCGGGTCATCCGCTGCCTCGCCGACGCCGGCGGCCGGGAGTGGGCAGTCGAGCCGTTCCAGATGGGCTTTGCCCTCTCGGGCATCGACGTCGAGGGCGTGGTGAACCGCGACGTGACCTATATCGATTGCGAAGCGCGGAACAACTACCACGATAACGGCGAGAACTATTGGAATGCCGACGGCTTCGTGGCCGAACGGCAGAACGTCGGCGTGACGTACATCAACTGCCGCGCCTTCGACAACACCGACGGCGGCTGGGACGACAAGTCGCACAACCCGACGCTCATCAACTGCGTGGCTTTTCGCAACAAACGCAACTTCCGCGTCTGGTCGGTCGGCCCCGCGACCCTGATCAACTGCATCGGCGGCTACGCGGCCATGCCCGGCGGCAACGGCACCGCCGCGGGCCTGCACGCCACCGCCGGCAGCCACGTCATCGCCATCAACTGCACCTTCGTCGGCAACCCCATCGGCGTCGATGCCGACGAACGCCGCGAGTCCACCGACCTGACCCGCGTGGACCTGGTCAACAGCCTCGTCATCGCGACCGACGCCGCCGTCACCGAGGAGGAACGCGCCTCGGTCGTCAGCCGCAACAGCCAGCTCCACGGCCCGGACACCGACGCCGCGGAACCGGCCGCCTTCCCGGGCGCCGACTGGGACGGCCGGGGCCCGGCGTTCGACAGCCCCGTCGACGGCATCGGCTACCACAGCGGGCGGTGAGGCGGCTCGGCTCGACACGCGGCATGGCGGGAAGTTCTAAACTCCCCGCCATGGCCGACGCCGCGCTGCTGGAGTGCTTTGCGAACCCGAACCCCAACCGCGATTACGTGATTGAGCACGTCGCCGAGGAGTTCACCAGCGTGTGCCCCAAGACCGGGCACCCGGACTTTGGCATGGTGACGATCCAGTACGTCGCCGCGGAGAAGTGCGTCGAGCTCAAGAGCCTCAAGCTGTACTACCAGGCGTTCCGCAGCGAGGGCATCTACTACGAGGCGGTGGCCAACAAGATCGCCGACGACCTGGCCCGAGCGATGGACCCGGTCTGGCTGATGGTCACCACCGACTGGCGCGGCCGGGGCGGCATCCGCTCGCGGATCACCGTGCAGGTCGGCCAGCCGCCGCGTGGAGCGCCGATTGATGGCGGGGCGGACGACTTCTACGACGAAGAGGAAGACAACGCACCGCCCCCCGGGTATTGATTTGACTGTTTAGCGGCTGCGGCGAAGCCGCGCCATCTCATAGGTTTCGACTATGTCAAAAAAAGCACTGATCGTTTGGGGCGGCTGGGACGGCCACACCCCCAAAGAATCCGCCGAACTGTTCGCCGATGAGCTGGGGGGCATCGGATATGACGTGACCGTCCGCGACACAATGGACGCGTACACCGACGAGTCGCTGATGGGCGGCGTGGACCTGATCGTCCCGATCTGGACGATGGGCCAGATCGAGAAGGAGCAGTGGCAGGGCCTGGACGCCGCGGTCCACGGCGGGGCGGGCCTGGCGGGGTTCCACGGCGGGATGATCGACTCGTTCCGCAGCAACGTCGAGTACCAGTGGATGACCGGCGCCCAGTGGGTCAGCCACCCGGGCAACTGCGAGCCGACGTACAAGGTCGACATCGTCGACGCCGGCCACGAAATCACCTCCGGCATTGATAGCTTCACGCTGCCCGACACCGAGCAGTACTACTGCCACCACGACCCCGCGAACCACGTGCTGTGCACGACGACCTTCGACAGCGGGCTGGGCGACACGAGCAGGTACCGCGTCGGCTCGGTGCTCCCCTACGCGTGGACCAAGACGTGGGGCGAGGGGAAAGTGTTCGGGGCGTGCTGGGGGCACACGTTCAAGGACTTCGACGTGCCGGAGGCGAAGCAGATCGTGCTCAACGGCATGAAGTGGGCGACGCGGTAAAAAAAAGAAGCCCCGCATTGCTGCGGGGCTCAATGCCCGTGGCAGGACTCGAACCTGCACGGCCTTGCGGCCACCGCCACCTGAAGACGGCGCGTCTGCCAATTCCGCCACACGGGCTGAGGCGAGCCGGGCACTATAACAAGCAAGCCGGGCGCTGCGAGCCCCGATTGGCCGTTGTGCACATCGCCTCACGACGGCCCGTTGAACGTGACCGGCAGGTCGGCGGCGACGTTCAGCAGCTCGAGAAACTGCGGCATCGGCATCAGCACCTGCCCGAACTGATCGAGGTGGGGGTTGGGCATCTGGGCGTCCAGCAACGTGTAGCCTCGCTGCCGGAGGTGGTCGACCAGATGCACGAGGCAGACCTTGGACGCGTCGGTCGCCCGGCTGAACATGGACTCGCCGAAGAACGCCCCGCCGAGGCTCAGGCCGTAGACCCCGCCGACGAGGCGATCGGCGGACCAGGCCTCGACGCTATGGGCGTGTCCCGTGTGGTGCAGGGTCTTGAACAGGCTGGCGATGCCGGCGTTGATCCACGTCTCGGGCCGATCATCGGCGTGGTCCCGGCAGGCGTCGATGACGCGGCCAAACGCCCGGTCCCGCGTCACGCGGTAGTCGCCCCGCCGGAGCCGCTTGGCCAGCGACCGCGGCACGTGGAACCGCCCGTCCAGCGGCAGGATCGACCGCACCCGCGGCTCGCACCAGTGGTAGCCCGCCGCGTCCCGCGTGTCGGCCATCGGGAACAGCCCCCGGCGGTACGCCCAGAGCACCTGCTTAACCGTGGGCGGCGGGTGCGACTTGCTGCTCATCCACCCAGTGTTGCAGCATCTGCCGCACCCGCTGGTGCGGCCGGGCCAGCGGCAGGTCGTCCAGGCGATCCAGCCGCCGCCATTGCCCCACGCCGGCACGCTTGCGTCCGCCGACGACCTCGGCCACCGCGACCTCGACCCGCACCAACCGGTGCGTCGTGACCTGCTCGAAGTGCCCCAGCAGGGTCGGCGTGGCGACCTCCAGGCCCAGCGCCTCCACTGCCCACTGCTGCGGCTTGGCCGCCTCGCCGCCCGCCACGTCCGCGGCCAGCTCGGCCGTCGGGAACTGCCACATCTTCGCCCACAGCCCCCGCCCCGGTCGCTGCTGCACCAGCCACTTGCCCCCTCGCCACACGGCGAGCACCCGGTGCACCACCCGCGTCGGCGGCTTGCGCGGGGCCTTGATCGGCAGCGACTCGGCGATGCCCCGCCGCTGCGCCTCGCACACATCCCGCAGCGGACACGTCAGGCAACCTGGCGACTTGGGCCCGCACACCGTGGCCCCGAGCTCCATCACCGCCTGATTCAAATCGCCCGGCCGGGGGGTGTCCGCCAGCTGCTCGGCGAGCGACCACAGCCGTCGCTGCGTCGCGGGTTGGTCCACCGGGTCGGCCACCGCCCAGACCCGGGACAGCACGCGGATCGCGTTGCCATCGAGGATCGGGGCCCGCCGGCCGAACGCGATCGAGGCGATGGCCCCGGCGGTGTACCGCCCGACCCCCGGAAGCGACAGCAACCGCTCGACCGTGTCCGGGACCCGGCCGTCGTGCTGGGTGACGATCGCCTTCGCCGCGGCGTGCAGGTTGCGGGCCCGCCGGTAGTAGCCCAGGCCCTGCCACAGCTGCAGCACCTGCTGCTCGTCGGCCGCGGCGAGCTCGTCCACTGTCGGCAGCGCGGCGAGAAACCGGTGGTAGTACGGGATCACCGTCGCGACCTGCGTCTGCTGCAGCATCGCCTCGCTGACCAGCACGTGGTAAGGCTCGGGCCGATCGTCACCGCCCGGCGGGACCCGCCAGGGCAGCTCGCGGGCGCTGCGGGCGTACCACTTCAGCAGGCGGCGGCGGACATCGGCCGGGTCGGGCATGCCACAGGTGTAGCCCCATCCGACCGGCGAAGCCACTACATGTGGTGCAGGTGGGCCGAAAAACCTCAAGTGTGGCGGCGGTGCGGGTCGATGCTGTTCCATGTGGCCGCGGCGGTGCTACGCTGGCCCGATGGCTCAGACCGGACCGCCGCCCGATGCCCAGCCCGACCCCGAGCCGACCCCGGAATCCCCGGACACCCCGGATACCCCGGATACCCCGGCCGGCCAACCGGAGCCCCCTCACGTGATTGCTCAACGCAACTCCCTGCCCGACACCCGCGAGTCGGTCACGCACAAGTTCCAGATCATGAACCACGAGGGCTACCTCACCATCGGCCTGCACGGCGACGGAAGGGTCGGCGAGGTGTTCATCAAGATGGCCAAAGAAGGCAGCACCCTCTCGGGCCTGCTGCAGGGCTACTGCCGGGCCCTGTCGCTGGCGCTGCAGTACGGGCTGCCGTTGGACGAGGCCTGCCGACGATTCAAGGGCATGCGGTTCGAGCCGATGGGCCCGACCGGCAACCCCGATATCCCCGAGGCGATGAGCATCATCGACTACGTCGCCCGCTACCTCGAGCTGACGTTCCACGATCAGCCGACCGCCGACCGGCCGAACCTGCGGCTGAGTGAGTAGCGGGCTCCCCGTTGGCTGGGGCCGAAGGCAGCGAGACGCCGGCGCCGAGGCCAGGGTTGTTTCTGAGCACGACGCGTCAGCAAGTGCACGAGCATCGGCGGGCTTGTGCACTCGCTGACGCTTCGTGCTCAGACGATGCCGCGGGCATCGCCCCGGGTTGTTCGCACCCGCTACGACCGATAGGTCCGCAACCTTTGAACCATCGTCAGTGGGTGTTTGCCCTTGATGGGCCCGATGGTGCTGCTGCGTCCCGACCGGGATGCGGGAGCCCGCCATGCCATCGACCGCCGCCGCTTTGCAGAATCATCAGCCGGTCGCGGCTCCGCTATTCAGCCCCGAGCAGGCGAACCGGGCACTGCCCTACGTCCGCCGGGTGGTCGAAGATGTGCAGCAGACCTACGCCCAGATCACCGAGCTGCGTCGGCTCCTCGAAGACGGGGCCGAATCGACCTCGCAGATGCGGCGGGCCGAGGATCAGTACGAGCAGCAGCTGGATCGGCTGGGCGAGTTGATGGACGAGCTGCAGCTGGTCGGCGTCGAGCTCAAGGACTTCCAGCGCGGGCAGGTCGACTTTCCTTGCGAGATCGCAGGCGGACGGGTCCTGCTGTGCTGGATGCACGGCGAGCCGTCGGTCACCCACTGGCACCACACCGACGAGGGTTTTGCGTCGCGGCGATCGCTGGCGGTGCGGCCGGGCCAGTCAGAAAGCTAACGGGTGGGCTCGCCGGAGTGGGCGATAGCGGGACTAGCACGTCGGCCTGCCTGTTCCCACCAGAGCCCAGCGATCGTCGTGGTCATCTTCCACCCCACCGCGAGGCTGGTCCGCAGCGAGCCGGTGATCTTGCTCTGCCCGGCGTTTCGCGGCCGGTAGGGCACGTCGATCTCGAGCACCCGCAGACCCAGCGCCGCCGCCTTGAACTGCATCTCCACCGTCCAGCCCCAGGTGGTGTCAACCATCCGCATCCGCTGCAGCGCTGGCCAGCTCGCCACCCGCATCGGGCCCAGGTCGCGGTACATCCGGCCGGTCGTGAGCTGAATGCCCAGCGTCGCCATGCGGGTGCCCAGCCGCTGATGCGGGTCCAGCGCCCGCCGCGTCGCCAGCTTGTTCCGCTGTCCCAGCACCAGGTCCTCCTCGCCGGCCAGGACCGGCGACCACAGCCGCGGCAGCTGCGAAGGATCGTCCGCCAGGTCCGCATCCAGAAACGCCACCGCCGCGGGCGGCTCGTCCAGCCGGCCGAGCCACGCCAGACCCGCAAGACAAGCCGAGCCATATCCGGGCCGCTCTTCGCGGACGACCTGCCCCCCGTGGGCCGCCGCGGCCTCGCCCGTGCCATCGGTTGACCCATTGTCGACCAGCACCACGTGCCGCAGCCCCGCCGGCAGCGCCGCGAACAGCGGCTCGATGTTCGGCAGCTCGTTCTTGGCCGGGATGATCACATCGACGGGCCCGGGAGCCCGACGATGGTGATGCGATGCATTGACCGTTTCGCTCATACTCGAATAGCATCCCAGACCCCGGGAGCCCCACTCACCCGCCGTGTTGCCGGATCGGCAAGCACCCCCGCGAGCCCGCCGATGCACATCCGCGACATCTTTGCCAAGCAGGCAACGACTTTCAGCTTCGAGTTCTTCCCGCCCAAGGACGAGTCGGCTGCCGAGTCGCTGTACAAGACGATCCGTCAGCTCGAGGCGCTGCGGCCGTCGTTCGTGTCCGTGACCTACGGGGCCGGCGGCTCGACCCGGCAGCTGACCCACGACCTGGTGGTCCGCCTCATCGAGCAGACCAAGGTCGATCCGGTCCCGCACCTGACGTGCGTCTGCCACAGCCACGCCGAGATCCACGACATCCTCGACCGCTACGCCAAGGCCGGCGTGAGCAACATCCTCGCCCTGGGCGGTGACCCGCCCCGCGACAAGGCTGGCTACAACCGCGACGAGGACGACTTCCGCTTCGCGGCCGACCTGGTCAAGACGATTCGGGAATTCGCCGACCACCCGGACCCCCGCGGCTTCGGCATCGGCGTGGCCGGGTTCCCCGAGGGCCACCCCGGGACCCCCAACCGCCTGGACGAGCTGGACCACCTCAAGGCGAAGGTCGACGCCGGGGCGGACTACATCGTGACGCAGCTGTTCTTCGAGAACCGCGATTTTTTCGATTTTCGCGAGCGGTGCAGGCTGGCCGGGATCGACGTGCCGATCATCGCCGGGCTGATGCCGATCACCTCGGCCAAGGGCATGAAGCGGATGGCCGAGCTCGCCGCCGGGGCGCGGTACCCCGCGTCGCTGCTCAAGGCGATCGCCCGGGCCGGCGACGACCCGCAGGCGGTCCGGAAGGTCGGCGTGCACTGGGCCGCCGAGCAGTGCCGCGACCTGCTGGACCACGACGTGGCGGGGATCCACTTCTACACGCTCAACCAGTCCCGCGCGACGCGGGAGATCTACGAGAGCCTGGGCTTAAGCGGGGCGGCCGCAGCGGCTTGACGTCCATCAACTATCGAGCTGCGACGGGTCCACCGTACCCGGCGTCTGCAGCTTTGCGATGCCCGCGTCGAAGCTTGCCACGGACCAGCCCGATCCAGATGCTTTCGCAGCAACGTAGCAATCGACGAAGTGCAATCGTCGGCGTTGCTTGTAGACCGCGAAGGCAGTGACAATGGTCGCCTTCTCTTCGACTCGCACACCGGGCAACTCAAGAAAGGCGAGCAACACTTCGGCAACGCTCAAGCGCGGCAAGCCGTAGAACGACGTCAGGACGAACACGGCTTCGGCGACAACGACCGAAGACAGCCGCAGTAGCGTTTCGCCGTTTGCCGCCCGCTGAAGCAGCACGACCGCCGCTGCCGTGTGTGCGGGTGTGTCGCCTGTGATGTAGCGAACCAGGATGTTTGTATCGAGCACGAGTTGGGCGGGCAGATCCGCCGTCACGACGACGCGTCCGAAGCCGGAGGCTCGGCCTGCTAAAGCCACGCGTCTCGTGCACCATCGCGTGCAACGGCGAAATCGTCACCCGTAGTTCGCCTGATCTGGCTTCGCAGGCAACCGGCAAGTTCCTCGACCCGGTGATGCGGGTGTAGCACGATCTCCCCGTCTCGCTCCTCGTACCGTAGTTCGCCTCCAGCCTTCAGGCCGAGTTGACGCACCACGGCCTCCGGGACCACGGTGCGACCATCGCCGGTGATTTCGGAAGTCAGCATGCCATCAGCTTACGTGCGGGACGCTACGTTCGGAAATAGTCTCGTGCACCGTCCCAGCCCGTAGAATCTCACCCATGCCCGGTACGATCACCCCGCTGCCCGTGTTGCTGGAAGAGGAAGACCAGCGGGCGTACGACAAGCTCGAGCCGCCCAAGACGATGGTGGTGCGGTACGGGTACCAGCGGCAAATCGCCGAGCTGCCCTACGGCGGGGACGCGAAACCCGGCTGTGGCAGCAAGCTGGTGGTCCGCACGCCGCGCGGGGTCGAGCTGGCGGAGATGCTCACCACCACCTGCGGCAACAGCGGCTGCGGCAAGTCGGTCAGCCGAAAGGAGATGCTCGACTACATCGAGGCCTCCGGCGGGCGGAGCTATCCGTTCACGACCGACGGGCGGGTGATGCGGGTCGCGACGGTCGAGGACCTGGCCGAGCAGGCGGCGCTGGACGCGGACAAGCCGCGGGCGACGCAGCTTTGCCGACAGATGGTGCGGGAGCTGGACCTGCAGATGCAGCTGGTGGAAGTGGAGCTGCTGCTGGGCGGCGAGCGGGCGGTGTTCTACTTCAAGGCCGAGCAGCGGGTGGACTTTCGGGAGCTGGTTCGGCGGCTGGCTTCGGAGATGCAGCGGCGGATCGAGATGGTCCAGGTCAACGACCGCGAGGAGGCCCGGCTGGTTGCGGACTACGAAAAGTGCGGCCAGCACTGCTGCTGTCGGCAGTTCCTGAAGGTCCTCAAGCCCGTGTCGATGCGGTCCGCGAAGGTGCAGAAGGCGACGCTGGACCCGCAGAAGATCAGCGGCCGGTGCGGTCGGCTGATGTGCTGCCTGCGATACGAAGACGAAACCTACGAGGACCTGCGCAAGCGGCTGCCCAACCGCAAGACGGTGGTGCGGACGCCGGAGGGCCTGGGCGTCGTGGTGGACTCGCAGATCCTGACGCAGCTGGTGCTGGTGAAGGTCGCGCAGCAGCCGCCGGCGGCGTTCCCGGTCGAGGACCTGGAGCGGGTGCCCAGCGACGAGGCGAAGACCTATCAGCGGGAGCAGCGGGAGGCGGCCGAGGCTCGTGGCGGCCCGCGTGCGGAACGTCGGGGAGGTGGTCGCGAGCCGCGTGGGCCCAAGCCTGAGGGCGAGCCGCGGCGGGACGGGCGGCGTCGCGGCAGGGGTCGGCGGGGCGGTGGGGGTTCCAAGCCGGACTCGGGTGACGGAGCGGATCGCTGAGCGACGCCCGCCCCGAGTCTGTTCGCGTGCTGGTCATCGGCCTCGGGGCGATGGGGATCGGCATCGCGTGGGCGGTCCGCGCTGAAGCGGGTCACGAGCTGGTCGCCTTGCACGATGCTGACCCGGCGAAGCAGAACAAGACGCTTGACGAGCTGTGCGGTCACCCGGCGATGGCCGACGACGACCCGCGAGTCGCCGCGACGCTCGAGGAGGCGCTGACTGCCAAGCCCGCGGTGGCGGTGGTGTGCACGGCGTCGAAGGTGACCGACATCGCGCCGCTGCTGGACCAGCTGATCGCGGCGGGGGTGCACGTGGTCACCAGCTGCGAGCAGATGCTCTGGCCGTGGTACAGCTCGCCCGAGCTGGCGGCGCGGCTGGATGATTCAGCGAAGACCGCGGGGGTGGCGGTGCTGGGCACGGGGGTCAACCCGGGGCTGGTGATGGATGCGCTGCCGGTGTTTTTGGCCTCCGCGGTGCGGCGGGTGGAGCGGGTCCGGTGTGTCCGGCGGGTCGATGCGGCGACGCGTCGGCCGGCGCTGCAGGCGAAGGTCGGGGCGACGCTGGAGGTCGGCGTGTTCGCCGAGCGGGCGTCGCGGGGCGAGCTGGGGCACGTCGGGCTGGCCGAGTCGCTGGTGCTGCTGGCGGCGGGGCTGGGGCGGGAGGTTCCAGCGGGGGCGGTGCAGGAGCGGGTCGAACCGGTGGTCGGCGATCGGCCGATCGCATCGGCGCTGGGGCTGGTGCCGCCGGGGCGGGTGACGGGCGTGCATCAGACCTCGGCGTGGCAGGGGGACGGGCTGTCGCTGCTGCTGGACCTGACGATGGCGGTGGGCGTAGACGGGCCGATCGATGAGGTGCACCTGCAGGGCCCGGTGTCGATGTGCCTCAAGATCCCGGGCTCCACCCCCGGCGACTCGGCGACCATCGCCATCCTGCTGCACCACATCCGCCCGCTGCGGCAGGCCCGCCCGGGCCTGCGGACGATGCTCGACATGCCCCGGGCCACACTCGTCAACCGAGACGCCTGACCTACCCGCTTCACGGCATCTGCACCGGCGCCGTCAGCTCCGTCGCCGGCTGCTCCACCGTCAACACCAGCACCACCTGCACCGGCTGACGCACCCGCAGGCCCGTCAGCAGCGCCCGGCCCAGGCTCGGCTCGGGCAGCGGCAGGTCGCCCGCCAGCTGCGGCTCGTCCGCGACGGGCTGGTCCACGTCCGGGGCCGTCAGTTCACCATCGGCCGCCACATCGGAAGATGGCCCATCCCCATCCGGTTCCTCCGCGCGGTCGTCATCCGCCGCCTGCAGCCGCTCCAACCGCTCACGCCACGCCGCATCGTCCGCCCACCCCAGCGGACGCGTCGGCTCGGGCCGGTACAGCCCGACGACCAGCATCCGCCCCCGCGGCAGCACCGTCTGCACCGCCAGCTCCTCGAACAGCCGGCCGTCCAGCCGCTTCTCCAGCGGGTCCCGCGGCAGCAGCGTCGCCTGCTGCCAGTGGTGGTGGGGCAACAGCTCCACGATGCGCCGGCCGGCCCCGTCGGACGTCAGCCGGGCCATCAAACGCAGCCTGCCCCGCCGCACCACCTCCCGCTGTGGGGCCATCGGCGGCAGCGTCAGCTCCACGGGCACCGGCGCGTTCAGCCGCGGACCGGCACGCAGCAGCAGCAGATCGTCCTGCACCGTCGTGCGGCTGTTCCGCACACCCAGCACCGGCGGCATCTGGTCGACCCACTCACTCAACCGTGCCTGCTCCAGCAGTCCCAGCCGCAGCCCGTTGGCCCGCCACGCCCCCCGCGTCAGCGCCGGCACCGACGTCTCGTCCACCACCGCCCACGCCGCGTCCGAGTCCGCACCAAGCGGCAGCTCCAGCGCCCGCACCCGCAGCTCCAGCGGCTGCTGCACCCGGCTGCCAGGCTGCGGCGGCGGCTTGCGGTCCAGCCGACTCTGGATGTCCGTCAGCGTCGGCAGGTCCTCGTCCGCCGTCGAACCCGTCGCCCCGCACCCCGGCAGCAACGCCACCACGGCAGACAGCAACGTCAGCATCACCCCCGGCCAGGTCACTCGCCGCACAGCACCGACTCCAGCACGTCCAGCCCCTCGTCCAGCACGCCCCGCTCGAGCGTCAGCGGCGGCGCGAGCCGCAGCACGTCGCCCTGCGTGGCATTGATCAGCACCCGCCGTTCTCGACAACGTGTGACCACGTCGGCCCCGTCGCTGCCCTCGGCCAGCTGCAGCCCGAGGAACAGCCCCCGGCCGCGGACCGCCTGCAGCATGCTGCGGTCGATGATGCCCGTCAGTCGCTGCGTGATGTAGTCGCCCAACTCGGCGGCCCGCTCGGTGAGCGAATCACGCGCGATGACCTCGAACACCGCCGCGGCCGCGGCCATGCTCAGGCAGTTGCCGCCCAGCGTCGTGGCGTGCGTGACCCGGCCCTGCTCGTGAAAGTCGAACAGCCCGGCCACCCGCTCGTGAGCACACATCACCCCGACCGGCAGCCCGGCGCCGACGCCCTTGGCCAGCGTCATCAGGTCCGGGGCGTGGTCCGAGTCCAGCCAGTGCTGGTGAGCGAAGTAGCGCCCGGTCCGCCCGACGCCGGTCCACACCTCGTCGCAGATCAGCAGCAGGTCGTGCTCATCACACAGCGACCGCAGGCCGGGCAGGTAATCGTCCGGCGGCACGACCACGCCGCCCTCGCCCTGGATCGGCTCGACCATGATCGCGACCGTGTCGTCACCGACCGCCGATCGTACCGCGTCCAAGTCGCCGAAGGGCACATGGGTAAACGACTCCTGCAGCGGCTCAAACCCCTCGCGCACCTTCGGCTGGCCCGTCGCGGGCATCGTGCCGAAGGACCGGCCGTGGAAGCTGAGCGTGGCCGCGATGACGCCGCGTCGCGGCCCGGCGGGCCCGGGGTGGGCGTTGCCGAACAGCCGCGCGAGCTTGAGCGCCGCTTCGTTCGCGTCGGCACCGCTGTGGCAGAAAAAGCTCTTGCCGCCGAAGCCCGCCTCGCTGATCGCTCGGGCCAGCCGCACCTGCGGCGCGGTGTGCATCAGGTTGCCCACGTGCCAGAGTTGCTGGGCCTGATCGCTCACGGCGGCCACGACATCGGGGTGGCAGTGCCCCAGCAGCCCCGCGCCGAACCCGGCGAAGAGGTCGATGTACCGATCCCCTTGGTCGTCCCACAACTCCGCGCCAAGACCACGCTGCATCACCACCGGCCAGCGGGGGTAGTTGCCGGTCATCCAGGCGTCGTGGCCGGCGATGACGTCTTCACAAGTGGCGGTGGGGGAGTCGGGCATGGCGAATCGATCAGCATACCTCGGGCGTCTTCGTCCCCCCGGACCACCCGCGGATTCGGCTCCGCCTCATCCGCGGCGTGTCTGGCACATCTCACATTTCACATCGCACATCTGACTAAACAACAGCCCCCGGCTTTCGGAGCTCCGGGGGCTGGCGTCACGGGCCGGATTGTGCACGGCTGCCCGTGCGGTCGGTGCTTACTGCACCATTTCCTTGAGGTTCTTCAGCGGGCGGACGCGGACGTTCTTCGACGCCGGCTTGGCCTTGATCATGATGTCTTCGCCGGTGAACGGGTTCTTCCCCGGGCGGGCCTTGGTGGCCTTCTTCTTGACAACGGTCATCTTCGCCAAGCCCGGCAGCGTGAACACGCCGTTCTTCTTGAGGCTCTTGGCGATCTCGTCCTGCATCGCGTCGAACACGGCGCTGACCTGCTTCTTGGACAGTTCGGTCTTTTCGGCGATGTTCGAAAACACTTCGCTCTTGGTCGGGGGCTTCTTTGCGGCGGCTTTGGCCATAGGGTCTTCTCCTTCGAGAGGGGTTCAGTCGGATCGGGGGACGGCTTCCGTGACGACCCGCCGACGCGACAAGCGGTGCGGGTGAGCGGTGATTCTGGCGGTTTTTCTCGGACTTTTCAACTCATCGGCCCGGTGCGGCCCGCTTGGCACCCCCGCGTCTACCCTGCGAATGCAATGTCCGAGACACCGACGCTGCAGATGATCGACCCCGCCGAGGCCGCCGCCCGACCCGGCGACTGGGTTCGGATGCAGTGGCTGGCGCGACTGGATCGGGTGGTCCGGCCCGTGCTCCAGGCCCTGGCCGCGGGGCGGCTGATGCAGACCATCGACCGCGGCGATCCGCCGCGTGCCCCGCAGCGCGACGCCTATCTGGTCCTCGAAGCGATCGGCCGGTCGCTGTGCGGCATCGCGCCGTGGCTGGCCGGCGATGGCGGTAGCGCGGCGGAGGTCCGGCTACGTCGCGAGTTGCAGGTACTCGCAGTCGATGCAGTCCGCACATCGCTGGACCCGGACTCGCCCGATGCGGCCAACTTCACTGACGGCCAGCAGCCGATCGTCGACGCCGCATTTCTGGCTCAAGCGATCCTCCGGGCACCGCAAGCGCTGTGGGACCCGCTCGACGACACCAGCCGTCAGCGACTACTGACAGGCTTGCTCGCGACACGTGACCGCAAGCCCGCCCGCAACAACTGGCTGCTCTTCGCCGCGATGATCGAGGCGGCGCTGCACCGCTTCAGCCCCGGCGACTTCAGCCCGATGCGGGTCGACTATGCGCTGGTCCAGCACGAGGCGTGGTACGCCGGCGACGGGTTGTACGGCGACGGCGACCGCTTCCACGCGGACTACTACAACAGCTTCGTCATCCTCCCGATGCTCGTCGAGATCGCCGAAGCCTGCGGGCCGCTTGATGAGCGGTGGGGGGCCATCGCCTTGCGTGCGGGCGGGCACCTGCGGCGGGCCGCCGTCATCCTCGAGCGGCTGGTCGCACCCGACGGTACGTTCCCGCCGATCGGGCGGTCGCTGTGCTACCGGTGCGCCGCGTTTCAGGCATTGGCCCTCGCGGCACTGCGTGGTCAGCTGGCCGATGAGCTGCCGCCGGGTCAGGCACGGGCGGCGCTGACTGCGGTGATCTTCCGGACGCTTGATTCGCCCGGGACCTTCAATGACGCGGGCTGGCTCCAGCCGGGTCTGGCGGGCCTGCAGCCCGGTCTCGCCGAGCGGTACATCAGCACCGGGTCGCTCTACCTGTGCACCGCCTCGCTGCTGCCGCTGGGTCTGCCCGCCGACGCCCCGTTCTGGACCGTCCCGGCCGAGCCGTGGACGCAGCAGCGGGTCTGGTCGGGCACCGATGTGCCCGCCGATCACGCCCTGCGGACCTGAGCCGTTGTTGCCAAACTGGCAGGGACCCGGCTGATCCTGCCCCCACTGGCAGCGACAGGCCGCCGTTATTCGAACGTCAGGCCCCATTCCCCGGCATCCGCTTTGCGGATTGGTACCTGCTGCGGCATCGGGTCCCCGGGCCCGCCGCGCACCTTCCCCAACTTCAACCCCCAAGAGGTTCAACACTATGGCTAAGACCATCGGCATCGACCTGGGCACGACCAACTCCGTCGTGGCCGTCATGGAATCCGGGGACCCCAAGGTCCTCATCAACCAATCGGGCAACCGCACCACCCCGTCCATCGTCGCCTTCACCGAGAAGGGCGATCGGCTCGTGGGCCAGCCCGCCCGCCAGCAACAGATCACTAACCCGCAGGGCACGGTGTTCTCCATCAAACGGTTCATGGGCCGGCGGCACAACGAGGTTCAGGAAGAGCAGAAGCTCGTGCCCTACGAGGTCACCGGCGGCGCCGAAGACCTGGTCAAGGTCAAGGTCCGCGACAAGGCGTACACGCCCCAGGAGATCAGTGCGATGATCCTGGGCGACCTCAAGAAGACCGCCGAGGACTACCTGGGCGAGAAGGTCGACAAGGCGGTCATCACCGTCCCGGCCTACTTCAACGACAGCCAGCGGCAGGCGACCAAGGAGGCGGGCCAGATCGCCGGGCTCAAGGTCGAGCGCATCATCAATGAGCCAACCGCCGCGGCCCTGGCGTACGGGCTCGAGAAGAAAAAGGACGAGAAGATCGTCGTGTTCGACCTCGGCGGCGGCACGTTCGACGTGTCCATCCTCGACGTCTCCGACGGCGTGTTCGAGGTCCTGGCCACCAACGGCGACGGCCACCTCGGCGGCGACGACTGGGACCAGCGGCTGATCGATTTCCTTGCCGACGAGTTCAAGAAGACCGAGGGCATCGACCTCCGCAAGGACCCGATGGCCCTGCAGCGGCTCAAGGAGGCCGCGGAGAAGGCCAAGATGGAGCTGTCCCAGCAGCAGGAGACGACGGTCAACCTGCCGTTCATCACCGCCAATCAGGAAGGCCCCAAGCACCTGAACATCACGGTGACGCGGACCAAGTTCGAGCAGCTCGCTGACGACCTGTTCGACCGGCTCCGCGGGCCGTGTCAGCAGGCGCTCAAGGACGCGGACCTGCCGGCCAGCGAGATCGAGGAAGTGGTCCTCGTCGGCGGCTCGTCGCGGATGCCCAAGGTCCAGCAGATCGCCAAGGAGGTCTTTGGCAAGGAGCCCAATAAGAGCATCAACCCCGACGAGGTCGTCGCCATCGGCGCCGCGATTCAGGGCGGCGTGCTCGAGGGCGATGTCAAGGACGTGCTGCTGCTGGACGTGACCCCGCTGAGCCTGGGTATCGAGACGCTCGGCGGCGTCATGACCACGCTCATCGAGAAGAACACGACCATCCCGACCAGCAAGTCCGAGACCTTCTCCACCGCCGCGGACAACCAGTCGGAGGTCACCATCCACGTGCTCCAAGGTGAGCGGCAGTTCTCCAAGGACAACCGCACGCTGGACCGGTTCAACCTCGCGAACATCCCGCCGGCACCCCGCGGCGTGCCGCAGATCGAGGTCGAGTTCGCCATCGACGCCAACGGCATCCTCAACGTCAAGGCGACCGAGAAGGCCACCGGCAAGTCCGAGGGCATCGAGATCCAAGGCAGCTCGGGCCTCTCGGAAGAAGAGATCGAGCAGATGAAGCGCGACGCCGAGGCCCACGCCGAGGAAGACAAGAAGCGCCGCGAGGTGGTCGACCTCAAGAACCAGGCCGAGGCCGTGGTGTTCGAGGTTCGCAAGCAGCTGGAAGAGCACGGCGAGAAGCTCGACGCCGACGTCCGCGGCCGGATCGAGTCCGCGGTGTCCAACGTCGAAGACAAGGTCAAGGGCGACGACGCCCAGGCCATCACCGCCGCGCTGGACAACCTCCAGAAGGAGGCCCAGGAACTGGGCAAGGCCGTCTACGAGGCGACCGCCGGCGAGTCGGGCCCCGACGCGGAAGCCGGCGATGCCCCCGCCGACGGCGACGCTGCCGAGCCGTCCGACGACGACGTGATCGACGCCGAGTACGAGGTCAAGAACTGACCCCACGCCGCGGATGAGGCGAAGCCGAATCCGCGGGTCCCACAATATTGAAGCCCACGCCCCACCCGGCGTGGGCTTCTTTATGCGCTGCTTCACCTTGCGGAGCTAACTTGCCCGTGTGCTCGACCTATCTCAGTGGCCTCTCTGGCTGAACATCACCGTCTTCCTCGCCGCAGCCGGTGCGATCGCGCTGGCGGGGACGAAGCTCGCGCAGACCGCCGACGCGTTCGCCGACCGGACGGGGCTGGGTGAAGCCATCGTCGGGGCCCTGCTGCTGGGCATCATCACGTCGCTGCCTGGCATCACCGCGTCGGTCACCGCCGCGCTGGACGGTCGGCCGTCGCTGGCGGTCAGCAACGCCCTGGGCGGCATCGCCGCGCAGACCACGTTTCTCGCCATCGCCGACATCTTCTACCGCAAGGCCAACCTCGAACACGCCGCTGCCTCGGCCGCCAACCTCCTGCAGGTTGCGTTGCTGGTCACCGTCCTGGGCCTGGCGATGGTGACCATGACCGGCCCATCGGTCAGCGTCGGACCGATCCACCCCGGCACGCCGCTGTTGATCCTCGCGTATCTCGGCGGCTTCTGGGTGGTCTGGCGGGTGCAGAACAACCCGCAGTGGCGACCCAAGTCGACCGAAAAGACCGTCGCCGACGAGCCCGAGCCCGACAACACCGACGCGGCCCTGCTGCCGATGATCCTCAAACTGCTCGGCGGGGCGGTGGTGGTCTTCGTTGCGGGCGTGCTCATCGCCAAGACCGGCGGCAACCTCGCCGACCAAACCGGTATCAGCGAGTCGGTCGTCGGCGGATTGTTCACCGCCGTCGCGACCTCGCTGCCCGAGCTGGTCACCACCATCGCCGCCGTCCGCGCCGGGGCCCTGTCGCTGGCGGTGGGCAACATCGCCGGGGGCAACGCATTCGACGTGCTGTTCCTGTGCGTGGCCGACATCGCCTACCTGCCCGGGTCGATCTACCACGCCGCCGGCCCCGGCGAGCTGTTCATCGTCAGCCTCGCCATCGTGCTCAACGGCGTCCTGCTGATGGGCATGGTCGCCCGTCAGAGACAAGGCCCCGGCCGCATCGGCGTCGAGGGCCTGCTCATCCTGCTGATCTACGCGGGCGGCTTCGGTACGGTCGTGTTCCTGTTGTAGGGCCTCAGCCGTCGTCTGACGCGGCAACATAGCGGGTACCGGTCGGGACCCGCTGGACCGGAAGGCCCGTCGCGCTCGACAGCTGCCCCGCGACGCGTTCGCCCAGTTCGGGTGAGGGCAGGCAAAGGCGGCGGGTGCTAAGCGATCCGTCGACCTGCCGCAACTGGACGGTGTCGGCGCCGCCGGTGCCATCGTCGGGCAGCACGATCGCCACAGCTCCCGCGAGATCGAACACTCGAGTCCGGACGGGCGACGGGATGGGGCCCAGCCAGGTCCGCGTGTACAACCGGCTGCCCACGCGGGTGACCGCCGTCTCCAGCCCCGGCACCGCAATCATGAACGTGAGGCCCATCGCCAACTGAATCCAGTCCAACGGGGTGGCCGACACCGCGGTCCCAGCGAACAGCCCGCCGAACGCGGCACTGGCGATCCGGACCCACGCGGCGTGGCTCGCGTAGCGAGCGATGTCTTCGCGGTCGGCGACGTCGATCGGCACACGTTGATTATCGTCCGCGCCCGTCACTAGGCAAGGACGGGGCCGCGATGCGACCGCCGCTTGGTTCCGACCGCCATCTGGGGGCTAGGACGTACATTGCGTTCTGCAGATCACGATGTGAGCCACCTCATGAAAATGCAGTACATCCTGCGCCGCTGGCGTTGGACTCACAACCCCGTCCTCGGCATCTGCGCCACCGTCTTTTTTTTCAGCCTGATTAGCTGCGGCGAGGGCGCCGACGACCGGGGCCCGGAGGAAAGGGGCGATCTCTTCGAGCAGGGTGTGGCAGCCCAGGAGGCGGGGCGGTGGGATGAGGCGGTGGGGCGTTATGACGCGGTGTTGGAGGTGGACGCGGAGCACGCGGGGGCACGGTTCAATCGGGGTGTGGTGCGGCTGGAGTTGGAAGAGGCGGACGGGGCGGCGGCGGACTTCGAGGCCGTGCTTGACGCGGACCCGGACGACCTGGACGCCCGGCTGTGGCTGGGGTCGGCGAGGCTGGCCCAAGGGGAGCCGGCGGCGGCGGTCGAGGCGTTTGATGCGGTGCTGGAGGCCCAGCCGATGGCGGCGGCGGCCTACGCGCTGCGGGCGCAGGCCCGGCTGGACCTGGAGCAGTACGAGCCGGCGCTGTCGGATGCGGATGCGGCGGTGCGGCTGGAGCCGGACGACCCGGCGGGTTGGACGCTGCGGGCCGACGTCCTGGAGGCGATGGGCGAGGCGGAGGCGGCCCAGGTGGACCGGTCGCTGGCGGCGGTGACGCAGCGGATCGTGGACGAGCCGGACGACGCGGTGGCCCGAAGCGAGCGGGGTGCGGCGCTGCTGGTGCTGGACGAGGTGGAGCTGGCGCTGCTGGACCTGACGACGGCGGTGCAGCAGCTGGAGGACCCGACGCCGGTGCGGCTGGCGCGGGGGCAGGCGTACGCGCTGCTGGAGCTGCACGAGCCGGCGCTGGAGGACCTGTCGGCGGTGGTGGAGCAGGCGGAGGCGCGGCCGGGGCTGGCGGCGCAGGCGCGGCTGGCGCGGGCGGCGGTGCACGAGGGGTACGGCAACTGGCCGGCGGCGGTCGAGGACTACGAGGCGCTGATGGAGCGGGACGACGCGGTCGGGGTGCAGGCGACGGTAGGGCTTGCGCGGCTGCGGGCGTTGTGCCCCGATGGCGGGATGCGGCAGGCCGACGAGGCGGTCCGGCTGGCCGAGCAGGCGCTTCAGCGTTTTGATGCGGCGGCGGTCGCGGATGATCAGGCGGGGCAGGCCGAGGGGCCGCAGCTGGTTGAGAGTGACCGCTGGCTGTACCTGGACACGCAGGCGGCGGCGCTGGCGATGGCGGGCGAGCCCGGGCGGGCGGCGGCGGTGCAGGCTCAAGCGTTGCCGACGATGCCCGAGCCGGTGCGGCAGGCCGGGCAGGACCGACTGGAGATGTACCGGGAGGCGGCGGGGGGGTGATCGGGAGGTCGCCCGCACCTGTGCGACATTGCTTGATCACCCGGGAGGGCGAAGCTCCCGCTGAGCCGCGAGCCGCGGTTGGTGTTGAGCTCGGCAGTCCGCCTGAGGCGGATCGCCCTCGCGACCACTCGGCGTTGATCGGCTCAAGGCCGCTGGGTTGCCAGGGCCCGGTTGATGATGCTGTTCTGCAGCGCGGTGTCGGCCACGAAGCTGGTGAGCGTCAAGCGGCTGTTGATCGACGTGGCGTTGCTGTAGAGCGCCTGCTCCATGCGTTCGAGCCGGGCGCTGAGCTGGTTGAGCTCGGCTCGGGTGATGGGGGCTTCGCCGGTCGGGTTGGGTGGGCGGTAGCTGGAGGTGAGGCTGCTGACCGAGGCGCGGCGGGCGGTGGCCCCGGGGGCGGCGGTGCGGACCGACCCGGACGCCGAGCGGGGCCGGGTCGGGCTTTGGGCGCCGGGGCGTTGACGAAGCGGGGCCTGGTCGCGGGGCACGACGCGCTGGATGCGGGCGTTGATGTTCGCGGCGGCGGCGGAGGTCGGGCGGGCCGGCCGGGCGCGGGTGGAGCGGATGGACCCGGATCGGGGCCGCCGGACGGTCGAGCGGGAGGTGGCCCGGGCGGGGGAGTTGCCCGCGGCAACGGCCTCGGACGCGGCATCGAACGGAGCGACGCCGGTGGGCAGGGTGATCGTGAGCATCGCCAACAGAGCGGCGGCGAGCGTGGCGAAGCCGAGGGTCGGGCGGTGCATTCGGTGCTCCGGTTGGCGTGGCGTCCAAGTGCAAGCGACGTGCGGCGGCGGGAGCAGGTTACCGCGGCTTGTCGGCGGGTCCACGTGGTGCCGGGGGGGCCGGTCCGTCGCGGCGGCGGTCAATGCCCGAGCGGGAACCGCTCGCAGACCGCCTGCACCTGCTCGCGGACCTTCGCGAGTCGGTCGGCGTCGCCGCCGCTGCGCAGGGCGTCGTCGATGAGGCCGGCCACGTGCTGAATGTCCGACGGGCCCAGACCGCGGGTGGTCAAGGCGGGCGTGCCGATCCGCAGGCCGGAGGTCTTGAACGGGCTGCGGGTCTCTTCGGGGACGGTGTTCTTGTTGACGATGATCCCGGCGGTCTCGAGCCACTTCGCGGCGTCGGCGCCGGTCAGCTCGTCGCAGCCGGGCAGGTCGGACTTGCGGAGGTCGATGAGCACCAGGTGGTTGTCGGTCCCGCCGGATGACAGGTGATACCCCCGGCCGACCAGCGCCTCGGCGAGCGCCTTGCCGTTCTCGACGACCTTCGCGGCGTAGTCCTTAAACTCGTCCTGCTGGGCCTCGAGGAAAGCCACGGCCTTGCCGGCCACGACGTGCATCAGCGGGCCGCCCTGGGTGCCGGGGAACACCGCCGAGTCGAGCTTCTTGGCGAGCTTGTCGTCGCTGGTGAGGATCAGGCCGCCGCGGGGGCCGCGAAGCGTCTTGTGCGTCGTGGTGGTGACCACGTGGCAGTGCGGGAACGGCGAAGGGTGGGCCCCGCCGACGATGAGCCCGGCGATGTGGGCCACGTCCGCGTGCAGCGTCGCCCCGACCTCGTCCGCGATCTCGCGGAAGCGAGCGAAGTCGATCTCCCGGGGGTACGCCGAGTAGCCGCACATGAGCAGCTTGGGCTTGTGCTCCCGGGCCAGCGTGGCGACGGCGTCGTAGTCGATGTGGCCGTAGTCCTCGGCGTCGGGGTCGTGGACCAGCGGGTAGTGGACGGGGTTGAACCACTTGCCGGAGATGTTGACCGGCAGGCCGTGGGTCAGGTGGCCGCCCTCGTCGAGGGTGATCGAGAGGATGGTGTCGCCCGGGTCCAGCAGGGCGAGGAAGACGGCGAGGTTGGCGTTGGCGCCCGAGTGCGGCTGCACGTTGGCGTGCCGGCAGTTGAATAGATCACACGCCCGGTCGATCGCAAGTTGCTCGATCTGGTCGTAGAACTTGCAGCCGCTGTAGTACCGCTTGCCCGGGTAGCCCTCGGCGTACTTGTTGGTCAGGCACGACCCGACCGCGGCCATCACCGCGGGGCTGGTGTGGTTCTCGCTGGCGATCATCTCCAGCGTGTCGGCCTGCCGCTCGGCTTCCTGCGTGATCAGCTGATGCACCACCGGGTCCGTCTCGAGCAGCACCGCCGCATCAGCGCCCATCACGTTGGCCGTCTCGGCATCCTTACCCGGCAGCAGCCGATTGATCGCGTTGAGCGCGGCGGTGCGGGCCCCCTTCTTCGCCGCCTCGGTCGCGCTGGCGGCGGCGTGTTGGCCCGCCAACTTGAGGTCTTCGCCGACCTTCTTCGCCTCGTCCTTGACCGGACCCATCGCCTGCTTGACCTTGCTGTCGCTCATGGGGGGCATCGTAGCCACCGGCGTACGGGGCAAGGCAACCGCCAAGACGCCAAGACCGCCAAGGAAGGCAAGCGCATTGAGCCGCGGGGCTCGCCTCGCGCGTCGCACGCCAGTGCGATTGGGGCGGGACAAGACAGTGAACCGCGGAGGCACAGAGGACGCGGAGGAAGACAATTGAAGTGTGATGGTGTGCCACACCTCGCCGGCTCGGCGGCGATGTGTGCGTGTCGCGGCCCACCACACATCGGCCTGCGGCCGAGGTGTGCCGCATCGTAGTCATCCGGGGGCGGGGGTTCCGGGGGGGATGAACCACAGAGACGCAGAGACGCGGCGGAAGGCAGGTCGCGCATTTAGTCGCGGGGCTTGCCGCGCGTGCCAGCCGGCCCGCTTGCCGGGCCGTTCCCGCGGCGACGCCGGGATAAGCCCGGCGGCTAAAGAAGAACGGCGATCTTGCGATGGCTGGAGCGGAACCGAAACCTCTGCGGATGTTCACGGCAGATACTTCAAGATGTCGTCAAGTTGCCGAGCAAGCCTACCGAACCCCTCTGGCGTGGCGACACCCGAGTCCTGTAGAAAAGGTCCGTCGTGACCCAGCGGCCGGACGCGGATGATGAGCACTCGCTGCAGGTCTTGATCTGACGGTCGCAGATGCCACTCGATCTGCCCTTCGGTCAGGACGAACGATGCGGTCAACGCATTTGGACCCACTGAATGCTTGACGAAGAAGTTTCGCAAAGCTTCCAATTCCCTCGGCATCAGCATGCCGTTGAATCCGCTGCGGAACCCCTGGCTGCTGAGGTCAATCCGGAAGCCGCGGTATCCCTCCACGTCCGTGGGATTGCACCACATCTTCACCGCGGTGTCGCCGATGCCGAAGTAGAAGCACCCGAAGTCATCGGGTTCCGCCATCACGCCCCGGCCGTCTCCAGCCCGAGTTCGCCGCGGATTTGGTCGCACCATTCTTTGACGCGTTGTTCGGTCAATTCAGGCTGGCAGTCGTCGTCGCAGGCCATGCCGCAGAACTTGCCGTCGATGATGCCTTTGGACTCGGTGAATTCGTGGGTGTCCGGGTCGGTGAAGCCGAGCTTGCCGACCGCGCCGCGTTCGAGCATCTTGAGGTAGACGATGCCGATGGCGTCCTGGTAGGTATCGGGGTAGCCGGCCTGGTCGCCGGTGCCGAACATCAGGACCTTGGTGTCGGTCAGGTCGACCTCGTCGAGCTGGTCGTAGACGTCCTGCCAGTCGTACTGCAGCTCGCCGACGTCCCAGGTGGGGATGCCGCAGATGAGCACGTCGTAGCCTTCGAGGTCTTTGGGCTCGATCTGGGCGACGTCTTCGTAGGTGTCCAGCAGGTCTTCGCCGAGCTCGTCGCGGACCTGTTCCGCGAGGGCTTCGGTCTTGCCGGTGCAGGTGCCGTAAAACAGGGCGATCTTCATGGTCTTCAAATCCGGGTCACGGGGTGTTTCGGCAACTGTAGTGCGCGCCGCGGGGCGGTCAAGGGCACTTCGGTTTAGCGGCTGCGGCGAAGCCGCGCCCGGGGGCGCGCGGCGGCGGGAGCCGGCAGGGGCAGCTGCGCTGCACCCGCTATTGATCTCTAGATGGTCAAAACGCGAGCGTGTGCCACACCTCGGCCGAAGGCCGATGTGTGCTCTTGCAACAATCCGCGGCCTGCACACATCACCGCCGAGCCGGCGGGGTGTGCCACCCCTCGGCAATGCATCCTGGCCATCTCGTCGTCAATAAACATGACCTGCGGGGTCACACCGGCTCGCACAGGTCCAGCAGGTCGTCGATCTTCGCGGTGGCGAGGCATTCGACGGTGTCGCTGGCGCCGTAGTAGATCTTCACGGTGCCGTCGGGCTCGGCGATCATGCCGCCGGGGAAGATGACGTTGTGGCGGAAGCCGCGGCTGGTTTCCCACTCGGTTTCGGGGGCGATCAGCGGGGTCTTGCACATGCCGACGACCTCCCACGGCCGGTCGAGGTCCAGCAGCATCAGGCCTGCGGCGTAACGCTTGGTCCACTTGGCTTCCCAGCCGTTCTTGCCGCGGTTGTCGTCGTCGCGGTCCACGCCGTGGAACGTCGTCAGCCAGCCGCGGTCGGTCTTGATCGGCGGGGCGCCGGGGCCGATCTTGTCGTCGGCCCACGGGACGTGCTCGACGCCGAGCACCAGCTTGCTGTTTCCCCAGTGGACCAGGTCCGGCGAGGTGCTCAGCCAGGTGTCGAACCGGTCGCGACCGTGCCGGCCATACACGGGCATCGGGCGTTCCAGCCGGGCGTAAACCTTCTGGCCGTCCAGCTCGATCTGCTCGGGGAAGATGACCATGTTGCGGTTGTCCGGGACGCTGATCGACTTGATCCCGAACTCGCGGAAGTCCGGCGAGCAGGTCGCCACGCCGCCGCGGACGCCGTGCTCGGTATCCATTGCGAAGCAGATCAGGCACTCAAACTCCCGGCCGCGCGGCCCGGGGTGGTCCACGACCGTCAGCCGGGGGTCGTACACCCGGCGGATCTCATCAGTGCGGACCTTCCAGCACGGCTCGGGCTCCACATCCCACGCGATCCCATCGTCGGACCACGCCAGGCCCAGCGATGTTTTAGTGCCATCGACCTTCTGCCCCTCGCTGCCCACGTCGTTGCGGAAGACCATCACGTACTGGCCGCCGCGGTCGCCGAAGCCTTTGTTCGGGAGCCTGGCGACGCCGGCGTTGAAGACCATCCCCGAGGGGTAGGGAATGTCCTCGGGGGTCAGCACCGGCTCGGGGTGGCGGGTGATGGCAGCGGCGGAGCTCAGCGGCGGGTCGACGGGGGGCATGGGGGGCTCGCGACGTTCGGAGGTGGGGGGCGGTTAATGCGGGGGCACCGTAACGGGCGGCGGGCGGGCCGCGTCTTGCATGCTCCGACGGGGCGCGTGTGTCGACGGGGCTTTAACATTGTTTTGATGCGACTGGCCTACGTTGGGCCACTTCAAGCATTGGCCGCGGCATGTCGCCGACGGCTTCAGAACCAGGAGACTTCATGGCTACTTCCCGTTTAACCGCCGTCCTCATGACCCTCGCGCTGATGATGTCGGTCCCCCCGGCCCACGGTCAGGATGGCGTCCAGCTGCCCGATCAGGTGTTCGGATCGGACGTGATCTCGCTGATCGTGATCGACACGCAGCAGCTCACGCCCGACCGGCTCCAGCAGGGGCACACGGCCCTGCTGGACTCGCTCAGCGGCGGCGACGCCCAGACCCGCGGGATGCTGCAGCAGCGGATGAGCGACGCCGAGCAGGCCGGCCAGCGGTTTGCCAACGCCCACTCGCAGTTCAGCCAGGCCGGCGGCCGGGCGCTGGTGGTCGGGATGCTCCCGCCCGCCGACGGCGGCAACGAGCCGCAGGCGTTTGGCCTGGTGCACGCCGAGCCGGGCAGCGACCCGGGTCAGCTCTCGCAGGCCCTGGCCCAGATGGATGAGAACGGTGAGGCCTCCGAGCTTCAGCCGTACGTGGACGGCTGGTGGTACACCAGCGACGACGAGATGGTCCAGCCGCCGCAGTCCGGCGACATGGAGACCGCCAACCAGCTGCGCGAAGCGCTGTCGCTGGCCAACGGCTCGTCGGTCGCGATCGGCATGCGGATGAACGACCAGATGCGGGAGGGCCTGGCCCAGGCGATGAACAACCCGCAGGCCGCGATGTTCGCCCCGGCGATCACCGCGCTGCAGCAGATGGAGATCGGTGGGGCAGGTGTCGCTGTGGGCGACCAGCCCGGCGTCGACATCACGCTGCAGTTCGCCAATGAGCAGGCTGCCCAGCAGTTCAACCAGGCGTGGACCACGCTGACGATGCTCGGCCACGGGATGCTCAGCGCCCAGATGTCGCAGATGCCCGCCGCCCAGCGGCCCGACCCGCAGGTCATTCAGCAGGCGTTCACCCATCTGCAGATGGGCCATGACGCCAACCAGTGCACGCTGAGCCTGGGCGAAGAGTTCCTCGGCTCGCTGAGCCCGCTGGTGCAGCAGTACGCCCAGATGCAGGCCGGTCAGATGCAGCAGCAGCCCGCGCTCGAGGACTCGGGTGAGATGCCCGAGTACGAGGCCGAGATGGAGGGTTCAGGCTCGGACGTTGAAGAGGCCGGCATGGAACTCGAAGCCGTCGCCGACTGATACCCGCGATCGCACAATCAATTCATCAACAACCCCGCCCCCGGCGGGGTTGTTGCTTTAGCCCCGGGCTCGGCCCGGGTTTCGCATGCGGACGAGTTGGGGACCTGACCAGTCTGGTGCGGCCGACTTCATCCGCAGCCCGGCCCCCGGCGACGCGGCGGGGGCGATGGGCTAGCATCGCGATATGACCCAGGAAGTACCCCCCGTGGCGGCCGAGGCGTCGCCCTGGCACACCCGAGATGGTGTGGATGTCGAGGCCGGCGATGCGTTCGCTCCGAAGTTCGATGCCGATGGTTTGATCCCATGCATCGCCCAGCACGCGGACAGCGGGCGGGTGCTGATGTTCGCGTTCATGAACGCCGAGTCGCTGGCGGCGACGATCCGCACCGGGCAGGTGCACTACTGGTCCCGCAGCCGGGGCAAGCTTTGGAAGAAGGGCGAGTCCAGCGGCATGGTGCAGCAGCTGGTGGACCTGCGGACCGATTGCGATCAGGACGTGGTGCTGGCGACGGTCCGGGTGGGCGACGACCCCGAGCAGGTCCCGCAGGCGGCTTGCCACACCGGCTACGCCAGCTGCTTCTACCGGGCCGTCGAGGCCGACGGTGGGACACTTCGCCAGGTCGATGCCGAGAAGGCGTTCGATCCGGACGCGGTGTACGGCTGATCCGGCCGTGCACCCACGCCGGAGTTTCGGGGCGAGGTGGAGCCATGTCTGAGGATGTCGCCAAGTCGCTGAACCTGCCCCACCGGCCGCGCCGGATGCGGCGGACCGAGGCGCTGCGGCGGGTCAACCGGGAGCATCGGCTGGACGTCGGGGCGCTGGCCTGGCCGGTCTTCGTCCATGACGGGGATGGCGATGAGCCGATCGCGTCGATGCCCGGGCAGTTTCGGCTGTGCCTGGACTCTCTGGTCGACCGAGTCGGCGAGGCGGCGTCGCTCGGCGTGGACAAGATCGCGCTGTTCCCGAAAGTCGCTTCGGCGTTGAAGACGCCGGACGCCCAGGCGGCGAGCGACCCCGAGGGGCTCGCGCCGCGGGCGGTGCGTCGGCTCAAGCGGGAGCTGCCGGCGGTGTGCGTGATCACCGACGTGGCGCTGGACCCGTACAGCAGCGACGGCCACGACGGGGTGGTCCGGGAGGGGCCCGGTGGGACGCCGTGGGTCGCCAACGATGCGACGGTGGGGCGGTTGGTGGACCAGGCCTTGTGTCAGGCGCGGGCGGGTGCCGACGTGATCGCCCCCAGCGACATGATGGACGGGCGGATCGGGGCCATCCGCGGGGCGCTGGACCGCGCGGGTTTTGAGCATGTGGCGATCCTGGCGTACTCGGCGAAGTACGCGTCGGCGTTGTACGGGCCGTTCCGGGAGGCGTTGAACTCAGCCCCGGCCACTCGGGAAGATGCTTCCGGGGGGGTCCCGGCCGACAAGCGGGGGTACCAGCTAGACCCTGCGAACGTGCGGGAGGCGGTGCGGCAGGCGGTGGGGGACGCCGGGCAGGGGGCGGACCTGGTGATGGTCAAGCCGGCGGTGGCGTACCTGGATGTCATCCGGGTGCTGTGTGACCTCGGTCCGGAGCTCCCGGGGGTCGCGGCGTATCACGTCAGCGGCGAGTACGCGATGCTCAAGTCGGCGGCCGCGGCGGGCTGGCTGGACGAGCGGTCGGCGGTGCTGGAGGTGCTCACCGGGATCGTGCGGGCGGGGGCGAGCCTGGTGCTGACGTACCACGCGGTGGATGCGGCGCGGTGGCTGGCGGAGGGTTGAGTGTGAGCGGCGCAGTCCAAAGATCACCGGCGGGGCCATCCGACGCTTCGCCTTCGGCTCAGCTGTCGGCTTCTGATGCCATGACCAACCGACGAGGCAGGCGGCTCATGCGTGGTTTGGAAGCCCTGGCGCGGTGGGCGGTCGTCGGCGGGGTGTGGGTGTACCGCGTGATGCTGAGCTGGGCGATCGGTGGGCAATGCCGGTACACACCGACGTGCAGCCAGTACATGCTCGACGCGGTGCAGAAGCACGGGCCGTGGCGGGGCGGTTGGATGGGGATCAAGCGGATCGGGCGGTGCCACCCGTGGGGCGGCTCGGGTCACGACCCGGCGTGAGACTTCTGCAATTCGATCAGGCACCACCCGAAGCCGTCCGCCTCAGGCGGATCAACCCGTCGGCCCGCACGCGGTCGCCTACGCCGCGGCCTTCTCGCGCTTCGCGTTGAGTCGCGTGGCGAGGCGGGACTTGTAGCGGGCGGCGGTGTTCTTGTGCATCGTCGGCGTGCTGGCGACCTGGTCCAGCAGCTTGTAGATGCCGTCCAGCTGCGTCTGGGCGTCCTCGACGCTGCCGTGCAGGATCGTCTCGTGGTACTGCTTGATCGCCGTGCGGTAATCGTCCCTCCGCCAACGGTTGATCGCCCGGCGGTGGGTGTTCTGGCGGATGCGCTTCTGGGCTGATTTCGAGTGTGCCATAGCAGTCGTTCAAGGCGTGTGGCGGCGGGTTACGTCGAGCCACACATTGTGCCAACCTCGACGCCACTTGTAAAGCCGCGCCCACCGGCCGCGCCGCGAGCCGCCGACGCGTTAATCCCCGTGCTTCTGCCGAAGCCGGCCCGACAGCCGCAGCAGCAGCTGCACCCGCTCGATCTGGTCCAGCCAGTCCGCCAGCGTCGCGTCGAGCTCGTCCTGCGGCACCGGCGCCCCGGGCAGCGGGCAGGCCCCGCCCAGCTGCTTGGCCGCCATCGCCCGGTATCGCGTGAGCACCCGGTCCCCGAACCAGCCGACCGGCTCGTAATCCTCGGCGGCGAAGATCAGCACCGGCACGCGATGCCCCGCGTTGAGCCCGACCCGCTCCTGCAGGTCGATGTGCTCGTCCCGGTCCAGCCACCGCAGGTCAACCCCCGGAAGATCCGGGTCGCCACGCATCGCTTCGGGAGTGTGCGGCGAGGCTTCGGCGATCCTCTGGATCAGCGGGCACTGCTGGACGCAATCGCCGCACCAGATGCCCGAGAGCCCGATGATGTTGAGCCGCCGCTCGAAGCCGTCGACCAGCGCCCGCTGCCGATCGCTCAGCGACGCCTGGTCGTAGATCGTCTGCCAGTTGTCCCGCTGCTCGGGCTTGCCGGTGGCGAGGTAGTCGCTGTAGCCGTGCCCGGCGTGGTGCTTGGTCTTGAGGTATGCCGCGTCCATGGCCGGCAGCATATGCCCCGTTTCATCGCCGCCGGGTGTAACGGGGCCGTCATCCGCCGCGTCTGTTCTTCAGGCGCCCTTGATTTACCGGACTCTGGCCCGGACAATGCATCGGAGGCAACCCATGCACCGACGTTCCCTGACCACCCTCTTCACGCTCACCTGCTGCACCGTCGCCGCGGCCGTGCTCGCGCCGACCAGCGTCGCCGATGAGCCCACGCTCACCGAGCCGGTCGTCATCCGCTCGACCTACACGACCCATCAGCGCAGCCACGGCACGCCCACCATCCGCCGCGTCGAGGTCGGCGCCCGCCACGGTGTCGGGCTCAACCTCGGCTACAACGACCGCAACGGCTTGTCGATCCGCTACCGCAGCGACCACCTCGACCTGGGCTACCACGCCGATCGTCGCTACCCCCGGTCCTACCCCGAGCATCACCCCCGCACCATCCCCCGGCGGGGCGGTTGCACCGTGCACGGCTCGCACTGCCGGACCGTCTGCACCCCGCGTCGCCGGCATACCCCCCGGAACACCCGGCCGGTGATCATCATCAATACGAACCGCGCCGATTACGGCTACAGCCAGCCCGCCGGCCCGGTCCGCGTCTACACCAACCCGACGCAGCGCCGCTACTACCCGCCGACCCCCAGCGGCCTGCCGCTGACCGCGGGCAACTCCGCCGCCGACCTGACCCGGCCCCACCGGGCTCGCCCGCAGGTCACGACACCGCCGTCCTACCAGCCGCAGTTCGGCAACTACATCCGGCTTCGTGACGCGGCCACCGGCCAGAGCCGCGTCATCGTCGCGGAGTAGGTGGCGCCGCTGCACCCAATCGCCGCGCCCGTGACGACCCGCCGCCACATCGACCGCGTACGATCTGCCGAATGACCGCGGCCGATCACGACAACCCACCGCAGGCCCTGTACCCACGCCGGCCGACCCGCCGGGTCACGCTCGGCGATGACCGCGTCGGCCGGGTCCGCCTCGGCGGGGGGCTGTACGGCACCAAGCCCGCCCGCGTGACGGTCCAGTCGATGACCAGCGGGTACACGCACGACGTCGACGCCTGCGTCGCCGAGGTTAACCGGCTGGCCGAGGCGGGTGCCGATGTGGTCCGCGTGGCCGTACCGGGCAAGCACGACACCGATGCGCTGCGCCATGTGCTGCCGCAGGTCAGCGTGCCGATCGTGGCCGACGTGCACTTTCACTTCGGCCGGGCGCTCGAAGCGGTCGAGGCGGGGGTGCACAAGATCCGCCTCAACCCGGGCAACATCTCCGATCGCGAGCAGGTCCGCTCGGTGATCGCGGCATGCAAGGAACGCAGCCTGCCGATCCGCATCGGCGTCAACGAAGGCTCGGTGGTCGAACGGCGGGACAAGAAAAAGCGTCAGCAGCAGCTGGCCGGCACGTTCGGCGACCACCGCCACGGCCACCTGCTGGCCCTGTTCATCGCCAAGCTCGAGGAGTACCTCGAGATCTTCGACGACGCCGACTTCCACGACATCGTCATCAGCGCCAAGTCGCCCGACCCGACGCTCGTCACCGCGGCGTACAGCGAGATCGCCAGCCGGTTCGAGTACCCGCTGCACCTGGGCGTGACCCACGCCGGCCCGCGGGAGACGGCGATCATCCGCAGCGTCGCGCCGCTCTCGCACCTGCTGTGCAGCGGCATCGGCGACACGCTGCGGATCAGCTACGCGTCGGACCCGGTGCACGAGGTCGAGGACGCGCTGGAGCTGCTGTACTGCCTGGAACTCCGCGAGCGGCAGGGCGTGGACCTGATCGCCTGCCCGACGTGCGGCCGGATCCAGGTGGACCTGTTCACGCTGGTGCAGGACGTCCGCGAGTCGCTGGCCGAGCATATCGACCTGCCGATCAAGGTCGCGGTCATGGGCTGCGTGGTCAACGGGCCCGGCGAGGCCGAGGGGGCAGACGTCGCGATCTTCGCCGGCAACCAGCGAGGGATCATCTACGTCCAGGGCGAGAAGGTCGCCAACGTCCCGGAGGAGCAGATCCTGGACCGGCTGCTCGAGGAGTGCCGGGCGTTCCAGGACAAGGTCCGCCGCGGCGACGCGAAGCTCGGCGAGAAGACCGTCCAGATCGTCCCGCCGGACCCGATCGGCGAACTGGGCAGCGGGGCGGACAGGATCGCCGCCGGGCAGGTGGCGCAGGTCCCCCTGACCGTCAGCGGCAGCTGAGTTGAACCCCGCCGATAAGCCGTCGATCTTTCTGGGCACGAAGCGTCAGCGAGTGCACGAGCAGCCGTCAACGTTGGTCCGTAGCTCGCGGCGATGGCTTTCCTAATCGCGCTGAATATGAAGCGTCAGCGAGCGCACGAGCAGCGGCGGGTCCGTCCACTCGCTGACGCTTCGTGTTCAGATCTGCACCCCGGGTCAATCGTCCGCCTGCTGGTCCGCATACCGCCGGACCACGTCGACCAGCGCCCGCATCCGCTCGTTGCCCTGGGTCATCTCGAACACCCGGGCCGCCCGCAGGTCCGCCTCGGTCATTTGGTCCGCGGGACGCTGCTCGATCAACTGTCGGCCCGCCGCGTCGATCATCACCCACTCGTACACCACGCCGCCGTCTTCGCCGGCCGTCCGCCGCACGTCGTAGATCGACGCCGTGTCCGGGTCGAACGGGCCAGTCGCCGACGGGTCCGGGGCCCACGCCCGTTGCCCGGCGTCCGGCAGGTTGAGCGTCCGCTCGACGACCGCCGACGCGCGATCGATCGACGCCGGGTCAATCTGCCGCACCAGGTGCGACTGCCGGCGCAGTTCCTGCATCTGCTGGTCCGGCTCCAGCTGGTCCACCTCGGCCAGCCGCTCGTCCAGCAGCTCATCCACCGCCGGCTCCTCCGGCGGCGGCTCCGGCTCAGCCGCCGCGACCGCCGCCGCATCAACCGCAGGCTCCGCCGCACCGTCGCCACTCCAGAACGACACGTACAGCACCGCCGCCAGCACCGCGTGCAGCACCAGCGTCAACCCAAGCACTGTGAACCATCGCCGTCGGGTCATCACGTGAAGGTTTCTACGCCCGCCAGACCCCACCGGATCGCCCAAATCCGAACCGCCCCGCCGCCGCCTCAAGGCCCGATAATGACCGTTATGTTCAATTGGGCGTTCTCCGCCGGCAGGGCGGTTATCCAGCTCGTCGGCGGGCTTCGTCAAGCGTGGCTCGGGTAATCGCCATCAACACCTCGGGCGGCCACGGCTGGCTCGAATCTGCCTGCAGCTGCTTGGGGACGTGAGCCAGCGAAAGCTCGCGGACCTGCTGCTCGACCTGCCGCCGACGGTTCATCACGGCGTCGGGCTGGTCCCGCGGGATCGGCGAGGTCAGGTCCATCGCCAGCATCAGCGTGGTGACTTGCCAATCGAAATACCCTTGCAGCGGGCTGTCCCCGGCAGATTCTCCACCTGGCTCAGCCATGGTCGTTGCCTCCATGATCGGGTGCCACGGCCGCGCGTCGGCCGTGCCGTGCGAGCCCACGCGTCCAAGGCATGGTTGCACGCGGCCGAGGCACCCGGCCCCCGGAAGCTGCTTCACCCAGCTCAGCCATCGCCCGTGCCTCCACTGCCCCCCAGCTCCGCGAGCGCTTGCTCGACGGTGAACCGGCCCTCGTAGAGTGCCTTGCCGACGATGACGCCGGCGATGGGCAGGTCCCGCAGGGCACGGATGTCGTCGAGCGTGCCCACGCCGCCGGAGGCGATGACGCGGACGTCGGTGGCCTCGGCGAGCTGGCGGGTGCTCTCCAGGCTCGGGCCTTCGAGCGTGCCGTCCCGGGCGATGTCGGTGTAGACGATGCCCGCCAGCGGCCAGTCGGTGACCCGCCGGGCGACATCCTCGGCGAGCATGCCGGTGGTCTGCTCCCAGCCGTCCACCGCGACCTTGCCGTCCTTGGCGTCCAAGCCGAGGACCAGCCGGCCGCGGTAGGTCGGGTTGCCCATCAGCGACTCGAACCAGTCCATGTTCCGCAGCGCGGCGCTGCCGAGCACGACCCGCTGCACGCCGACGCGGAACAGCGCGTCAATCGCGTTCTCGGAGCGGACGCCGCCGCCGACCTGGACGCGCAAATCCGTCTGCTCGCAGACCCGCTGGATGTGCGGCAGCTGGCTCATTTTCCCGGTGCGTGCCGCGTCGAGGTCCACGATATGCACCCACTCGCTGCCGGCCTCGGCGAAGGCCTGGGCTTGCGCGGCCGGGTCGTCGCCGTAGGTGGTCTGCTGGTCGTAATCGCCGCGGAGCAGGCGGACCACTCGGCCGCCGCGCAGATCGATGGCGGGCAGCAGGTCGATCTTCGGCGTCGGGTCGGCGTCGGGCGGCACGTGGCGGATCGTAACGAAGCCCCGCATGTACATGCGGGGCTCAAACGCCGCCGCCCCCCCCGCTGAACGTCCGATCATGTGCGTCGGCTATAAAGCCCACATGCCCTTGCCCAACCGCTTTATGCACGTGCCGCCGATCATCGACACGCCCGACCGGCTGCATGTGATTGTCGAGATCCCTCGCGGCCGACGCAGCAAGTTCGAAGTTGACAAACACACCGGCCTGCTCCGCCTGGACCGGTACCTCTACAGCTCGGCCCACTATCCGGGCGACTACGGCTTCATCCCGCAGACCCTCGCCGAGGACGGCGACCCGCTGGACGTGCTGGTCATGGTCAACGAGCCGACGTTCCCCGGCTGCCTCATCGAGGCCCGGCCGCTGGGGCTGTTCCGGATGACCGACAACGGCGACAACGATTACAAGGTCCTCGCGGTGCCCAACACCGATCCGATCTTCGCCGAGTACGACGGGCTGTGGCGGGTCCCGCCGCACTTTCTGCGGGAGGTCGAGCACTTCTTCGGCAGCTACAAGCAGCTCGAGGGCGGCGAGGTCAAGACCGGCGGCTGGGACCAGGTCGACGCGGCCCGGCGGGAGGTGCTCAAGTGCATCGACCTGTACAACCAGGCCAACCCGAAGCGCGAAGGCGACGAGGAATCGGTACATCTGGACGCCCGCAGCGGCCGCCGCGAGGAGCCGGCCGCGCCGGCAGCCGGGGATGAGGACGGGCACGGGGGGTGAGCATCGGGGGTCTGGTTTTGACGGGATGACAGGATGCGGATGGATGGACGGGATAGTCGATCGTGACGGAGCCGCGGTGGCCGGCTGCCTGGCTCGGCGATCCGCCTGAGGCCGACTGCCGAGCCGTAACCCACTGCGGCCCGCGGCTCGCCGGGAGGCTCGCCCTCCCAAGACTCGATCCCGTGCATCTCCGCTGATCCCGTCATCCCGTCAAAGAACAATCACCCGATGCTCCGCATCGTCCTGCTGCTGCCGTAGCATCCGCTCGATGACGACGCCGACCGAGACCCAAGCCGCCGTGCCAGGTGCCGCGGACGACAGCCGGCCCAAGAAGCTCAAGAAGGAGCTCGGGCTGTTTGACGTGTACGTCATCAGCACCGGGGCGATGTTCTCCAGCGGGTTTTTCCTGCTACCCGGGCTGGCTACCGCGTACGCGGGGCCGTCGACGGTGCTGGCGTACCTGCTGGCGGGGGTGCTGATCATCCCGGCGATGCTGAGCATGGCCGAGCTGTCGACCGCCCTGCCGCGGGCCGGCGGGACGTACTACTTCATCGACCGGTCGCTGGGCCCGATGTGCGGGACCATCGGCGGGCTGGGCACTTGGCTCGCCCTCGCGCTGAAGTCGGGTTTCGCGCTGCTGGGCATGGGCGCCTACCTGGCAATCACGCCGTACATCTCCGACCTGCTGCCGGGCAACGCCGCGCAGGTCGAGTGGACGATCAAGGTCCTCGCGGTGGTGCTGACGCTGGTGTTCATGTTCGTGAACCTGATGGGTGCCAAAGAGACGACCCGGCTGCAGGGGATCCTGGTGCTGACGCTGCTGGGGGTGCTGGCCTTTTTCGTCGTGCAGGGGCTTTGGCACGTGCTGGCGGACCTGCCGCAGGGCGAGCTGGAGCGGCAATACCGGCCGTTTTTGCACGAGGAGAACGGCTGGGGCGGGCTGGTCGCGACCATCGGGCTGGTCTTTGTGTCGTACGCCGGGCTGACGAAGGTCGCCAGCGTCAGCGAGGAGGTCAAGCGGCCCGACCGCAACCTGCCGCTGGGGATGATCCTGTCGCTGGCGACGGCGACCGCGATCTACGTGGTGGGCGTGTTCATCATGGTCGCGGTCCTGAACTCCGACGAGCTGCGGAGCGACCTCACGCCGGTGGCCACGGCGGCGGAGGCGTTCTTCACGTGGCTGCCCTACCCGCTCGGGCTGCTGCTGATCGTGGCCGCGGCGCTGGCGGCGTTCGCCTCGACGGGCAATGCGGGCATCCTCGCCGCCAGCCGGTACCCGCTGGCGATGGCGCGGGACGGGCTGGTCGACAAGCGGTTCGCCCGGATCGGCAAGTTCGGCACGCCAACATGGGGCATCGTCACAACGGCGGGGCTGATGATTTTCTTCATCCTCGCGTTGTCGGCCAAGGATGTGGCGAAGCTCGCATCGGCGTTCAACCTGCTGGTGTTCGGGATCATCAACGTCTCGGTCGTGGTGATGCGGGAAAGCCGGATCGAGAGCTACGACCCGGGCTTCCGATCGCCGCTGTACCCGTGGACGCAGATCGCGGGGCTGGGTATCTCCGGCTGGTTGATCCTCGAGATGGGCCCGCTGGCGATCCTGTTCACGCTGGGCGTGATCGCGGTGGGGCTGCTGTGGTACTTCTATAAAGCGCGGCATCACGTGGCGCGGGACGGGGCGATCTACCACTGGTTCGAACGGCTGGGCCACCGCCGGCACGAGCCGCTAGACACCGAGTTCCGCGAGATCTTGATGGAGAAGGGCGCTCGGGCAAGCGACCCGTTCGACGACGTGGTCGCGCGGGCGGTGGTGGTCGACGCCGAGCCGGGCCAGCCGATGGGCGCGCTGGTGCGGCGCGTGGCCGAGTCGCTGGCCCCACGGCTGTCGATCCCCGAGGACGAGCTGGCCAACCGGTTTACGGAGTCGGCGAAGTTCGGCAACGCCCCGGTCAGCCGCGGGGCAATGCTGCCGCACTTCCGCTCGCACCAGGTGGACACGCCGCACCTGGCGATCGTGCGGGTCTGCGATGGGATCGAGGGGCGGATGGACGCCGAACGCTCGGCCGCGTCCGCTGATGACGAGGCCGGGGATGGGGATATGTCCGACCGGGAGAAGCAGACGGTGTATGCCGTGCTGTTCCTGATCAGCCCGGAGGACGACCCGGGCGTGCACCTGCGGATCCTGGCCCACATCGCCGGCCGCATCGAGCAGGACGATTTCCTCGAAGCGTGGTGCGGGGCGAGCGACGAGCAGCAGCTCAAGGAGATCCTGCTGCGCGACGAGCGGTTCCTTGGGTTGACGGTGCACGAGGGCACGCCGACCGCCCCGCTGCTGGGGATGATGCTGCGGGACATGACCCTGCCGCGGGAGTCGCTGGTGGCGATGGTCCACCGCGACGGCCAAGTGTTCGTCCCCCACGCCCAGACGCAGCTGCTCGAGGGCGACCGACTGACCATCATCGGCGAGCCCAAGAGCATCACCGAGCTGCGCGGACGGTTTGCCCCCGCAGACCACGCCGCCGGCGGGCCCGCGACGGGCAAGACCGGCGAGGGCGGCTGAGCGGCCGGCGCGGCTCAGCGTCGCAGCAGCAGGAACTGGGTCGCGTCCTTGCCGGCGTCGATGCCCGGCGTCAGGCGGACCAGGCCCTCGCGGCGGTCGGCGTCGCGGTCGTTGACCACGAAGCTCAGCCGCACGGTTTCTGGATCACCACCGAGGGCCACCCAGGGCACGGTCAGTTCGTAGGTGGTCTGGTTCCCGCTGCGGTGGGCCGTGGCTTGGAGCTCGGGGCTGCCCTGACGCCCGCCGGGCCGGCCGAAGATGTGCGTCATCGTCTGGCCGTCACGCAGCGCGACCCCCAGTTCCCAGAAGCCGGTTTGCTCGCCACCGGCCACCCCCAGCTGTAGCGAGTCGGCCTGCCACAACCGCCCCGCCGGCTGGTCCTGGCGGTGCTCGTCGTCGGTGGCCACCACACGGATCGCCAGGCCCGCGTCGGTCGCCTCCAGCCACAACCGGGCGCTCAGGTCGGCCTCGCCCTGCCAGGTCAGGTGCTCGTTGCCCGGGTCGGCCTGGAAGTAGTTCACCACGTCATCGCGGGCGTCGAGCACGAAGTCCGGGTCCCGGCCGTCCATCGGCTCGGTCGGGAGCGTGAGCGTCCGCACCACGGGCACTCGCACCGTCTGGCTGAGCGGGTCCTGCCCATCGGCCCCACTCAAGGTCACCTGCACATGCAGCGTCCCGCTGGCCTGCCCGTCGGGCAGCTCGAACGGCTGGGCTTGCGATCGGCTCGCGTCCGCGGTCATCTGCACCGCCGCCTCCCGCGGCTGGCCGTCATCGACCCGCAGCGTCATCCGCAGCTCCCGGGGCTCATCGGTCGGGTTGTGCAGCATCAACGGCACGATCCCGGACCCGTCGGCGCCGACGGTGACCAGCGTCGTGTCGGCCCGCACCAGCGGCTCGAGCACGGCCGGGCCATCGCCCGCCTCGGTGATCCGCAGGAACGCCGGCTCGGGCTCGACGGCCACCGTCAGCAGCCCCCCCACCGCCTCGAGCGGCTCGGCGTTGCCGTAGATATCGACGCGCTGCGCGGTCGCGCCCTCGGGCAGCCGCACCAGCAGCGGCGCGGCGGGCGCCTGATCGTCTTCGTGCCAGAGCACCATCACGTGCCGCCCGGCATCAGGCTCGGCGAACTGCAGGATGTACCGCCCGGTGTCCGGCTCGTGCTGTTCAACAAATCGGGTGTCGGCCAGCTGCCGGGTCAGCTCGTTGTACGCCAGGTAGCCGTCGCGGGGTGTGCGGTCGGCGTCCATGATGCCGTAGCCGCCGACGTGGCCCGGCCGGCTACCACGCAGCACGAACCAGCTGTAGCCCACCGCCCCGCGGGCGAAGGCGAAGCTCATCTTCTTGACCAGTTCCTGGGCCTGCTCGGGGTGGCCGCCGGACTGTTCGACGTTGACACCGGTCTCGGTGAAGTACAGCGGGCGGTCCGAGTCCAAGGTCTCGCGGATCTGGGATAGCTCGTTGTCGATCGCCCGGGCGAAGCCGGAGAACCGGCCGTGCTGATGGTGGGCGTGGACGTCGAAGCTGTCCTGGGCTTCGGCGACGGTGCGGTGGTGGATGTCGGGGTTGAGGCTGTGGCCGCCGTGGGGCAGGACCGTGGCGAACCCGCCGGTCAGCACCTGGTTCTCGGGGTTGACGCGCTTGAGCACCTCGTGAGCGGTGCGGAGCATCGCGAGGTAGTCCTCGGTCGTGCCCTTGTAGAAGTGCTCGAGGTCCGGCTCGTTCCAGATCTCCCAGTAGCGGACTTGGCCGTCGTAGCGGGTGGCGAGCGTTTCGATGAAGTTCGCCCAGGCGTCCAGCCTCGGCGGCGATGACCGCAGGTGCCAGTCACGGTCCATCCGGCTGGCGTAGGGCTCGGCCGTGGCCCACGGGGCGGTGTAGGCGACCATCCACTGCGGGCGGATACCTCGGGCGGACATCTCCCGGACCTCGGCGTCGGCGGCGTCCCAACGCCAGCGGTCTTCGGCCGGCTGAATCGACCTCCAGTTGATGCCGATGCGCGCCGCCTCGGCGCCGACCAGCGCCGCGAGGTCGTAGTCTGTCGTGTCGTGCAGCCCGGCGAGGTTCATCTCGAACCCGTCGTTCTGGCCCGCCTCGTTGCCCGCCGGGTCCATGTAGCCGAACCGTAGCGTGTCAGCCATCTGGTCCTCGCCGACGGTCAGCGTGTGATGCAACCGGTGAATCCCGAATCGGCCCGGATGCCACGGCAGCGGGACCGTCGCCTCACCCTCGGCCGGGACCGTCACGGTCGCCTCGTGGACCATCGCCTGCCCCTGCTCGCCATCGCGCGGCAGCAGTTCGATCCGCACCTCGGCCTCCCGCGGCCGGTCGGTCTGGTTCTCGATCACGACCGGACTCTCATCCTCCCGGCCGTCGAGCATCAGCGCCGCCGGCGCATGCGGCGAGCCCAGCCGCACGCTCAGCCCCTCGGTCGCCGCGATGCGTTCGCTCACCACGCCCTCGACCAGCCGCAGCCGGGTCGGTTGGTCGGTCGCCGCGCGCTGGAGCTTGAAGTTGAACAGGTGTACCGGCCATGTCATCTCGCCGTCGCTCGGCTCGCCGTGGTAAGCCTCCTCGACGTCTTGCGGGATGCGCCAAGTGACCGTCTGCTCGCCGGGCTCGACCCGCACCGGCTGGAAGCGGAACTTCTCGCCGTCGGCGTCGCGGAGCGTGAGCACCAGGTCCACCGGGTCGCCCTCGAGCAGGTGGGCGTCCAGCGTGAGCTGCTGCGCGTGGGTCAGGACCCGGCGGTCCTCGCGGCGGCTGCCGCCGTAGACCTGCAGGCTGATCTGTTCGTCGCGCGGTTCGATGGTGATCAGCCTGGCCCCGTCGAGCTCCTCGATCGAGCCGGGGTTGGGCCCGCGGTCGCGCGGCCAGTGCAGGTTCCAGTACTCGTTGCCCTCAAAGCCCCACCACACGCGGTCGCGGGTGGGCTGGTCGGCGCCATCTTGGGCCGATGCGGTCGGCCCCGCGGCGAGGCTCATCAGCGCGAGGGTCAGCAACAGCAGCAGGCCAACGGGTCGAGGCGAACGCAGGTACAGCATCGGTGGTTTCCGGAGCGGGGGAACAAGTGGGTCTCGCGGGCCGCGGTACAGCGACCGGCGGGGTCAGTAGCCGAACATCGCCTCGAAGGCGGCCGGGCGGGTCTGGGCGTTGGGGATGACGGTCCCGTCCAGCAGGGTGAAGTCGCCAAAGTGGCCGTCGTTGCCCAGCGGGTGCGGCGGCAGTTTGCTGGCGGTGACGTGGCCGTCGAAGAACAGGTGGTTCTGCGTCAAGCCCGGGTGCATGTAGATGCGGTCGTCCCAGGTCGGCGTGCCGGGCAGCGGATTGGCGAGCATGAGCAGCCAGCGTTCGGCGCCCTTGTGGGCGTTGCCGCCGGTGCCCCGGCCGATGTGGACCTCGGTGAGGTTGACGATCTCGCTGGTCTGGCGGACCCGCTCGACGTTGAGGATGTCGCGGTTGTTGTGGGCGGGCGTGCCGTCGTCGAGGGTGTCGAAGACCTTGTTGACGTTCTGGGGCACGGCGTAAGACGTCCGACGCTCACGCACGTCCAGCGGGCAGAACAGCACGCGGTGGTCGTTGAGCGTGGGGTCGTTGTTGAAGCCTGCCCCTTCGCGGACGTCGGCCCGGTGGTAGTCGGCCATGGCGCCGACCCAGTCGGGGTTACTGGCGTTCCAGTTGGGCGGGTTGAGCGCCCAGTAGGTCAGCACCTGCTGGTTGTAATCGGCGGCATAGGAGGCCCAGGTGATGCCCAGCTGCCGCTGATTGGCCGAGCAGAGCGTGGCCCGTGCCGCGTCGCGTGCGGCGGTCAGGGCCGGCAGCAGCAGCGCGATCAGCAGCGCGATGATGCTGATCACCACCAGCAGCTCGATCAAGGTAAAGGCGCGGCGGGGGCGGAGCATGGGTCGGTTCCTGCGAGAAGCAGAGCCCGGGGATGGCCATCCCCGGGCTTTAGACGTCAGGTCAGCGACGGCGGCGACGCGGCAACACCAGCAGCCCGCCGGCGGCCAGCAGGGCCAACGACGCGGGCTCCGGGACGACGGCGAAGGTCAGGCTCCGCAGCCGGAAGTCGTCGCCGCTGTCGCGGGCGAAAGCCAGTTGAGTCCCGTCGCTGATGGCAATGTTGAGGTTGTCGAAGCTCGTGCCCGACCCGAAGGTCTGGGCGGTGCCACCATCAACCGACAGTGAGGGGGTCGAGCTTTCGGAGATCGTGAAGCCTGTGAGTGCGAGGTTCTGCCCCGACGGTGGGCTGAAGTCGCTGCTGGCGGTCAGATCACCGTCGACGCCAAGGTCTTCGAGAGCAAAGTCGAACGTGATTGTGCCGCCGCCGATGTCGTTGCTGCCCTCCTCCACGCCGTAGCCGCGAGCGCTGTTGCGGGTGATGGCGTCATCGGCCCCGTTGCTGTCGAGCGCGTCAACGGTGTAGCGGAATGCGCCGGAGGTGTTGTCGAAGCCGTCACCGGAAATGGCGGCGGACGTCGCATAGGAACCTGCCGCATCGAGCGTCGGTGGATCGTTCTGAGGGTCGGACACCTCAAAGGTCATGTCGTTGATGGCGCCGCTGCCTTGAAATGTGATCGTGGCGGCCTGCGTCGCGGTGGCGACGGCGAGGGCGGGGACGGCGAGGATGAGGTGACGAACTTGCATGGGAACCTCCTGAAAAACGGGGTTGAATGTCGGGCCACGCGGCCCGGAAACGGGGACAAGAAAGCGCTTCAGCGGTCCGGCGTTGGCCGGGCGGGATCGGAAATCAACGAGGGCGGGATGACACGGCGGACCGGGCTGTCGCCGGCTGGCGGCTCGAGCAGCAGCTCCACGAGCGCTTCGCCGACGCGGTCGTTGTGCTTGTCAACGGTGGCGATCGGGGCGGCGGGCTCGTGCTGGTGGCCCCAGGTCTGCTGCCAGTAGTTGTCGTACCCGGCGACGACCACGTCGCGGGCCGGGTCCAGGTGCAGCAGCTTGATGCCGGCGGTGACGTAGCTGACCGCCTCGTCGGAGAGGCACATGATCGCGTCGGGCCGGTCGTCGGCGGTGAGCGGCTGGGCGAGGTGGCCGGCGTTGTACCGGGCGACCTGGGCGAAGCACTTGCCGCCGCCGTCGGTGGCGTCGTTCCACGGGCTGGGCGGCACGCACAGCGGCTCGGCGGGTTCCAGGCCCGCGTCGTGCATCGCCCGGCGGTAGCCGCGGAGCCGGGCCTGAACCCACCAGCCGGCGTTCGGGGCGGTCAGGTGCAGGACGCGACGCCGGCCCAGCTTGAGCAGGTGCTGAGCCAGCAGGTACCCGCCGGTTTCGTGATCAGGGGCGACGCGGTCGCGGTCGGCGTCCTCGGGCCGATCGCCCTCGACGACGACCCGCAGGCCCGCGGCGTCCATCCGCTGGAGCATCTGCTGCCGGGCTTCGAGGTTGTGGCGGTACTGCGGCACGATCACGCCGCTGACGCCCATCTGGACCAGTTCGCCGACCTGCCGGGCGTCCAGCAGCCGGGTGCTGAGCTTGATCACATGCCGGTCCGCATCCCGCACCGCGTCCATTGCCCCGAGCACCACGTGGGCCTGCCAACCCAGGGCCGACTGCTCCAGCCCGCCGGCATACGGCCCAACGCCAAACCTCTCACCGGCCAGCACCGCGACCGACCCCTGCAGCAGGCTCAACGTGCCGCCCCCCTGCCTGGCCACGACGCGGGTCCGGGCGCTGACCCGCTCGATGAGCCCCTGCTCGTCCAGCTGTTCCAGTGCCCACCGCAGTGGCTTGCGGCCGACCGAGAGCTGCTCGGCCAGCGCCCGCTCGGCGGGCAACGCCTGGCCCGCGGCGAGCTGGCCCTGGCGGATCCAGGACTGCATCGTCCGCAGGGCCTGGGTGCGGTCTGTCGCGGCGGTCGCCATCCCCCAAGCGTAACCGAAATGGACCTCAAGTCAACACTCTTGGTTCGGTTTGGTCCATTCGCGGCCGTGCGATATCTCGCGGCCGATCGGCGCCGCGATCGGGCTCAGGAGTTGGCGATCACCAGCTCGGCGATCTGGACCGCGTTGAGGGCGGCTCCCTTGCGGACCTGGTCGCCGCAGACGAACAGGTCCAAGCCCCGGCCATCGGGCTGGCTGATGTCGCGGCGAAGCCTGCCAACCAGCACCTCGTCGCGGTGGGTCGCGGCCAGCGGGGTGGGGAACTGGTTGCCCGCCCGGTCGTCGACGAGCCGGACGCCGGGGGCCTGCTGCAACAGCTCGCGGGCCTCGGCTTCACCCAGTTCGCGGTCGAACGTGAGGTTGATCGACTCGGCGTGGGCCCGCATGACCGGGACACGGACGCAGGTCGCGGTGATGGCCACACGCTGATGATTGGCGGTTCCGGGGGCGTCCTGTCCCCAGATCTTGTGCGTCTCGCGGACCATCTTGGTCTCTTCGGTGTTGTAGCCGTCAGGGCCGATGTCGCTGTCGTGGCTGAACAGGTTGAACGCGTAGGGCCGGCCGAAGATGTCCTGCGTCAGCTGATCGGGCCCGACGCCCTCGAGCGATTCGCGGGTCTGGGTGCGGAGCTCTTGCATCGCCGCGGCGCCGGCACCGCTGGCGGCCTGGTAGGTGCTCACGACGATCCGCTTCACGCCGGCCGCGGTGTGCAGCGGGTGCACGGCCACCAGCATGATGATGGTCGAGCAGTTGGGGTTGGCGATGATGGCCCCCCCACCGCCCCCGGACCCTCGGACGCGGATGTCGCCCAGGGCGTCGGGGTTGACCTCGGGCACGATCAGCGGCGACGCCGGGTCCATTCGGAATGCGGAAGAGTTATCGACGACCACCGCCCCGGCCTCGGCGGCAAGGGGCGCGAACCGCTTGCTGATCGAGCCGCCGGCACTGAACAGGGCCAGGTCCACCCCCCGGAAGCTCTGCTCGTCCAGGGCCTTTACCACGTGGTCCTCACCGCGGAACGGCAGGGTCCGCCCGGCGGATCGCTCGCTGGCCAGCAGCCGCAGCTCACCGACGGGCAGGCCCCGCTGGGTGAGCACCTGCAGCAGCTCCTGGCCGACGGCGCCGGTCGCGCCGACGATCGCGACGCTCAGCGTCGAATCGCGTGGCGCGGGCGGTCGGGGCTTGGCGGCGGTGGCGTTGGCGGACATCGGGCCAGTGTAAGCCACCGGCGGGCCCTACAGCATCTTCAGCAGGTGCTCGGGCAGCGTCGGCGTGGCCGAGGGCTGGCCCGCGACGTGGGCCCCGACCGCGTGGGCCGCATCGGCGATCTGCTGCCACGGCCGACGCAGCGCCAGACCGACCAGCACCGCCGCACTCACCGCGTCACCGGCACCGACCGCGTCGGCGTCCGGGGATCGCGACGCGCTGGCGGGCCGGCTCCGGACCACCTGGTCGGGCGCGATGAGCTCGACGCCCTGCTCGCCTCGGGTGTGGACCACCAGCCGAAGCCGGTACCGCCGCATCATCGCCGCCGGGTCGTCCACGCCCAGCAGGTCCAGGACCCGCGGCAGCTCGTGCCGGTTGGCCTTGACGGCGTCGGCCAGCTCGCAGCTGCGCTCGATCATCCGCGGGTCCGGGTCGTCCTCCCGCAGGTTCACGTCCAGCAGCCGCGTGCCCTGCCGGACCTCGCCCAGCAGGCGGTAGAGGGTCTGGCGGCTCTGGGCGTCGCGCTGGGCCAGCGTGCCGAAGCACACGCCCGCAGCGGTCTGGGCGACGTCCTCGAGCTGCGGGTCCCACTGGATCACGTCCCACGCGACGTGCTGGACGATGTCGTAGGTCGGTTCGCCGTCGTCGGTCAGGTTGACGAAGACCCGGCCGGTGGGCCGATCGGGGTCGCGTTGCACGTGTTGTTCATCGACGCCGGCTTCCCGCAGTGCCGCGACCAGCTGATCGCCCAGCGGGTCCTGGCCGACGCGGCTGATGAGCACCCCCCTGCCGCCGTGAGGCGCGGCGAGCTGCTGGGCAATGCAGGCCATGTTCAGCGGGGCCCCGCCCGGCCTGGCGTCGCCGCGGACCACGTCGAAGAGCGCCTCGCCGAAGCCGACGATGTCGAAGCTGCTGTGCATGGGGGCCAGCTTAGGACGGGGCGGACTTGGCGGCGGCGTTCGTGCCAGTGGCGGACGAACCGCCAGTGGCGCAAGTGCGGGCGACGGCTTGGGTCGCGGGTAGCCTGAGCGGGTCATGCACGGGGACACCGCCAGCACCCACACCCACCGCCGGCCGATCGCGGCGCGGCGGGTCGGGCTGTTCCAGCGGCTGGCCGACCGGCTGGCGGCCGCGGGGGTGTCGGCCAACGTGGTGTCGGTTGTCGGGTTGGGGCTGGGGATGCTGGCGGGGTTGTCGCTGGCGGCGACGCGGTGGCTGGACGATGCGGTGGCGCTGCAGCGGGCGGCGTGGCTGGCGGGGGCGGTGCTGGTGCAGGGGCGGTTGCTGTGCAACCTGCTCGACGGACTGGTCGCCCAGCGGCGTGGCGGCGGGACGCGGCTGGGCGAGTTGATGAACGAGGCGCCCGACCGGGCGGCGGACGTGGCGGTGCTGGTCGGGTTGGGCTTTGCCGTGGGCGGCGAGCCGGCGTGGGGCTGGGCCGCGGCGACGGCGGCGCTGGCCACGGCGTACGTGCGGGCGGTCGGCCGATCGCTGGGGCAGGCATCGGACTTCTGCGGTCCAATGGCGAAGCAGCAGCGGATGTTTGCCGTGACCGTGGCGGCGGTGGTGGCTGGCGTGGCACCGGGGTGGGCGGAGGATGTCGAGCTCGCCAAGTGGGTGCTGCTGGGCGTGGCGGTGGGCGCGGCGCTGACGGCGGTGCGGCGGCTGGTGCGATTGGTGCGGGATGTCCGAAGTGGACCGGCGGTCCGCCGGGAGGGGGTCGCGGATGACCACGCGTGATGTGCAGCGGCTGTGGGACCCGCGGGCTGCGCTGGATCAGCCCGAGGCGCTCGCGGTCGCCGGGGTGATCCTCGGGCTGCTGGCGGTGACGCCGGTCGTGATCCTCGCGGCGACGCGGCTGGGGTCGGTGGATGGCGGGCTGCGGGTCGAGCTCTGGCGGCGGTGGCGCAGCTGGCTGGTCATCGTCGCGCTGCTGGTGGGCCCGATCCTGGCCGGCTCGGCGTATACGGCGGTGCTTTTCATGGTCCTGGGGCTGCTGTGCTATCGCGAGTTTGCCCGGGCCACGGGGCTGTTCCGCGAGCGGCTGACCAGCGGGACGGTCGCGGTGGGCATCGTGCTGATCCACTTCGCGGCGATCGACCATTACTACGCGTTCTTCGTCGCGCTGTTCCCGCTGACGGTCGGGGCGATCGCGCTGGTGTCGCTGTTGCCCGACCGGCCCGACGGTTACCTGCAGCGGACGGCACTGGGCGTGCTGGGCTTTTGCCTGTTCGGCGTGTCGCTGGGGCACCTGGCGTACTTCGCCAACGACTGGGACTACCGCGGGACGCTGCTGTGGCTGCTGCTGGCGGTCCAGCTCAACGACGTGTTCGCGTTCTGCTGCGGCAAGCTGATCGGCCGACGCAAGCTCGCCCCGCGGACCAGCCCGAACAAGACCCTCGGCGGCGCGGTCGGGGCGGTGGTGTTGACGACGCTGACGATGACGCCGCTGGCGTGGCTGATCTTCAGCCGGCAGGACGACCCGCAGCCCGCGGCATGGCCGCACCCGGTGGTGCTCGCGGCGGGGTTGAGCGTGCTGGGCCAGGCCGGCGACCTGCTCGTGTCCAGCGTCAAGCGGGACCTCGGGCTCAAGGACCTGGGCCGGGTGCTGCCGGGCCACGGCGGGCTGCTGGACCGGTTCGACTCGCTGGTGCTGACCGCGCCCGCGGTGTTTCACTACATCGGGGCGCTGCGGGGCTTGGGCCTGGGCGAGACCACGCGGGTCTTCACCGACGGGTGGTGGCCGTGAGCTCCACCAACCCCCGGCCGCCCTCGACCGGCGACCACCGCGACGACCTTCGCTGGGCTTACGCCACGGCGGCGGACCTGGGGCTGCCGCCGGGCGAGCGGGTCCGCGATGTCCGCCGGGAGCCGGGCCTGCTCACGCTGGGCACCACCGGCGTGTTCCGCGTCGCGGCATGGGCGTACCTCAAGACCGTGCACCGCCTGAGCGTCGCCGGCACCGAGCACCTGCCCGCCTCGCCGCCGGCGGTGATCATCGCCAACCACACCAGCCACCTCGACGCCCCGGCAATCTCGGTCACCCTGCCCGGGCCGCTGCGGCGGGCGGCTCTGTCGCTGGCCGCCGGCGAGCACTTCTTCCACACGCTCCGCAAGAGCATGATCTCCGCCTCGCTGCTGAGCGCCCTGCCCATGGACCGCCGGACGATCGGCAGGCACGAACTGGGCCACCTCCGCCACCGGCTTGAAGCGGGGCACACCGTGCTCGTGCTGTTCCCCGAGGGCACACGCAGCCGCGACGGCACGCTGCTGCCGTTCAAGCCCGGGCTGGGGCTGCTGGTGTGTCAGCTGGGCGTGCCGGTGATCCCGGCGTGGATCGAGGGGGCGTACGCCGCCTGGCCGGCGGACCAGCGCTGGCCGCGGCCCGGCAAGGTCTCGCTGCGTTTTGGACCGGCGATTGACACACGGGCCGAGGCTTGCCGGGCGGGGTGGACGCAGGTGAGCCAGCGGGCCCACGAGGCGGTTGCCGCGCTGCGGGATCAGGCATGAGCCGCCCCGACGTGGCTCAGGTCGGGCAACACAGTGTCAAGGCGTGCCTAGCCGCGGGTGTCTACCCGCGGCCGCTTAAGCATGCCGCCGTCTGACACTTTGCTGCATCACTCGTCGACCGCGGATATGCATCCGCGGCTCGCGGGACGTCATCCCTCGCCGGTGCAGGGCGTGAGTGATGTCACCGCGCCGATCACGCCGCGGGTTCGGCTCGATCGACCGGTTCGGTCACGGCGGCCGGATCGCTCGTCGTGGTCGTGGTGGACGTTGGCTGCGCCTCCAGCCGCTGCGTGCTGGCGGGCTTGTCATCGCCGGCCTGCTTCACCTCGTCCTCGATGCCCGCCAGGCCCTTCTTGAACTCGACGATGCCACGGCCCAAAGACCGCCCCACCTCCGGCAGCCGCCTGCCGAAGATCAGAACGCCCAGCACCGCGAGGACGGCCATCTCCGCCCAGCCCAGGCCCCCACCGATGAATGCCAACATGCTCACGCTTGACCTCACAAACCGCCGGGCCGCCCCGACACACGGGCAACGACGCCGACGGGGCATTATTGCACAGCCCGCCGCCGAGCCCAACCCCGGTCCCCAATCACGGCCCTACATCACGTCCCGCAGCGCCCCCAAGACCCGGTCCACCGCCGCGTCGGTCGCCCCGTGGCCCATCAGGCCGATCCGCCAGACCTTGCCCGCCAGCGGGCCCAGCCCGGCGCCGACCTCGATGCCGTGGCGTTTCAGCAGCGCCGCCCGCACCGCCTTGTCGTCCACGCCGTCGGGCACGTGCACCGCGTTGAGCTGCGGCAGCCCCACCGCCGGGTCGGTCAGGTACGTGATGCCCATCGCCTGCAGCCCGGCCTTGAGCCGCTCGTGCGCGGCGCGATGCCGGGCGTAGCGAGCGTCGAGCCCCTCGTCGAGGACCAGCCGCAGCGCCTCGTGCAGCGCGTAGTTCATGTTGACCGGGGCGGTGTGGTGGTACGCCCGGTCGCCCCGCCAGTAGTTGCCGATCAGGTTCAGGTCCAGGTACCACGAGTGCGGCGGCTCGCTTCGGCCGTGCACCTTCGCCATCGCCCGCTCGCTCAGCGTCACCGGCGAAAGCCCCGGCGGACACGACAAGCACTTCTGCGTCCCGCTGTACGCCGCGTCCACCCCCCAGTCGTCCAGCGTCACCGGCACCCCCGCCAACGAGGTCACGCAGTCCAGCACCAACAGCCCATCGTGCTCGCGCACCGCCTCGGCCAGCCGGTCCACCGGCTGGTGCACACCGGTCGACGTCTCGGCGTGCACGACCGCCAGCAGCGCCGGCTTCAGCTCGTGCACCTTCTCGATCAGCGCGTCCTGATCGAAGGCCTCGCCCCACGGCGTGTCGATCGTGTGCACCTGCCCCCCAGCCCGCCGGGCCTTCTCCGCCAGCCGCCCGCCGAACACGCCGTTGACCCCGATCAGGCACACGTCGCCCGGCTCGACCAGGTTGTCCATCAGCAGGTTGGCCCCCGCGCTGCCGGTCCCCGAGCAGGCCAGCGTCATCTCGTTGGTGGTGCCGAACACCTGCTGCAGCATCCGCCGGACCTCGTCCATCAACCCCATGAACGCCGGGTCCATGTGCCCGATGCACGGTCGGCCCAACGCCTCGAGCACACTCGGGGCGCAGTTGGAAGGGCCCGGGCCGTGCAGATAACGCGTGGGCAGGTCGATCATGGGAGCGAATCTAGCGAGTGGCCCCGGGACCGCAGCCCGGGCCCGGTGGAAGGATGAACCGCCAAGACGCCAAGAGCGCCAAGGGCTTGCCGGACGCCCGAGCCGCGGGTCAATACCCGCGGGTGCTTCTGAGCGGCGGCGGTTGGGGTCCGGGGGCCCCGGCGAGCGTCGGCGGCCGCGGATATGCATCCGCGGCGAGGGAGCGGAAGCGGCGGGGTCATCTGAGCATGAAGCGTGAGCGGTCGCACGGGTAGCGATGGGTTTGTGCACTCGCTGACGCGTCGTGCTCAGATCGAACGCTGCCACCGGTTCGGAAAAGTGAGCCCCCGGGACGCGGGGGTGCCGCGGACGGGTGCAGCTGCGCTGCAACCGCTCGACGGGCGTCGGGCGAACAGCGTGTGCCGCAGCCGGTGTCTACCTTCGCCTGCCTTACGCTGTCGGTGTGCCCTGGACGCTGTACCGGTACATCCTGCTTGAGCTGCTTAAGCTGTTGCTGGCCACGACGCTGGTGCTGGCGCTGCTGATCAGTTTCGCGGCGGCGATCAAGCCGATCACCGACGGGCTGCTGGGGCCCGCGGCGCTGGCGAAGTACCTGCTGCTGACGATGCCGACGGTGCTCGGGTTCACGGTACCGTTCGCGGCGGCGTTTGCGGCGACGCTGGTGTACCTGCGGCTGGCGTCGGACAACGAACTGACGGCCTGCCGGGCGAGCGGGCTGAGCTGGATCGCGTTGCTGGCCCCGGCGGCGGTGCTGGGGGTGGTGCTGTGCCTCGGGCTGCTGTGGCTGGCGAACTTCGTGGTGCCGGGGTTTTACCGGGCGGCGGCCCACACGCTGGAGCGGGACGTGGTGAGCCTGGCGGTCAACCAGCTCAACCGCGGTCGGCCGTTCGTGCTCGACAGCGCCGAGATCTACGCCGACGAGGCGGTGGTCCGCCCGCCCCCGCCGCTGGAGAACTCGCGGCTGGCGCCCGAGCAGTACATCACGCTCTCGGGGGTCGCGGTGGCCCAGCGTGACGGTGATGATGTGGTGGTGTCCGACGCCACGGCCGAGCGGGCCGGGATCCTGCTGTTCCGCGAGCCGGAGACCGGTGAGGTGCTGCTGACGCTGGTGATGGAGTCGGCCCAGCTGTTCGACCCGCGGCGGGGCGAGGTCTCGACCCAGCGGCTGCAGATGGGCCCGCTCGGGGTCCCGACGCTGTTCCGCGACAGCCCGAAATACTTCTCGCTGCCGCAGCTGCGTCGGCTGGCCGAGCGGCCGCAGGACTTCGACATGGTGCGGGACGCGATGCACCGGCTGGGCCGGCGGGCGGTGGCCGGGACGCTGCTGAGCCGGGCGGCGGGCCAGCTGGGGCCTTCCGATGCACCGACGGGCCGGTCGCTTGTGCTGCTGGGCGACGACCCGGAGGTGAGCTACGCGGTGTGGGCCGGCGGGGCGACCAACGAAGGCGAGTTGCTATCGCTGGCCGGACCGGTGCAGGTCACCGCCTACCGCGGGCAGACGCCGGTGCGGCGCTTCGAGGCGACCGCGGCGACGCTCACCGCGTCGCTGGAGCGGGTGGATGCCGAGCCGGTCCTGGGCGTGGAACTGGAGCGGGTGCGGGTGACGGACCTGAACGGGTCGGGTGCGGTAAACCAGGACAGCCTGCTGCGATTGCCGCCGCTGCGTTGGCCCGAGCCGGTGTTGAGCGTGCCGGTGGGTGAGATGGACTTGGCCCAGCTCAACACGCTGGCGAGTCAGCGGGAGATCGCCTCGCCGGCGCTCGAGCGGACGCGGCAGTTCCTGGGCCAGCTGCTGCGGAGCCTCGGCCGGGACATCCGGGCCCAGCTGCACGAGCGGGCGGCGTCGGCGGTGGCGGCGTTGCTGCTGGTGATCCTGGGTTCGGTGCTGTCGCTGCACCTGGCGGGGCAGCTGCCGCTGGTGGTCTACTTCTGGAGCTTCCTGCCGGCCATCGTGGCGATCCTGCTCATCCACCAGGGCGAATCGATGGCGTCGGACCCCAACGCAGCAAGCCCGCTGCTGGGGTTGGTGGTGCTGTGGTCGGGCAACGCGATGCTGGCGGCGGTATCCGGGCTGCTGTTTTTGCGGTTGTCGCGGACGTGAGCCGGCAACAGTATTAGAGACCATCATCGCCGCGGTACCCCGTTTATTGATCTCTAGATGGTCAAAACGCGGGCGGGTGCCACACCTCGGCCGAAGGCCGATGTGTGCTCGTGTGGCCATCCGCGGTCTGCACACATCACCGCCGAGCCGGCGAGGTGTGCCACCCCTCGGCCATGCATCTTGGCCATCTCGTCGTCAATAGCGGTTGTAGCGCAGCTGCACCCGCCCGCGGCGAAGCCGCGTCAGCCCCCCACCCGCCCCCTTCGCCGAAGCAGCCCCGGCAGCGGCGAGAGGGCGTAAATCAGGAACGCCCCGCACAGCGACAGGTCCGGGAACACCAGCAGCAGCAGGCCCAGGATGACGGCGACCGCGAGCCGCTCGAACTTGGCCCGGTCCCGGATGTAGACGTTCATCACATGCACGTACCGCAGCCGGCTGACCATCGCCAGGCCGACCCCGAGCACCACCGCGAGCATCACCCCGACCAGCACCGGCTGGGCCGCCGTGGCCACCGCCGACGTGCCGGTCAGCCAGCCCTGGTGGACCATCACCAGCGACGCGACCACGCCCGCCGCCCCCGGTGAGGGCAGCCCCGAAAAGTGCGTCGCCGGCTTGCTGGACGACTCGGCCTTGAGCTGCGTCTCGAGGTTGAACCGCGCCAGCCGCAGCGCGGCGCACGCGACGTAGATGCAGCCGATGAGCATCGCCAGCCGGTGCATGTACAGGTCGGCCCCGACCGCGAGGAACGGGCCGCGGACGCCCGCCAGCTGCACCAGCAGCACCGCCGGGGCCACGCCGAACGTGACCATGTCCGACATCGAATCCAGCTGACCGCCCAGGTCGCTGGTCGAACGGGTCAGCCGGGCGACGCGGCCGTCCAGCCCGTCCAGCAGCATGCCCAGGAACACCAGCACCGCCGCCATGTGCAGCGGCGACCAGCCAAAGAGCATGTCCACCGACGCGGGCCGGGTCGCCGCCACGATCGCGGCGAAGCCGCACAGCCCGTTGCCCAGCGTCAGCAACGTCGGCAACACACTGACGCCCCGCCGACCCAGGTCCCGCCCGCGGCCGCGGCCCCGCTTGCCCCGTCGCCGACGGCGGGTCGGCGGCTTGGGCGCGGCGGTCGGGGCATCGGTCAGGCGCTGGATCACGTGGTCCAGCATAAGAAGCCGCTGACACAGCCGGAGGTGCCACGTTCCCCTCGGTGCGGCCGGCGACGCCCGGGCCCTCTTCCGGGGGGCTGCTATAGTTCCCGCGTGACCCGCCGCCGGCTCATCATCAGCCGCATCATCATTCCCGCGACCTGATCGCGGCGGGGTCGTCTGTGCTTGGATCAAGTCACGCCGCCCCGCCGGGCCGGCCGATGTCTCGTGCCGGTCACATCCCCCCGCCCCCTACCGGACCAGCCCGAGATGACACGCCGCATCGAGATGTACGACACGACCCTCCGCGATGGCACCCAGGGCCTGGGCGTCTCGCTGTCGCTGCCGGACAAGCTGAAGATCACCCGGCTGCTCGATGAGCTGGGCTTCGACTTCATCGAGGGCGGCTACCCGCTGAGCAACCCCAAGGACACGGCCTACTTCGAGCAGGTCCGCGATCTCGGGCTCAAGCACGCCAAGGTCTGCGCGTTCGGCATGACCCGCCGGCGGGGCGTGAGCTGCGCCGAGGATGAGGGCATGCGGGCCCTGACCGCCGCGGGGGCACCGGTGATCACGATCGTGGGCAAGACCTGGGACCTGCATGTGGACGAGGTGTTGCGAGTCGGCCGGGACGAGAACCTGGACATGATCCGCGAGTCGGTCGCCTGGTGCCGCGACGCCGCGAAGGGGCCGGACGCGGGCGATCAGCCCCGCGAGGTCTTCTACGACGCCGAGCACTTCTTCGACGGCTACCGCGCCAACCCCGATTACGCGATGCAGACCCTGCAGGCCGCCATCGACGGCGGGGCCAGCCGGCTGGTGCTGTGCGACACCAACGGCGGCTCGCTGCCCGCGCAGATCGCCGACGCGGTCACGCAGCTCAAGGGCCGGCTCGCCGTCGACGACAACCCGGACCCCGCGTCGCTGCCGTCGCTGGCGATCCACCCGCACAACGACGGCGGCCTGGCGGTCGCCAACGCCCTGGCCGCGGTCGACGCCGGCTGCGTCCAGGTGCAGGGCACGATCAACGGCATCGGCGAGCGGTGCGGCAACGTCGACCTGGTCACCGTGGCGGCGAACCTGCGACTCAAGCTGGGCATGTCCTGCCTTGGGGATGCGGCGATGCAGCGGCTGACGGGACTGGCGGCGCTGGTCGCCGAGCTGTCGGGCGCCCCGCAGGCCACGGGCCAGCCGTTCGTCGGCGCGGGGGCGTTCGCCCACAAGGGCGGGATGCACGTGCACGCCGTGCAGCGCGTCGCCCACAGCTACGAGCACATCGACCCGGCCGAGGTCGGCAACGAGCGGCGGGTGCTGGTCAGCGAGCTGTCCGGCGCCAGCAATATCGCCGCGACACTGGGCAAGAAGTTCGGTATCGACGCGGACAAGGAGGCGCAGCGAAGAGTATTACAGCGTGTCCAGGATTTGGAGCATCAGGGCTACCACTTCGAAGACGCGGAAGCGTCCGCCGAACTAATCGCGTATGAGCAGCTGCTGCCCGAGCAAACCTTCTGGCAGCTGGACCACTACCGCTGCTCGATCCTCAAGCGCGACAGCCAGCCGGCCAGCACCGAGGCGACGGTCAAGCTGCACGTCGGTGACACGCTCGAGCATCAGGTCGCCGAAGGAGATGGCCCGGTCAACGCCCTGGACGCCGCGATGCGGCGGTGCCTGCTGCCGCACTACCCGCAGCTGTCCCGGGTGCACCTGAGCGACTACAAAGTCCGCGTGGTCAACCCTTCCGCCGAATCCGCCGCACGTGTCCGGGCCACGATCGAGTTCACCAGCGACATCGGCGACGGCCAGACCCGCGTCTTCAGCACCGTCGGCGTCGACGAAAACATCATCGACGCCAGTTGGCGAGCCATTGCCGACGCCTTCCGGTACCACCTTTTGGAAAGTCAGAAGTGAGATGTCAGATGTGTGATGTACCAGACCAGATGCGAATCATTTTGAACACATCCTACAATTGACCTTTCACATTTGACTTGCCCCTAGGCTGCTTCGATCCAGAGCCGCGGGGCAACCTGGTCGTTGAGCTGCTTGAGCAGCTCGTCCAGCTGGTGCACCGTCTGGGGCATCAGGTCGACGAACCGCAGCCCGATCTCGTGGCGGAACAGGCCCATCGGGCGGACCCGCTGGACGCGGCCGTCCAGCTGGATGACGCTGCCTTCGTGTTCCAGGCGGACTGTGAGCCGCTGGCCCAAGTGCACCCCGAGGCTGCCCTTGCGGAACAGGGCTAGGCCGCCGACCGAGAGGTTCATCACCTCGCCGTAGGGCGTGGTCAGGCCCTGCGTGGGGACGCGGGGCATCTTGCGGCGGTCGGCTCCTTGGGCCATGCTGGGCCCATCGACCGGATCATGCCGCGACTGAAGCGCCTCGGGCGCGAACCTGCAGATTCCGCACCGCGCCCCGGCCCGCGGCGTACCATCGATGCTGCGGCGAAGGCGTGGGGCCGCCGCTGCGCACCATGACCCCGGACCGACTCGACATCGACTTTGCCGCGGCGTTCCGCCACCGGCTGCGGTTCACCGACGACGTGCTCGGCGAGGACCTGCCGGTGCTGTGGGACGTTCTTGCGCCAACCGACCAGGCGGTGCGGGCGGTGGTGCTTGTCGACAGCGGGCTGGCCAACGGATCGCCGCAGGTGATGCAGCGCGCGGGGGCCATCGCCGACCGGTGCGAGCGGGTCCGCTTCGCCGCCCCGCCCCGCCGCGTTGACGGCGGCGAGGCCAGTAAGAACGACCCGGCGGCGGTCGACCGGATGCTCGGCTGGTTCCGCGACGCCGGGCTTGACCGACGCAACTACGTGATCGCCATCGGCGGCGGGGCCATGCTCGACGCGGTCGGTTTCGCCGCGGCCATCGCCCACCGCGGCCTGCGGCTGGTCCGGCTGCCCACGACCACCAGCAGCCAGGCCGACAGCGGCGTCGGGGTCAAGAACGGCGTGAACCGCTTCGGGCAAAAGAACTGGATGGGCGCCTTCGCCGTGCCGTGGGCGGTCATCAACGACCGCTCGCTGCGGGCCCGGCTGCCCGACCGCGACTTCCGCTGCGGCTTTGCCGAAGCGGTCAAGGTCGCGCTGGTCAAGGACGCCGGCTGGTTCGACCAGCTCCAGCGGCAGGCCGAGGCCATCGCCCGCCGCGACCCGGCGGCCAGCGACGCCGCGATCCGCCGATCGGCACACCTGCACCTGATGCACATCACCCGCGGCGGCGACCCGTTCGAGATGCTCGAGGCCCGGCCGCTGGACTTCGGGCACTGGTCCGCCCACCGGCTCGAAGCCATGACCCGCTTTCAGCTGCGCCACGGCGAGGCCGTCGCCATCGGCGTCGCCCTGGACTGCGTCTACAGCGCCAAGGTTCACGGCCTGCCCGACGCCGATGCCGCCCGGGTCATCCGCACCCTGCAGCGGCTGGGCCTGCCCGTCTGGGACGAGGCGGCCGCGGACACCGACGCGCTGCTGGCCGGGCTCGAGGAGTTCCGCCAGCACCTGGGCGGCCGGCTCACCCTGACGATGCTCGCCGGCATCGGCCAGCCGATCGACGTGCACGCGATTGATCACCATGCCATGCATGCCGCGATCCGCGAGCTCCAGCAGTACGCCGCTGAGGCCGTCACCACGCCGACCTGACTCGGTGTTGCGTTTGCCGCCCGAGTACGCCAGAATCACCACACCCCGCGGGTGTAGCTCAGTTGGTAGAGCGTCAGCTTCCCAAAGAGTAAATACCCGGCCGGCACTCCGAAGTTTTTCGCCGTAAATCTCTTCTCTTTCTTCATTTAGATAAGCATCTGATGTAGTGCCGAAAGTCGATTTTTCGACTTATGTAGTGCATAGTCGACCAGAAATGTAGTGCAGAATTTTGCGGAACTGTGAATGCCCTCCCGTCGATCTGCGATGATCCTCGGACTCATCTCTGCATCCACCGCGGCACCCAGGAGATCGGCGGTACTTGCGTCCGAGTCGAGGCACAACGGGAGCAGATCGAGCAGATGTCACGCCCGAAGAACTCGTTAATGTGCAAAATGACAAGGCCGCATTAAGGAAGGTGTTCGACGTGATCCGCTTCGTCCATACCGCCGACCTTCACATAGGAATGCCCTTCGCGTGGGTCAAAGGCGACGACGGCGCAGAGCTTCGCAGCCT
>CAZVBW010000003.1:0-3081 GCA_964625505.1 uncultured Phycisphaeraceae bacterium
GTCAACGCCAGCCATCCGCTACTTTGACGTCCTCAACCGCTGTTCCCGGGGTGCACCGATGATCGTGCTGAAAATTCTGGCGTGGATGGTCAACATCGTCGTGATCCTGCTGGCGGGTCTGAGCCTCATCAGCGGGGCCCTGTGCTTTGGCCTGCTTGCCATCGGCGGCGGCGTGGCCAACATCCTTGTGCTCACCCGCGACGAACTGGACGGCGGCTGGGCCACGACCTTCTGGCTGGGCAACGCGATCCTCGTGCTCAACGGGCTGATCTCGCTGGCGGTGTTGCTGTTCGGTGGCAGCGAGTTGCCGGTCGGCTCCATCGACTGGATCGTCTCGCTGGCCTTTAGCCTCTGCATGCTCGGCGCCGGGGCCCTGACGCTCACGGTGAAGGCCGGCGAGCTCTAGCCGCAGCATCCGCAGCAGCCGGGCCGGTTTGACACCCCCGCCCCACGTCGTACTTTGTCGATCCGCCCGGCGACTTGCCGACGCGGGGGTCGGCGTCCGCCGGCTCAACCCCACACCACCGCATACGGGAAAGCAGCAACACCATGGCGATCAAAGTCGGCATCAACGGGTTCGGACGCATCGGCCGGCTCGTCTTCCGCGTCTGCCAGGACAACCCCAACGTCGAGGTCGTCGGCATCAACGACCTGTTCCCCAACGAAAACCTCGCGTACCTCCTGAAGTACGACACCATCCACGGCCGCTTCGGCGCCGAGGTCTCCGCCACCGACAGCGACATCATCGTCGACGGCAAGACCATTCGCTCCACCGAAGAGCGCGACCCGTCCAACCTCAAGTGGGACGAGGTCGGCGCCGACGTCGTCGTTGAGTCCACCGGCATCTTCACCGCCTACGACGCCGCCAAAAAGCACGTCGACGCCGGCGCGAAGTACACCGTCATCTCGGCTCCGACCAAGAGCCCCGACGAAGTCCCGACCATCGTCATGGGTGTCAACCAGGATGTCTTCGAGGCCGACAAACACCAAGTCGTCTCCAACGCCAGCTGCACCACCAACTGCCTCGCCCCGCTGGCCAAGGTCGTGATGGACAACTTCGGCATCGCCGAGGGCCTGATGACCACCATCCACGCCATCACCGCGACCCAGCCGACCCAGGACGGTCCCAGCAAGAAAGACCTGCGCGGCGGCCGGGCCGGCGGCTTCAACGCCATCCCCGCCTCGACCGGCGCGGCCAAGGCCGTGGGCCTGGCGATCCCCGAGCTGCAGGGCAAGCTCACCGGCATGGCGTTCCGCATCCCGACGATGGACGTCTCGGCCGTGGACCTCACCGTCCGCACCGAGAAGAAGACCAGCTACGACGAGATCTCCGCCGCGATGAAGGCCGCCAGCGAGTCCGGCCCGCTCGCCGGCTTCCTCGGCTACACCGAAGACCCGGTCGTCTCCAGCGACTTCATCACCGACCCCCGCAGCTCGATCTTCGACCAGGGCGCCGGCATCGAGCTCAACGACCAGTTCTTCAAGCTCGTCAGCTGGTACGACAACGAGTGGGGCTACTCCAACCGCGTGGTCGACCTGATCAGCCACATGGGCAGCAAAGCCGGCCTCGGCTGAGCCCAAGCTCAACCTGAAAACCGCAAAGCCCAGGGATGGCCATCCCTGGGCTTTTCTCTGCGCGATCCCGGAAGATCATGAATGGCCTGTAACATCGAGTGCGTCGACCGCGTCGATCTCTGCATCAACCTCGTACGGAGAACCTCATGCCGCTCTGGAATCCACGCACCCTCGCCCTCCCCGTCGCGCTGCTTGCGATCTGCCTGCCTGCCGCAGCCAACACCATTGAGGGCACCGACGACCGCGACTGGATCGGTCCCAACTTCGACCCGCCGACCACCGACGGCGACGACACGATCACCGCGCTCGGCGGCGACGACGACATCCGCCCCGGGGCCGGGAACGACACGGTCGACGCGGGCCTGGGCGACGACAACGTGCTCGGCGGTGACGGCGACGACACCCTCGACGGCGGCCGCGGCGAGGACACCGTCAACGGCGAGAACGGCAACGACACCCTGCAGGGCGGCCCCGGCGACGACGAGCTCCGCGGCGGCGGCTCGGCCGACCGCGGCAACGACCTGATCCAGGGTGGCGACGGCAACGACGAGTTGTATGGCGGCTGGGGCGAAGACACCCTCGCCGGCGATGCCGGGGAAGACGAGATCTGGGGCGGTCCCGACGCCGACGCCATCGACGGCGGCGGCGGCGACGACGTCATCCACGGCGAGGACGGCAACGACATCATCGGCGGCGGCGAAGGCGACGACACCATCCGCGCCGGCGACGACGACGACCAGGCCTACGGCGGCCCCGGCGAAGACGACGTCTTCGGCGGCGGCGGCTCGGACTACCTCGATGGCGAAGAGGGTCTCGACCGCCTCGACGGCGAGACCGGCCAGGACGCCGTCATCGGCCGACACCCCGGCGAGCGCCTTGTCGGCGGGCCCGGCAACGACGTGATCGTCATCGTCGGCGCCTCCATCGACGACTACGAGGTCTACGACGGCGTCGACTACGCCGACGACGGCTCCATCCGGGAGTTCAGCGACAACGGCGACGACATGATCATCTTCGTCCACGACGTCAACCCCGACCAGATGACCTACGAGGACGCGGTCATCGGTTCCAACACCTACCGCCACCTCGAGTTCAACCCCGGCCTGGTGACCGACGAACCGGTGACCCTCGACCTCGCGTCGTCCGACGCCCTCGGGCATTTCGAGGCCGTCACCACCGGCACCGGCAACGACACCGTGCACGGCACCGACCGCGACGACAACAACACCTACCAGCAGCGGTTCACCGGCGGGGAAAGCCCCGCCCCGTGGCTCAATGTCGCCGAGCTGTTCTTCACCGGTGCCGGCGACGACACGATCCACACCCGCGGCGGCAGCGACCTGGTCGATGCCGGCACCGGCAACGACACCATCGTGGCCGGACCCGGCGATCACTTCATCACCACCGGCGACGGCGCTGACACGATCGCCTTCGTCGCCGACGAGTTCGACGGCCAGGGCAACGCCAACCTCTTCGTCGGCCCGCGGTGCCGCATCGCCGACCTCG
>CAZVBW010000003.1:3181-32674 GCA_964625505.1 uncultured Phycisphaeraceae bacterium
GGCCAGGGCAACGCCAACCTCTTCGTCGGCCCGCGGTGCCGCATCGCCGACCTCGACACCGTCGATCGCATCCTGATCGCCAACGCCCGCGTCGATGGCTTCGAGCTCACCGAGGACTCAGGCAACGGCATCATCGTCACCCGCGTCGCCTACGGCAACGACGACGACAACGAACAGTTCGACCTCTTCGGCGTCACCCCCGAGCAGGTCCACCTGCGGAATGTCGATGGCGGCGTTCAGCTGACCGTCAGCCGGCCCGGTATCGAGGACGACCCGCGGGAGCCGAACCGCGAGCCTGAAATCGACCAGGCGCCCGGTCGCGGCAACGGCCCCACCGCCCCCACCCCGCGGCCCCGCTGACATCTGCCAGGACCACGCCGCCCCGGCGCCTTACGGCCTGGACCGTCGCCGCTGAGCTGTGTACCACTTCGCCGTACGGTGGGGTGCTATCGGTGCCGGCCCAAGAAGGGCGCGCCGGGCAACAGCCCGTCCGCGATCGCCGATACCTCGAAGCCGGCGGCTTCGATCAGCTCGGTCCACCACCCGCGGGTCAGCAAGCCGCAGCCGTGCCGATCCTCGACCAGCTCCCGCCGGCCGTCCGGGTGGGTCAGCAGGACCAGCAGCTGCAGCGTGTAGCGGTTCGGCCGATCGGTGCGGAGCGTGCGGCTGACAACAACGGCTCGGCCCGGCGGACGGCCGAGCGCGTGATGGTCGATGCCCACACCACCGGCCTGGAAGGTCTCGGTGATGTACGTCGGGCAGGCCAGCAACAGCCCGCCCGGACGCAGGTGGGCCGCCGCCGTCGCCAGCGCCGCCACGGCATCCGACTCGCCGAGCATGTAGTCCAGCACGTCGTGAAGCAGCACCACGTCGAAGGTCCGGCCAAGCCGCAGCGACCGCAGGTCCGCGGCGACGGCGGGGACCCCGGGGTTCTGCCCGCGGCCCTCGGCGAGCATCGCCGGGGACAGGTCGACCGCGAGGCAGTCGCAGTCGCGTTGCAGGTGGTAAATCAGCCCCCCGGCCCCCGCGCCCAGGTCCAGCACCGTCGGCCGATCCGGCCCCGCGTGATGTTCATGGATCAAGTCAAGGATGACGCCGGCCTCCGCTTCGTAGTCCGCCGGCGGCGAGAGCACCGGCCACAGCCACGCGAGGTCGTTGTACAGCCGCATCACAGGCACCAACGACTCACACGGGCGTTCGCTTCACGTTTAGCGGCTGCGGCGAAGCCGCGCCCGCCCGGCCCCCGATGGGCCGCTTCTCGGCACTCACAACCGCGACGGCTCAATCCTCGGGGGCGTTGGCCGCCACCAGCTCACGGAACGCACCGATCAGCCGCTTGGTAATCCCGCCAACCCGGCCATCGCCGATCGTCCGCTGGTCGACACTGGTCACGGGGATGACCTCGGCGGCGGTCCCGGTGAGGAACATCTCATCGGCGGTGTACAGGTCGTGCCGCGTCAAGTCGGCCTCGCGAACCGGCAGCCCCGCAGCTTCGGCCAGTTGCAGCACGACGTTCCGCGTCACGCCATCGAGGATGCCCGCGTGCAGCGGGGGGGTGATGAGGGTCGGCTTGCCGGCAATCGGCCGGACGACGAAGATGTTGTCGCCGGTGCATTCGCTGACCAGCCCGCGGTGGTCGAGCATCACGGCTTCGAGCACCCCGGCGTCGATCGCTTCGATCTTGGCCAGGATGTTGTTGAGGTAGTTCATGCTCTTGATCCGCGGGCTCAGGGCGCCGGGGTGGTTGCGGATCGTGCTGGCGGTGATGATCGCCAGGCCCTGGTCGTAGAGCTCCTGCGGGTAGAGCTTGATGGCGTCGCAGATGATGAACGTGCTGGGCCTGGGGCACTTGAACGGGTGCAGCCCCAGCGTCCCCGCCCCGCGGGTCACGCACAGGCGGACGTACCCGTCGCGGCAGTCGTTGGCCTCGACGGTCTGCCGCACCGCGGCGTCGAGCGCCTCAACGCTCATCGACAGCTCGAGCCGAATCGCCTTGGCCGACTCGGCGAGCCGCGTCAGGTGCGTCGCGAGCTTGAACACCCGTCCGCCGTAGACCCGGATGCCCTCGAACACGCCGTCGCCGTAGAGCAGGCCGTGGTCGTAAACCGACACCTTCGCCTCGCCCGCCGGGACCAGCTCGCCGTCCAGCCAGACCAGCCGCGGCGAGGCGGGGGGCTCGGCCCGCTCAAGGCGGCTGACCGCCACCCCGGCGGCGGGGGCGGACGAAGTCGAGGCGTCGGCGTCGGCGGGGGCGGCCGTGGCGGTGCTGGTTGATGGTGCCATGCAAACTCCGGTGAGCCCCACAGTCTACCACCGTCCGCATGCCGCCGACCTTCGACCTAGACGACCGGCCAGGCCGCCCGCACCACAAAGCCCCCGGCGTCCAGAACGCTGCCACGGAGCGTCCCGCCGCTGCGCGACACCAGCCGCTCCACCCCCCAAAGACCGACCCCCGCGCCGAGGCCCGGACGTGCCGCCGCCAGCGCCTTGTCGATCGCGACGTCCGACCCACCGCACCGCAACAACTGCCGACATATCGCCCAACGCTCGGATCCCACGCCCGTCCCTTCGTCGTGCACCGCCAGCTCACCCGTGCCATCGCCCGAGCTGACCCGCAAACGCACGTCACCCTCGCCATGTCGCAACGCGTTGAGGACCAGTTCCCGGACCACCGCTTGCACCAGCGGCTCGGCCGCGCTGATCCGCACCGACCCGGACCCCGCACTTGACTCGACCTCCCGGCCCAGCCCGTCCGCCCAGGCAATCGTCTGCTCCGCCTGATCAACCAGATCGCACGGCCCGGTCGCCTCGATCCGCTCCAGATCGGCCAGCCAGCCGAGTGCCGCACCCACCCGCTTCGTCTGTTGGGCCTCTTCCACGGCGAGTCGCAGCAGTTCCGCAGGCTCCTCAGCCAGCGGCCCCAGATCATCTCTCAGCAGCTCCAGCAGCCCGGCGATCGCCACCGCCGGCCGCTTCACGTCGTGAGCCAAGACCCGCAGCACCTCCAGCATCGCCCCGGGCTCGTCGGACCGCCCCGGCGTGGCGGGACCCGCCGTCACTACGCAACCTCCAGCATCTCGATGAATCGTGCCCGACGACGCCCCATACGGTCCGCGTCCAGATCGGCCACCGCGTCCACCCCAAACGACTCGATCGTGAAACTCGCCACGACCGTCCCGTCCGCGAGAGCCCGCCGCATCGCCGGCAGATCATCGGGTCCCGCACCTGCCGCGGCGAGGCTGCCCATAAAGCCCCCGGCGAAGCTGTCGCCCGCTCCGGTCGGGTCCGCGACGTGCGTCGTCGGGAAGGCTGGCAACACGCACCAGCCGTCCGCGTGGCACAGCAGTGCCCCGTGCTTGCCCTTCTTGATGACCACGAACTTCGGTCCGCGGTCCAGCAGCACCTCCGCCGCCGCCACCGGGCTCTGCTGCTCGGTCAGCAGGGCCGCCTCGCTGTCGTTGATGATCAGCCCGTCGACCCGCCGGACCACTTCGTCCAGCGCCTCCCGCTGCGTCTGGATGTATAGATCGATCGTGTCCGCGACGACCATCCGCTTGTCGGGAAACTGGTCCATCAACGCCAGCTGATTGTCCGGCGACGTCACCGCGAGAAACACGTACTTGCTGTCGCGGTAGGCCCCGGGCACCGGCGGCAGGTCTTCGATCAGCACGTTCAGGTCGACCGACACCGTGTCCCGGTGGTCCATGTCCTCGTGATACTTGCCGTGCCAGCGGAAGCTCTTGCTGCCGACGCGTCGCTCAATGCCTTGCGTGTCCACGCCGAGCTTGCCGAACTGCTCGATGAACTCCGGGGGAAAGTCCTCGCCGACAGCCCCGACCAGCCGGACCGCGTCGGACGGCATCAGCAGCCGCGCCGCCGCCGCGAAGTAGAACGTCGATCCGCCCAGCAGCTGATCGGCCCGCCGGCCGTCGTGCGTCTCGATCGTGTCGATCCCGATACTGCCCGTGACAATCAGTGACATCGTGCCTTCTCTCATAAAGCCGCCGCCGTCGGCGGCGCTCTTCAACTCGCGGCCGCGTCGATCCCGTTCATCTCCAAGCACCGCTCGATCCGACGCAGCACCACGTCCCGCCCCAGCAGCTGCAGCGTCAGCCCGATCGGCGGGGTCACCGCGGCGCCCGACACCGCCACCCGCAGCGGCTGCGCGACCCCGCCCATGTGCTTGCAGCCCAGCTCGTCGGCCAACGCCTGCAGCCGCTGCTCCAAGGCCTCGGCGGCCCAGTCCGCGGGCTCGGCCAGCACCTCCCGTACCGCCCGCAATGCCGAAAGCCCGGCCCCGTCGCCCTTGTGCAGATTCTTCTTCACCGCCTTCGCGTCATAGACGATCTCGCTGTCGTCGCACACCAGGAATACGCCGGCCTCCGCCACATCCGCCAGCCGCTTGCACCGCGGCTGATACGCCGCCGCCAGCGCATCACCGGCCGACCCGTCAAAGGCCGCGACGAACCGCGGGTCGTGGGCCCGCAGGTGCCGACGCAGCAGCGTGGCGAACCGCTGGGCGTCCATCTGCTGCAGCCGCTCGGCGTTAAACGCCAGCAGCTTCTCGCGGTCGAACTTCGCGTTGGACTTGTTGATCCGCTCGGGGCCGAACTGCTGCACAAAGTCGGGAAGCTCAAACCGCTCCGCACCGTCCGGGTGGCTCCAGCCGAGCAGCGCCAGGTAGTTCAGCAGCGCCCCGGGCGTGTACCCGCTGGCCCGGAAGTCCGCAACATCAATCTCCGGCATCGGCTCGCCCAGCGCGTGAGCCAGCTGCAGCGCCACCTCCAGCTCGTCGCTCTTCTTGTCTTTGAACGCTTGCAGGGCATCGGCGTCAACGCCCGGCAACACCTCCGGCCAGCCGTCCCGCTCGGCGGCCGCCCGGGCGGCCTTCGCCTTGTCCCGCTTGGACATCTTGCTGCCGTCGGGGTTCATGATCGACGGGGTATGCACGTACACCGGCCGGCGGTAGCCCAGCGCCTCCTGCAGGGCGATGTGCTTGGGCGTGTTGGACAGGTGCTCCTGCCCGCGGATGACGTGCGTCACCCCCATCGTGTCATCATCGACCACGACCGCGAGGTGGAACGTGGGGAAGCCGTCGGCTTTCTGGATCACGAACTCGCCGATGTCCTCGGCGGCGACCTCGATGTGGCCGTACACCGCGTCGTCGAACGCGACCCCGGCGGGCGGGCTGAAACGGACCGCGCCGTCGTCTGTCCGTGCCAGGCCGGCGTCGATCAACTGCTGCACCGCCGTGCGGTAGGTGTCCAGCCGCTGGCTCTGGAAGTACGGGCCCAGCTCGCCCACTGCGGCGGCCGGGTCGTTTGAGTCCGGTCCGGCGTCCCAGTCCAGGCCCAGCCACATCAGGTCGCGCAAGATGCCGCGGGTCGCCTCCTCGCTGGATCGTTTGCGATCGGTGTCCTCGACCCGCAGCACGAAGGTCCCGCCGTGCCGACGGGCGTACGCCCAGTTGAGCAGCGCGGTCCGAGCCCCGCCGACGTGCAGCGCGCCGGTCGGCGATGGGGCGAAGCGGGTGACGACGTCAGCCATATCGCGGCGATGGTAGCCGCCCCTGCCATCCGTACACTCCGCCCATGCCCAACCCCGGAAACACGTCCGGCCCCACCGACGCCCCTAGCGCCTCCCCCGCTTCTTCCGGGGACGGGGGCGGGGGCGAGCACTTCATCGCCGGGGCGCTCCGCGCCGACCTCGACGCCGGGCGGTACCCGCACGTGGTGACCCGCTTCCCCCCCGAACCCAACGGCTACCTGCACCTGGGCCACGCCAAGGCCATCACCATCGACTTCGGCATGGCCGACGCCTTCGCCGGCCGGTGCAACCTCCGCCTGGACGACACCAACCCGGTGAAGGAAGAGCACGAGTACATCGAGTCGATCCAGACGGATGTCCGCTGGCTCGGCTACGACTGGGCCGAGCTCCGCTACGCCAGCGACTACTTCCAGCAGCTCTATGACTGGGCGAAGCTGCTCATCTCCCGCGGCCACGCTTACGTCGACGACCAGACCGCCGACCAGATCCGCAGCGCCCGCGGCACGCTCACCCGACCCGGAACGCCGTCTGCACAACGCGACAGGCCGCCGGAAGAGTCGCTCACGCTGTTCGAGCAGATGAAGGCCGGCGAGTTGGCCGAAGGCGCCCACGTCCTGCGGGCGAAGATCGACATGGCCGCGCCCAACCTGGTAATGCGCGACCCGGTGATGTATCGCATCCTCCACGCCGAGCACCCCCGCACCGGCGACGCCTGGAAGATCTACCCCATGTACGACTGGGCCCACGGCCAGTCCGACTGGATCGAGGGCGTCACCCACTCGCTGTGCGATCTGTCCTTCGAGATCCACCGGCCGCTGTACGAGTGGTTCTTGCAGACCCTCCGCGACTGCGGCGCCTCGGTTCCGGGGGTCGATTATGTGCCGCGGCAGATCGAGTTTGCACGGGGCAATATTGCGTACATGATCACCAGCAAACGCAAGCTCGCCCAGCTGCTGGAGCGGGACGTCGTCGAGGGCTGGGACGACCCGCGGATGCCGACGATCCGGGGCATGCGCCGCCGGGGCTTCCCCGCGTCGGCACTGCGGCGATTCTGGGAGGAAGTCGGCGTGGCCCGCCGGGAGAACAACATCCAGTACGCCAAGCTCGAACAAGTTGTCCGCGATGAGCTGAACACGTCGGCAGTCCGCCGGATGGCCGTGCTCCGGCCGCTGAAGCTGGTGATCACCAACCTGCCCGAGGACCACACGGAAACCTTCGACGCAGTCAACAACCCGGAAGATGAAACGGCCGGCAGCCGACCGGTGAGTTTCTCGCGTGAACTGTATGTTGAGCAGGACGACTTCATGATCGACCCGCCCCGGAAGTTTTTCCGGATGGGCCCCGGAAGAGAAGTCCGGTTGCGCTACGCCTACCTTGCGACCTGCACCGGCCACGACGTCGACGACGATGGCAATATCACGTGTGTCTACGCCGAGCTCGACCTCGAGTCCCGCGGCGGCAACGCCCCCGACGGCCGAAAGGTTAAGGGCACCATTCACTGGGTCGACGCGAAGACCGCGGTGGCTGCCACCGTCCACGAGTACGACCACCTGTTCACCGCCGAGGACCCGCTCAAGGTGCCCGAGGGTTCCCCGGATGACGCCTGGCTGCAGAACGTCAACGCCGACTCCCGCACGACCCTGACCGGCTGCCAACTCGAACCCGCCCTCGCCGACGCCCCGACCGATCAGGCCGTCCAATTCGAACGCCTCGGCTACTTCATCCGCGACCCCCGGAAGCAAACCCCCGCCCCCGGGAGTGGCAACGGCGGCCTGACCTTCAACCGCACGCTGACGCTGCGGGACACCTGGGCGAAGATGCAGAAGCGGTAGCCGGGCCCGCTGGTGGAGGCGCCTGCTGGTTGCGGTTCGGGTGGTTCGCACACATCGCCGCCGAGCCGGCGAGGTGTGCCACCCCGCCGCGACACCTGGACCAAGATGCAGCGTTAGCCGCGACAGCGGGCCTTCCGTAGGACGGGCGTCCCGCCCGTCGATCAAGCAAAGCTTGATTTATTTCGTCGGCGTGAAGCCGCGACGGGCGAGACGCCCGTCCTACGGGGGAACCGGCAGCGTGACGCTGTGCATATCAGGGGGTGGCCCGCCACATGTGGGCTGTGCGATGCTGTCTTCACCGGTCGATCACCAACCTTGGGTTCGGTCTATGATCGGGTGTGTCGCAGGACGAGCCCGCACAAGTTGATGCACTTCCGGGGGGCCCGGCCCACCGGCGGGGGGCGGGGCTGAATCCGGGGAATCGGTTTGAAGCGGTGCGGCTACATGTGCTCGGGGACGAGCGGGATCGGCAGCGGGCCGAGGCGGTGTCGGCGGGGGAGGACCCCGACAAGGCCCGGGCGGTGGCGACGGAGGTGATCGAGGATCGGACGAAGACGGTCATCAACAAGGTGGTCCCGACGTCGGACGTGCCGTTTGACTACACGGTCAATCCGTACCGGGGATGTGCCCACGGATGTATCTATTGTTTCGCGCGGCCGTACCACGAGTTTCTGGGCTATTCGTGCGGGCTGGACTTCGAGACCAAGCTGATCGCCAAGCCCGACGCCCCCCGGAAGTTGGCCGAAGAGTTATCGAAGCGGTCGTGGGATGCCCAGCCGATCGTGATGTCGGCGATCACGGATGTGTATCAGCCGATCGAGAAGGATCGGCGGATCACGCGGGGGTGTCTGGAGGTGATGGCCGATTGCATGCAGCCGGTGAGCACGATGACCAAGGGCACGCTGGTGCTGCGGGACGTGGACCTGTGGCAGAAGCTCGGGGCGAGCAACGCGGCGCGGGTGGTGGTGACGCTGGTGACGCTGGACGATGACTTGGCGGGGAAGCTGGAGCCGCGGGCGTCGCCGCCGTCGGCGCGGCTGCGGGTGGTGCGGAAGCTGGTGGATGCGGGGGTGCCGGTGGGGGTGAATATTGCGCCGGTGATCCCGGGGCTGACGGACCACGAGTTGCCGCGGCTGATGGAGGCGGCGGCAGACGCGGGGGCCCGGCGGGTGGCGTGGGTGCTGTTGCGGTTGCCGTACCAGCTCAAGGCGTTGTGGCTGGACTGGATGGAGCGTCACCTGGATCCGGCCCGGGCCCGGCGGGTCGAGTCGCTGCTGCGGCAAGCCCATGGGGGCAAGCTGTACGACGCGAGCCCCCGCCCCCGGAAGCGGGACTTGGGGCCGGCGCATGACGTGCGGTTTGCGGCGACCGGGGCGAACTGCGCGGCGGCGCGGTACAGCAACGAGCCGGCGGGAGGCTTTGACGGGATGAGCCGGATCACCTCGGCCCGCGGCCGGGGCACGGGCGGTTACGCCGAGCACCTGCGGACCGTGTTCGACGTCACGGCTCGCAAGCTGCACCTCAATCAGGACATCTGCCCGTTGTCGCGGAAGCACTTCCGGCGGCCGACGGCGCCGGGTCGGGGCGGGCAGATGGCGTTGTTTTTAGCGTGAAGCAGGAGGCCGGAAGCTAGAAGCCCGAGAAGAAACCAGGTAGCCCACTGCCTGGCATCAGGCTTCCCGCTTGCGGCCTCACGCCCTACGGAAAGACGCGGTAGATCTGCGGTTCCTGACCGGTCTGCAGGTAGTACCACGCCCCGACGCTCATCCAGAGCAGGGCCAGCAGCAATTCGCCGGCGATCAGGCCGACCATCAGCGGCTTGACCGATTCAAAGCTCTTGACGCCGCCCAGGCGGACCACGGCGGTGCGGACGGCCCAGCCCACGAGGAACGAGAACGCGAAGTGGCTCATCGCCCAGGTGCCCCAGACCACGAAGATCAGCGGGTGCAGCGGCCACCAGCTCAGCCGCAGCCGGCCCGCCGCGCAGACCAGCACCAGGCCCAGCCCGATGGCGGTCCACAGCAGCACGCCATCGACCGGCTCGATGAGGCCCAAGCGGGCCAGGCCTTGGGTCTGCACGGCGGCGTCGAGCGTGCCCTGGGCCCGGGCGTCGTCGACCAGCGGCATCAGGCGGTTGAACGGCGTGTTGGGGAAGTGCTGCCGGCCGGCCGGGTCGCGGGGGTTAACGCCGTGTTCGAAGGTGATGCTCATCGTGGCGATCCCGGCCACGATGAACCCGCCGATCATCATCAGCACCAGCCACGGCACCACCCGCCGCGGCGACCGCCGATCCGCGATCACCGGCCCGGACTCCTGCGAAAGCCCAGACCCTCCGGAGGTGGGGTCGTCTGCTGGTTCGGCCAGCTTCAACGCCGTGCTCAGGTAGGGCATCAACGCCGTCCGCGGGTCGCCGACCAACATGAAGCCCGCGAGCCCCAGCAGGATGAAACCCGTGGGCCCGACCGCCTCGAAGCCGAGCAGCCCCACGATCGCCGCCACCGGCAGGTACGGCCCGCTGATAAAGAACAGCCCCGTCTCGCAGAGCACCCGCGCCAGCACCACCCACACCAGCAGTGAACACGCGACCACCGCGGTAGCCAGAGGCCAGCTCAACCCGCTGAGCGTCACGATCCCCACGCCCGCCAGCAGACACACGACCAGGCCCCGGCCGGCCGAGGCCATGATGCTCTGCCGCGGCAACCGGCTCGGCAGCCCGACCGCCGCGGCGGCGACCGAGCTGTAGTACCGCCTGCCGGTGTAGAGGATCATCACCGCGATGCCCAAATACGCTCCGAAGCGGAGGCTGTTCGCCTCGTTGGGGCTGTACTTGTCGTAGCCCAGTCGCATGCCGTAGCTCAGGAGCACCGAGCCCATGACGAGCCAAAGCAGCTGCGAGAGGCCCAGCGACAGCGAGACCGACGCGGTGAGGAAGAACGCGAAGCCGACGACGGCCAGGAACAGCGTCGGCCGAAAGTAGCTGCCCGAGAAGCTGGTCCGCGAGGCGTTTGGGGAACAGCTCGCGGAGAGGGTTGAAGTTAAAGTGCAGCGGGATCGAAGGCGTCTCGAACCAGACGTGCAGGCCGTTGATCAGGTGGAGCACCGCCGCGATGCCCAGCCCGAGCCAGAACAGCCGGCTGTACGCGATGTCCGGCCACACACGGTCCGCCGAGCGGGCGGCGAGCTGCTGCACCACCTTGGGCAGCGGGTAGGCCAGCCGTTCATGCCTGGACCACTGCGGGTGCACGATCATCGCCAAACACAGCGTGCCCAGCCCCAGCACGAGTACCGCGCCGCCCCAGAGCAGCAACGTCGGCATCAGCCGCGGCCAAGGCGGGCCGGTGGGGCGGAACGCCTGGCCGGTCTGATCACCCACCACCGCCCGGCGGACCAGCGGGTCGTGCGTGTCCAGGTCCGCGAGGTACGCGTGGTCGCCCGGCGGCATCGGGACCAGCACGTCCGGCAGCGCCGCGTCGAGCCACCGGCGGTGCGTGCGGACCCGCTGCCACTCATCGCGCGGAGCGGCGGCGCTGGTTTGCGGGTCCTCCAGTGCCTGGTTCACCGCTTGCAGCAGCGTCTGCTTCTCGACCGCATCGGGTGCCGTGCTTGCGTTGCCGACCGCGATGCGCTCGATGACCCGCCGCTGGGGATCGCTCGACAGTTCGAACGCGTGGGCGAGCACGCGAACCGCGTCGTCGTCACCAGCGGCGTTGCCCCCTTCACCCGCGGCCACCGCGGCCGCCGCCAGCGCCTGCCAGTCCCGCACCTGGCCGTCCACGATCCGGCCGTCGGCATCGGGAGCAAACGACAGCAGGCCCGCCGGCCCGTACCCGCCGGGGCCCCAGGCCCAGTGCGCGGGCATGGCGGTGAAGCCGCCGGCATATCGCCAGAACCCCGACCCGGGGTAGCCGCACGACGCCAGCGCGACGGCGACGGTGATGGCGACCTCCGCCGGCCGCAGCGCCCAGCGTCGCCGGATCATCCCGAGCGCCGGGCCGATGAACACCGCCAGCAGCACCGCGGACCCGTAGACGGGTGCCGGCAGGAAGCTGCCGACCATTGGCGTGGAACGGATGATCTGGTCGTTGAAGTGGGCGAAGGCCGAGACCCCCAGCCCGATGAGCAGGCCGAGGATGATCGCACGTGCAGACACCCGCGGAGCGTACCCGTTGCGGCAACGCCGTTGTAAAGCCGCGATCAGTGGTCGCGGTCGGTTCCGGGCTCGTCGCAAGCGTGACCGACGGTCGCGGATTCGTGAGCTGGCCCTGCCATTCCCGCAGTGACCGATTTGTCATGGCGAGCTTTCGGCGGCCGTCTATCGGGTAAAGCGGCTTTAACGGCCGATAACGCCGATGTTGGGCCCCGGAGGTGGCACCGGGCTTGCAACGGGGTACCCGTCGGGCCGGTGACGCGTCAGCTCGATTTGGCCGATGACCAGCCGGGCCGTGCAACGCGTCTAGAATCCCCCCCGGAGCCCCCGGAGGGCCTCGGACGTCCCACTCAAGGAAGACCGTCATGTTCGAACGCTTTACCGACCGAGCCCGCAAGGTGATGGCCCTGGCCAATCAGGAAGCCCAGCGGTTCAACCACGAATACATCGGCACCGAGCACATCCTGCTCGGTCTGGTCAAAGAGGGGTCGGGCGTGGGCGCCAACGTGCTCAAGAACCTGGACGTGGACCTCCGCAAGGTCCGCCTCGAGGTCGAGAAGCTCGTCAAGTCCGGCCCCGACATGGTCACGATGGGCAAGCTGCCCCAGACGCCGCGGGCCAAGAAGGTGATCGAGTACGCCATCGAAGAGGCCCGCAACCTCAACCACAACTACGTCGGCACCGAACACCTGCTGCTGGGTCTGCTGCGTGAGCACGAAGGCGTCGCAGCCCAAGTGCTGATGAACCTCGGGCTCAAGCTCGAGGAGGTCCGCGAGGAGGTCTTGAACCTGCTCGGAGCGGGCGTCGACACCGAGGAGGGCGGCGACGAGGGCGACGGCGATTCCTCCTCGTCGTCCCGGTCCAAGCGCAAGGGCAAGGCCAAGAGCAAGACCCCGGCACTGGACAGCTTCGGCAGGGACCTGACCGAGCTGGCCCGCGAGGGCAGCCTGGACCCGGTCATCGGCCGCGCGAAGGAGATCGAGCGGCTGGTGCAGATCCTCTGCCGGCGGACCAAGAACAACCCGGTCCTGCTCGGCGAAGCGGGCGTGGGCAAGACCGCGATCGTCGAGGGCCTGGCCCAGCAGATCATCGGCAACGACGTGCCCGAGATCCTGCACGAACGGCGGATCGTGGTCCTGGACCTGGCGATGATGGTCGCCGGGACCAAGTACCGCGGCCAGTTCGAAGAGCGGATCAAGGCCGTGATGAACGAAGTGCGGCGGGCCAAGAACGTGCTGCTGTTCATCGATGAGTTGCACACGCTCGTCGGGGCCGGCGGCGCTGAAGGCGCGATCGACGCGTCCAATGTCCTCAAGCCCGCGCTGTCCCGCGGCGAGATCCAGTGCATCGGTGCCACGACCCTCGACGAGTACCGCAAGTACATCGAGAAGGACGGCGCGCTCGAACGGCGGTTCCAGACCATCATGGTCAACCCGCCCAAGAAGGATGACACCGTCCTGATCCTCAAGGGCCTGCGGGACCGCTACGAGGCGCACCACCGCGTGCGGATCACCGACGAGGCGATCGAGCAGGCGGTCGAGCTTTCCGAGCGGTACATCAGTGCCCGGGTGCAGCCGGACAAGAGCATCGACGTGATCGACGAGGCGGGTGCCCGCGTGCGGCTCAAGAGCATGAGCAAGCCGCCGAACCTTGCCGAGACCGAGGAGCAGATCGAGCGGCTGAGCATCGAGAAGGACGAGGCGGTCAAGGCCGCGGACTACGAGCGTGCCGCCGAGCTGCGTGACGAGGCCGAGAAGCTCCGCCGGGAGAAGGAGCAGATCCAGCGCGACTGGAAGGCGAAGAGCAAGGAGATCGACGGCGAGGTCGATGGCGAGGTGATCGCCGAGGTCGTCAGCAAGATGACCGGTGTGCCGTTGACGCGGCTGGAGAAGGCCGAGTCCGAGCGGTTGCTTCATCTCGAAGAAGAGCTGCACAAGACCGTCGTGTCGCAGGAAGACGCGATCAAGGCCGTCAGCAAGGCGATCCGCAAGGCTCGGGCGGGGCTCAAGGACCCCCGTCAGCCGGTGGGCTCGTTCATCTTCGTCGGGCCCTCGGGCGTGGGCAAGACGCTGCTGAGCAAGGCGCTGGCGGAGTTCCTCTTCGGCGAGCAGGAGTCGCTGATCCGCATCGACATGTCCGAGTACATGGAGAAGCACAACGTCAGCCGGCTCATCGGTGCCCCGCCCGGGTACGTCGGCTACGAGGAGGGCGGCCAGCTCACTGAGCAGATTCGGCGTCGGCCGTATTCGGTGGTGCTCCTCGACGAGATCGAGAAGGCCCACCCGGACGTGTTCAACATGCTGCTCCAGATCATGGAGGAGGGGCAGCTGACCGACTCGTTCGGCCGGCACGTGGACTTCCGCAACGTCGTGCTGATCATGACCAGCAACATCGGCGCGGACCTGATCAAGAACAAGGCCGGCTTCGGCTTCGCCAAGCGCGACGATCAGGCCGACTACGACAAGATCAAGCAGACCCTCCAGTCCGAGATCGAGCGGTACTTCCGCCCCGAGTTCATCAACCGGCTGGACGAGGTGATCGTGTTCCGCCCGCTGGTCAAGGAAGACCTCGAGTCGATCGTGGACTACGAGCTGAAGAAGGTCACCGAGCGGCTGCAGAACCGCGAGCTCAGCCTCGAGCTGGACCAGCTGGCCAAGGACTTCCTGATCGACAAAGGGTACAACCCGGACTTCGGTGCCCGGCCGCTGCGGCGTGCGTTGAGCCAGTACATCGAGGACCCGCTGTCCGAGCAGATCCTCCGCGACGAGCTCAAGGCCCACCAGCTGATCAAGGTGACCCGGGAAGAAGAGAAGGACCACCTGACCTTCACACCCGAAGACATCCCGCAGCCCGAGCCTGCACCGGAGGCCCAGGCCCCGGCCGAGCCCGTCGCCGCAGGCGCACCGACCGGCGGCAGCGACGGGGACGACAGCGGCGAGCCCGAGCCGGCCGAAGCGAGCTGACCGCCCGACTCGCTTGCGGCTTGGCGCAGCTACTTGCCCCTCGCACGGCAAGTCAGTTCAACGATTAAAAAGGGCCCGCGGCGTTGGCCCCGGGCCCTTTTGGTTATTGGATGTCCTGCCGATCAGTCACGAGCTGGGGCGACGTTGGTCGTTTCCACTTCGATGACCGGGCGGCTGGCTGCATCGGACAGCAGTTCCAGCGTCAGCCGGCTGCGGTCGTCTTGGGTGCCGCGGACCACCACCTGCCAGTTGGCTTCATCGCCGGGGGCCAGCGACTGGATCGTGCCGAACTGCACGTTCTGTCCGCTGCCCGACACATCGCTGTCACCCTCGCCGGAGACGAACTCCAGGCCACCGGCCAGTGTACCGCTGAGGCGGATGTTGATGTCCTCGGCAGTGCCCTCGTTGAGGATGTTGATCGCGTAGGCGGTCTGATCCCCCACGGCGATCGGGTCATCGCCATCGACAACCTCGATCTGCAGTGCCGGGATGCCCTGCACCATCGTCTGCACCGCCTGCTGCACCGCTTGGGCACAGTACGCGGCGGCCTGGGCGTTCAACGCCACTTCGCCGGGCTCGACCAGGTCCATTGAGACGGTGAAGCTGCGGGACTCGCCTGCAGCCAGTTCGCCGATGGCGAACATGTCGCCGTCTCGCTCGATCCGCCCATCCGACAAGCCGATGCGATCAGCCTCGGGCATCTCCAGCTGCACCATGGTGTTGATCGCCGGATAGTCGCTGACGTTCCGGACAGTCACGTCATAATCGGCGGTCCGACCGATGTACAGCTCGCTGGGGCCGGTGACATCCAGCTGCAGTTCAGGCCGCATGATCGTGATGCCCGCGTCGCCACCGGCGGTCGCCGACAGGCCACGTTCGGTCTGAGCGGTCGCGGTGTTGCTGAACGTGCCCAGGGTGGTGAATTCCAGCGGGATCAGGTCCGAATCGACCGACTCGCCGCCCTCGAGACCTTCCATCTGGAGGCTGATCTCGTTGCCGGTTTCGCTGCTGATGCCTTCGGGCAGCGTCTCGGTGATCATGATCGGGCCGGTCTCGCCGGTGCCGGTGTTGACCACTTGGTACTTGAGGAACAGCTCGTCGCAGGCATACGCCATGCCACTGTCGATCAGCTCGCCCTCGGCATCGACGATGTAACGATAGAACTCCAACTCGGGTGCGACGACCGCGATAGTCGCGCATTCCGCGGGGTTGTAGTGCACCGCCGCGCAGATGCGGGCTTCGCCCTCGGCCGGGGCCACCGCCGAGGCCTGGACCTCACGCGTTTCGCCGGGGTCCAGCACACCGATGTAGTGCGTCATCGACGGCATGCCGTTGCTGCCCTGCTGACCCTGGTCGTCTTCCGACTCCGCCGCGGCACCGGCGGGCTGCGCGTTGCCCTGGAAGGTCTCGCGGACCCACACGTCCTGCAGCATCATGTCGCTGGTGTTGGTTACCCGCAGCGTGTACTGGAAGGGTTGGCCGGCGTAGACCTGCTCGGCATCACCCATCAGCAGCCGTTCCAGCTCCACGTGGCCGCCGAAGTCGCCCTCGGCGACGAGCTCGGCCTCACCGTTGGCGGTCGTCTGCAGCGCGGCGCCGGTCCGATCCGACGAATCAGCCACCCCGTCGTCGCAACCCACCCCGAGCAGAGCCACCGCCGCGACCAGCGGGCTCAACCAAAAAAATCTGTTCGTTCGCATCGTGCTCTCCAACCAAAACATCAGGTGCAGTTGGCCGCACCCGGACCCGCCAATCCGCACGGACCAGCTCACCGGTTCTATCAGGTCCACAAGGATCATCAAGTACGTAAGCCGCATTTAACGGCGGGTTTACGGCCACTTACGGTTCTGTCGAAGTCCTAAGTAGAAAGTCGCAGGTCACCTCTGTCAACGACCCACGACCGCCTTGCGACGCAGGATGTGGTGATAGTGCTGCGCGAAGCGGTGCGCCTCATCCCGCGCGGCCTGCACCAGCTTCAGGCCCGGGTTCTCCCGGCCCAGCTTGATCGGCTCGGCCTTCGCCTGCGTGTAGATCAGCTCGTCCTTCTTCGCCAGCGAGATGACCATCGGCGGCTGGACGTCCAGCTGATCAAACGCTTCCTGTGCCGCGTGCAACTGACCCAGGCCCCCGTCGATGCAGATCACGTCCGGGTAAAGCTCCTGGCCGGCCCCCGCATCGCGATACCGCCGACTCACCACCTCGCGGATCGCCATGTAGTCATCGTTCGCGACCGTCTTGATCTTGTACCGCCGGTACTGGTCCTTCAGCGGCCGGCCGTCCACGAAACACACCTTGCTGCCCACGGTCTCGCCGCCCTGCAGGTGGGCGATGTCGATGCACTCGAGCACCCGCACCGGTTGATCCATCTCCAACGCCCGCTGCAGCGAGGCCAGCCCCTTCTTCGGGTCCGCGGCGAACGCCTCGGTCTCGGGCTGCCAGCCCTGTTTCATCTGGCCCCGCTCGTCGAGCTTGGTTATCGCCTTGATCTGGTCACGCAGCGACGCCGCCTTCTCGTACTGCTGGGCCTCGGCGGCCTGCTGCATCTCCTGCTGCAGCTCCCGCAGCATCACCGACCGCTTGGACCCGAGGAAGCGGATGAACCGGTCGATGTCCTGCCGGTAATCCTCCCGGCCGATCTTCGCGGCGCAGGGCCCGGTGCACTGCTTGATCGGGTACAGCAGGCACGGCCGGAAGAACTTCCGCTTGTCGACCTCGCCGGGCTCGGGATCGGCGATCTCCAGGGTGCACGTGCGGAACTTGAACACACGCTGCAGCAGCTGCACCGACTCGCGGAGGTTGTACACGCTGGTGAACGGCCCGAAGACCTTGGCCCCGCGGTACTCGGGGCTGTTCGGGTCGCGGGTGATGTAGACGCCCGGGTAGTCGTCGCGGACGGTGATGACCAGGTAGGGGAACGTCTTGTCGTCGGTCAGCCGGACATTGAACCGAGGATGGATGTCCTTGATCAGGCGGTTCTCGGTCAGCAGCGCCTCCCACTCGCCGTCACAGGCGATGTGGTCGAAGTCGGCGACGACATCGAGCATCGGCTGCTTCTTGGGGCCCAGGTCCGCTGAGGGCACGAAGTAGCTGGATACCCGGCTGCGGAGGCTTCCGGCCTTGCCGACGTAGATGACCACGCCCTTGTCATCCTTCATCAGGTACACGCCCGGCTCGCGGGGCAGCGTGTGGGCTTTGGCGAGCAGCTCGTCGAGTCGGCCGCGTCCACCGGCCTTCCGTGGCTGGTCGGTCATGCGGCAAGTTTAGCGCAGCCGGGCCGGTCGCGGGTGCCACGGCCGCGTGCGGTGCCTCGTCCACCGGGAGCTCACCAAGCACGGCCGACACGCGGCCGTGGCACCCCGCCGCATCATCAACCGCGCAACTTTTTCTGGCCCTGCGCAAGTCGAGGCCCGATAAGCCTCAGGAACGGCAGGGCATCGCCCGCCAGCACCAGCCGCCGGACGCGGCCCAGATCGAAGGTCAGGATGACCCAACCCACCGCCAACCCGTTCGCCCGCCCGACGCCCAGGGCCGACGGTCCGTCCGCCACGGATGAGACCGCCCTGGTGCTGGACATGCTCCGCGACCAGCGGGACCAGTATGAGTCGCTGCAGGGCCTGGCGAAGCAGCAGTCGGGGCTGATCGAGAACGGCTCGGCCGAGCAGTTGCTCGCGGTGCTGGCCCAGCGTCAGCAGCTGGTGACCCGGCTGCAGGCGGCGGCCCGTCGGCTGGACCCGTACCGGCCGCGGCTGCAGGACCTGGCCGACGCCGCCGAGCCGGATCAACGGCAGCAGCTGCGGGACCTCGTCGCACAGGTGCAGCAGCTGCTGGGCGACATCATGGCCCAGGACGATGTGGACCGGCAGAAGCTGCAGGCCGCTCGCGAGACGGTCGGCGCGGCTTCCCGACGCACCGCGGCCGCCGGGGTGGCGCTCGGGGCGTACGGCAAGTCACCCGTGCCGAGGGGCACGCCTCGATTCACCGATGCCCGCGGGTGATGAGCAGCAAGCCAGAAGCCGGAAGCGAGAAGCCCGAACTCGAAACGCAAATGTCCGATTTAACGCTCCAACCCGACCGCCCGCCGTCGGCCAACGCCGGCCCCGACGAGCTGGCCGACCTGATGCAGGCCTACCACCAGGTCACCGAGCGGCTGCACGCCAGTCATCAGCGGCTCGAGCAGGAAGTGGTCCGGCTGCACCAGGAACTCGCGTCCACCAACGCCCAGCTGCAGCGGTCCAAACGGCTCTCGGCGCTGGGCGAAATGGCGGCGGGCATTTCCCACGAGATCCGTAACCCGCTCGCGGCGATCCAGCTGTACGCCCAAATGGTCGTTGAGGACACGGCCCCCGCCCCCGGAAGCGACGCCGCCGATGAGGCGCAGCCGAATCGGCGGATCGATATGGCCCACGACAACGCCCGCAAGATCGCCGACGCGGTGCGGGGCCTCTCGGCGATCGTGCATGACGTGTTGACCTTCGCCCGCCACGGCGAGCCCCGCTGCGGCTGGATCGACGCGGGGGCGGCGCTGCTCAAGGCGGTCGATGAGGCGCGGCCGGTGCTTGATGCGGCGGGGGTCAACGTGCGGCTGGACGCCCCGAGCGAGGCCCGCGTCTGGGCCGACGCCGATCAGCTGCACCGGGTGCTGCTCAACCTGGTCCGCAACGCCGCCCAAGCGATGGGCGAAGACGGAGCCGACGGCGACGCCGAGCTGCGGCTCGTCGCCGAGCGGGCTGAGGCCGACACACGGATCACCATCCGTGACAGCGGCCCGGGCATCGACGATGACGCGATCGACCGGTTGTTCAACCCGTTTTTCACGACCCGCAGCACCGGCACCGGGCTGGGCCTGCCGATCGTGCACCGCCTGCTGGACGCCCACGGCGGATCGATCAGCGTCCGCAACGACGGCGGGGCGGTCTTCCAGATCAGCCTCCCGCACCCCCCGGAAGAATCGACGCGGGCCGAGTCCTGCCCTGCGGATGAGGCGCAGTCGAATCCCCAGGTCGCTTCCACCACCAACCAATACTCCGGAGCCGCAGCATGAGCATCAAGGTCCTGGTCGTCGACGACAAGCAGATGATGCGCGACTCCGTCGGGGCCACGCTCCAGCGGGCGGGCTTCGCCGTCGTCGCCGCGCCCAACGGCAAGGTGGGCCTGCAAATGGTCGCCAAGCATCGGCCGGCCGCGGTGGTGACCGATCTGAAGATGCCCGAGATGGACGGCCTCGAGCTGCTTCGCAACCTCAACGAGGCCGACGATTCGTTGCCTGTGGTGCTGATGACCGCGTTCGGCACCGTCAACGACGCGGTCGACGCGATGAAGCACGGCGCGTTCGACTTCGTGCAAAAGCCGTTCGACGGTGAGCAGCTCGTGATGACGGTCAAGCGGGCGGTCGAGCACCGCAAGCTGGTGACCGAGAACGCCGCGCTCAAGACCAGCCAAGCCGATGCCGCAGAGGGATCGGCAAGCCACCCGCTGGTGGGTCGGTCGGCCGCGATGCAGCGGGTGGCCGCGCAGGTCCAGCAGGTCGCCGACTGCGACGGGACGGTCCTGATCCAGGGCGAGTCGGGCACCGGCAAGGAAGTCGTCGCCCGGGCGCTGCACGCCGCGTCGCCGCGGGCAGACAAGGTGATGCTGTGCCTCAACTGTGCAGCTTTGTCCAGTTCGCTGCTGGAGTCGGAGCTGTTCGGTCATGAGCGCGGGGCGTTTACCGGGGCGGATCAGCAGCGGAAGGGTCGTTTCGAGCTGGCCGACGGCGGGACGCTGCTGCTGGACGAGGTGTCCGAGATCAGTCCGCAGCTGCAGGCGAAGCTGCTGCGTGTGCTGCAGGAGGGCCAATTCGAGCGGGTCGGGGCGTCGCAGACGATGCGGGTGGACGTGCGGATCATCGCCACGACCAACCGCGACCTGGTCCGCGCGGTCGCCGACGGCACATTCCGGCAGGACCTGTACTACCGGCTGAACGTGCTGCCGATCGTGCTGCCGCCGCTGCGGGAGCGGTCGGGCGACGTGGCCCTGCTGGCCGAGCACTTCCTGGACCGGCTCGCCTCGCGCAGCGGCTCGGTGGCCAAGCGTTTTGATGATGCGGCGGTGTCGCTGATGCAGCGGTACCCGTGGCCGGGCAACGTGCGGGAGCTGCAGAACATTTGTGAGCGGGCCCATGTGCTCTCGGCGAGTGAACGAATCGAAGCGGGGGTCATCGAGCCGTGGTTGGCCGCCGCCCCCGTGCCGCCGACGCCGACCGTCGCGTCGGCAACCGCTGCTGCGCCGGCAGGCAGCCCGGCGTTGCAGGCACCGGTGTGGTCCAGCCAGTCGGCGAGCCCCACAGAGGTCAAGCCGCTGGAGCAGGTCGAGCGGGAGCAGATCCTCCACACGCTGGAGACGTTTGATGGCAACCGCACCCGAACCGCCGAGGCACTGGGCATCGGCGTCCGCACGCTGGGGCTCAAGCTCAAGCGGTGGAAGCAGGAGAACCTCATCGCGCAGAGTGTGTAGGGCAACGCGCAAGATCTGCGGACCGATGGTCCGCACCGGGCGGTTTGGTGCCGACCGCCGCCCGGGCACCCACCTTGCTTGCAGCAGATCACGGACATGATCCAAGGCCTGTTCCAATCCGGTTCGATGCAGTCGCTGGAGCACCTGACGCGCTTCACGTCGGCGCGGCACGACCTGCTCACACACAACATCGCCAACCTCACCACGCCGCACCACCGGGCGGTCGATCTGAGCCCCGAGCAGTTCCAGGCGTCGCTGCGGGACGCGGTGGATCGGCGTCGCCGTGGTGCGGACCCGGTCGGCGGTGAGCTGCAACTGCGGGACGACGCGCAGATGCGGGTCCAGGGCGAGCGGGTGACGTTTCGTCCGCATGTGCAGGACGGCGTGCTGTTCCACGACCGCGGCAGCCGCGACTTGGAACGGACCATGCAGTCGCTCGCGGAGAACACCTTGACCCACAACGCGGCACTGGAATTGCTGCGGAACCAGTTCGACCTGTTGCGGGCCGCGATCCGCGAGCGGCCGTGAGTGAGCGGGAAGTCTGAAGCTGGAAGCTAGAAGCAAGAAAAGAAGTACGTCATGTTTGGTGCACTTGATATTTCGACCTCGGGCCTAGTCGCGCAGCGGACGCGGGCGCAGACGATCGCGGCGAACATGGCCAACAGCCAGGCGATCTACAACGCCGAGGGTGAGTACGAGCCGTACCGTCGGCGGATCGTGGCGATGGCCCCCGGCGACCCGGCCAGCGGCAACCCCCGCGGCGTGCACGTCCGGGAGATCCAGCTGGACGACTCGCCGCTGATGCCCAAGTTCGAACCGGGCCACCCCGAGGCCAACGCGGACGGCTACGTGTACTACCCGAATGTCAGCAGCGAGATCGAGTACATCAACATGCTCGAAGCCAGCCGGGCCTACGAGGCCAATATCACCGCCGCGGAGGCGACCAAGTCGATGATGCAGGCGGCGCTGCGCCTGCTTGCGTGAGACGCCGGAAGCGTGAAGCCCGAAGCCAGAAGCCAAACCGACACCCGATACCCAATACCCGATGCCCGATCCCCTTGGACTCATCCCGAACAGTCAGCCGATCACGCCGGCGGCACGGCCAACGCCGCCGGGGGGGCCGGCGGGCCCCGGGCAGGCCGACGGGCCGGGCTTCCGCGAGCTGTTGCAGGAGAATCTGCAGCAGGTCAACCAGCTCCAGCAGGACGCCGAGCTGGCGATCGAGGACCTGGTCAGCGGCCGGCGGACCGACATGGACGGGGTGATGCTCGCCAAGCAGAAGGCGGACGTGGCGTTCTCGATGTTGCTGCAAGTCCGCAACAAGATGATGGACGCGTACGAGGAAGTGAAGCAAATCCGCGTCTGAAGCCCACGCCTTCAGGCGTGGGCAGGCTCCGGTCGGCCCCGGACATGAATCATCACTAACGCCCCGACGCCCGGTCGTCCGATATCCCTGCTAGACCGTCCGCGTCGTCGGAGACGACGTGCCCGCTCACCACGGCAGGAGGCCGACCGAGCATGCAGTTTTTGAAGCGCTACTGGAGCACCATCCGGGTCCAGGCCGAAGCGATGAGCTTCTCGGCCAAAGCGCTCATCGTGATGTCGCTCGCCGTGGGTGTGACCGTGATCGCGACGCTGGTGTGGCTGCTGTCGGGCCCGGAGATGGTCCCGATCACCCAGTTTGCCGCCGGCCGCAGCGAGGACGTGCTGGTCCGGCTGCGGGCCGCCGACATCGAGGCGAGCCAGCAGGGCAACCAGGTCATGGTGCCCCGCAACCTCCGCGACGACGCGATCGCCATCCTCGTCCAAGACGACCTGCTGACCGAGAACGCCGCCGCCGCCTTCAACGACCTCATCGGTCAGGCCAGCGTCTGGCAGACCAACCGCCAGGGCGACCGCCGATACCTCGTCGCGATGCAGCGGGCGCTGTCGACGATTGCCAGCAAGATGACCGGCGTCCGCCGCGCCGACGTGGTGATCTCCATGCCCCAGCAACAGGGCTTTGGGACCACGGCCACCCGCCCCAGCGCGTCGGTCACCGTCATGCTCGACGGCGGCGCCGCGGTGCAGCAGCCGATGGTCCAGGCCCTGGCCGGGTTGATCAGCGGGGCGGTTGCGGAGATGACGCCGCAGGACGTGGTGGTCATTGACGCTCAGCACGGCAGGCAGCACGTGGTCCGCGATCCGCAGGACATGGTGCCCACCGACGTGATGGACCTGGTCCGTGCGGCCGAGGCTTACCACCGCGACAAGATCGAACAGCTGCTGCGGAATATCCCCGGCGTCGTCGTGGCCGTCCAGGTCCAGACCGATCCGATCCGCCGCCGACACGAGCAGGAGTATCAGTACCAGGAGACCGAACCGCTCGCCTCGGAGACCCGCGAGGAGACGGTCAGTACGGACAGCTTCGCCGCCGCCGAACCCGGGGCCCGGTCCAACGTGGGCACGAGCATCGACGCGGCCGGCGGCGGCGGGACGCAGCACCGCCAGACCCGCAGCGAGACCCGCTTCAACACCCAGCAGCCCACGCTGACCCGCACCAGCGAATACAGCGGCCACCGGGTGCAGCAGATCAGCGCGGCGATCGCCGTGCCTCGCAGCTACTTCGCGAACATCTACCAGGCCCGCAATCCCGACGCCGAGGCACCGGACGACGCGGCGATCCAGGGCATCGCCGACCAGCAGACTCAGTTGATTCGCGATCAGGTGTTGCCGCTGCTGGCCGCCGAGGACACCGAGGGCATCGTCAACGTCAACATGGTCTACGACGCAGCCTATCTGCAGCCTCAGCCCGCGGCGGCCGCAGCGGGCGGACCGGTCTCCGCACTGGCCGACCAGGGCTGGGTCAGCCCGGGCAACATGCTCACCGGTCTGATGGCGGTGGCGGTGCTCGGGATGATGTTCCTGATGGTCCGCCGGGCCACCCGGCCCGAGACGCTGCCCAGTGTCGAGGAGCTGGCCGGCCTACCGCCAACGCTGCCGACAGACGACGACATGATCGGCGAGGCCGACGAAGTCGAGTCCGCGCTCGCCGGTGTTGAGGTTGACGAGAACGAACTGCAAAGCCGCCGCATCGCCGAGCAGATCAGCGACTTGATCCGCAACAACCCCGGCGACGCCGCTTCGCTGCTGGGCCGCTGGGTCCAGGCGGACGACTGACCCAACCCCAACCCCAAGCCCATGCCCGCCCCCGACCGTCAGAGCACGCACGCCGGCCGCGGCCCGCAGACCAGCGGGCTCCGCAAGGCGGCCGTGTTGCTGCTCACACTCGACCAGGAAGCCTCGGCGGCGCTGCTCAAGCAAGTGCCCCAGCGGGCGGTCGAGGAGATCACCCGCGAGCTGGCCGGGATGGGCGCGGTCGAGGAGTCCATGCGGGACGAGGTGCTGCAGGAGTTCTACCGCATGGCGGTGGCGCAGACCTGGACCCGCGAGGGCGGGCTGGATTACGCCAAGACGCTGCTGGGCAAGTCGCTGGACCCGAAGGAGGCAGACCGGGTCCTGCAGCAGATCAGCCAGAGCGTGCGAAAGACGCCCTTCGCCTTTTTGCAGAAGGCGGATAGCCAGAACCTGCTGACGTTCATCCAGGACGAGCACCCGCAAACGATCGCGCTGATCGTCAGCCACCTGTCATTCCACCAGGCGTCCGAAGTCCTCGCCGGCTTGCCCACGCCCAAGCAGATCGAGGTGGTCAAGCGGGTCGCGAACATGGACCAGACCAACCCGGAGGTCATCAGCGAGGTCGAGCGTGGCCTGGAGATGCGGCTGTCCAACATGCTGGGTCAGAGCTTCGACCAGACCGGCGGCGTCGAGACGATCGCCGAGATGCTCAACCTGGTCGACCGCACCACCGAGAAGTCGATCATGGAGGGCCTCGAAGCCGAGGACCCGGACCTGGTCGAAGAGATCCGCCGGCTGATGTTCGTCTTCGAGGACATCCTGCTGGTGAACGACAAGGGCATCCAGTCGGTTCTGAAAGAGATCGACAACGACGAGTTGGCGCTGGCGCTCAAGACGGCGTCGGATGAGCTGAAGGACAAGGTGTTCGGCAACATGTCCGACCGCGCCGCTCAGCTGATCAAAGAGGACATGGAGTTCATGGGGCCGGTGCGGGTCGCCGACGTTGAGTCGGCCCAGCAGCGGATCGTGGACGTGGTCCGCCGGTTGGAGGACGCGGGCGAGATCATCATCTCCGGCCGCGGCGGCGAAAAGGACCTCATCGTCTAAAGGGCGTTTCGCGTCATGCCACTGATCAAGCAACAAGCCGCCGCGTCGCTCGTGAAAGAAGCCGTCGTGCTGGACCTGGGCGACCTGGCCCGCCAAGCCGCGCGGATGAAGGCCGACGCCCAGGCGAAGGCTGCCGGGATCCTGGCGCAGGCCGAGGCGCAGGCGCAGCAGCTGGTGGACCAGGCGGCGGGTGTGGGCGACCAGCGGGGCTACGCGGAGGGTCACGAGCGCGGCCTGATCGAGGGGCAACAGGCGGGCCACGATGAAGCAATGGCGGCGATGAGCCAGCGGCTCGATGCGGTGGAGCAGCGTTGGCTGCAGGCGGTGGAGCAGCTGGAGCAGGCCCGCGGGGCGCTGGAGATTGAAGCCCGATCGGCGGTGCTCGACTTCGCGGTGCGGGTCGCCCAGCGGGTGGTGCACCGGGTGGTGCAGGTCGACCGCACCGTTATCGAAGACCAGATCGATTCAGTGCTGGGCCAAGTCACGTGCGGCAGCGACGTGCGGGTCAAGGTGCACCCGGACGACCGCGACCTGGTGGCCGAGGCGCTGCCGCGGCTGACCGAACAGCTGGGGGTGTCGGGCCGCATCACGCTGGTCGCCGACGCTGCGGTGGAGGTGGGCGGCTGCGTCCTCGAGGCGGGGGAGGGTCAGCTGGACGCCACGCTGCAGACACAGGTGCGGCGGATCGCCGAGGCGGTCGTGCCGGGTGCCGATGTGCTGCAGACCCGGGAGGGTGAGGCTCCCGCCGAGCCGCAGGCCGCCGTAGACCGCGGCTCGCCGGGAGGCTCGCCCTCCCAGACGGACACCCCGGACACCCCGGATACCCCGGACACCCCGGACACCCCGCCAGCACTCGAGGCCTCACCGTGACCGCGGGCCTGCTGCAGCGACAACTCGGCGTGGTTGACGACGTGCAGACCACGTGCTGGACCGGCACGGTCACGGAGGTGGTGGGCCTGTCGATGCGGGTCGCGTCCCTGCCGCTGCCGGTGGGGGCGTCGGTGATGATCCGCCGCAAGTCGGGGCCCGCGCTGCCCGGCGAAGTGGTCGGCGTCGAGGGCGACCGCACGGTGGTGATGCCGCTGGGCGAGACGCAGGGCATCGCCCGCGGCGACCGCGTCTCGGCCGGTCAGCCGTTGCAGACCCTCCGGGTCGGGCCCTCGCTGCTGGGCCGCGTCATCAACGGCCTGGGCAAACCGGTCGACGGCCGCGGGCCGCTCCGCGACACCACCCCCAGACCGCTCCACGGCCCGCCCATCGAGGCCATCGGCCGCGACCCGATCTCCAAGCCGCTGGCGACGGGCGTCCGCGCCATCGACACGATGACCCCGCTTGGCCGGGGCCAGCGGCTGGGCGTCTTCGCCCAGCCGGGCGTCGGCAAGAGCACGCTGCTCAGCACGGTCACCCGCCACACCGCCGCGGACGTGGTCGTGGTGGGTCTGGTCGGCGAACGTGGGCGGGAACTCCGCGACTTCATCGACAACGCGCTGGGCGAGCAGGGGCTGGCCCGCAGCGTGGTCGTCTGCTCCACAAGCGACGAGTCGCCGCTGCTGCGGGTGCGAGCGGCCACCGCGGCGCACAGTGTGGCCGAGCACTTCCGCGAGCAGGGGCTGGACGTGCTGCTGGTCGTGGACAGCATCACCCGCCTCGCCCATGCCCAGCGGCAGATCGGCTTGGCCGCCGGCGAACCGCCCGCGACCAAGGGCTACCCGCCGAGCGTCTTCGCGATGTTGCCGCGGTTGATGGAGCGGTGCGGCAACACGCCCGAGGGTTCGATCACCGCGATGTACGCCGTGCTGGTTGAGGGCGAGGACCCCGCCGAGCCGATCGCTGATGCGTGCCGCGGCATCCTCGACGGCCACATCAGCCTGTCGGACAAGCTCGCCCAGGTCGGGCACTACCCGGCGATCGACGTGCTCAGTTCCATCAGCCGCTGCAGCGAAGCGGTCACCGGCACCGAGCATCAGCAGGCCCGCAAGCAGGTGCTCAGCCTGGTCGCCGCCCACCGCGAAGTGGAAGACCTGATCAACATCGGTGCCTACGCCACCGGTTCCAACCCCCGATTCGACCTGGCCATCGCCGCCAAGCCCGCCATCGACCAGCTGCTGCAGCAGGGCGGTTCCGAACAAAAGGGCGTCGCCGACTTTGACACCGCCTCGCGTCAGCTGCAGGCCTTGGCCGGCCGCCTCGACGAGGCCCGCCAGCAACTGGCCAAACGCCAGTCCCAAACCGCCGCCGCGCCGCGCGGTCCGGCGGTTGCTGCCTAACCCGGCAACAACGTCCACCCGCCCCCCGCCCCGGCCCTCGCCCCCGACCCCCCATGGCAGGCTTCGTGTTCCGATTCGATTCCGTGCTCCGCCAGCGTCGGCACGCCGAGGCGCAAGCCCAGCGCCGCCTCGCGCAAGTCCTGCGCGATCAGCAGCAGCACGAGCAGCAGCTGGGCCAGATGCAGCACGCCATCCGCGACGCCCGCAGCGACCTGGGCCAGTCGCTGGGCGGGCCGGTCAACATGGCCGATGTCGGCCGGTTCGCCAGGCACGTCCTGACCCAGCGGGTCGCCGGGCAGCAGCTCGCCCGGCAACTCGCCGGGGACCACCAGCGTGTGGCCGCCATGCGGGCCGAACTACTGGAAGCCGCCCGGCAACGCAAGTCGCTCGAACTGCTCCGGGAGCGGGACCTGGCCCTTTGGAACAAGGCCCAGCAGCGTCGTGAGCAGGCCGCACTGGACGAGGTCGGCCAGCAGCAACACGCCCGCCGGGTGAAGAGCGCCCGCGGCGTGGTCCAAGCAGGAGACAACAGATGATCCGGAGCATCGGCATCGCGGTGGCACTGGTCTTGCTCATCAATCTCATGGCGATCGGCGGATTCATCGGCTGGCTCGGAGCCAGCGGCCGGATGGACCGCGATCGACTGCAGGCGATGGTCGAGATGTTCAGCCCCACCCTCGAACAGGAACGTGCCCTCCAGGCCGATGCCGACGCGGCCGAGGCGCAGGCGCAGCAGTACGCCCGGGAGGTGGCCCGGCTGGAGTCGGTGGCCGATGGTCCCCGCACGTTGGGCGACCGGCTGGACGCATCGCGTCAGGCCACCGACCTGGGTCGCCACCGCGTCGAGCGGCTGCGGGAAGACCGCTCGGCCATCGAGCGTCGGCTCCAGACCGACCGCGGCCTGCTGGAGCGGCAGCGGGAGCTGCTGGACCAGCAGCGGACCGAGTTTGAGCAGCACGTGCAGCAGCTCGCCGACCAGCGGCAGAGCGAGGACTTCCGTCGAGCGGTTCAGACGCTCGAGCAGCTGCCGCCGGGTCAGGCGCAGCAGATGGTCCAGACCCTCGTCGATGCGGGGCAGCAAGACTTGGCGGTTGAGTACCTCGCGGCGATGCAGTTGCGAAAGAGCGCCGCGATTTTGCGGGAGTACCAGGGGCCCGAGGGGGCGCAGCAAGCGACCGAGCTGGTCGAGGCGCTGCGGCAGCGCAGCGAGGGCCTGCGGCGGGCGGCCGGGATGAGCACAGGTGATCGGGGTGATGAGGAGTCGACCGGATGAACAGCACCAGCAGCACCACCGCCACGCTGATGCAGCAGCTGGGCCAACCCGCAGGCCATGGCCGACTCGGCCGAATCGGCGAGCGGGCCGGCAACGCGCTGGACTTGGCCGGCCGCCGCGAGCAGTCGTCGATGGACCATCGGTTTGGTCAGCACCTGCAGCGCGCCGCCGAACCGACGCCGCGTCCGGAGCCCGAGCCCGTCAGGGACGATCCACCGGTCAGCCGCCCCGAAGCTGAGCGGCCGTCGCGTGAGCCGGATACATCGCAGCGGGCCGAAGCGTCGTCAACCGATGAGTCCAAACCCCGGCCCGCCACCGAGATCGACCACTCCAACAACGACGACACCCCGGTCGCCGCCGACAGTGAAGCTGGCACGTCGGCAACAGACGAAACGCAGACGCCCGCCGACGCGGTCTCCGAGGTCCCAGCTGCCGAGGCCGAAGCGGCGTCTGCAAGTGGACCCGATGAGGCCGCCGCCGAGCAGGCCGTGCCGATCGAGCTGGCCGCAGCGGTCGCAGCGGATCAAGGTCCCGCAGCCGTGGCGACGGAGTCCGACGCGGCCGACGATGAGCTGGCGGGCGAAGAAGCGGGTTCCGTGGAGCAGCTGCAGGCGATTCTGGACCAGGTGTCTGCCGAGCTGCAGGCGTTGACCCAAGCGGGCCAGCAGGAGTTGGTCCAACCCACCGTCGACGAGCAGGCCGCGGACGCGGGTGCGAGCGGCCTGGCTGCAGGAAGTCCGCCTCAGCA
>CAZVBW010000003.1:32740-58660 GCA_964625505.1 uncultured Phycisphaeraceae bacterium
TCCGCCGCGACGACGCCTCCGACATCCATGCAGAGCACTTCGCCGTCGACCGCGTCGCAACCGCCCGCCTCGCTGATGGCTGACGCGGCCAACGTCGCCGCCACCACTGAACCGGGCGCTAAGGCTGCGCAGGCGCCGACGCCGTCCGCGGCGACCCAAGCTGCCCAAGCCGCCGCCACCGCTCAGCCCACGGCCGCTGCCGCCAATGCCGCGGCCGCGCCCGACGCGGCCGCACCCACCGCCGCACCGTTGCCGACGACCACATCCACTGGCCCCGCCGCTGCAGCCGTGGACACCGCACCCACCACCGCGACACCCGCGGCGAGCACCACGACCAGCACCGCTGCCACGCCCGCACCCGGGATCACGGGCACCAGCTCCGGCACCGCAACGTCCTCCTCGGCCGACAGCGGTCCCGCACCGGAGAACAACGCCGCTCGCTTGGGCCGGGGGTTGCGGGCGGCCTTGAACCAACAAGGCGGCTCGGTCACGCTGCGGCTCACCCCCGCCGAGCTGGGCACGGTCCGGATCGAGCTGGACATCAAGGGGACCACCGTCGCCGCACGCTTCGGTGCCGAGACCGCGCAGGGCCAGGACGCGCTCGGGCGGCAGCTCAGCCAGCTCCGTACCGCGCTGGAGCAGCAGGGCCTCACCGTCGATCGGTTGTCGGTGCAGTCGCTGCCGTCGATGCAGTCGAACATGGGCGACTTGGCCGACGGTGCCGATGACGGCCGAAGCCGTGGCCAGTTGGATCAGGGCACGACCGGCGGCGACCCTGAGACCCCGCCGGATGATCCCAATCAGCCCGAGGCTCAACCCGCCACTTTCGACCAGATGATCGATGACCAGGCGGCCGAAGAGCCGATCGGTCCGCCCGCCGCGGCTTGATCCCGTTCACCCGCCCGCCGTTCCCGAGGAGCCGCTCATGTCCACCATCAACAGCCTGACCGAGCAGGCCTTCGCACCCACCGCCGGTGCCGCGCAGACCGCCGGCCCGTCGGCGGCGACCGGCAACGCCTACAGCGACCTGAGCAGCAATGAGTTCATGGACATCATGCTCCAGGAACTGCAGAACCAGGACCCGCTGGACCCCAACGACAGCCAGGCGCTGCTGGACCAGATCTCGAGCCTCCGCAGCATCGAGTCGAACATGGCGCTGCAGGAGGCAATGGAGACGCTGGTCACGCAGAACAGTGTTTCTTCCGCGTCGGGGCTGATTGGCCAGTACGTCGAAGGGCTGGATGCGAACAACGAGCAGGTGTCGGGGCTGGTCGATTCGCTGCGGGTTGAGGATGGAGAGCCGGTGCTGATGCTTGAGGGTGGCGGACGGTTGGACGCCGACCGGGTGACCTCGGTGACCCCAGCCGACGCGCTGGGCGACGACGCCGTGCAGAACCTGCTGCGGCAGCTGCAGGTGCTCGACGCCGGCGCGTTGATCGGCAAGGTCGTCAGCGGGCTGGACGCGGGTGGTTCACGTGTGGAAGGCTCGGTGACTGGCGTGCGGGTCGAGCCCGACGGGATTCAGCTGGAGCTGGACACCGCCCAGTCCTTGCCGGTCGATGGTGTGCAGCGGCTTGGCCCCTCGCTGGGCTGATCGCGATGGCGCTTGATTCATCTACCCGCTCAAGCCGCAGTCATGTCCACCCCGTCCACCAGCGCCGCATTGCTCCGCCAGCTTGAGCCGGCCGTGCGACCGGTGCGGGGTGCTGCCGCGCCGCAGCCGGGCGCTGCGCCCTTTGAACGCCTCGACTTCCAGACGCTCGTGCGGCAGGCCATGACCCAGCCCACCGACGCCCCCTCGGCCGATGCTGCGCCCGACGCGCAGCCCGTGCGCCCCGCGGCGCTGGGCGGCATCGACCGGGTCGCCAACGCCTCGCTGCGGCTGCTCCTGGAGTAGCCCTGAGCGGTTGTGTGTGCTGGCTGGCCGGTGGCACGGCCGTTGCAATAGACCCCGCTCCCAAGGAGACGCCCGCCATGAGTTTGACCACGTCCCTCTACACCAGCCTCACCGGGCTGGACGCCAGCTCCACGATGATCAGCGTCGCGGGCAACAACATCTCCAACGTCAACACCACCGGCTACAAGTCCAGCCGCGTCACGTTCGAGACCAGCATCGTCCAGAACATGAGCCCCGCCACCGCGCCGACCGCCGGCACCGGCGGCACCAACCCGACCCAGGTCGGCCTGGGCGTCAAGACCGGCACCGTCACCCGCGACTTCTCCGCCGGCTCGCTGCAGCCCACCGGGCTCAACACCGACCTCGCCATCGAGGGCAACGGGTTTTTCATCGTCGACTCCGCCGACTCGACCAACTACACCCGCAACGGCAACTTCAAACTCGACCGCGACTACAACATCGTCTCCGGCGACGGCCGGTACCTCCAGGGCTACGGCGTCGACGAAGACTTCGAAATCGTCGAGGGCGTCCTGCAGAACGTCAACATCCCCCTGGGCATCACCACCCTCGCCGAGGCCACCTCCGAGGTGAAGATGTCCGGCAACCTCAACGCCGCCGGCGACGTCGCCACCACCGGCTCGGTCACCAACTCACAGGCCTTGACCGCCATCTCCACCGGCCTGCCCATCACCGCGGGAACCGCCCTGACCGACGTGTCCACCGACGGCGTCACCCCGCTGTTCGCCGGCGGCGATCTGGTCAGCTTCTATGAAGTCACTAAGGGCGGCGCCACACTGCCCGAGAAAGTTTTCGAAGTCGCCGCCGCCATCACCGACCCGACCACCACCGACGACGCCGGCACCACCGTCCAGGACTACCTGGACTTTCTCGAAGACGTCGCTGGCGTCGACACCACCGTCTCCGGCGGCGCGGCCGTCAACGCCACCGGCGAGATCGTCCTCACCAGCAACCTTGGCACCGCCAACGCCATCGACCTCGACGGTGCCAACATCGTCGTGAACCGCGCGACCAGCCCCACCCAGCCGTTCACCTTCACCGAGACCACCGAGGCCGACGGCGAATCGGTCCGCACCTCGTTCGCCGCCTACGACTCCCTGGGCAACCCGCTGAGCGTTGACGTCACCTTCGTGCTCGAAGCCCGTGACGGCAGCGGCTCGACCTGGCGCTTCTACGCCCAGTCCGAAGAGGACACCGACCTGGATCGCTCACTGGGCACCGGCACGCTGACCTTCGACACCGAGGGCCGGCTGCTCAACGTCCAGGACGCGGACATCACCGTCGACCGCGTCGACACCGGTGCTCAAACGCCCCAGTCCATCGAGTTGAGCTTCATCAACCCCAGCGGCACCGTCTCCTCGCTCGTCGACCAGGGCAGCCAGATCGCCACCCTCAGCCAGGACGGGTCACCTATCGGCACGCTGGTGGACTTCACCGTCCAAGCGGATGGGTCCATCGTGGGCTCGTTCTCCAACAGCCTGCTCCGGACGCTCGGACAGATCCCGGTGGCCAACTTCTCCAACCCCCAGGGCCTGGTCGAGGTCGGCGGCAGCCTCTTCGACGTCACCACCAACAGCGGCTCGGCGCAGATCGTCGTCCCCGGGACCGCCGGCACCGGCGGGATCGTCGGCGGCGCCCTCGAACAGTCCAACGTCGAACTCGCCAACGAGTTCATCAACCTCATCAGCGCCAGCACCGGCTTCTCCGCCAGCTCCCGCGTGCTCTCCACCAGCGACCAGCTCATTCAGGAACTGCTCGCCACCGTCCGCTAAAGCCGCTCGCGGCTTAGCACCACCTCCCCGCCACTCGCGGCTTAGCCCGCTCCGAGCCCCCACGTGATCACCATTACCCGACTCAACGGCAAGCCGCTCGTCGTCAACGCCGAGCTCATCCGCACCGTGGAGTCCACCCCCGACACCATGATCAAGCTCATCAACGGCGACACCATCCTCGTCAAGGAATCGATGCCCGACGTGGTCGAAAAGGCCATTGACTACGGCCGATCCCTCCGGAAACTCATCCCCCCGTCGTGACCCCCAAGCCGACGCTGAGCGAAGCGAAGCGTCTGGTACCCCGCAACCCAACCCAGTTTGCACCCCCACCCGCCCCTGACCCGATAACCCTTCTGGACCTTCCGCGCGTCCCCACACCCGAGACCTCATGGACCTGGGCATCCTCTTTGGCTTCGTCGGCACCTGGGTGCTGATCGTCTGGGCGCTGCTCGCCGGCGGCCGGATGGGCATCTATCTGGATGTGCCGTCGGTGATCCTCGTCATCGGTGCATCGGTGACCATCATCTTCTTCTGTTTCCCCTTCGGCAACGTCAAGAGCCTGCTGGGCGTCGTCAAGAAGGCCTTCTTCCACCAGCCCCGCGATTTCCACAGCCTCATCGAGGACCTCGTCAGCTACGCCGAGATCGCCCGGCGTGATGGCATCCTCTCGCTCGAATCGACCGCCCGCGACATCGACGACCCGTTCATCGTGCAGGGCATCCAAATGGCAGTCGACGGCACCGACCCCGAGCTCATCGAGCAGATCATGCTCAGCGACCTCGAGAACGTCGCTCAGCGACACGACGACGGTAAGGCCCTTTTTGAAGCCCTCGGCAAGTACGCCCCCGCCTTCGGCATGATCGGCACCCTCGTGGGCTTGGTCGCCATGCTCGCCGACCTTTCCGACCCCGCGTCCATCGGGGCCGGCCTCGCCGTCGCCCTGCTGACCACCCTCTACGGCGCGGTGCTCGCCAACGCCCTGGCCCTGCCCATCGCCGACCGCCTGGGCAAACGCTCCGCCGAGGAGCTGCTCTACAAGACCGTGATCATCAAGGGCGTGATGTCCATCCAGTCCGGCGACAACCCCCGCGTCGTCGAGCAGAAGCTCAAGACGTTCCTGCCCCCGACCCAGCGAAAGGCGGGTGATGAGGAAGCGGAGGCGGCGTAGCCGCGGCGGCGGGAAGCCGGAAGCGTGAAGTGGGAAGCCAGAAATGGTGCATAAGTGGCGTGACTATCAGAAGCTGGAAGTCTGGCACCGGTCGCACACACTGACGCTGGACATCTACAGGGTGACGCAGCACTTTCCTCGCGAGGAACTCTTCGGGTTGACCAGCCAAAGCCGACGCGCGGCAGCTTCCATACCGGCAAATATCGCGGAGGGATGCGGGAGGGGCGGTGAGAAGGAGCTTGCTCGCTTCCTCGCCATCGCAGCCGGTTCGGCGAACGAGCTGCATTACCACCTGATCCTCGCCGCTGATCTGGAACTTCTCGACGTTGCAACATCAGAACAACTGCGAAATGAGGCACAGCAGGTAAGCCGAATGCTTCGGGCTTACATCACCCGCCTGCGCTAGAAGCTCCGGCTTCCAGCTTCCGGCTTCCGGCTTCAAGCTATGGCACGCAAAAAATGCAAATGCCCGCCCCCCGGCGCCCCCGACTGGATGATCACGTACGGGGACATGATGACGTTGCTGCTTTGCTTCTTCGTCCTCATCGTCTCGTTCTCCGAGATCCGTAAGGAGGACCACTTTCAGGCCGTCGTCGAAGAGATCCAGCAGGCCTTCGGCATGCACGGTGGCGGCGGTCGTCTACCCACTGACGACGACCCCGCCTTGTCGCTCATCCAGCGGCTCGAGGCGATGCGGCTCCGCCAGCAGCGTGTGCCCACCCGGTCCAACACCACCGAGGTCGGGATGGACGGCACCCAACCCCGCGTCGAGCGGATCCGCGAAGGCGAGTTGTTCGCTGTCGGGACCCGCATCACGTTCTCGCCCGGCTCGGCCGAGCTCACCGACGAAGCCCGGCGGCAACTGGTCAACCTCGCCGAGTCGATCCAGCTCCGCGGCCACCAGAACATCATCGAGCTCCGCGGCCACGCCTCGGGCTTCGAGACCGGGGACGACAACGACACCGCAGCCCTCTGGCGCCTGAGCTACCGCCGCAGCGAATCGGTCATGCGGTTCCTCACCAGCGACGAGGTCGGGATCGACGCCAACCGCTTCCGCTTGACCGCGAACGCCGATCGTGAGCCGCTGCGTCCCCGGGCGTACACCGCCGACGCCACCCAGGCCAACCGGCGGGTCGAATTGATTGTCAGCGAGGCCCTCGCCCACGACTTCACAACTCCTGAAGGAACCGGGTCCAACTAGTCGATGAACCGGTAGGACAGCGCAGCCTTTGCGCTCTGCACCGCGCAGAAACCTCTTGCCGCCGACGCCATGCCTGACGCCAAAGACGCCGCCAAAACCGACGCCGCCGCCGACGAGAAGCCGGGCCGCAAGCTGCCGATCAAGACGATCGCCGTGTTTGCCGGCCTGCTGCTGCTCGAGGGCGGCATCATCAGCGCGATCTTCCTCATGGCGGGCAAGCCCTCGGACGTCCGAGCCGACGGCGCGGCCATCGACACGCTCGCCGAGGGTGAGCAGCTGGTCGAGGTGCCCCTGGTGTCTGGTCGGTTCCAGAACACCCGCTCGGGCCGCAGCTTCCTGTACGACACCGAGGTCTACCTCGTGACCCGGCAAAAGCACCGGGAGATGGTCGAGCAGCGGATCGAGCAGATGCAGTCCCGCATCGAAGCCGAAGTGACCACCGTCTTCGCCCGTGCCGAACCGGCCCACCTCAACGAACCGGACCGCACCACGCTCCGCAGGCAACTGCAGGCGATCATGGCCGACCGCCTCGGCGTCGACGACGACGGCGAGCCTTACGCCAGCGAGGTCGTCGTGAGCAACCTCCGGCGCTTCAACAGCGACCTGTGACCCAGCGATTTTTTTCTCCCCCGCCACCCGTGCAAGGACGCACCCATGGCCGAAAAGCCCAACCCGGAACAGGACCTCGCCGACGCGCAGCCCGCGCAGGCCGACGCCGACACGGCCGACGCGGTCGCTGCCGAGGCCGATGATGCCCTCGACGCCGCAGCCGACTCGCTGCAGCAGTTGCACGACGCGGTGGGCGATCGCCCGCAAGCCAGCGGCATCGAGTTGCTGGGCGATGTGGACCTGGAAGTCACCATCGAGCTGGGCCGCACCGAGATGCTTGTCGAGGACGTGCTTCGGCTCGGGCCCGGCAGCGTCGTCGAGCTCGACAAGCTGGCCGGCGACCCGGTGGATGTGCTGGTCAACGGCCGGCTGATCGCCCGCGGCGAGGTGCTCGTGCTCAACGACAACTTCTGCATCCGGATCAGCGAGATCGTCGCGGACCTGGAGGAGGAAGCCGCCGCGCAGCAGCAGCTCGCCGCCTGAACCCGGCGTAGCGATCAGGAAAACCCGTGCCCCCGGCCGACGCGGAGCGTCGGTCCCCCCGCAGCAGGCAGGCCAGGAGGGCCAACGCCATGCGAACCCATGAAGCCCCGCAACCCGCGCCTCGACCGGCCCGCACCCATGTGATCCCATGGGCCGCGGCGGTCCTGCTGTGTCTGAGCCTGGCGATCATGCCGGCAAATGCCCAGCAGCAGGTTGCACCGCCGGCTGATCTGTCGAGCGCCCAGCAGCGGCTCGAGCAGATGGCCCGCCAAGCAGCCGACGCCCCATCGGAGACCGACGCGCCCGCCGTCGAAGCCGAGCTCGCCGACGATGCCGAGGTCTCGCAGCGGGAGGCCACGCCGCTCGGTGGATCGGCGGCTGCGAACGACCAGCAGCCGCTCGGTGAGTCGGAGTCCAAGGGGTACGTCCGGTCGACGCTGACCGCACTGGGCATCGTCATCGGGCTGGTGCTGCTGCTGCGTTGGGGGCTGAGCCGCTTTGGCGGCATGCGGATCGCCAAGCCGTCGCCGGTGGTCGAGGTGCTCAGCCGGACCACGGTCGCGCCGCGGAACCACGTGCTGTTGCTGCGGGTGGGCCAGCGCGTGCTCGTGGTAGGCGACAGCTCCGCGGGCCTGCGGACCTTGGCAGATGTCGATGACCCGGACGAGGTGGCCGTTCTGCTGCAGTCGGTCACCGCCGAGCGCGGCGACGGCGTCACCCGAACTTTCCAGAACATCCTCGACCACGAGGACCAGCAGCACGCCGATCTTCAGGCGGGCATCGACAGCGACGACCCGCTCATCGGGCAGACGCGCAGCAGCCTCAGTGTCTTGGCGGGGCGGTTCCGCCTGGCCGGGCGGGGGGGCGACGCGTGAATCGTCTTCGACCACCAGCGATGGTTCTGCTCAGCATCCTCAGCTTGATGCTCGGTCATCCGGCGGCGGGCCAGGCGGTCGCCAACGGTCCGCCGACATCGAGCGAAACCGTCACCATCGACCAGGCGCCGGCGGCCGCCGAGGACTCGCTGCCGGCGGTGTGGAACAACCCGATGGAGCTGCTGTCGCAGGCCGGCAACGCCCTGCCGATGCAGAGCGCCGGCCAAGAGCCGGGCGCGGCGAGCGATGATCCGCAGGCGATCCGCGACGCGGCGGGGGGCAACAACCTCAGCGCGACGCTGTCGATCCTCCTGCTGTTGACCGTGCTGTCGCTGGCCCCGGCGCTGCTGATCCTGTGCACGAGTTTTACGCGGACCGTCGTGGTGCTGGCGCTGCTGCGTCAGGCGATCGGCACCCAGTCCCTGCCGCCGTCGCAGATCCTGGTGGGGCTGTCGTTGTTCCTGACATTCATTGTGATGGCACCGACGTTCCAGCGGATTCACGACGAGGCGCTGCAGCCGATGCAGGCCGGCGAGATCACCCAGATGGAGGGCTGGTCGCGCGCCAAGCAGCCGCTGCGCGACTTCATGTTCGCCCAGATCGAGCACGCCGACTCGTGGGACAGCGTCTACATGATCATGAACCACCGGGGCCAAGACACCTCCGACCCCGCATCGCTGACCCGCGCCGACGTGGACATGCTCACGCTGGTCCCGGCGTTCGTGCTCAGCGAGTTGAAGGTCGCCTTCGTGATGGGGTTCCGGCTGTACCTGCCGTTCCTGATCATCGACATGGTGATCGCGTCGGTGCTGATCTCGATGGGCATGCTGATGCTGCCGCCGGTGCTGATCAGCCTGCCGTTCAAGCTGTTGTTGTTTGTCCTCGTCGACGGGTGGAACCTTGTCGCGGGGAGCATCCTCACGAGTTTTGCCGTTAGTTAGCTATCGCCGGAGCACGACGCCCATGACTACTGACCAGGCCGTCGATTTAACACGAGAAGCGCTATCGTTGGTGCTGCTGCTTTCGGCACCCGTGCTGCTGGCGGCGCTGGTGATCGGGCTGGTCATCAGCATCCTTCAGGCGGTGACGCAGATCCAGGAACAGACGCTGAGCTTCGTGCCCAAGATCCTGGGCATGGGCGGTATGGCGATCCTGGCCCTGCCGTGGTTGTTCACCAAGATCGCGGACTTCGCATCCGTGATGTTCGGCGGGGGAAGTCTGTAGCGCGTGATCGACCTGACGCCCATCCTGATCCACCTGCCCGCGTGGGCGATGGTGCTGGCCCGCCTCACAGGGCTGTTCCTGCTCGCGCCGCTGCTGGGCAGCCAGGCGATCCCGCGGATGACCAAGGTGTTTCTCGCGGTGACGCTGTCGCTGTGCGTGTATCCCGCACTCATCACGCCGGGCCACCCCGCGGCCCCGGGGGCGGCCGCCCTCTGGAACGGCGGGCTGGAGCTATGGACGCTGCTGCCGGCCGTGGCGATGGAGCTGCTGCTCGGGTTCGTGGTCGGTTACGCCGCGTCGCTGCCGCTGGTCGGGATGCAGATGGCCGGTCACCTCGTGGACCAGCAGATGGGCCTTGGCCTGGCGGGGATCTATAACCCGGAACTCAACGAGCAGAGCAGCATCGTCGGCGAGTTCCTGTTCATGACCGGCCTGGCAATGTTCTGCATCGTCGGTGGACACCACGCCATGTTCGGCGTGCTGCTGGAGAGCTTCGCTCACGTCCCGCTGGGCGGTTTTGCCGACCCGCTGCCGATCGTGCAGCTGGCCCTGGGCCTCATCAGCGTGAGTTTCGAGCTGGCTCTGCGGGTAGCGGCGCCGCTGCTTTGCCTGATGTTTCTGCTCAGCGTGGCGATGGGTTTTATCGCTCGCACGGTGCCACAGATGAACATTCTGAGCGTTGGCTTCGCGGTGCGGATCATCGCGGGCGTGGGGTTCCTGGCGGTGTGTGTGCCGCTGGTCGGGCCGGTGCTGCTCCAAGCGATGCACGAGGCCTTCGAGGCGATCCGCAGCCTCTGGCCGCAGCTCGCCAGTTCGCGGCAGTAATGGAGCACGAGGCTAAGGATGCCGGACAACGGTCAGGAAAAGACGGAAGCCCCATCGTCACGTCGCCTCAGCGAAGCCCGCAAGGACGGCAATGTGGCCCGCAGCGCAGACCTCTCGGCGGCGGCAATGCTGCTCGCGGCGGTCGTGCTACTGCAGCTGTTGGGCTTGCGGGTCCTCGGGGCGATGCGGTCGTCGATGGAGGCGATGCTCGCCGGCGACCACGCGGCGAATCCGACGCGGATCGACGACCTGGGCGGCCTGGCGAGCTACGGCGGCTGGGTGCTGATGCACGCGGTCGGGCCGCTGCTGCTGGTCACCGCCGGCGTCGGCATCCTGGCGACGCTGGCCCAGGTGGGCCCGCTGCTGACCGTCAAGCCGATCGCCCCGGACCTCAAGAAGCTGGACCCGATCAAGGGTGTCAAGAATCTATTCAACATGCGGGCGATGATGCGGCTGGCGATGAGCCTCGCGAAGGTGATCCTGATCACGGCCGTGTCGGTGTGGATCATCTGGCGGGACGGCCCAAAGCTCGCGGTACTGATGCAGCTGGAGGTCGGCGCGGCCTTCGCCGCGTCGGTCGAGCTGGTGATGCTGATGGCGATCAAGCTCGCGGTGCTGCTGCTGGTCCTGGCGCTTCTGGACTTGGCTTACCAGAAGCACCAGCGGATGCAGGACCTGAAGATGACCAAGCAGGAGGTCCGCGACGAGGCGAAAGACATGGAGGGCGACCCGCAGATCAAGCAGCGGCGGGCTCGCGTGGCCCGGCAGCTGGCGATGCAGCGGCTCAACGCCGCGGTGCCGACCGCAGACGTGGTCGTGACCAACCCGACCCACGTCGCGGTCGCGCTGAAGTACACGTCCGGCGAGATGCAGGCCCCGAAGGTTGTGGCCAAGGGCGCGGAGTTGATGGCGATGCGGGTCCGGCAGCTCGCGATGCAAAGCGGCATACCGCTCGTCGAGCGCAAGGAGCTTGCCCGAGCGCTCTACGCGGGGGTGGAAGTCGGCCAGGAGGTCCCCAACGAACATTACGCGGCGGTCGCGGAAGTGCTGGCGTACGTGTACCGGCTCAGCGGTAAGGCGGCGGCGTGACAGGGTCGAACCACAGAGGCGCAGAGGTCGCAGAGGAAGGCAAACCCATGCAGTCCGATCCGCTCACTAGCAACATGATGCTCTGGCTGCGGCCGCGTCGCAGCCTGCCTGGCTTGCCTTCGTGCCTCTGCGCCTCTGTGGTTCGTTCGCTGGAGACTTCGTGACCACGGCAGCAACGCATATCGAGATGTCGGAGTTTCAGCAGCGGCTGCTGGCGGCGCGGCCGATGTTGATGCCGATCCTGTTGATCGGGCTGATGGCGGTCATCGTGGTGCCGCTGCCGCCGTTGATCCTGGACGTGCTGTTGGCGGGCAACCTGGCGCTGGCGGCGCTGGTGCTCATGACGACGATGTTCGTCAGCAGCCCGCTGGACTTCTCGGTCTTCCCGTCGCTTCTCTTGTTCACGACGTTCTTTCGGCTGGCGTTGAATATCGCGACGACTCGGCTGATTCTTGGTGCCGACGCGGCGTCGCCCGAGGCGGCGACGGCGGCGGCGGGCAAGGTCATCGAGGCGTTTGCCAACTTCGTCACCGGATCGTCGATGGTGGTCGGCGTGATCCTCTTCGCGATCCTGGTGATCATTCAGTTTGTGGTCATCACCAAGGGTGCGACCCGAATCAGTGAGGTCGCGGCGAGGTTCACCCTCGACGGGATGCCCGGCAAGCAGATGGCGATCGACGCTGACCTCAACGCCGGTCTGATCAACGAGAAGGAGGCCCGCGAACGGCGGGAGCGGATCGGCCAGGAGGCCGACTTTCATGGGGCGATGGATGGTGCGAGCAAGTTCGTCCGCGGCGACGCGATCGCGGGCATCATTATCACGCTGGTGAATATCGTCGGCGGGCTCACCATCGGCATGCTGGTGAAGGGTTGGACCTTCACCGAGTCGGCCGAGGTCTTCACCAAGTTGACCATCGGCGACGGGCTGGTCAGCCAGCTGCCGGCGTTCATCATCGCGCTGGCGTCGGGCCTGCTGGTCACGCGATCGTCCAGCCGGCGTGATCTGGGGCAGGAGCTCACCGGCCAGCTCACGAGCAAGTCGGCGGCGCTGGGGGTGACCTCCGGGTTCCTGGCGGTCCTGGCGTTCGTGGGCCTGCCGCTGGTGCCGATGTTGAGCTTGGCGGCGGGGACGGGGCTGCTGGCGTGGATGGTGCGGCGGGACCAGACACGGGTGGCGGCTAACGAACTGGCCGCCGCGAACAAGAAGGAGGCCGTGCCCGAGCCCGAGCCGGTCGAGCAGGCGATGCAGGTCGACGCGTTGGAGCTGGAGGTGGGTTACGCACTGGTCAAGCTCGTGGACGCGCAGCAGGGCGGCGACCTGCTGGAGCGGGTGACGATGATCCGCAGGCAGCTGGCGGCCGAGCAGGGCTTTGTGATGCCGCCGCTGCGGATCCGGGACAACATGCAACTCGGGCCCAACGATTATCACCTGAAGGTCCGCGGCAACACGGTCGCCAGCGGCCAGCTGTTCCCGGATCAGTTCCTCGCGATGGACGGCGGGATGGGCGGCGAGGGCGAGTCGCGGCTGACCGGGATGCGGACGCGGGAGCCGGCGTTCGGGCTCGATGCGGTATGGATCGATGCGGGTCAGAAGCAGCGGGCCGAGTCGCTCAACCACACGGTGGTCGATCCGAGCAGCGTGCTGGCGACGCACCTGACCGAGGTGGTCAAGGCCCACGCCGACGAGCTGCTATCGCGGGAAGAGACCGGCAACCTGATCACGCAGCTGAAGGACAAGGCGCCGAAGCTCGCCGGCGAGGTGCTCGAAGGCGAGACGGCGCTGGTCAAGCCGGGCGAGTTGCAGAAGGTGCTGCAGAACCTGTTGCGGGAGCGGGTGCCGATCCGCGACATGGAGACGATCGTCGAGACGCTGGGCGATTGGGCCCCGCGGAGCAAGGACCTGGACGTGCTGACCGAGTACGTCCGCAACGCGCTTCGGCGGACGATCTGTGGGCAGTACCTCACCAGCGAGCCGGACGACACCGCACCCGAGGGGGCAGCGGTGGTGCACAAGCTGTACTGCGTGAGCCTGGACCCGGCGGTGGAGGACCAGATCAACGGGTATATCCAGCGGTCGAACGAGGGCACGAGCCTGAGCATGCCGCCGGCGGTAGCAAACCGGATCACGGCGGCGGTGGTGGAGCAGCTGCAGCGGCTGGTCGCCCAGGGTCGGCATCCAGTGGTGCTGGCGTCGCCGCAGGTCCGGGCGCAGGTGCGGGCGTTGTTGGAGCCGCACCTGCCGACGGCGGCGGTGCTGGGCTACAACGAGATTGGCCGGGGCGTGCAGGTTGAGGCGGTCGCGATGGTGCAGGTCGAGCCGGCGGCGGGTCCGACGCAGCCTGCCGCGGAGCCGACGGCTGACGATCCCTGGGGCCTTGGCCCGTCGCTGGCGGCGTAAGTGTCAGGCGGTGGTAGGATTGGCCGGCGGCCTTTGGATCGCGTGAGCGGGATGGGCCGATAAGTGAAACGCAGGATGCACCTTTAACCCGCGGGGAGGCGATCAGCCGCACGGATGCCGCAGGATCAAGCCGTCAACATGAAGACGTTCAGCGCTCGGACGATGGCCGAGGCGCTGGGGCAGGTCCGCGACTCGCTCGGGGCGGACGCGGTCGTGCTGCACACGCGCAGCTACAAGCGTGGGGGGCTGCTGGGCCTGGGGGGGCGGGCGGTGGTCGAGGTCACGGCGGCGGACGGTCGGCAGTTGGGGCGACGGCGGCGCGCGGAGGCCCGCAAGTCGCCGCGGGCCCAGGCGCTGGCCAAGCACAAACCCAAGGCGAAGCCGGGGGCGGCCGCGGTCGCCGAGCCGCCGGCGATGGCGGGCGACCTCATTCGGCAGACTTACGCGGCGGCGCGTGCCGGGCTGGCCGACAAGCCTTCGCCACCCGCCAGTGATCGGGTCGAACTCAGCGGCGGGGTGGCCACGGCGGCGAGCCCGGCCACCCCCAAGGTGCAACCACCACAGCCGACGCCGGACCACCTGGTGCCGGTGCGGGTCGACAAGCAGACGATGTCGGAGCTGGCCGCGGTCAAGCAGATGGTGGCCGCGGTGTTGGCGGAGCAGCGGGCGGGCGGCGGTGAACCCACGACGGCGCTGCCGTGCGAGCTGGCGGAGCTGTACGCGAAGTTGATCGATCAGCAGGTGACGCGGGAGCTGGCCGACGAGGTCATCGCTCAGGCCCGCGAGCGGGTCGGTGACGATGAGCAGCCCGACGCCGAGGCGTGGTCGTCGGCGGTCCGAGCGGCGCTGGGCGAGCGGATGCCGGTGGATCGGCAGGCCGAGGCGGTGTTGCAGGGCGGCGACGGGGCGCCGCGGGTGATCGCGTTGGTGGGCCCGACGGGCGTGGGCAAGACGACGACGGTGGCGAAGCTCGCCGCGACGGCGAAGCTCAAGCACGGCCGGCGTGTCGGGCTGCTGACGCTGGACACTTACCGGATCGCGGCGGTGGAGCAGCTGCGGACTTATGCCGAGCTGATCGAGGTGCCGCTGCAGGTGGTGCAGGAACCGGATCGGCTGGCGGCGTCGCTCGAGGCGCTCGCTGACTGCGATCTCGTGCTGATCGACACGGCGGGGCGGTCGCAGCGGGACGGCGGCAACCTCGAGCAGCTGCGGTCGCTGCTGGAGACGGCCGAGCCGGACCAGGTGCACCTGGTGCTGTCGGCGGCGGCGGACCCGCGGGTGCTGGGGCAGGTGGTCGAGCGGTTTGAAGCGATCCGGACCGACCGGGTGATCTTCACGAAGCTGGACGAGGCGGTGAGCTACGGCGTGATGATTAACATCGCGCGGCGGCTGGACAAGCCCGTGAGCTACCTGACGACGGGCCAAGAGGTGCCGCACCAGATCGAGGCGGGGCGGGCCGAGCGGGTTTGTGAGTTGATGCTCGGAGCGGAGGTGGGGGGATGACAACGGTCGATCAGGCGACGGCACTACGCGAGATGATGCAGCGGCGTGAACCGTCGGCGGGTTCCGCGCCAGACGCGAAGAAGCGGACGCCTGCGGTGAGCCGACCGCTGCGGCCGCACGAGGTCGGTCGGCGGGGCGGTGCTCAAATCATCACGGTCCTCAGCGGCAAGGGCGGCGTGGGCAAGACGACGGTGGCGGTGAACCTCGCGATCCAGCTGTCGCAGATGGGCCGGCGGGTCGTGCTGATGGACGCGGACTTGGGCACGGCCAACGCCGATGTGATGTGCGATGTGCAGAGCACCGGCACGCTGGCCCACGTGGTCGCGGGTCGGAAGCAGATCGAGGACGTGATGATCCGGGCGACCGGCGACTTCTACCTGGTGCCCGGTGCGTCGGGGCTGACGCAGATGGCGAACCTCGATGCCGAACAGCTCACGCGCCTGTGCGGCCAACTGCACCGTCTGGAGCGGCACGCGGACGTGCTGCTGATCGATACCGGTGCGGGCATCGGGCCCGGGGTGTTGGCCTTTGCGCTGGCATCGGATCAGTCGCTGCTGGTGACCTCTCCGGAGCCGACCGCGGTAACCGATGCGTACGCCACGCTCAAAGCACTGCGTCGGCGGGACATGGCGGGCCAGGTGCGGGTGGTGGTCAATCAGGCGGCGAATCCGGCGGAGGGCCACGCGGTGTTTGAGCGGTTGTCACAGACGTGTGGCCGATTCCTGGACTGGACACCACAGGACGGGGGATGGCTGCGGCACGACCCGCGGGTGGCCCAGGCGGTGCGGCAACGGCGTCCGGTGACGCTACAGTCGCCACAATGCGAATGGTCGGTCAGCTTGCGTGGCTTGGCCCACCGACTCGACCGGCATGCGGCGGAGCCAAGACCCGAGTCGAAGCGACGGTGGTGGCCGCGGATTACGCGGGGATGAATAGTGGATAAGCCCGGGCTGAAACTTTTCTAAGCAAATCATTGTTCATTAGTGCCTTTTACTGAGATTTGCTGTTACGCTGCTCATCATCAGCGGGCATGGATGCTTCGCTGGGCAGAGGCTTTAGGGGTAAAGGACTACCGTGGCCATCTCCAAGGTCGTAGCTACGATCTTCGCACTTTCTGGCTTTGCGGCGACCTGCATCAGCGGGTTGTGGGCGTCCCGCCCATTTTCTGACACTCTCCTCCGCTCAACGCTCGTATTTGTGGCTGCGTTGCTCATCGGCCGGGTGCTGGGTTGGTTGATGCATCGCTGCATCGCCGAGCACATCTGCCAGCAGCAGCAGGCTGATCCGATCCCGACTCGGGAAGAGTTGGATCGCGCCGCGCAAGGCCCTGCCGGGTCGCCCCCCCAGGCGACCATGACCTCGTGAGCGGCACACAGGATGTGTGCTGACTCGACCGACCGAAGGACCGACCGGACAACACGGTCAAGGAGAGAAACATGGCACGCACCCGCCGCCGTTCGCGTATTCGGGCTTACCACAAACCCACCGATGAAGAACAGGCTCAGATCAAACTGGTCTGGCAGAAGTACAAGAAGAAACCCTCGGAGCCGATACGCAATCAGCTGATGGAGTTCTATCTCCCGCTGGTGCGATACAACGCAGACCGGATCCACACCAAGCTGCCCGACGAGGTGGATGTCGAAGACCTGATGTCGGCTGGTGTGTTCGGGCTCATGGACGCGATCGATGGGTTCGACCTGTCACGCGGGATCAAGTTTGAGACGTATTGCGCCACGCGGATCCGCGGTGCCATCCTCGACGAGTTGCGGTCGATGGACTGGGTGCCCCGGCTGGTCCGGCACCGGACCACGCAGCTCGAGGGCGCCCGCAAAGCCCACGAGAAGGAAACCGGGGAGAAGCCGACCGACGACCAGCTGGCCGACCGGCTCAAGGTCGATCAGGAGGAGTACGCCAAGATCAAGAAGGACGCCGGCGCGGTGCAGACCGTATCGCTAAGCCGCAAGTGGTTCGAGACCGACTCGAACAAGGACGTCCGGGAGATTGATGTGCTCGAAGACGAGCGGCAGGTCAACCCGTTCAAGGCCGTGCAGAAACGCGACCTGAAGGACCTGATCACCAAGGGCTTGTCGCGGGCCGAGCGGTTGATCGTGGTGCTCTACTACTACGAGGAGATGACGATGAAAGAGATCGGCGTCACCCTCGACCTTTCCGAGTCGCGAGTCAGCCAGATGCACAGCTCGATCCTCGCTCGGCTCAAGGCCCAGCTGCAGCACAAGACGCAGGAGCTTGAAACCGGCGTCGCGTGAGCGACTCCGGGGATGGGCTGGTATCGACATCGTCCCACCTGCTTGACGTGTGCTGATCATGCGGCGACGATCCGCCGCCCATGACCACGCTGCAGCAACTGCTTGAAGAGGGTGTCGCCGCGGCGGTCGCGCAGACGCTCGACCTGCCCGCCGACGATGTCGATCCGCTGGTCCGCCCGGCGACGGACGAGCGGTTCGGGCATTACCAGTCGAACGTCGCGATGTCGCTTGCCAAGCGGGTCGGGCGAAAGCCACGCGAGATCGCCGAGGCGGTGGCCCAGGAGCTGCGGGGCCGGCCGGAGCTTGAGCAGGTGGAGGTGGCCGGGCCGGGGTTCATCAATCTCACGCTTTCTGCTGCGGCGATCTCTGATTCGGCTGCGACGATGCTGGCGGAAGGTGGGCACGGAATTTCGCCCGCGGATCCGCCGCAGACGGTGGTGATCGATCTGGCGGGGCCGAACCTGGCCAAGGAGATGCACGTCGGGCACCTGCGTTCGACGATCATCGGTGACAGCCTGGCCCGGACGCTCGACGCGCTGGGCCACCGGGTGATCCGGCAGAATCACGTGGGCGACTGGGGCACGCAGTTTGGCATGCTGCTCGAGCACCTGCTCGACAGCGGCTGGGCGGCGTCGGACGATCAGACGATCGGCGACCTGAACGTGCTGTATCAACAGGCCAAGCAGCGGGACGATGCCGATGCGGAGTTTGCCAAGCGGGCGCGGCAGCGGGTGGTTCAACTGCAGGCCGGTGAGCCCGAGGCCCGTCGGGTGTGGCAGGAGCTCATCGACGAGTCGGTCCGGCACATGGACCTGGTTTTCGACCGGCTGAACGTGAAGCTGACCCGCGAGGACCTCAAGCCCGAGTCGGCCTACAACGCGGCGCTCGAGCCGACGGTCGAGGCGCTGCGGGAGGCCGGCGTGGCCCGGGAGAGCGATGGGGCGCTCTGTGTGTTCACCGACAAGCACGAGCACCCGCTTGTCATCCGCAAGTCCGACGGCGGCTTCGGGTACCCGGCGACCGACCTCGCCGCCGTGCAGTACCGGGCGCAGCAGCTGGACGCGGACCGGCTGGTGTACGTGGTCGATGCCCGTCAGCGGGACCACTTCGAGAAGGTGTTCGACACGGCGAAACGGATGGGCTGGATCGGCGAGGACTTGCCGGCCGAGCATGTGGCGTTCGGCACGATCCTCGGGCCCGACCGTCGGCCGTTCAAGACCCGTGAGGGCACGGCCGTTCGCCTGACCGATGTGCTGGATGAGGCGGTTCATCGGGCGGACGCAGCGATCGCGCAGAAGAACCCGCACCTGCCCGCCGATGAGCGGGCCGGCGTCGCGGAGGCGGTCGGCATCGGGGCGGTCAAGTACGCCGACCTGTCGAACGACCGGATCAAGGACTACGTGTTTGACTACGACCGGATGCTCGCCCTGGAGGGTAACACAGCCCCGTACCTTCAGTACAGCTACACGCGGATCCGCGGCATCTTCCGCAAGGGCGGGGTGTCGATGGACAGCGTGGAGCCGGCGAGTCTGCGGGTCGAGGCCGCCGAGGAAGTGCGGCTGGCACTGCTGCTGCTCCGGACGCCCGAAGTCATCGAAGCGGTCGGCGAATCGCTGCAGCCGCACCGGCTGTGCAACCACCTGTACGACACGGCCACGGCGTATCACAAGTTCTACGAACGGTGCCCGGTGTTGACCGCAGCAAGCGACGAGCAGCGGCAATCGCGGCTGGCCTTGTGTGCCCTGACGGCGAAGACGATCGACATGGGGCTGGGCCTGCTGGGTATCCGCGTCGTCCAGCGGATGTAGTCAGCCGCGGTGCAACACGGGTTCGCTGAACTGCGTGATGTGATTTAACGCGATGGTTCGCCAGCGTTTGGCCACCGGATGGCCGTCATCATCCTGACCCCATGACGAGGGCATGATCGCGGTGGTCTCACTCACGATGGCGTGCGGATGCTTCACATCGACGACGGTGCCATCGCTCAGGTGGATGCGGAACGGCTGGAACGGTTCGTCATAAAGCCTGCGGTTGAGATCGGTGGGGCTCATATCGCAATATTACCTTACTGCAGCGATTCCGGCGGGTAATCCGCCGGGTCGAACGTCGGCTCGGGAAACTGCGGGTCCATGTCTGCGAGCGCTTCATGAAGCAGCTGGTTGACCAGCAGATTGCGGAACCACCGCTGCTCGCCGGGGACGACGTACCACGGTGCGGCGTCGGTGCTGCAGCGGGTCAGGGCCTCTTCGTACACGGCCATGTAGCGGTCCCAATGCTGCCGCTCTTCAAGGTCGGCCGGGTTGAACTTCCAGTGCTTGTCCGGCTTGCGGAGCCGCCGACGCATCCGCTCGAGCTGATAATCCTTCGATACATGGATGTATAATTTAATCACCCGGGTCCGGGCGTCAGCGAGTAAAGCTTCGAACGCGTTGATTTGGTCGTAGCGACGCTCGATCACGTCCGGCGGGGCCATGCCGTGCACCTTGACGATGAGCACGTCTTCGTAGTGCGAGCGGTTGAACACCCCGATGTATCCGTCGCCCGGGGTGCGTTTGTGGACACGCCATAGGAAGTCGTGGGCAAGCTCGGTGGGCGTGGGCTTCTTGAACGACCAGACGCGGACACCCTGCGGGTTGATCGGCCCGAAGACCTTCTCGATCGTTGAGTCCTTGCCGCCGCCGTCCATCGCCTGCAGCACGACCAGTAGCGACTGCTTGCCCTCGGCGTAGAGCCGCTCCTGCAGGTCGCGGATCGCGTCGCGGTGGCGGTTCTTCGCATCGTCGATGCGGTTGTCGTCGGCGTGCTTGTCGAGGCCGGCGGTGTCGTCGGTGGCACGGCCGGCGAGGTCGGCCGGCTGGCCGGGCTTGACACGGTATCGGTCCAGGTCGATGCGGAGGGGCTTGTCGGTCACGCTGGAGAGTATGACCCACCGGTAGTCTGTGGACCGATCAGGCGTCGCCGGCGATGCGATCACGGGCCAGCAGGGCGGCGCCGATGACACCCGCGTCGTCTTCGAGCACGCTCGGAGCCACGACGCATTGCTGCAGCTGCTCGGGGAACACGTTCTCCCGGAACACGGAGCGGATCCGCTCCATCCACGGCTTGCCCAGCGCCTCGGTGGCCCCGCCGCCGACGACCACGCAGGGCAGGCTCAGCAGCGTGACCACGTTGGCGATCGTCACGCCGATGACCTGGGCCGCGGCGTGCACGACCTCCCGCGTGATCTCGTCCTCCTTGCGGTAGGCCTGGGCGAGGACCTTGGAGCGGAAGCTGGTCCAGTCGCCATCGGTGAGTTCGGACACGACCGAGGGCTTGCCGGCCTCGACCAGCTGGATGATCTGGTTCACCATGCTGGTGCGGCTGGCGAGATTCTCGACGGTGCGTCGGCCCAGGGAGTTGCCGGCCTTGATGACGGTGTGGCCGACCTCGCCGGCGGTGAGCAGGTCACCGTGGTAGAGCTGGCCGTTGAAGATCAGGCCGCCGCCGACGCCCGTGCCGACGAAGATGGCGAAGCAGCTGTGGTGGTCCTTAGCCGCCCCGGCCTTGAACTCGCCCCATGCACCGACGTTGACATCATTGTCCAAGACGACGGGCAGGCCGGTCTCCTTGTTCAACGCCTTGGCTAATGGGAAGTCGGTCCAGCCGAGGTTGACGGCGCGAAGGACCATGCCCTTGTGGATGTCGACCGCGCCCGGGGCTCCGATGCCCAGGCCGGCCATGTCCTTCATCTTGAGCCCGCTGTCGTCGACCACCTTCTCGGTGAGCTTGACGATGCGTTTGACAACGGCATCGGCCCCGGAGGACGACTTGGTTTTGGTGCCGTCGCGGTACAGCAGCTTGCCCTTCGCCGAGTCGTAGACGCCGCACTGGATGTTGGTGCCGCCCAGGTCGATGCCGACGTAGTTGCCGTCGTTCTTGGCCACGTTGCTGCTCCTGCGGGTGGGCGGGGATGGTAGCGGGTGGGTGCGAGGCGTTGGCAGCCGACCTCGGGCAGGCCCAGGCCTACAGCGGTTCGCGCTTGGGGGTGCCCGGCGGGCGGGGGTATGCGCGGGGTGTCGGGCGGTCTTTGTCGACCAGCACGAGCACCAGGTCGTTGTCGAAGTCGGCGTCCTCGGGGTACGCGTCGCAGACCCGCACCTCGCCGCCGCCGAGGATGTCCAGCGCGTCGGCCGAGGCGTCCAGCTCGTCGGGGGCCCGCGGGCCCTTCATGGCGATGACCCGGCCCGGCGGGTCACCCGCCACACCGACGAGCGGGAGGGTCAGCTCGAGCAGCACGTTCATCGGGCCGACGGCCCGGGCGATGGCGGCGGCGTAGGTCTGGCGATGCTCGGCCTGATGGGCGAGCGACTCGGACCGGCCTTGGACTACGCGGGTGTGTGGCAGTTCCAGTGCCTGCACCGCGGCTTCCAGGAAGCGGCACTTCTTGCCCGTCGCGTCCAGCAGCGTGACGTGCAGGTCCGGCCGGGCGATCGCCAGCGGGATGCCCGGCAGGCCCCCGCCGGTGCCCACGTCGATGATGCGGGCCCCAGTGGGCAGGTCATCCAGGGCGGGCAGCACGGTCAGCGAGTCGATGATCAGCCGGTCCCAGGCGGCGTCCGCATCGCGGACGGCGGTGAGGTTCACCTGCTGGTTCGTCTCCAGCAGCAGCGTGAGGTAGCGGTCCAGCTGGTCCAGCTGGTGGTCGTCGAGGGCGATCTGCAGCCGCTGCAGGGCGTCGCGGGCGGCGTCGGGGACGGGCATGGCGGCAGGGTACGGCCGCGCCGCGTCACGCACTACGCTGTCCGGCCATGGCAAGCGGTGAAGACAACCCGACGGCGCAGGTGCTGGTGGTCGATGACGAGGTCGATCACGCGGAGGTCATGGCCGAGGCGCTGCGGCGGCTGGGTCACGTGTGCACGATCGTCCACGACGCGGACGCGGCGGCTGACGAGCTAAAGCACGGCAACTTTGACCTGATCGTGACCGACCTGGTCATGGACGGCCCGGAGGATGGCCAGCGGGTGCTCGCGACAGCCCGGCAGACCCAGCCGGCGGCCGAGGTCGTGATGGTGACGGCGCATGGCGACGTGCCGACCGCGAAGCAGGCGATCCGCGGCGGGGCGTTCGACTTCATCGAGAAGCCGCTGGACCTGGACGTGTTCCGGACGCTGTGTACCAACGCGATCCGCACCGTCTTTCTGCGGCAGGAGAACTCGGGGCTGCGGGAACGGCTGGACGAGCAGTTCGGCTTCGAGGGCATCATCGGCGAGTCGGGCCCGGTGCGGGAACTCATCGGCAGGCTCAAGCAGGTCGCCGCGTCGCCGATCCCGGTGCTGATCACCGGCGAGTCGGGCACGGGCAAGGAACTGGTCGCCCAGGCGATCCACAACAACTCCAAGCGGAAGGGCGCCCACTTCGTGGCCCTCAATTGCGCGGGGTTGAATGAGTCAATTCTGGAGGACGAGCTGTTTGGCCACGTCCGCGGGGCGTTTACCGGGGCGGAGAAGGATCGGCAGGGCCGGTTCGAGTACGCGGACGGGGGGACGCTGTTTCTGGATGAGGTGGGCGACATGCCGTTGCCGATGCAGGCCAAGTTGTTGCGGGTGCTCGAATCGGGCGAGGTGGTCCGGCTGGGTAGCAACGAGACGCGGCACGTGGATGTGCGGCTGGTCAGCGCGACGAACCGGCCGTTGGACGAGCTGGTGAAGGAGGGGGCGTTCCGGGAGGACCTGTACTTCCGGATCCGCGGGGCGGAGCTGGCGCTGCCGCCGCTGCGGGATCGGCGGGAGGATGTGCCGCTGCTGGTGCGTCACTTCGCGGGGCAGTTCGCCCAGCAGATGGATCGAACGACGCCGACGCTGGCCGAGGACGTGCAGACGGCGCTGATGCGGTTCGACTGGCCGGGCAACGTGCGGCAGCTGCGGAACGTGGTGCAGAACATGGTGGTGGTCGCCGAGGGCGATCGGCTGGAGATGCGGCACCTTCCGCCGGAGGTCCGGGCTGGGGATGACGACGACGCGGGCGGCGGCCGGGTCGGCGGCACCGCGGGCGTCAGCCTCGACCAGCTGGAGAAGCAGGCGATCCGCGAAACGCTCAAACTCACCGGCGGCAACCGCGAACAGGCGGCCCAGATGCTGGGCATCGGCGAGCGGACGCTGTATCGGAAGCTGAAGGAATACGGGCTGAAGTGAGGTGGGGGGTGGCGCGACGCGCGGGTCGAGCCCCGCGGCTAAATGTTAGTGAGGGCCCGGGGGGGGCGGGGTTTTGTGGGCGGGGCGGGGTTAGCATCCGAGGCATGAGTCGCAGCCGACGCAACGTGAAGCCGGGGTATCGGGTGGGGCATGGGTACGACCTGCACCGGTTGGAGGCGGGGCGGCCGATGGTGTTGGGTGGGGTGCAGATCGCGAACAGCGATGCGGGGCCGGTGGCGCACAGCGATGGGGACGCGGTGCTGCATGCGGTGACGGACGCGGTGTTGGGGGCGCTCGCGCTGGAGGATTTGGGGAGCCGGTACCCGAACAGCGACCCGCAGTGGGCGGACGCGGAGTCGTCGCAGTTTGTGCTGGCGGCGGTGGAGGCGGTGCATGCGAAGGACTGGGTGGTGGCGAACGCGGACGTGACGGTGCTGCTGGAGCGGCCGCGGCTGATCGAGCACCGGGAGGCGATGCGGGCATCGCTGGCGCGGCTGCTGAGCTGCCGGGATGACCGGGTTAACGTGAAGGGCAAGACCGGCGAGGGGGTTGGGCCGGTGGGGCGGGGCGAGGCGGTGGAGTGTCACGCGGTGGTGCAGTTGATGAGTGTGCGGGATGGGTTGGATTAGGGGTTGGGGATACCAGACGCTTCGCCTGCGGCTCAGCGTCGGCTTCACGCGGGGTGTGGCAGCGCGATAGCTTGTCGGGCATGACACGCATTGCGCTGACGACGACTTCGTATCAGGACACGCCCGGCGAGCACCATCAGGTGTTGGAGGACAGCGGCTACGACGTGGTCCGGGCCCGCGGGCCGTTGGACGAGCAGCAGATGCTCGACCTTGTCGCGGAGCACGGCGGGTTTGACGGATTGCTCAACGGTGACGACGAGATCACGGCGAAGGTCATCGACGCGATGCTGGAGGCGCCGACGCCGCTGCGGGTCATCGCGAAGTACGGGATCGGGCTGGACTCGATCGACGTGGACCACGCGACGGCGAAGGGCATCCCGGTGCTGTTCACGCCGGGGGTGAATCACACGACGGTCGCGGAGCACGCGCTGGGGCTGATGGTCGGGCTGGCGAAGCACTTCTGGGTGCACCTGTCGGCGGTCAAGGGCGGGCAGTGGAAGCGGGTGACGGGGACCGAGCTGGCGGGCAAGACAATCGCGGTGCTGGGCATGGGGCGGATTGGCAAGGAGCTGCTGATCCGGGCGATGGCGTGCGGGATGAAGCCGATGGGGTTTGACGTGTACTGGGACGAGGATTTTGCGAAAGAGCACGGGGTGCGGCGGGCCGAGTCGATCGCCGAGGCGCTGCGGGAGGCGGACGTGGTGAGCCTGCACCTGCCGCTGACCGATGAAACCAAGCACGTGATCAACGCCGAGTCGCTGGCGACGATGCGGGACGGGGCGATGCTGATCAACACGGCCCGGGGCGGGTTGATCGACGAGCAGGCGGTCGCCGAGGCGTGCAAGTCTGGCAAGCTCGGCGGGTACGCGGGGGATGTGCTGGACCAGGAGCCGATGCGGACGCCGCACCCGTTTCAAGAGGTCGACAACGTGTTGATCACGCCGCACGTCGGTAGCCGGACTGTGGAGTCGGTCGGGCGGCAGGCGATGCGGGCGACCAAGAACCTGGTGAACTATCTCGAGGGCGACAACGACTACATCCAGGCGAATAAGACGGGGTAGTGCAAGCGTTGCGTGTTTGACTGAAGCTGGGTCGAAGTCAGGGGCTCGCGCCCGATCGCTCGGGTGTGGCACGGGCACTTGCTGCCCGTGGCGGGTCGCCGGCCCATAGGGGGCGGCCACAGGTGTCGAGCACCCGTGCCACACGTTTGCGTGCTGAGTGTAACTGCCGCGGGGCCGCGGCCGTGCCGCCTTCGGGCGGACCTGCGATACTGCGGGTGATGCGTTTGCTGTTGGTGATGCTGACGATGGTCTTGGCCTGGCCGGCCGCGGCTCAGGTGCTGCGTGGCGAGTGGGTCGATGAGGCGCAGGCGTCGGTGCGGGAGCACCGGATGCGTGAGGTGCGGGTGGTGGTGCTGGACTCGGCGGACCGGCCGGTGGAGGGGGCGACGGTGCGGGTTCGGCAGGTGCGGCACCAATTTGAGCTGGGGCTGGTGCTGCCGGCGGCGGGTTGGCCGGCGTCGCTGCGGCCGTCGGCGGGGGAGGAGCATGGCGACAGTGGGCGGGCGGTGGATCGATTGGGCAGGCTGCTGGGGGCGGTGTCGCTGGAGCGGCACACGGATTGGCGGCGGATGCACGGGGAGGATCGCGGCCAAGCGGCGGCGCGGCTGGGGGCGTTGCTGGCCCCGGCGGTGGAGGCGGGGTGGCACGTGCATTGGGGCCCGGCGGTGCCGGCGGACCCGGCGTGGCTGCCCGAGCCGGTCGCGGCTTTGGAGCCCGCCGAGCGGCGGCGG
>CAZVBW010000003.1:58670-92694 GCA_964625505.1 uncultured Phycisphaeraceae bacterium
CTCGGGAGCCGACAAGCTTGAGCGTGTCGAGCGATCGGATGACGCTGGTCGAGCCCGCGGCGGCGGCGGACCGGATGTTGTTCGCCCGGGCTCGGCGGTTGAGCCCGGGGTCGCAGCTGCTGGTGCGTTTCGAGGAGGCGCTGGACCTCAACGCGTCGCGGGAGACGCTGCGGCAGGGGATCGCGATGCGGCATGGCGTGGTCGATCACGACGGGATTTCCATTACTTGGGCCAGCGACGACCCGCCGCATCAGCCGGCGTTGGATCGGGCGTTGGAGCGGCTTCACGCGCTGGACCAGCCGATCCACGTCACATCGCTGGAGGTCGGCGGGTCCGCGCCGGTGTCCGCGGCCATCGGGCTTGAAACGGTGCTGCGGATGCTGTTCGCCGAGCCGAGCGTGACGGCGATCTACCTGGCGGGGGTGACGTCGCGGGACGCCGACCAGCCGCACGCCGCGCTGCTGGAGACCGACGGCGGCCTGACGCCCGCGGGCCTGGCGACACTGGGGCTGTTCGGCGACGTGTGGTGGACCGATGAGACCGCGGTGACTGATGACCTGGGCAACGCGAGCGTCCGGGCGTTCCTGGGTCTGCACGAGGTGACGGCGGAGCTTGCCGACGGCACGGAGCTGCGGATGGACCTGACGCTGCGGGCCGGTGATGAGCCGGAGCTGGTGGTGCTGCAGCCGCTGCCGTAGCCGCTGCGTGGCGCAGAGCCGCTGGGCTTAGCATGGCCGCCCGATGAAGTACGTGATCGTGATCCCCGATGGTGCCGCGGACCAGCCGCTGGACGAATTGGACGGCCAGACGCCGCTGGAGTCGGCCGCCACGCCGCACCTGGATCAACTTGCGCTGGGCGGCCGGCAGGGCACCGTGGTGACGACGCCGGCGGGGATGCCCTGCGGCAGCGACGTGTGCACGATGTCGCTGCTGGGCTACGACCCGGCCCGTTACCACAGCGGCCGGGCCCCGCTCGAAGCCGCCGCGATGGGGCTCAACGTCGGGCCCGAGGACTGGGTCTTCCGGGTCAACACCGTGACCGTCACCGACGGCGTGATGACCGACCACTCGGCGGGCCACATCGGCGACGCCGAGGCGCGGCAGATCATCGGCGACTTTACGGCGCGGCTGGACGACCCCGCGCTGGAGCTTTACCCGGGCGTGGCGTACCGGCACATCCTGCTGGACCGCGGCGGCCGGGACTGGTCCGAGTTGCAGACCACGGCGCCACACGACATCCCCGGCGAGCCGATCCGCAAGCGCCTGCCCGTCGGCGGCGAGCATGCGGGCCTGCTGCACAAGCTGATCGCCGAGTCGCAGGTGATGCTCGAGGGCCACGAGGTCAACCGCACTCGCCGCGAGATGGGCGAGCTGCCCGCGACGCACCTCTGGCCTTGGGGTCAGGGCAAGCGGCCGCAGATGCCGGCGTTCACTAAGCGATTTGGCATCCGGGCCTGCATGATCACGGCGGTCGATCTGCTCGCGGGCATCGCGGCGTGCACCGGGATCCAGCGGCTGGACGTTCCCGGGCAGACTTCGTTTCACGACACCGACTACGCCGCCGCGGGCCATCACGGTGTGGCCGCGCTGGACACACACGACCTGGTCATCGTGCACATCGAGGCACCTGACGAAGCGGCTCACGCCAGCGACGCGGTGACCAAGCGGGATGCGATCGCCGCGATCGACGCCCATGTGGTCGGGCCGCTGCGCGAGGCGCTGGAGGCGCGGGATGAGCCGTGGCGGATGCTCGTCTTGCCGGACCATTACACGCTGACCGCGACCCGGAAGCACGACGCCACGCCGCCGCCGTTCGTCCTCGCGGGGCACAACATCCGGTCGGTCGTGCAGGCCCCGTACGCCGAGCAGCACGCCGAGGAGGCGGACCTGCACATCACCCGCGGCCACGACCTGATGGAGTACTTCCTCCGCAGCGGGCTGTGAGGCCAAGGCCCCGCGTCAAGCGGCGGTCGACGTCCGCTCATGTGGCTGGGCGGCATCGACGCTGGCCGGCGCGGCTTCGACCACCTCCAGCACCCTCGGCAGCCACGGGCTGAACTTCTCGGGCCGCTCTATCAGCTGCCGACGCAGGTCTTGGACGCGATGCCACGCTGTGGCCTGCACCTCCTCGGGGTTCGGCTGCAGCGTGGTGTGCGGGTTCAACGTCCCGGTCAGCACGTGGTCAAGCTCACATTCGCGAAGGCCGGATCGGGGGTCTTCGGCCGTGTACCGGAAGCGACCGATGAGCCGCAGGTCGGCTTCGACACCGAGTTCTTCGTGGAGCCGACGGGCCGCCGCAGCCGCGATCGGCTCGCCGGGGCGGGGGTGGCCGCAGCACGTGTTGGACCAGCGGTTTGCGAAGTGGTACTTCCCAGCGGCCCGCTGCTGGAGCAGGAGCTGGCCCCGGCCGTCGTGCAGCACCACTGAAAATGCCAGGTGCGCCTGCTCGCCCGCGCCGGCGTCAAGCATATGGGCGTCCAGCTTGTCCGCGGTCGCCACAGGCTGGTCCGCGTCGTCGATCAGCACCACGCGCTCGCCGGAGGCGTCGGCGAGCGACCGGCCGCGCCACGTTCGCAGTCCGCGCAGGTGCAGCCAGCAGCCGTAGGCATGCACCGCCAACGTGCTCAGCACCGCGAGCGGGTGAAGCCACGCAAGCCACGCGGAGTGATCGAAGCGCCGCAGCAGCAGGAGGCGCTGCGTGACTTGGGCCAGCACCGCCGCGGCCGCGAGACCCGCGAGGATCGGCCGACTTGTGAGGATTGCCGTGGGCAGCAGCACCCAGGGCAGCACATGCACCAGCAGATGGAAGCCCGCCATCGCGGCGAACACGCCGAAGGACCCGAACGCCTCGACGCTGTTTTTGGCGAAACCGTGGATGGTCGGACCCGGGCCGTCGTACATGCGGACCGAGGCGAGGTCGGTGCCGTCGATCAGGTCAGTGCGGTGGCCCGCGGCGCGAAGGGCGCGGGGCATCCGGATGCCGTCGTGCATCGAATCGTGCCAGCTGCCGTGGCCGCCGATGTCGTGGTATGCGTCGGCTCGGACGAGAAGGAACTGCCCGCAGCCCGCGCTGACCGACGGCTGGTTGCGGCGTCGCATCTGCCACAGCGGGAGGTAGCTCAGCAGCAGGAAGAAAATCATCGGCACGACCAGCCGCTCCAGCAGCGACCCGACGATCTGCCGCGGAAACGCCGAGACCATCGCCACGTCGAGCCGCTGCGCCTCGGTGACGGCCCGGCCGACGGCGTCCAGCTGCAGCCGCACATCCGCGTCGAGGAACAACAGCCATTGGCCGCGGGCGGCTTGGCCAAGCTGGTCGCAGGCGTGCTGCTTGCCGACCCAGCCGCCGGGCTTGGGTGTCGTGGGGGCCTGACGAACCGCGTCGTGCTCCCGAACCAGCCGCTGGATGATCGCGAAGGTGTCGTCCTCCGACGCGTCGTCGTACAGCAGCACCTCGAGCGGCGGCGGATCGCTCGCCAAGACCGCCGTGACACAGTCGGCGAGGTTGGCTTGCTCGTCACGAGCCGGGATGCACACGCTGACGTTCACCGGGCCCGCCGCCGGTCGTTCAGGCGTGCCGGCGGGTCGGTACAGCCGCAGGTTGACCCACGTCATCACCAGCGTGAACAGCGACCCCGCGAGCCCGAAAATAGCCAGCCCCAGCAGCAGCATCAGCCCGCTCCCCCCGCGGCCAGCTTGCCCGCTGCGCGGTCGTCGTGCAGCGCGACGCGGCGACCGGTGAGGCGGAGCCACAGGTCGTAGACCGGGTGATGCACCGACCCGCCGCCGCCCATCATCGTCTCGAACCGGTCCAGCTCACGGCTGATCACCGCCTCGGCCAGGCGGTGCGTTGTCCGCCGCATCTGGCGGTGGATCGCCCGGTGCCACCCCGCCAGGGTCGGCCGCTCGGGCCGCTGCGTCTCACCGATGGCCAGCATCACCTGCGGCTTGGGGTCCAGGCCCATGGGGTACTCGGCCGCGAGGACCAGCACCCGCGCCCCCGGGTGATCCGCGGCGACCGCCGCCGCACCAGGCCGCAGGCGAAGCGGGGCCCGCGGGTCGGCAAAGGTGCCCTGCGGCGTGATCGCCAGCAGCGGGCGGTCGGTGTGGGCGAAGTGCAGCCCCGCCGCCGACCGCAGCCGGGCCAAGGCGTCGGGCGCCCCGGGTTCGACGCCGACGAAGCTCAAGATTCGCAGCATCTTGAGCCGTCGCAGCTGCTGCGCCTCAATGAGCGTCATCGGGGTGCGGTCGCTCAGATAGCGGTGGTAGAGCCACGCCCCGACGACTGGGTCCCACCACGCCGAGTGGCTCATCGCCAGGATCAGCGGGCCGTCATGCCGGGCTGCCGCTTCGAGGCTCGCGGCGTCGCCCCGCAACAGCCGGACGCCGGCGAAGCGACGACGCAGCATCCGCGTCGCCTGGTGGCCGGCGAACCGGCGCAACATCGGCCGATCCACGGCCGGAGACGTCACGGGCTCCACATCGTTGGGGGACATCAGGCGGCCTGCGGCTGGAGGACCGGGGCCCGTACGTACTCATCCTTGGCGGGCGAACCGCTCGTGGCCACCAGGTCAGCGGCCGGCAGGCCCAAGTCGCGGGCGGCGGCGTCGGCGGCGGTGACCCCGGACATGATGACCATCGGCACGCCCGGCCCCGGGTTGACGCTGCCGCCCGCCAGGTACAGCCCGTCCAGGACCGGCGAGCTGTTCCGCGGCTTGAACCCGCCACGCAGGCGACCGTGCGACGCCAGGCCGTAGATCGCCCCGCCCGTGGCGTTGTACATCTTGTCAATGCCCGGCGGCAGCAGCGACCGCTCCACCACGATGTGCTGCTCAAGGTCGGGCATGCCCATCCGCTCGAGCTTGTCGATCACGACCGGCCGGTACTCGGCGAGCAGCCGGTCGGCGTCGGCCTGCAGCGAACCGGGGCGGGTGTACGGCGTGTGGATCAGCACGTACAGCGCCTCGCCGCCGGGCGGGGCCTGGTCCGGATCGGTGACCGACGGCGCGGCGACGTACAGCGTCGGGTCGGACGTGGGGATGCCCCGGCGGTAAATGTCGTCAAACTCCTGATGTGGATCGCGGCTGAACAGGAAGTTGTGGTGGGCCAAGTGCTCATACCGCCGGTCCAGCCCGAGGTAGAGCACCACGCCGCTGCACGCCGGCTCGTACCGTTTGGCGATGCGGTCGGCGGCGGCGGCGGCCTTGCTCGTGTGCACCAGCCCGCCGAGGGTCCGCTGCACGTCGCAGTTGCTCACCACCGCGTCGGCGTCGATAAACCGCCCGTCGGACAACTGGACACCGCGGGCCCGGCCGCCCTGCGCCTCGATCCGAGTGACCGGCGTGCCCAGCACCAACCGCACGCCCGCATCCCGGGCCGCCGCCTCCAGGGCCTGCGCCACCCGTCGGGTCCCGCCCATCGCGTACCAGCAGCCGTTGTCCTGCTGAGCGGCCGCGATCATCGTGAGAATCGTCGGCGCGAGGAACGGGTTGGACCCCACGTACTGCAGAAAGTGCTCGGCCATCTGCCGGACGTGCGGCTCGGCCACCAGCTTGTGGATCGTCCGCCCGACCGTCGCGTGCAGCCGCATCCGCGCGGCGTCGGACATGACCTGCTTGTCCGCCACGGGCGTCTGGCGGATCAGGTCGGCGATGCCACCCAGGTCCTTGTAGAAGAACACCGCCCGGCTCAGCCGCTCCAGCCGCCGGCTGTAGTCCAGCAGCCGCCGGTACCCCGCCGCCGCGTCCGTGCCCGGCAGCTTCGTCTCCAACTCCGCGGCCGTGTCGTCCGGGTCGTCCCGCAGGTCCAGCACGGCGCCGTCCTCGTAGTGGCACCGCCACTGCGGGTCCAGCCGCACCAGGTCCAGCTCGCTGGCCACGTCCCGCCCGGCCCGGCGGAGCACCCCGCAGACCACCTCCGGCAGCGTCAGGATCGTCGGTCCCATGTCGAAGGTGTAGCCCGCGGCCTCCAGCACGTTCATCTTCCCGCCCAGGTGCTGATTGGACTCCACCAGCGTCACGTCCGCCCCGCGGGTAGTCAGCTCCACCGCCGCCGCGAGCCCCGCCAGGCCGCCGCCGACCACCGCCACATGGGGTGCCTTCCCGCCCAGATGCTGTGCCAACCGGTTACTCATCGAAGTCTGATTCCACCCGGCCGGCCCGTTGCGCGGCCGGCCGACACGTGTCGTTCAGCGACCGTACCACCACCGGACCGCCCGCGCCATCCGCTGTTGTACCGCCTCGCTGGGCGGCCCCACCGGCGGCTGGAACCGCCGGCTGCTGCGGGACACATACACCGGCCGGGTCATCGCCAGCAGCCCCGCCGCCCCCCGCGTGACGCCCCAGCCACTGGGGCCCAGGGCGGGCAGCCCCGCCCCCGGGTGGGCGGTCGGCAGGATGCAACCGTTGATCGTCACCGTCCCGCAGCGTAGGCGCGGTGCGAGGCCCTCAGCCGCCCGCACATCCCGCGTGAAGACCGCGGTGGCGAGCCGCTGGTCGAATCGCTCATAAAGATCGAGCATCGCCCTCAAGCCCGCCGCCGGGAGCAGTGCAAGGACCGGCCCAAAATGCTCGCCCCGTGCGAGGTCCGAATCCAGCGGTGGATCAACCACCACCGCCGGATGCTTCGCCGACCGGTCACCGGCCAGCACCAGAGCCTGGGCCACCTCCGGCCGCGCCGCGATCCCACGGGGCCACACGGCCGTTTGCACTTGCCGCCGCAGCCGCTCCGACAGCGCCTCGGCAATCCGGGTGTCGCAGATGATCCGGCGGGGCATCATGCAGGTCCGCCCGGCGTTGAGGTGCAGCCCCATCGCAAGCGACCGCGCCGCGTGGTCCAGGTCCGCGTCGGCCAGCACCAACGCGGTATCCGACCCGGACAGCTCCAGCGTGCTCGGGGTCAGCGACTGGGCAAGCGTCGAGGCCACGGCTCGGCCGGTGTCGGTTTGCCCGGTGAAGACCACATGGTCCAGACCCCCAGCCGCGAGCAACTCGCCGCCCGCTTCCCGCGTCGCCGCCGTCCAGGTCAGGCGATCCTGGTCCGCACCCGCCCGCCGCGCGATCTCCAGCAGCAGCCGCTGCGTCTGCGGGGTCCGCTCCGACGGCTTGACGACCACCCGATTGCCCCCGGCCATCGCCTGCACCAGTTGCACCCCCAGCAGCTGCACCGGGTAGTTCCACGTGGCGATGATCCCGACCCGGCCCAAAGGGGCCCGGCGGACGCGATGCCGCTGGCCCATTTGCCAGATCGATCCGCCCCGCAGGCGATGCGACCGCAGCGTGGCTCGGCCGTGCCTTTCGATCCATCGGCAGGCCGACAGCAGCGGCACCGCCTCGGCGGTCAGCGACTGGAAGCTCGGCCGGCCGAGCTCGTCATCAATCAGCTGATCCAGCTGATCCCAACGCGCAGCGATCGACCGTCGAAAGCTCTTGACCCATTGCAGGTCCGCTCGATTCGGCAACCGGTTCACGTGTTGCACCTTAAACCCACCGGGGCTGCGGTTTCGGCAAAAGGGGCTGGTTGCACGGTTTGGAACATTTCGCAAGATACGTAGGTTCAGCTGACGAGCTCGTGCCTCAAGTTTTCACCTGACGGGTCCGATGATGACCACGTAGCTCGCCAAAGATAGGGGGGGTTGAGTTGCGGAAGTACGCCGGGGCGGGAGCTACGCGTTGTCTAACTCTGACCTGCTTGAACGCATCCTCAAGTCGCCTCGGCTGCCTTCGCTGCCGACGATTGCGCTGGAGGTCATCGACCTCGTCCAGCAGCAGGACGTCAACATCAAACAGATCGCCGAGACGATCCAGCACGACCCCGCGCTGTCGAGCAAGATCCTCAAGACCGTCAACTCCAGCTTCTACGCCCAGGCCCACTCCATCGGCACGATCAGCCATGCACTGGTCGTCCTGGGTCTTAACAGCGTCAAAACGCTCGCGCTGGGCTTCTCGCTGGTGACCAACCTCGCCAAGCCCGACGAAGACGCGTTCGACCACATGGGCCTCTGGAAGCGCAGCCTCTTCACCGCCACCGCGGCCAAGGCCATCGCCCAGAGCGTCGGCGTGGTCCAGCAGGAGGAGGCCTTCCTCGGCGGGCTGCTGCAGGACCTGGGCATGCTCGCGATGCACCAGGTGCTGGGCCCGGCCTACGAGCAGGTGATCAAGCAGGCGGGCGACACGCACCGGCCGCTCGCCGCCGCCGAGCAGGAGGCGCTGCAGCTGGACCACTGCCTGGTCGGCGGCGAACTGGCCGCGGCCTGGAAGCTCCCGCCGCTGCTCGCCGAGCCGATCCGATATCACCACGCCCCCGACAAAGCGCCCGAAGCCATGCAGCAGATCGTCCGCTGCGTGGCCGTGGGCAACGAGGTGGCCGGCGTGTTCTGCGACCCAGAGGATTGCTCCGGGCAGTCGCTGGAGGGCTACCTGCAGTTGATGGAAAGCTGGTTCGCCAAGGACCGCGAAGCCGCCGAGCCGCTGCTGTCCACGATCCACAAGCAGACCAAAGAGATGCAGCGACTTTTCGAACTCAACACCGGCGACCTCGGCGAGCCCGGCGCGATCCTCGCCAAGGCCAACGACGCCATGGTCGAGCTGAGTCTGCAGAGCCAGCAGGAGCACCACCAGCTCGAGCAGCAGAACCGCAAGCTCGAGGACGAAGCCAATCACGACGCCCTGACCGGGGCGGCCAACCGCCGGCGACTCGACGCGGTCCTGGCACAAGCCTTTCACGAAGCCACCGCGGATCGTCCGTTGAGCCTGCTGTTCTTGGACGCCGACCACTTCAAGCAGTTCAACGACTCGCACGGCCACCCGACCGGGGACCGCGTGCTGGTCAAGCTCGCCGAGACACTCAGCACCTGCTGCCCCGAGCCGGCATTGGTCGGCCGGTACGGGGGCGAGGAGTTCGCCTTGGTCCTGCCCAACACCGATCGGCCCAGCGCCGCCAGGATCGCCGAGTGCGTGCGAGTCGCCATCAGCGAGGCCGACGTATTCAACGACGAGCAGCAGGCGTTGCGGATCACCGCAAGCATCGGCGTGGCCTGCCACGACGGCACGGTCTTCCGCCGGCTCGAGCAGTTCGTCCGCGCGGCAGACCAGGGCGTCTACGCCGCCAAGGCCGCCGGCCGAAACGCGGTCCGGGTCTTCACCCCCCGGCCCCGGCCCGCGAAAGCCGCTTAGGCGAGACGGGCGCTACGCTGGGGCATGATGCGTGAACGCCTGCTCTTCCTGCTCGCCTTGGCTTTCTTGGCGACGGGTTGCACCCGAACCATCGAGATCGCCGCCAACCGGCAGTTGCCGCGGTATGACGACGCCCCGTATGCCCGCGTGCTGGACGTGGCAGTCGTCGATGGACTGGTCGATTACAGCCAAATCACCGGCGAAGTTGAAGACGACCTCAACCAGTACCTCGACGCTGTGGCCCGGTTCGGCCCCGAGTCGACGCCTGACCAGTTCGCCACCCGCGACGACGAGCTGGCGTACTACCTCAACGCGTACAACGCCCTGATGATCCGGCTCTGGCTGGACGAGGGCGCGGCGACCGCCGACGGCGATGAAGGCGTGAACTGGGGCACGTGGTTCATCACCAAGGGCTTCCGCGTTGACGGCGACTCGACCAGCCTCCACAGTCTGGAGCAGGGCCTGATCCGCCCGGACTACGACGAGCCGCGCATCCACTTCGCCCTGGTTTGCGGGGCCCTGAGTTGCCCGCCGCTGCTGGACGAACCGTTCCGGGGCGACCGGCTGGACGAGCAGCTCGACGAACTCGGCAGGCGGTGGCTGCAGGAGCCCGACGGGCTGACGATCGACGACGACGGCGACGTCCGGCTCTCGCGGATTTTCGATTGGTATCGCGGCGACTTCGACACGATGGGCGGGTTGGCCGGGGTCATCGAGCGGTATCTGCCGGAGGGTGAACGCCGCGATCGGGCCGTGGCGGCGGCGCGGGACGGCGAGTTGGATTTCCAGTCCTATGACTGGACCATCAACGATCCGGCGGCACTGGAATGACCCCGGAGTCCTCGTCCGTCGCGGCTCGGTTGCAGCGTCGCCATCCGTGTGGCACGGGTGCTCGTCACCCGTGGCAGCCGGCGAGTCAGCTACGGCACCGCCACGGGCATCAAGTGCCCGTGCCACAAACCCTCTGCGTTGACCCGTCGTATCCCCTGCGACCGCTCGCGGGCTAACGTTCCGCCGATGCGGATGATGGCTGTGATCCCGACACGCGACGAGGCGGCGGCGTTGCCGACGTTGCTGGCGACGCTGGCCAACGAGCCACGCCTGGACGGGGTGGTGGTGGCCGACTGCGACAGCGTTGACGGGACGGTGGATTTAGCTCGGGGCGCCGGGGCGATGGTGGTTCAGGGCGAGGGGTTGGTCGATCGGGCTTCGGCGATGCAGGCCGGGTGCGAGGCGGCAATGGCACTCGATCCGCCACCGGACGTGCTGTGGCTGGTCCACGCGGACAGCGGGCTGGACGTCGGGTGGTACGACGCGATCGAGCGGGCGCTGGCCGAGCCCGGCGTGGTCGCGGCGGCGATGCAGTTCACGCTGCGAACCCGCAAGCACGGCTATCTCACCCGCCGCAAGCTGCGGTTCGTGCGGTTCTGCAACCGCACGCGGTACCGCCTGACCGGCGTGTACTTCGGCGATCAGTCCCTCGCGGTCCGCGTTGAGGCCCTGAACCAGATCGGCGGCGTGCCGCAGCAGCCGCTGCTGGAGGACGTGGCGCTGTGCGATGGGCTCAACCAGGTCGGCCGGGTGGTGCTGACTGACCAGCAGCTGACCACCAGCCCCCGCCGGTTCCTCCGCCACGGCGTGATCCGCCAGCTCCTGATCGACGCGACGCTGCTGACGGGCTACCGGATGGGCTGGAAGCCTGAGCGGCTCTACGGCTGGTACAACCGCGTCAAGGCTTGAAGCCCGAAGCCGGAAGCGAGAAGCCCGAGGCCGAGGGCCAGTGGCCACTGGTCATATGCCCAGGGCGGAGCAACGCGAAGCCCCGGCTCGTTAACCTTCGCCCCATGTCCGATGCCACCCCCCAGGCCGCTCCCACCGTCGCCCCCGGCGACAAGTCAATGGACGACATCGTCGCGCTGTGCAAGCGCCGCGGCTTCGTCTACCCCGCCTCCGAAATCTACGGCGGCATCAACGGCTTCTGGGACTACGGCCCGCTGGGCGCTGCGTTGAAAAACAACATCCGCGACTGGTGGTGGCGCCGCATGGTCCAGACCCCCCCGATGGGACCGGACGGCGACCCCGTCGAGATCGTTGGCCTGGACTCGTCGATCATCCAGAACCCTAAGACCTGGGAAGCCAGCGGCCACGTTGATCAGTTCAGTGACCCGATGGTGGAGGACAAGAAAACGCACAAGAGAGTGCGATCGGACCATCTGTTCTGCCTCTTTGCTGAGCCGGCGGAAGATCGGTCTTCGTCTGATGGCTTCGACCGTATCCAGCAGATGCTTGAGCAGGCGTATCGCGGAACCGCAGATGCAATGCCTGACGGCATTGCACGCTTCAGCTTCGCTGCGGCCAGCGCCGGAGAAGCTTGGAGTATGTGGAAGCGAGTTATCAAGCGCCTCAAGAACATCAAGGTTGTGGAGGAAGATGCCAGCCACTTTCGTGGGCGGTATGACTTACAGCACAAGGACGGAGTGTGGAGGTTTGATGGCTGCTTGGCCGTCGTGCCAAATGCGATGTTGACGTACCGCGGTGGCGAAATTCCTATTCCTAGCCCGTTTCTCGAACATGGCTTCAACCAAGATGATCTGAACTCGCTCATGGAGCCTCGCGAGTTCAATTTGATGTTGGCAACAGAGATTGGAGCGGTCGATCCAGTCAAGGCATATCTGCGTCCCGAAACCGCGCAGGGCATCTTCATTAACTACCAGAACGTCGTCGATACCATGCGGGTCAAGATGCCCTTCGGCATCGCGCAGGTCGGCAAAAGTTTCCGCAACGAGGTGACCCCCCGGAACTTTATCTTCCGGTCCCGGGAGTTTGAGCAGATGGAGATGGAGTGGTTCTGTCGGCCCGACGAGTCGGCCAAGTGGTACGAGTTCTGGAAGCAGCAGCGGATGGATTGGTGGCTGAGCCTGGGCGTGGACCCGGCCAACCTGCGGTTCCGCGATCACGAAGAGGATGAGCTGTCGCACTACTCGAAGATGACCGTCGACATCGAGTACGTCTACCCGTTCACCGCCCCCGGGTTTGGTGAACTGGAAGGCATTGCCCACCGGGGGTGTTTCGACCTCACGCAGCACCAGGAGCACAGCGGCAAGAAGCTGGAGTACTTCGACCAGGAGTTGCAGGTCCAGCTGCAAAACGAAGGGCTGGACAAGGAGCAGGTCCGGGAGCGATCGCGCTATATCCCCAACGTGATCGAGCCGGCGTCGGGCCTGACGCGGGCGGTGCTGGTGCTGCTGTGCGAGGCGTACACGCCGGACGAATCACGGCCGAGCAAGGTGTTCATGAAGTTCCCGGCGAAGTTCGCCCCGATCAAGGCCGGCGTGTTCCCGCTGGTGAACAAGGACGGCATGCCCGAGGTGGCCCAGAAGCTGTACATGCAATTGCGGGAGAAGCACGCGGTGCAGTACGACACGAAGCAGAGCATCGGCAAGCGGTACGCCCGGATGGACGAGGCGGGGGCCCCGTTCTGCTTCACGATCGACGGGCAGACGCTGGAGGACCAGACGGTCACGGTGCGCCACCGCGACACGCAGAGCCAGGAGCGGATGCCGCTGGAGAAGGTGGCGGCGTTCGTGGATGAGCAGGTCGGCCTCTGACGAGCCGCGACCGTAAGGGAGCGGGCATATCGCCAATGTCAGCGGGTCAAGGCCGTCGCTTCGTGGAAGCGGGTGCGAGCCGTCCGCTCCCTCGTGGATCAAGGCGTTCGGCCGGGGCGGGGCTGCAGGCCGATGCGCTCCAGCGCCTCGATGCCTTCGGGGCCGTTGAGTGACCAGTAGGGCATGCGGTCGCTGGCGATGAGTTGGGCGTCCAAGCCATCGCTACGGGAGTAGCGGAGCACGCGGTGGGGCGGGTTGGCCTCGACGAGGTAGGTCCACGTGCGGGTCGAGGCGGGGACGGGGGCGCCGCCGTAGAGGCGGGTCGTGGCGTCCATGGCGACCTCGGCGGTGTAGCGGATGGCCTCGAACTGGCCGGCGGGGACCTCGACCTGCTCGGTGCCCTCGCTGCGTTGGAGGGTGGCGGTGTCCCACGCCGACGGGATGTGCCACAGCCGCTGGACGGCCATCGAGCGGTACAGCGGCACGGTGAGCGTCTGCCCGGGCTGCAGCTGCGGACCTGCCATGCCACGGGCCCATAGAAACAGGGCGTCTTCGGCGAAGCCATCGGCCGAATGGTCCTGCTGTTGCTGGCGGTCGCCTTCGCCCTCGAAGTAGCTGTGCGAATCGACCTCGATGCCGCTGTCGCGGAACAGGGCCTGCTGGTAGACGTGGCCGCACCACTCCTGGCTGGAGAAGCTGACCTTGGTGGTGTGGCCGGCGGGCAGGCCGTGGACCGGGCGCATTGCGGCGAAGGCGGAGGTCATCAGGCTGTAGTCGTAGACGCCGGTGGGAAAGTCCTCGACAAGGTTGAGCTTGACCACGGGCAGCGAGTTGTCGCCCGGCCGCTCGGTCTTGATGCCGGTCTCGGGGTTGAGGTGTTCGGTGACGGTGATGGCGACGGCGGTCCCGGTCCGCTCGACGCCGTAGCGGGGGTAGGTCAGTTCGTAGCCGGCGAGTTCGGCGTTGCCGTCGAACCAGGTCGCGGCGAAGTCCGGGTCCTCGCCGTAGGCCGGGCCAGCCCAGGCGGTGGTGAGGTCCGTGGCGTGGGGCGGGTCGCTGGTATCCTGGCCGCAGGCGGGCAGGGCGAGCAGGACGGCGGCGACGGGGCAGAGCAGGCGGGGCAGGCGGTGGATGCTGGGCATGGCGGATGGTATGCGGCGGGTGTCGGGTGTCGGGTATCGGGTGTCGGGTCGCGGGTTGCGGGGGTTTGGCTTGCGGCTTCCCGCTTCTGACTACCGGCCGCTGGCTAGCGATCATTGGCTACCGGCCACTGGCTGTGCTACAAGCGTCGCCCCATGACCAGCACCCCCGACGGCGGCCTGCACTACTTCCACCCCGACTGGATCTCGGACACCGATGAGCGGTTAACCGCCGACGTGTGCATTTACGGCGGCAGCTCCGCCGGCTGCGCGGCGGCGTATACCGCGGCCGGGCAAGGCCTGTCGGTCGTGCTGCTGCAGCCGGGCAAGCACCTGGGCGGGCTGACCAGCGGCGGGCTGGGCTGGACCGACTTTGGCCGCAAGCACGTGATCGGCGGGCTCAGCCGGCGGTTCTACAAGCAGGCGGGCGAGCACTACGGCCACGCCGACGGCGAGGAGGAGTGGCGGTTCGAGCCGAAGGTGGCCGAGGCGATCTTCGAGCGGTGGATCGCCGAGTCGGACGTGACGCTGCGACGCTGCCAGTACCTGGACGGGGTCGAGATGGACGGCCAGCGGATCACGGCCATCACACTGCTCGGCGGGCTGCGGGTCCAGGCGAAGGCCTTCATCGACGCCAGCTACGAGGGCGACCTGCTGGCGAAGGCCGGCGTGGCCCACCACATCGGCCGTGAGGCGAACTCGGTGTACGGCGAGACGCTCAACGGCATCCAGGTGCGGGACAAGCACCAATTCAGCGTGCCGGTCGATCCCTACGTCACGCCGGGCGATCCGGGCAGCGGCCTGCTGCCGCAGGTCGAGGACGTGGACCTTCGTCGGCATCAGGGCGAGGGGGACCAGCGGGTCCAGGCGTACAACTTCCGCGTCTGCATGACCGACGACCCGGCGCTGAAGATCGATTGGGCCAAGCCCGAGGGCTTCGATGCGCTACAGCAGGAGCTGGCGGTGCGATGGTTCAACGCCGTGGAGGGTGTCGATGACTACAACAACCAGGTCAAGCCCCACCTGCCGCCGGAGAAAGATGTCCCGCACAAGTTCGACATCTTCACCAACAAGACCCCCGGCGGCTTCTATAAGACCGACACCAACAATCACGGGCCGGTCAGCAGCGACTTCATCGGCGCGAACTGGGCCTGGCCCGAGGCGAGCTATGAACAGCGTGAGCAGCTGTTTCAGCGGCACGTCGCCTATCAAAAGGGCTTCTACTGGACGATCGCCAACGACCCGCGGGTCCCCGAGCGGTACCGCACGGCGTACAGCCGCTGGGGCCTGCCGAGCGATGAATTCACTGATACGGGCCACTGGCCGCACCAGCTGTACGTCCGCGAGTCGCGGCGGATGGTCGGCGGCTACGTGGTGACCGAGGCCGACTGCATGCGGCCCGAGGGCTTCACGGCACCCAACGATTCGGTGGGCATGGGAAGCTACACGCTGGACAGCCACAACTGCACCCGGTTTGTCGGCGAGGTCGATGGGCAGGTGTCGGTGATGAACGACGGCGACGTGCAGGTCCCGCCGACCGACCCGTACCCCATCAGCTACCGAGCCATCGTCCCGGCCGCGGGTCAGGCGGCAAATCTGCTGGCGCCGATCTGCATCAGTGCGTCGCATATCGCGTACGGCTCGGCGCGGATGGAGCCGGTGTTCATGGTCCTGGGCGAGTCGGCGGCGCTGGCGGCGTCGATCGCGATCCGCGACGCCGTGTCGGTGCAGGACGTGCCGTACGCCAGGCTTAGGCCGATGCTCGACGCGGCGGAGCAGGTGCTGTACTGATTCAAGTGACCGAGCGTGCCTAGCATCCGCTCCCGTGCGGGCCCCGCGGCAAGAAGACCATGTCCACCAGCACCACCAGCAGTTTTGAGCAGCGGGTCAACCCGCCCAGGTCCGACGACGGCGATGCCATGCCCGACGTGCAGGGCAGCCGGGACAGCCGACGGATCGCCATCGACCGCGTCGGCGTCAAAGGCATCCGCTACCCGATCCGGCTGGAGCAGCAGGCCGGGGGGCAGCAGGCCACGGTGGCCCAGGTCGATATGACCGTGGGCCTGCCGCACTATCAAAAGGGCACGCACATGAGCCGGTTCCTCGAGGTGCTCAACAAGCATCACGACTCGGTGCGGTCTGATGACGTGATGACGATTTGCCGGGACATGCAGGAGGTGCTTGAAGCGGAGCGGGCCCACCTGAAGCTGTGCTTCCCGTACTTCATCGACAAGCGGGCCCCGGTGTCGAAGCAGATGGGGAAGCTCGATGTGGAAGTTTGCTTCGATGCCGAGGTCAGTGGCGACACTGAAGACTTCGTGATGACCGTCAAGGTCCCGGCGACGTCGCTGTGCCCTTGCTCCAAAGAGATCTCGGCCTACGGCGCCCACAATCAGCGGTGCGAGATGCTCGCGGCGGTGCGGTTCGCCCCGGGCCAGAGCGTCTGGATCGAGGAGCTGTTCTCGCTGGTCGAGCAGGCGGCGAGCACGCAGGTGTTCGCGGTGCTCAAACGGCCCGACGAAAAGTGGGTCACCGAGGCGGCCTACGACAACCCGAAATTTGTCGAAGACATCGTGCGTGATCTTGCACTCGCGCTCGAGGCCGAGGACCGGATCGTGTGGTACCGGGTCGAGTCGGAGAACTTCGAGTCGATCCACAACCACAACGCGTACGCCCAGATCGAGCACGATAAGCGCGGCTAAAGGGTTGATCGGCGGTATGCAGATCTCACCCAATCTGCACCGATATCCGGTAGCCTGAGTCACAGGCAATCACGCCTGTGGAGCTTTGCGATGACGACTGAAGAAGTTGGTAATCGGCTGATCGAGCTGTGCAAGCAGGGCCAGAACATCGAGGCCATCGACCAGCTGTACGGCGAGCACGTGGTCAACCTCGAAGCCATGGCGATGGGCCCCGAGTTCCCGCAGCGGTCGGAGGGCAAACAGGAGGTCCGCGACCAGAATCTCAAGTGGATGGAGTACCACGAGATCCACGGCGGCACCGTCGACGGGCCGTTCTTTAATGGCGAGAAGTTTGCGGCGATCTTCACGATGGACGTCACGGCCAAGGGCGGGCCGATGGCTGGCCAGCGGATGCAGGGCACGGAGGTCGGGCTGTACCACGTCGAGGGCGGCCAGATCGTCAAGATCGAGTGGTTCTACGACACGACCCAGGGCGGCTGACGCCGGACACCGCGTAGCATCGGTCCGTGACTGATACGCACGAGCATTGGATGCGGCGGGCGATCGAGCTGGCCGGTCGCGCTGCGGACGAGGGGGAGGTTCCCGTGGGGGCGGTTGTGGTCGAGGCGGGGCGGATTATCGGCGAGGGCGTGAATCGACGCGAGGCGTGGGCGGACCCCACGGCTCACGCGGAGGTGATCGCGCTGCGCGAGGCGGCGAAGGTCCGAGGTGGCTGGCGGCTGGACGGCTGCGTGCTCGTGGTGACGCTTGAGCCGTGTCCGATGTGTGCCGGGGCGATTCTCAACAGCCGGGTCGATGCGGTGGTTTACGGGGCGACGGACCCGAAGGCCGGCTGCGTCGAATCGCTGTATCGCTTGTGCTCGGACGACCGCTTCAACCACCGGCCGATGGTGGTTGGCGGGGTGTTGGCCGAGCCGTGCGGCGATCTGCTGCGGTTGTTCTTCAGGCAACGGCGGGCGGGCGGGTCCGGCGTGTGAGCATCCGCCGCGTTGGGGGCTTGGGGATGGCTGGCCTTGGCCTTCGGGTTGTGCCGACTGGGCAACGGCTGACGTGTGGAACACCCGATCTGCGGGTCGACCCGCGGGTTCAGGTGGACGCCTGATGGACGCGGCGGTGTGGGGTGTCGATGAACGCCGTGGAGGCGCACGATGCAGACCGCCGAACCCTTGGTTGGCTCACCCGACCTGGTCGATGAACCGAAATCTCAACCGGTCCAGGCTTCGGCGTTGCCGGCTGTGAGCGTGATGGCGCGGCTGGGGCCGCAGAGCGTCGACCGCCTTCAGGCCGCGGCGGTGGTCGGACTGACCCTGGTTGCCGGGGCCGGCACCGCCTGGACCTTGATTCACCACGGCACGGGCTTCGCTACAGCGGTGACGGCTCTGTCGGCGGTTGCGGCGTGGCTCGTCGCGCAGCAGATGATCCAGCGCGTGAGCAACTCCGCAAAGCTCCGCGGGGCGCTGCTGGACTGGCTGCACAGCGAGGGGCAGGCCGATGTGTCCATCCGCGATACCGGGGCGGAGTTTGTCGCCTGGAACCGGCTGCTGGACCAAGTCCGCGGCCGACACGACGAGCGACTGGTGTGCGAGATTGACGCGGCGTTGAGCCCAAAGGCAGGGGGAGCCGGGCTGGGGTCGATTGCCGACCAATTGTGGATCGGGCTGCTGGTGGTGGATGCGGACAACCGGGTCGCGTACGCCAACGGAGCGGCCGCGCCGCTGCTGGGCCAGGCGGAAGCGGCCGAGACGCTCGGACAGACGCTGTCTGACCTGACGGACCGTCAAGAGGTGCTGGACCTGGTCAGCCGGGCCTTGGCCAACAGGACGAGCCGTGCCAGCGTCGAAGTCGAATCACCCGTGGGGGATCGGCGGGCGGTGCTGCGGTACACGACCCGCACGATGCGGGGCGGCGAGCGTGCCCGTGCTCTGGTGGTCGTTGAAGACGTCACGCAGCAGCGGGTGGCCGAGGAAGCCCGCCACAGCTTCGTGGCGACCGTCGCCCACGAGCTGCGGACGCCGCTGACGAACATCCAGCTCAACACCGAGGCGGCCCTGGAGGACGACGCCGACGCCGCGATGCGGGGGGCGTGTCTGAATGTGATCAACCAGGAGGCCCTGAGGCTCACCCAGATCATCGAAGGCATGCTCAGCGTGGCGGAAGTCGAGGCCGGGCAGATGCAGCTGCACCGCGACGACGTGCGGCTGGCCGAGGTGGCGGCCGACCTGGAAGCGCACTACCAGCAGCTCGCCGCGGAGAAGCGACTGGACCTCAGGTTCGAAATCGCGCCCAAGCTTCCGGTCATCACCGGTGACCGCGAGAAGCTGCTCGCAGCGATGCACAACCTGCTGGGCAACGCCATCAAGTACACCCCCGAGGGCGGAACCGTCACCGTCAGCATCGAACACGCCGGGGACCGCTTCACTTTCGACGTGACCGATACCGGCCCCGGCATCGGCCCCGATGATCAGGACAAGGTATTCCAGAAGTTTTACCGCACTGACGCCGCCCGACTCGACGGGATCGCCGGCTCGGGGCTGGGACTGGCGCTGGCCCGCACCGTGGCCCGCGGCCACGGCGGCGACGTCACTCTTCAGTCCACGCTGGGGCAGGGCAGCAGCTTCACGCTGAGCCTGCCGGTGCAGAGCCAGTAACCAGTAGCCAGGAGCCAGAAGCGAGAAGCAGCAAGCCAGAAGCCAGAACTTAATGCAGATCCACGAAGATAATCAGGGAGCGGTGACGATCCTTCGGCCCGAGGGTCCGCTGGTGGGTCAGGACGCTGAGGATCTTGGCCAGCGACTTGCGCTGCGGGTGGAAGAGTGCCTCGGTCGGGTCGCGCTGGACCTCGCGGCGGTGCCGTACTGCGATAGCCGGGGGCTGGAGGTACTCGTGGACGCGGATCAGCACCTGTCGCGGCGGGGCCAGTCGCTGAAGGTCTGCGCGTTGAGCCCGACGCTGCGTGAGGTTATGGAGCTGACCGGGCTGTCGGGCCGGTTCGAACATTTCGGGGATACCACCGCCGCCATCCGGAGTTTCCTTTGACGATGGCCGATGTCACGCACAACCCGGTCGCGCCCGCCACCGAGGCCGTCGAAGGCCCGGCGTCGCCGCGGCCCAAGCGCCTGGGCGAGCGGCTGCTCGAAGACGGTGCACTGACCCCCGAACAGCTGCAGCAGGGCCTGGACGCCCAGCGGACCACCGGCCGGCTGCTGGGCGATGTGCTGGTGAGCGAAGGGCTCGCCAGCAGCGGGGCGGTCGTGCACGCGCTCGCCGCATCGCTGGGCGTGCCCGGCGTGGTGCTGCGGCCGGGCCTGGTCGACCCCGCCTTGCTCGAACAGCTCGGCGAGCCGGTCGCCAAGCGGCTCCGCGTGCTGCCGATGTTCAAGGTCCGCGGTGAGATGACCGTGGCCATGGCCGAGCCTCAATCACTGCCGACCATCGACCGGCTGCGGGAGCTGACCGGCTGCCAGATCCGGCCGGTCCTGGCGGTCGAGCGCGACCTGCTGGAGTTCGTCGACAAGGCCCGGCCGAGCGACGCGGACCTGGATTCATTCCTGACATCGCTGACCGAGCAGGATGTCGAGGTCGTCCAGACCGAGGCGATCGACGAGGGCGTCACCGACCTGGACCAGATGGTCGAGGGCAGCCCGATCGTCAACCTGGTCAACGTGGCGCTACTCACAGCGATCCGCGACGGGGCCAGCGATATCCATATCGAGCCCGACAAGCGGGGCACGCGGGTGCGGTACCGCATCGACGGTCGGCTGCGTGATTTGATGAAGCCGCCGCCGGGGATGCACGCCGCGGTGGTGTCGCGCGTGAAGGTGATCGGGCAGATGGACATCGCCGAGAAGCGGCTGCCCCAGGAGGGCCGGGTCCGGATCGTCGCCGAGGGCCGGGACATCGACCTGCGGGTTTCGAGCATCCCGACGCTGCTGGGCGAGAAGCTGGTGATCCGCGTGCTCGACAAGGCGAACCTGCGGGTCCGGCTGGAGGACCTGGGCTTCCGCGACACCGCCCGTGAGGGCTTCACCGAGATGCTCGGCAAGCCGCACGGGTTGGTGCTGGTGACCGGCCCGACCGGCAGCGGTAAGACCACCACGCTCTATAGCGCGCTGGACCTGCTCCGCAACCCGGAAACCAACATCGTCACCGTCGAAGACCCGGTGGAGTATCAGCTGGACCTGATCAACCAGATCCACGTGCACGAGGCGGTGGGTTTGAGCTTTGCCCGGGCGCTGCGGTCGATCCTGCGGCAGGACCCGGACGTGATCATGGTCGGCGAGATCCGCGATCAGGAGACCGCCCGCGTGGCCGTGCAGGCCGCGCTGACCGGCCACCTGGTGCTGGCGACGCTGCACACCAACGACGCCCCCGGCGCCGTGGCCCGGCTGCTGGACATGGGCATCGAGAGTTACCTGCTCGCCAGCGCGCTCAACGGGGTCGTGGCCCAGCGGCTGGCCCGCCGCAACTGCTCGGCCTGCGAGACGAAGTACTACCCCTCGGCCGACTCGCTGGAAGACGCGGGCCTGCAGCATCAGACCCAGCGGGCGTTCCACAAGGGCGTGGGCTGTCGCAGCTGCCACAACAGCGGCTACCGCGGCCGGGTCGGCATCTACGAGGTCATGACCATCAACCCCGAGCTGCGTCGGCTCGTTCACCAGGGGGCGGCAAGCCACGAGATCCGCGCCGCATTCCGCGAGCATGGTGGGGACACGCTTTCGGCCGAGGGCGTGAAGCTGGCGTGCGATGGCGTGAGCAGTCTTGAAGAGATTCTTCGCGTGACCCGCGACGAAGACAGCGAGCTGGACGAGCCGCTGCCCAGCCCGCCTGCGGCGAAGCTCACCACCAAAACCGGCGAGATGCGGGGTGCGGCATGAGGGTGGCCTATCAGGCATACGACAAGGCGGGCGTCGCCGTGCAGTCGGTCATCGAGGCGGCGTCGGTCGCCGACGCGACGGCGAAGCTGCGGGCCAGGGGGCTGTTCACCACCAAGGTGCAGCCTGCCGGCGACGGGGCCAAATCGGGCAAGGCGGCGTCACGCGATGCCGGTCACGGCGGCAAGCGGTGGATGACCGGCGGGGCCCGGCTCAAGCGGCTGAATCACTTCACCCGGCAGTTCTACGTGTTGATGGCGTCGGGGACGCCGGTGCTGCAGGCGCTCGAGGCGCTCGAACAGCAGGCGCCCGACCGCGTGAGCGCCGGGCTGGTCCACGATGTGCGGGTGCACGTCGAGCAGGGCGGCAACCTGACCGACGCGCTGTCGGCTCGGCCGGAGATGTTCGACGAGGTGTACCGCTCGTTGGTCGCCGCGGGGGAGCAGGCGGGCAAGCTCACACCCATGCTGCAGCGGCTCAGCGAGCTAACTCAAAAGCAGCTCAAGCTGTATCAGGCGGTGCGTGGGGCGCTGGCGTATCCGATTGTGCTGGTGACCGTCGCGATCGGGGTGCTGGGGTTGATGCTCGCGGTGGTCGTACCGCGGTTCGCGGGGTTGTTCGAGTCGCTCGCGGTGCCGCTGCCGGCCAGCACGCAGCTGCTGTTGGTCATCGGCGGCGTGGTGCGGGCGTACTGGTGGGCGATCGGACTGGGGATGGTCGGTGCGGTGTGTGGGGCGGTGATGACGCTGCGCAGCGATGCCGGTCGGGCTGCCGTGCACAAGGCGCTGGTGACTTGGCCGATGATCGGCAAGCTCACACAGTCGCTGATCACGGCCCGGATCGTCCGGCTGCTGGGCACACTGATTGACAGCCACCTGCCGCTGCTGGACGTGCTGGACCTGACCCGTCGCAGCTGCGCGAACCCGTTGTACCGCGAGCTGCTTACCGGGGCCAAGGAGGCGGTGCAGCAGGGCGAGGCCATCGGCAGCGCGTTCGTGGACCAGCCGTTGATCGCCCCATCGGTCGCGGCGGCGGTGCAGGCGGGCGAGGGTTCGGGGCGGCTGGGTTCGTCGCTGCTGAACATGGCCGAGTTGATGGACGAAGAGAATCAGGTGCTGATCAAGACGATGTTGAGCATGCTCGAGCCGGCGATCCTGCTGGTGCTGGGGGTGGTGATCGGGCTGATGGCGATGAGCATCTTCCTGCCGTTGTTCGATTTGGCAGCCGCCGCGGGGGGTGGTGGATGATCGCGTCGTCCTACACCCCCATCGGACTGGACCTGGGACGCCGGGCGATCAAGGCGGTGCAGCTCCGCCGGTCTGGCCGTCGCACCACGGCGGTGGCGCAGGCGAGCCTGTCGCGCAGCGTCGACGTGATCGGCGACGGCCCCAGCGTCGAGGAGGCCCGGGCGTTGCAGCGGCTGCTGGATCGGCAGGGCTTTGCCGGTGATCGGGTGGTCGTCGCGATGCCGCAGCGTCTGCTGCTGCACGGGACGCTCGAGCTGCCCGGCGATGCGCCCGCCGCCGTGCGACACACGCTGGCCCGAGAGCAGTTCGCGCAGATGCACGGGCTCGAGACCGACAGTTTCGAGCTGTCGTACTGGGCCCAGCGGCCCACGCCCGCGGACCGGCCGATGCGGGTCCGGTTGGTCGGCTGCACCCATCAAGCCGCCGAGCGGTGCATTGTTCCGCTTGCCGCGGTCGGGCTGCGGGTCATCGGCGTAGCGGTCGGGCAGCACGCTACCGCCCGCAACTGTCTGGACGCCGAAGCGAAACAGCCGGCCGCGCCGGGCGAGCAAGTGGCCGCGGACGTGCTGATCGACGTGGGCCACTCCGCGTGCACCGTCTGCGTCATCGGTGCGGGTCGGCTTGTGTACGAGCGGTCACACTCAGAGTCCGGGCTGATGCAGCTGCACCAGGAGCTCGCCGATCTGTTTGGTCTTGATCCGATGCTGAGCCGGCAACTCGTCGAGACACCGGCGGGCCAGAGCCGACTGGCCGACCCGCGGGTGGCCAGCCTCGTCGCGGGCCGGGCCGACCGACTGGCCCGCGAGGTGAAGGCGTCGCTGACGTACGTCTCGCACCAGAACCCGCTGCTTCGGATCAACTCGGCGCGGCTGGCCGGCGGCGGCGCGACACTGCAGCCGATCGGCGAAGCAATCCATCACACCTGTGGCCTGCCGGTCAAGTCGGCGCTGCTGCACGCCGGCAGCAGCCACGTCCAGCTGGAGCACCCGGCGATGATGACCGCGGCCGCCGCGGCCTGGGGGGCGGCGGCGTGAAGCACATCGACCTGACACCGGCATACCGCGTCCGTGCTCGGCAGCTCTGGCGAGCCGGCACAACCTGGATCGGCATCGCGGTGCTCGTGGCCGTGTGCTTCGCCACCGCCGGATCGGTCATCCGCTCCGGCATGAGCCAGCCCGCCCGTGCGATCGCGTCCGATGCGCAGGCGCTCAACGTGCAGTCGGATCAGTTGACGCTCCGCAGCGAGTCGCTGGGGGTGCAGCTGCTGCAGACGCGTCGGCTGGCCGACGCCCGGCGTGCGGCTGGCAGCAGCCCCCCGTGGCATCGCCTGTTGACGGCGTTGGCGATGGACATGGACCAGCGCGTCGTCCTGGAGCGGATGGAGCTGCGGCCGCGCTTCGATGAAGGCGACACGCTTCGCCTGCCGGATTCGGCACTCGGTTACGACCTGGACCTGATCGGCTGGGCGTTGGATCAAAGGCGGGTCAGCGGCCTGCTGCTGGACTTGGAGCAGACCGGCTGCTTCGACCGGGTGCAGCTGCAGCAGAGCGGTCGGCGGGCCTTTGAAGATCGTATGGGCTACAGCTTCCGTATCACCGCGTCGATGAGCTTGCAGGAGGACCGGCCGTGATTGCCGCTTGGTATCGAAGGCTGACGGTGGGCGATCCGCTGGCGTGGCTGCACATCGGCGGCCTCGCCGCGGTGGGTGCTCTGGTGGCGTGCTTCTACTACGTGGCGGTGCAGCCGCGCGCTCAGGCACTGGCCGAGCAGCACCAGCTGCAGGCCGCTCTGGAGGAGGCGCAAGAGCGGCATACCACGGCGAGTGCCCAGGCGGCCCGGTTGGAGCAGCAGCTGGAGCGGACCCAGTCGGTGCTCGACGATGCGGCCCCGCTGCGGCCGGTGTCGCAGCTGAATCGGCGGCTGGCAGACCTCGGCGGTCTGCTGCAGACGCACCGGGTGGAGATGCACGAACTGAACCCCGGCGAAGCGCGGCCGCACGAGGCGCTGCAGCTGGTGCCGCTGCGGCTGCGGGCCAGCGGTGAGTTCCCGCAGCTGGTGGAGATGCTTGAGCAACTGCACCAGCAGCACCCGGACACGCACGTGGTGGGCCTCACGCTTCAGCGCGAGCGGGACAGCCGGGCCACCGAGATCGCACTGGACCTCTCGTGGGCCGCCGCGAGCGACACCGCTCACCGCGCCGCCCACGCTCGCACCGCCTCCGCGGATTGACCTCCACGAAGAAGTTATGCAGCCGCAAACCCGCAAAAAAGTGCTCGCCGTCGTCGTTGCCCTCGGCTTGACCGCCGTGGCCCTGGACCGGCTGATGCTCAGCGATCAAGGTCCGGCCCCGGCGGCCGCGGCACCGGTGGTCAAGCCGGCCGGCCAAACCACGCTGGTCGCGCCGCTTCGCTCGTCTGATGCCACGCCGCACCACCGCCTGACCCAGCGGCTGGATGAACTGGACCACGAGGGCGATACGTCGCCGATTGCCGATGTTTTCGTGGTCCCCGCGGATTGGCACGCCGTGCCCCCCGCGGAGGTCCAGACGCCCGTCGGTCCGGCGGCAGGCCCGTCGGCCGCCGAGCGATTCTCACGGGCTCACACGCTCCAGGCGGTCGTACTGCCGGATCGTGGCGCGGCGGCGGCCATCATCAACGGGCGTGTCGTGCGGCTGGGCGACGAAGTCGCGGGCTACCGGCTGATGCGAGTGGAACCTGGCACGGCGATGTTCGTGCCATCGCAGCACCAGGGCCAGGCCGTGCGCCTGCGTGTGGCCCCAACTCGCTGATCGTTACGACCGGCACTCGCTCCAGTCACAAGTCGCCCGCAGCGTCAAGACACATCAAGTTGCATCTGCTCCACGCCGATGCAAGTCGAGGGTGGGAAAACTTTGCCCCAGGGAGAATCGAACATGAATCGGGAACCTCACCGTCAGATCAGCCGCCGCGGCTTCAGCCTGATCGAGCTGGTCATCGTCGTCGTGATCATCGGGATCATCGCCGCCATCGCCGTGCCGCGGATGAGCCGTGGTGCCAAGGGTGCGGCCAACTCAGCCGTCGCGGCCAACCTCGCCGTGCTCCGCAATGCTTTGGACCTGTACGCCACCGAACACCTGGGTGACTACCCGGCGATCGACGACGTGGCGGGGGCGTTGACCACGTACACCGACATCAGCGGCGACGTGTCCAGCACGTCCGACTCGACGCACGTGTACGGCCCGTACGTCCGCACCATCCCGCCGCTGCCGGTCGGCACCAATCAGGGCCGCGACGACTTCACCGCGACGCCCCCGGCCGTGTCGGTGGCAACCGCCGGCTGGTACTACAACGCAACCACGGGGCAGGTGCTGGCCAACACCACCGACGCCGAAGTCGATGACGCCGGCGTGGCCTACAACACGTATTGATCCCGCTTAGCCCAAGACGCCGGCCGGTCGCCGGGTCACGGGAGGTCGCTATGCGACGCGTCGCGTCACAGCACACGCAGCCCCGGCCGGTCCGCCGCCGGGGCTTTTCGCTGCTGGAGCTGGTCATGGTCCTGGCGATCCTGGGCACCGTTGCCGGGCTCGCCGCACCACGGGTGGCCGATGTGGTCCTGGCGCAACGTGTCGCCACCGCCGCCGACCGGCTCGAACAGGACCTGCGCCTGACCCGCGACCTCGCCGTGGGCACCAGTACCAGCCAGTCGGTCTCCCTGTCGACCGCCGACCACGCGTACACCCGGCCGGACCACCTCGCCGTCCGACGCTCCGACGACCAATCCCAGGTCAGCCTGGCCGCCTCGCCGCACCGCGTCGAAATTGCAAAGGTCACCGGCCCGATGGACGTCACCTTCGACGGCTTCGGCCAAGCCGCCGCACAGACCGAGATCGTTCTCGCGGCCGGGCGGCACACCGCGATCGTCCGCGTACTCAGCCCGTCCGGGGTGGTGGTGCAGCCATGAGCCGAGTCATGCATCGCACATCACGCCGACTTGGCATGACCCTCATGGAACTGGTCATGGGCCTGGCGGTCAGCTCGATGCTGCTGGCGAGCATCGGGGCCATCCTGGGCCTGGCCAGCCGGGCGGTGCCCTCCAGCAACGACCCGTCGGTGCAGATCACTCGAGCGGCCGGGGCGCTCAGCCGCATGGCGCAGGACCTGCGGGGGGCGGTGCGGGTCCGGACCGATGAGCCGAACCGCCTCTGGCTGGTCGTGCCGGATCGCGACGGTGACGGCGAGGCCGAGCGCGTCACGTGGACATGGTCCAGCGGTGGCGGGTTGATGCGTCAGCTCAACGACGGGACCGCCGAGCAAGTCTTGGATCAGGTGGCGTCGCTCTCGCTTGATTGGCAGAACACGACACGGACGGTGGCCTACCCGGAAACCGAAACACTCGGCAGCGAACACGTGCTGACCCAGACGGTGACCGACAGCGCATCGGCGTTCGAGATCACCAGCAGCACGACGGCGGGGCAGGCTGTGAACGTGCCTGGAGGCTCCGAGGACCGTTACGTCGTCACGTCGGTGCAGCTGCGGCTGAACCAGAAGAGCGGTTCGGGCGGCTGGGTGCGGGTGGACCTGTACGCCGTCGACAGCTCGTCGGAGCCGACCGGGCCGGTGCTCGACAGCGCCTGGCTCGACACGGCCGTCCTCGGCGGCTCATACGATTGGTACGACTTCACCTTTGAGGGCGGCGTCGGTTTCGACGGCGACGAGCAGATGGCGTTCGTCGTCAGCCGCTCCAGTGACGGCCCCGACGGCGCGAGTGTCCCGCCCTCCAGCCTCGGCGGCCGGACCTACCTGCAGTACGAACACACCAGCGCAGACGGCCGTGATCGACTGGTTGGCAGCGCCGGCGGCAGCTACAGCGCGACCGTCAACAGCGAGTATCGCCACATCATCAGCGGCCGGGAGGTGCTCTCGGCGACCGCACACACCGTCTCCTGGGCGATGCCCACCGGGCTCACGCTGCGGCTGCGGACGGCGTCGGGCGCGACCCTCGACCGCCACGTCCGGTTGCACAACACGCCGGCTCCGCAGACGCATCAGTGGCACTACCTGGACTTCGAGAACGACCCGACCCAGCTGGATCGCAACGGTGATGGAATCGAGGACGCGGACCTCGTCGCCGGCGGGGTCATCAACGGGCTGCTCGGCGGCTCGTGGTCCGCCGACCAGCGGCTCGCGGTCGGCGGGCTGAGCACGTGGTCGGGCCCGATGGAGGTCGTGGCCGACCTTCATGATCCGGTCCCCGCCGAGGGGCTGGCCGGGTTGCGGGTGAACCTGCGGTCGGGGATCACCGTCGCCGAGCTGGACCTCGAGCTGGAGCGACAGCCGGGCCATACGCAGACGCTGGGGGTCTATCTGCGTGACTCGCTGAGTTCACGGAGCCTGCAGCACACCGTGCCAGACCTGCCGCCGGGCAACTGCCGGCTGCGGGTGATCGACGACCCGGACGCCCGGCTGTTGGCCATCGAGGTCAACGGCCAGTGGATCGGGCCGCTGTCCTACACCCGCAGCGGCGACCTGTCCGACAGCGGCATCGAGCTCTACGGCGACGGCACGGTGGATCGGCTCATCGTCATCGCGGGGGTCGACCCGTGACGCCACAGCGAACCCCTCCACCACGTTGTGCCGGCATCAGCCTGATCGAGTCGGTGGTCTCGGTGGCGCTGCTGAGCATCCTCGCCAGCGGGGCGATGACCACCGTCAGCAGCGTCAGCCGGGCACGCGTCTTGAATACTGACCGCCAAGTGGGCCATGCATTAGCGGCGGGTCTGGCCCAAGAGCTGGCCGGGCTGTCGTTCGCGGACCCCCAGACCGCGTCATCGGTGATCGGCACCGACAGCGGCGAGACGACGTCGGACCGGGCCAGCTGGGACGATGTCGATGACGCCGACGGCTTCAGCGATACGCAGACCGCCGGGGGCTTGAGCTACACCCGTCACGTGGCGGTGAGCTTTCTCCAGACCGCCGACCTGACCGCGGCGTCGGCGGTGGCCACCGACCACAAGCAGCTGACGGTGGAGGTGCGTCGCGGTGACCGGGTTGTGGCCCGGGTACACACGGTGCGGGTTGCCGCCTGGCCAACCGCCCTGGAGGCCGTGCCGTGATGCGACCCACTGCAACGCTCAACGCATCCCGCCGACGCGGCTCGATCTACCTGGCGACGCTCGGGGCCATGATGCTCACCGTCGTGCTCGGCGTCGGCGGGCTGTTGGCATCGCGCTCCGCGATCCGGTCCACCTGGCTGCACACCCAGACCGACCAGGCGAGCCTGCTCGCGTCCGCCGGGCTGGAGCTTGGCCTGCAACGGCTGGCCGACGACGCCAATTGGCGGAGCACGCACTCGGGCGGGCACTGGACCGCGTTGGAGGATGTCCCCGGCGGCCAGGTCCGCTTCCTGGTAACCGATCCCGGCGATGACAGCCTCACCGACTCCACGACCGATCAGGCCCTGCTTACCGCCGAGGGCCACGCCGGTGACGCGGTCCAGCGGGCGTCGATCCGGCTGCAAGTCGACCCGGTGACGCTGCAGCTGCAGCCGGTCACAGGAACTTGGCGGCGTGAACTCATCCCCTGATCTGACGGCTCAACGACTCACTGATCGCCGGTACCGCGTCCAACCCCGGCTCCGCTCGCGTCGCTGACCGTGAGCTCGAACCCGGGCAAGCGGCAGTGGCGTGCCCTTGGAAGCGGCTCACCGAAGGAAAAACCCCGCTGCCTCTAAGAGGCAACGGGGCGGAGGGGAGAAAGCGTAGGAAGGTAGATTTGGCATCGGCCGCCGGAACCGATCTTCTGCAGTTTACCCATGTTCACACCCACGAACAATGGTTAATCCGGGAAAATCACCGAAATCTCCCTGATATTGAACTGGCGTCCACCCTTCTGGGTCGGGATCACGCTTCAGTCACTGCGGACCAGACCACGCGGCGTCGCCTCGGGCGTCGGCACCTCGTCCTGCCAGAACGCCAGGCGGTTCAACAGCCCGGGCGGTTTGACCCACGGCTGGTAGGTGTACCGGCCGCCATCGGCGAAGAGCTGTCGGGGGTTTTGAGCGACCCATGCCTGCCACGTCACCGGATCGTCCCCCAGCGATTGACCGGTCAGCGTCTGCAGCGACTGCATCGCGGCGTGGACCACGCTGTAACTCGGGTCCTGAAGGGCGGCGATCAACGCGTCGACCACCATCGGCTGGCGGTACTGCCCAAGCGCCAAAGCGGCCGCCTGCCGCACATCCGGGTCCTCCTCGCCGTCGGGCTGGACCTGGCCCTGGCTGATTCGCTGGGCAATCTGGGCCGGCGTGAGTGTCTCGACCCGCGGGTAGCGGGTCGCCCGGACCAGGGCCGACGCGGCGGGGGGGTGGTGGATCCGCTGCAACGCCCGGGCGGCTTCCCATCGAACGATCGGTTCGTCATGGGTGAGCAACCTCGCGATGGCCGCGCCGTCGCCCGGCGAGCCGTGCCGGCCCAGCGCCGCCAGGGCCGCGGCGACGACCGTGGCATCCTCGTCGGTCAGGTGCAGCCGGTACACGCCATCGACGTAGACCTCCTCACCGCCGTACTCCGCCTGGCTGAACAGCGCGATCGCCCGTCGGCGGTTGTCCGCGTCGTGGGGGTCGAACGCCATCAGGGCGGCCTCCTGCGGGGAGACCGGGTCGAACCGCTCCACCACGCCCTGGAAGGCGTCGCCGGTTTCGCAACCGCTCAGCAGGCCGCACAGCAGCACAGCCATTGCCGCCAGGTACAGCCGGTGGGGTCCGAACGCGACAGGCAGAGCAGGCCGTGTGGGTCTCATAACCAAATGATCGGTCCGCATGCGACCTTGAGTCTAAAGCATCGCGTGCCGGGCGTACGTCGCCGCCGGGTCATAAGTCGGTTCAAGCCGTAGGCTAGGCCCATGCGGATTATTGCAGGCACCCACCGCAGCCGGCCGCTGCTGAGCCCGCCCGGCGACGAAACCACCCGGCCGATCACCGACCGGGTCAAGGAAAACCTGTTCAACCGTCTGACGTCGCTGGGCCTGCTCGCCGAGGAACGGCCCGGCGAGCCCTGGCGGGTCGCGGACATCTTCTCAGGCACCGGCTCGCTGGGCATCGAGTGCCTCTCGCGGGGCGCGGCCCACTGCCTCTTCGTCGAGCAGGACCGCAAGGCCGCCCGCCTGCTTCAGCAGAACCTCGACGAGTTGGAACTCTCGGATCGCGGCCGGGTGGTGGTGGGCTCGGCGTTTTCGCCGGTCTGGCCGCAGACCCTCGAGCCCGCGTCGCTGCGGCTGATCACGCTCGACCCGCCGTACGCCATGTCCGAGGACGACGCGGGCCGGCAGCAGCTGCTGCGGCTGGCCCAGGGCCTGATTGGGGTGCTGGAGCCCGGCGGGGTGATCGTCTGGCGGGCCCCGACGGGCTTGGAGCTCCAGGCGCCGGCGGGGCTGGACCTCGCCAGTGTCACGTACGGCTCGCAGGCGCTGCACCTGCTGCAGCGGCCGCTGGACGAGGCCGCACCCGATGAGCCGCTTGCCGCGGGGGATGCGCCTTAAAAGGATGCTTAAACGGGGGTTCTAAAATGGTCTCGCCGCCCGGCGCGTCCGCGCCGGGTGCCACACCGAACCCCAACGCTCTGCAAAGGAGACCCACCATGGCTTTCGAACTGCCCGACCTGCCTTACGCCGCCGACGCCCTCGAGCCGCACATCGATGCGCGGACGATGACGATCCACCACGATAAGCACCACGGGGGCTATACCTCCAAGCTCAACGCCGCCCTGGAGGGCACGGACTGGGCCGATAAGCCGATCATCGAGATCCTGGAAAATCTCGACCAGCTGCCCGCCGACAAGCAGACCGCGGTCCGCAACAACGGCGGCGGCTACTACAACCACAGCCTGTTCTGGCCCGCGCTGGGCCCGGGTGCTGGGGGCAGCCCCGAGGGCGATTTGGCCTCGGCGATCGACTCGGCGTTCGGCTCGTTCGACGCATTCAAGGACAAGTTCGCCGACGCCGCGGCCAGCCGCTTCGGCTCGGGCTGGGCCTGGCTGTGCGTCAGCCCCGAGCACGGCCTGCACGTGACCTCGACCGCGAATCAGGACGTCACCTTCATGCCCGAGGGCTTCGGCGGCCACGGCAAGGGCCACCGCCCGATCCTGGGCCTGGACGTCTGGGAACACGCCTACTACCTCAACTACCAGAACAAGCGGCCGGACTACATCGCCGCGTTTTGGAACGTGGTGAACTGGTCGCAGGTCGCCGAGAACTACGCCAACGCCCGGTGAGGGCAGCGGTTAAGCGGATCGGCTTATCGGACGCCGGTTGGGCCTTCGGGCCTACCGGCGGTCAAGAAAGTCTTGGATCTTCTTCAGCCGCCGATAAGATATGGGGTGTCGGTTGCGCCGCTCTTGCGGGTTGCGCCGGTCGAATCCGTGGAGAACCTCCCATGCAACGCACCCCCCATCATCGCTCGTTCCGCTGCCTCGCCGCCCTCGCCACCGCAGGCCTGGGCCTGGGCTTGGCCACCGCCGCCGAGGCCGGCTTCGCCGTCCGCGAGACCCTCGTCGACCCCGTCGCCGACCTGGGCATCCTCGACGTGGCCAGCTTCGACCCGGTCGGCGAGCCGGAACCCGACGGCCGATTCGGGCAGATGAGCTTCCAAGGCGATCGACCCAACAACGCGGACGAGGCGACGCCCGACATCGCCTTCGTCGAGCGGATCCGCTTCGGCGATGCGTCCGACGGTGACGCGAGCCCGACCCCTGTCGTCGATGAACCGGCCATTGATTCGGACCCGGAACCCGGTGACACCGATGCGCCCGATGCCGGCGATTCCGACGGCGACACCACCGGCCCACTGGTCGAAGTGGACCCGGACGCCGACGCCGGTGGCGACACCGGCGGCAGTGCCGCGCCCAGTGACGGCGACACGGCCGCGGGTGGCGGGTCCACCGGCGGCTCGGCCGGCTCGGGTGGCGGCGGCGGTGTGGTCACCGGGCCCGCCGTGATTCCCCAGCCCGCCGCGGTGGGCATGGGCCTGATGATGCTCGCAGGCTTGATCGCCCGTCGGCGTCGCTGAGAAGCAGTTTCGCGATGCTCGCGGGGGTGGTGCTGCTAAACGCAGTCCGCGCAGCTCGTCAAGGGTTGTCGCCGCCTCACCGATCCGCCTCAGGCGGACCGAGCCGTGCGATCCAGCGGCACCCGAGCGGGGTAGCGGCTGCAAAACAGCTTGTCAGCCGCTGCCGACAAGCAACCGACAGCTTACCCGCGGCCGAACTTTCCGAGTGACGGGTGCAATTGCTTGGAATTTGGGGGTTGGCGCGACGAGTGAACGCTGTTAACCTTCCCGCGGCTGCAGCAGCAGCTTCCGCCGCGGCCCCCGCGGTGACCAGCGTCCACCCCGGATTGGCTGGACCCCATAGGAGAGAGAAAGCATGATCGTTCCCCAGTTCCGACCGACCTCATCCTGCGCGCTGCGGGGCGTCGCACTCGCCGTGCTCATTGGCGTGGCCCCCGCCAGCCTCGCCGGCCCCACCACCATCCTGCCGCTGGGAGACTCGATCACCCAGGGCAACGGCAGCACGCAGTCCTACCGCTACCCGCTGTGGCAGAACCTCGTCGACGGCGGCTACGACTTCGACTTCGTCGGTTCGCTCAGCGGTAACTACGAGGGCACCCCGAGCTACCCGACCTACCAGGGTGAATCCTTCGACACGGACCACGAAGGCCACTGGGGCTGGGAGACTGGCTGGATCAACGGCGGTGCCCCCTCCGAGCGTCAAGGCGACGGCCGTGGCTCGGGCAACCTGAACGGCTGGACCAACAGCTACACCGCCGACGTGGCCCTGATCCACCTGGGCACCAACGACCTGTTCCGCGAGCAAAGCGTCAGCAGCACCATCAACGAGGTGCGGGACACCATCGACATCCTTCGCGGAGACAACAGCAACGTCGACATCCTGCTCGCCAAGCTGATCCCGACCTCCAGCACCCAAGACAACGCCGCCCGCACCGCCGCCCGCAACGCCGCGATCGACGACTTCAATGCCGAGATCGACCAGCTCGCCGCCGAGCTGAACACCAGCGGCTCCCGCGTCAAGGTCGTCGACCAGCACAGCGGCTTCAACGCCAGCAGCGACACCTACGACGGCATCCACCCCGACGCGTCCGGCGAGCAGAAAATGGCCGACCGGTGGTACGAAGCCCTCTTGGCCCTGAACGTCCTCGACCCGGTCGATGAACCTCAGGAGCCCGAACAGCCCCAGGAAGACGAGCAGCCCGAGCAGCCCCAGGAAGAAGAGCAGCCCGAGCAGCCCCAGGAA
>CAZVBW010000003.1:92794-101102 GCA_964625505.1 uncultured Phycisphaeraceae bacterium
GCAGCCTCAGGAAGAGGAGCAGCCCGAGCAGCCTCAGGAAGAGGAGCAGCCCGAGGGAGAGGAAGCCCCGCCGCTGGTTGAACTCACGCCCAACGATCCGGATGAGCCCGAGGCCAATCCGGTCGAGGGTGGCGAAGGTGACTTCGCTGGCGATGACGACAGCGACACCCCGCAGGTCATCCCCACGCCGGCCGCGGCCGCGATGGGCGTCGTGATGCTCGGCCTCGCCGGCCTCCGCCGCCGTCGCTGACGCTGGCCGCTGACAGATTCGGTCCCCCACCCAAGGCCCGCGCTCCGGCGCGGGCTTTGTCTTGCGCACCCGGAACGCCAACGCATCCCAGCAGTATCGTGATCACCATGCAGGCAACCCTCGGCTTCATCGGCGGCGGCAATATGGCCGAAGCCATCGTCCGCGCCGCCCTCGACTCCGGCGTGCTCAGCCCCGACCAGCTGCTGATCCACGACCCCCTGCCCGCCCGCCGCGAGGTGTTCGAGCAGCTCCAAATCCGCACGACCGACGCCGCCGAAGGCGTGGTCCGCGACGCCGCCCAAGTCATGCTCGCCGTCAAGCCGCAGACGCTACCGGACTTGGCCGACCTGCTCGGCGGGGTCCGCGACGACCAGGTGGTCATCTCGATCCTCGCCGGCAAAACCGGTCGGTCGATCTGCGACTTGGCCGGCCGTCCGCTCCGGGTCGTCCGCGTGATGCCCAACACCCCCGTCCTCGTCGGCCAGGGCATGGCCGCACTTGCCCTGGGCCCGCACGCGCAACCCGGCGACGATGACTTGGCGTTCCGCATGTTCGAAGCCGGCGGCCGCGCCGTCCGCGTCAATGAATCTCAGCTCGACGCCGTCACCGCCGTGTCGGGTTCTGGCCCGGCGTACCTATTCTACCTCGCCGAGGCCATGCAGCAGGCCGCCATCGACCTGGGCCTCGCCGACCACGCCGAGCTGCTGGTCCGCCAGACCCTCCTCGGTGCCGCCGCCCTGCTTGCCCAGTCCCCGGACGGCGCCGCCGAGCTCCGCCGCAAAGTCACCAGCCCCGGCGGCACCACCCAGGCCGCCTGCGAACACCTCGACGCCGCCGACGTCTCGCAAGCCATCCGCGACGCCATCACCGCCGCCCGCGACCGCAGCATCGAGCTGGCCCAAAACGCGTGATGCCCACCCCCCGCCCCGAAGCCGACGCTGAGCGAAGCGAAGCGTCTGATATCCCAAGCACCCGCCTCCTCGTCGGCTGCATGACCGGCACCTCCCTCGACGGCCTCGACGTCGCCCTGGTCCGCATCACCGGCCGCGGCTTGGCGATGACCGCCGACCTGCTCCACCACCACGCCGCACCCCTCGGCAACCTCGCCGACACCCTCCGCCCCCTCGCCGATAGCCGCCCCGCCCCCGCCGCCGACTTCAACCGCGCCGCCCGCTCGCTCGGCGAGCTCCACGCCGACACGGTCGCCGACCTGCTCGCCGCCGCCGACACAAGACCCGACACCGTCACCGCCGTCATCGCCCACGGCCAAACCATCCACCACGACCCGCACACCGACCGCGGACAGCTCGTGAGCTGGCAGCTGTTCGACCCCTGGCCCCTGGTCCACCGCCTCGGCCGCCCAGTCGGCTACGACCTCCGCCAGGCCGATCTCGTCGCCGGCGGCCAGGGTGCCCCGATCACCCCCATCGCCGACCCCATCCTCTACGGCGCGGACACCCCGACCGTCGTGGTCAACCTCGGCGGCGTGTGCAACATCACCAGCTACCCCGCCGTAAGTGCATCCAATCCGGCGACCATCGAGGCCCGGGACGTGGGCATCTGCAACATGCTGCTCGACGACCTGTCGCAGCTGCTGTTTAACGAGCCCTTCGACCGCGGCGGCGACATCGCCTTGAGCGGCCAAGCCAATCCCGCCATCGTGGACGTGATCAGTTCGTGGGTGGCTCCGCAGACCGTGGCGGGCTCATTGGGTCGCGAACAGTTCTCGCCGGACCAAGTCCGCACCACGACCCTCGGCGAGGAAGCCCCCGCGGACTGGTTGGCTAGCGCGGTGGTCGCCATCGCCGGGCATGTCGCCCGGCAGATCAAGGCGGACAACGGTGACCCGCACGGCGGATCGGGTTGTCGAACGATTGTCGCAGGCGGCGGCGCCCGCAACCTCGCCCTCGTCGCCGCGTTACGGGATCGGCTTCCAAACCTCGTCATCAGCGACAAGCTCGGTATCCCCGCCACCGTCCGCGAGGCCGCCGCGTTCGCCGTGCTTGGCGCACTTTCCCTCGACGGCATCCCCATCACCCTGCCGCAAGTCACCGGCAGCACCGCCCCCAGCATCGCCGGCGCCTGGGCCGGACTCTCGCCCGCGAGCCGGGGTCTGTGACCCCGGATTCCCACCCCCCGAGTTCCCCCGTCACCAACCCCCGTCGGCTGCTCCGTTACACATTGAAATACTTCGCCTGCGGGTGATGCACCACGATCGCCGAGGTGCTCTGCTCCGGGTCGATCTGCCAGTTCTCGGTCAGTTCGCAGCCGATCCGCTCAGGCTTGAGCAGGGCGAACAGTTTCTCCTGGTCCGACATGTCCGGGCATGCCGGGTACCCAAAGCTGTACCGGCTGCCGCGGTACTTCTGCGTGAACAGCTGCCGGATCTTCGGCGAATCGTCCGCGTCGATGCCCATCTCCTGCCGCATCCGCTTGTGCCACATCTCCGCCAGCGCCTCCGCCGCCTCGACGCCCATGCCGTGGATGTAGAGGTACTGCGCGTAGTCGTTGCCGTCGAACAACTTCTTCGCGTACTTGGACACCTCGTCGCCGACGGTCACGCACTGCAGCCCGAGCACATCCTTGCCCTCGCCCACCGGTCGGAAGAAGTCGCTGATGCACAGGTGCTTCCGCCCGCTCTGCCGCGGGAAGGCGAACCGCTGCACCTCGCGGTCGTGGTCCTGAGCGTCATAGACGACCAGATCGTCACCGTCACTGTTGCACGGCCAGTACCCGTAGACCACCTTCGGCCGCACCACGCCTTCCTCGGCCAGCTGCGTCTTGAGCTTCTCGAACAGCGGCTCGATCTCCTCGGCGATCTGCCGCTTGTACTCCTTGTTCGGCTTGTTGCCCCGCGTGAATTGCCACTGCGTCTGATAGAGCGCCGACGTGTTGACGAAGGGATAGATCTGCTGGATCGAAATATCCTCCACCACCCGATCCCCCCAGAACGGCGGCTCAGGCACATCCACATCCGTCCGCACCCCACTCCGCACGACGGTTGCAACCCGCCCATCCGCATCTGCGTCATCTGCGAAATCTGCGATTGACTCTTCCGCCTTCCGCGCTTCACCGCGCTGCTTCAACTCATCGATCTTGCCCTGCTTGCGGTCCCGCTCGAGCATCCGCGCCTCGATCTCTTCGTCGAGCACGCCCGGCGTGTCGCTCTTGAGCACGTCCATGATCCGCAGGCCCTCGAAGGCGTCCTGCCCGTGGTAGACCCGGCCGTCGTAGATACCCCGCAGGTAGCCCTCGCAGTACTCGCGGGCCAGTGCAGCGCCGCCCAGCAGCACGGGCACGTCGATGCCCTGCGTGTTCAGCTCGCGGAGGTTTTCCTCCATGACGTTGACGCTCTTGACCAGCAGGCCCGACAGGCCGATCGCGTCGGCGTCGGTCTCCCGCCACTTGGCAACGATCTGGTTGATCGGCTGCTTGATGCCGATATTGTGCACCGTGTAGCCGTTGTTGGTCAGGATGATGTCGACCAGGTTCTTGCCAATGTCGTGGACGTCGCCCTTGACCGTGGCCAGAACGATCGAGCCCTTGCCCGAGCCGTCGCCCCCGGACACCTTCTCCATGTGCGGCTCGAGGTGAGCCACGGCGGTCTTCATCACCTCGGCGGACTGGAGCACGAACGGCAGCTGCATCTGCCCGCTGCCGAACAGCTCGCCGACGGTCTTCATGCCGTCCAGCAGGTGGTCGTTGATAATCGCCAGCGGGCCGTAGATCGGCAGGGCTTGGTCAAGGGTCGCGTCCAGGTGCTTCTTCTCGCCGTCGATGATGTGCTTGCGGAGCCGCTCATCCAGCGGCAGCTCGCGGAGGTCGACCTTGGTGGTCTGCGCCTTCGCGTCGCCCGGGAACAGGTCGATGAAGATCTGCAGCGGGTCGCGGGTCGTGCTGCCATCGGCGAGCTTGGTCTCGTCGCCTTCGTCTCGCCAGCGGTTGTAGATCAGGTCCAGCGCGGCGTCCCACTGCTGATCATCGATGCGGTTCTTGGGCAGGATCTTGCTGACGTGGATGATCGCCGAGGTCATCCCAGCCTCGCGGAGCTCGTGCAGGAACGCGCTGTTGAGCACCTGCCTGGCCGCGGGCTTGAGGCCGAACGACACGTTGGACAGGCCGCACGTCAGCTGCACCTCCGGCATCGCTCCGGCGATCCGCCGCGTACCCTCGATCGTCTCCAGCGCGGACCGGCGGTCCTTGTCCATCCCGGTGCTGATCGGCAGCACCAGCGGGTCGATCATCAGGTCGCTTACCGCCAGGCCGTGTTGCTCGGTCGCCGTCTTCACCAGCCGCTGGGCGATCGCCAGCTTGCGGTCGGCGGTGCGGGCCATCGCCTCCTCGGGGTCCTCGTCGATCGTGCCCAGCACCAGCGCGGCGTGGTACCGCTTGGCGAGCTGGCACATCTGGGCGAACTTCTCCTCGCCGTCTTCGAAATTGGCGGAGTTGATCAGGCACTTGCCCGCCGACTGCTGCAGGCCCGCTTCGATGGTCGCGATCTGGGTCGAGTCGAGCATCAGCGGCGCGTTGACCTGACGGACCAGCTTCTGCGTGATCGTCCGCATGTCGGCCGCGTTATCCCGGCCGGCGTAATCGACATTGACGTCCAGGACGTGGCTGCCCTCTTTCATCTGGTCCCGGCCCAGCGAGACGATGGCGTCCCAGTCTTCTTTCTCCAGCAGCCGCTTGAACTTCCGCGACCCCGAGGCGTTGCAGCGTTCGCCGACGTTCAGCAGCGACGCGTCCTGCCGCAGCTCGACCGCCGAGAACAGGGAGCTGACGCCAGGAACCAGTGGGGGAACATCGCGTTTTGCGGGCTGGTCCAGAAGGCCGTCTTTCTCCAGGCGATCATGTAGTGCCGCGATGTGTTCGGGGGTCGTGCCGCAGCACCCGCCGACGATGCTCAGGTCGTGCTTCTCGGTCAGTTCGGCCATGACGTCGGCGAACGGTCCGGGCCCGAGCGGGTAGACGGTCTGGCCCTCGACGAGCGTGGGCAGCCCGGCGTTGGGCAGGACGCTGACGTGGCGGGGCCAGTTTCGACCGAGCCACTTGACGTGCTCGGTCATGTCGCGTGGCCCGGTCGCGCAGTTGAGCCCCAGCGAGAGGATCGGGTAGCCCTCCAGCGACGTCGCCACGGCCGCGATCTCGCTGCCGGTGAGCGTCGTGCCGAACTGCTCGATGGTGACCTGCACCATGATGGGCGGGCCTTCTTTCGTAGGACGGGCGTCCCGCCCGTCGTCGGTCACCGGCGACTCGATGACGGGCGAGACGCCCGTCCTACGGGGCATCGCGGACCGCAGGCCGCGCTCGGCCATGACGTCGGTGATCGCATTGATGACGCACTTGACGTGCAGGACGTCCTGCGCGGTCTCGATGAGCAGCACGTCGGCCCCGCCATCGAGCAGCCCGTGGGCCTGCTCGGCGTAGCTGTCGTAGAGGGTGTCCCAGTCGATCTGCTGAAGCGAGATGAGCTTCGTGCCCGGGCCGATGGAGCCGACCACGAACCGCGGCCGGTCGGGCGTGGCGTGCTCATCGCAGGCGGCCCGGGCGATCTCGCAGGCCTTGCGATTCAGCTCCCGGCAGCGGTCCTGCAAATCGAACTCGGCCAGCACGTGCGTCATCCCGCCGAACGTGTCGGTCTCGACCGCGTCCGCCCCGGCGGCGAGAAACTCGCCGTGGATCGTCTGCAGCACGTCCGGCCGGCTGAGCACCAGCACCTCCGAGCAGTTCTCCTTGCCCCAGTAGTCCGCTTCGAGGTCCAGGTCGAGCTTTTGCAGCGACGTGCCCATGGCCCCGTCCAGGACAAGCCGACGGCGGGCGAGTTGTTTGACGAAGGTGCTCATCAGGCTAGTGTATCCGTTCATCCGGATGGAGCGATATTCGCGATCGTCGTCCGTATGTGTGCGGCTCCAAAGCTTCCGGATAAAGTCGGCGGACGTGGTCGATCACGAGACTCGGAACGAGCAGTGGCCCCACGAAGAAGATCGGGGTGAGCACCAGCAGCAACCCCGCCTACGCAAGAGTTTGGAAGATTCCAAAGTACCGCAGCATCACGAAGCTTTGCAGCACGAGGATCGCCCCTGCAACTCCGAGAAGGACCCACAGCAACGCATCGGGCAACGGCCGATGCCACCACTCACCGGCGTAGCAGACGACCCACGCGTAGACGACGAGCAACAACGCGGCGGCAATCGAGCGGAAGCGGCGTATCCAGCGGATGGCTGCTTGTGAGGTTAAATCTGGCGACGGGGCAACCATTGTTCGAGAATAAAGCCCGCGACGCGGGTGGGCGTGGCGGGCTCTGGATCGGGTCTGATCGGCGACCCGGGGGGGGGTAGCTGGTTGATCCGACGCTTCGTCCGCCTGCGGCGGTCTCAGCTGTCGGCTTCCCGCCCCCGGATATGGGCTCAGGCGTGTTCGTGGCCGTCGTCGGTGTCTTCGGCCTGCTGCTGCTCGATCATCTCGCGGAGGTAGGCGTTTTCACGGCGGGTGGCTTCGAGGTCGAAGACCAGGTACTTGACGGTCAGGCGGAGGTGGTCCAGCGACTCCTGCAGGTCGCCGACGGCCTTTCGCATCTGAGCGTGGCGGTGCTGGGTCTGCTGGGCGAGCTGGTTGAGCTTGTCGCGCTCGGCTTCGGGCAGGGTGCTGATCTCGCTCATCAGGTCGGCGAGCTTGTGCTGGAACTGGGTCTCATCCATGGCGGTCATTCGGTGGTGCGGGAGGTGGTGCAGGGGTCACTTGGTTATAGCACCGGGACTTGAGCGCGGTCCAGCAGTAGACGCCGATAAGCCGAGGATAGCCGTAAGTGTCGGTATGTCAGCGGTTTGGCGATTGTCGAGGGTCCGAGAAGGGGGTGTGCGGGATCTGCGGGTCGGGGGTAGATGTGGCGTGGGGACCACAGGATGGGCGGCTGGGGGAGCCGATGGCCGATAACTGCTGTCAGTGATGGTGCGTTACGGGCATGTGGTGCAGATGTGCGTCCTTGGGCTGCTGGGCCTGGGGTTGGTGATGGTGCACTCGGCGGGGGCGGACCCGGCGGCGGGGGTCGGTGCGGGGGCAATGGACAGCGGGCCGACGGGTTGGCGGGCGGTGTTTGAGCCGGCGGTGAATCGGCACACGGCCTACGCGGGGCTGGCGGTGCTGGCGCTGTGGGCGGGGTCGCGGATCGATGTGGGCCGACTGCTCCGGCCGGGGTGGAAGAGCCCGGTGCCCTGGTTGGTGGTGGGAGCTTTGGGGCTGGTGGTGTTGACGCAGGCGGGGCCTTGGGTGCACGAGGTGAACGGGGCACGGCGGTGGTTGAAGGTCGGGCCGGTGACGTTTCAGCCCAGTGAGGCGGTGAAGTGGGCGATGGTGCTGGGGGCAGCGTGGTGGTGCGGTTGGCGGGGCGAGCAGATGCGGCGGTTCGGGCGGGGGCTTGGGCCGGCGCTGGCGGTGATGGCGGTGGCGTGCGGGCTGATCGTGCTGGACGACCTGGGGACGGCGGCGCTGATCGGGGTGGTGGCGGTGGTGGTGCTGGTGGCCGGCGGGGCGCGGCTGTGGCAGGTGCTGTTGCTGTTGCCGTTGGCGGCGGGGGCGGTGGTGGCGGCGGTGATGGCCCAGCCGTACCGGATTGCGCGGTTGACGGCGTTTCGCGATCCGTGGGCGGACCCGCGGGGGGCGGGGTATCACCCGATCCAGTCGATGCTGGCGTTCGCGGAGGGCGGGCCTTGGGGCTCGGGTTTGGGCCACGGGGTGCAGAAGTATTTTTTGCCGGAGGACACGACGGACTTCATCTTCCCGATCCTCGCGGAGGAGCTGGGGCTGGCGGGGGCGGCGGCGGTGGTGGGGCTGCTGCTGGTGATGCTGTGGGTGGGGATGAGCGTGGTGCGGGAGCGGGAGGATTTGGCGGGTCGGCTGCTGGGGCTGGGGGTGCTGATGACGGTGGGGCTTCAGGCGGCGATCAACATCGCGGTGGTGACGGTGGTGGTGCCGACGAAGGGGATCGCGCTGCCGCTGGTGTCGGCGGGGGGGACGGGTTGGGTGTTGACAGCGGGGATGTTGGGGTTGTTGGCGGGGATG
>CAZVBW010000003.1:101112-101529 GCA_964625505.1 uncultured Phycisphaeraceae bacterium
AAGGTGCACCTTCGGTGCGACCGCTAAACAGTAAAGCGCGGGTGGGGGTGGCGGGGTGAGGGGGGGAATCGACGCGTCGCCTGCGGCTGGGTTGTCGGCTTCTACCGCGGGGGAGGGGGTGTTGGTGGTGCTGGCCGGTGGGGGGACGGGGGGGCATATTTATCCGAATGTGGCGGTGTGGCAGCGGTTGGAAGCGTTGATGCCGCGGGCCGAGCCGCTGTTGGTGGTGTCACGGCGGGAGGTGGACGCGCGGGTGTGTGAGGGGGTTGGGTTGCCGTGGCTGGCGGTGCCTGCGGAGCCGCTGCGGCGGAGCGTGGGTGGCGTGGTGCGGTTCGTCCGGGGGCAGCTGGCGTCGGCGCGGGCGGTGCGGGACGAGGTTCGTCTGCGGCGGCCTGAGCGGGTGGTGGTGGTGGCCAC
>CAZVBW010000004.1:0-91142 GCA_964625505.1 uncultured Phycisphaeraceae bacterium
CTGCGGGGCGTCAAGGGCCTGCGGGTCGGTGGCGAGCGACGCCGGGGCCTGCTCGCGCGGTGGTGGGCGTGGCTGCGCGGCCCGGCCGAGGACGCACCGGACACCGAGGCATCGGCCGCGTCGGGTTCGTCGGCTCGGGCGCCGCAGCTGGAGGTGGTCTACCGCGCCGACGGGTGGTCCTCGCGGCTGCTGGGCGTGGTGCGGGCGGAAGGCGACGCCTTGAACGGACCGGTGGAGCTGAGCGAGGACCGGCGAGAACTGCTGCGGCGGGCGGGCGTGGTCTGCACCCAGCGGCTGGACCTGCGGGGGGTGTGGTCGCTTCGGCTGACCGAGGATCGGCGGGGGCGGTGGTGGGCCCGCCAGATTGTCGGCACTTGGTCGCCGGCGGTGGCGGTGCTGCACCGCTCGGCGGGGGCCACGTGGTACACCGGCGGCGCGGCAAAGGGCCGGCAGGTGACGGTGCAGACCGGCGACACGCAGCCGCGGGATTAAGCGGCCCGCTTGGCGAAGCGTCCGGTGCGTCACCGGCGGGGGCAAACCTGGCGGCTAGCGGTTCGCGGGCTGGGTGGCCGCCGACAGGTCAAAGCCCGCATCGCTCACCGCATGCCGCAGCGCCGCCTCGTCCACCGGCTCGCTGCTCATCACCACGACGACCGGGCTCGCCAGGTACTGCCGGGCCAGCCGCTGCAGGTCTTGGGTGGTGAGCGACTGCACGGCGTCGCGGAAGGCCGCGTCGGCCTCGGCCGGTTCGCCCACGCCGTAGAGCAGGTCCAGCGCGTAGCCCGTGGCCCGGCCGGCGTTGGATTGCTGGCCGAAGAACTCGCGCGTGAGCACCGCCGCCTTGGCCCGAGCCAGTTCCTGCTCGGACACCGGCGTGTCTCGCACCTGCTGGAGCACCTGCATCGCCCGCCGCGTCGCCTGCTCCAGGGACTGGGGCGTCGTGTTCCAGATCACCGCCATGTGGCCTTGGGCCATGCCCGTGAACTGATAGCCGTGCACCGCGTAAGCCAGCCCCGGGCCCTCGCCCCGCAGCGCCTGTTCCAGCCGGCCGGACGGGAAGCTGCTGAGCACCGAGGCGAGCACCTGCAGCCCCGCGTAGTCCGGGCTGTCGCGTACCACACCCGGGCCCAGGCCCACCTGAACCGCCGCGACCGGCTTGGCCGTGCGGTGCACCACCAGCCGCGCCTCGGGAGCCTCGGGCTGGGCAGGCAGCCAGCCGCCGTCGGCGTCCGGCCCCGGCTCGGTGAGCACCTCGCCGCGGTCGGCCGCCATGTCCCCGAACAACGCCTGGACCTGCTCGACCACCTGGGCCGGGTCGACATCGCCCACCACCGCGAGCACCGTCCCCGTTGGATCGAACGACTGGGCGTGCCGCCGCTGCAGGTCGTCGACCGTCAGATCGGCCACGACCTGGGCCCGGCCCGTCGGCGGGGTGGCCCACGGGTGCCCGTCGTAATACGCCTGGCGGAAGTACCCGCCCAGCTCTCCGGACCAGCGGTCGTCACGCCGGTCGATCGCCGCTAACAGCCGGGGCTGCAGCCGCTGCCACTGCTGCGCGTCCAGCGCCGGCCGCTGCACGACATCCGCCAGCAGGCCCAGCACCTCCGGCCAGTTCTCGCTCAGCGCCGTCGCGGTGGCGTAGCTCGTGCTGTTGCCCGAGCCGGCCCCGAGCGACGCGCCCAGCTCGGCCAGCCGCCGGGCCAGCTGCTGCTGATCCAGCTCGCCCGCCCCGCGGTCCAGCATCGACGCCATCGCAAAGACCTCGCCCTCCCGGCCGGGCTCCTCCGCCAGCAGCCCGCCCAGGCTGTACACCTGCATCGCCACCCCCGGCACCAGCGTCGACCGCTGGATCACCACCCGCAGCCCGTTGTCCAGCGTGTGCACCGTCGGGTCGTCCACCACGATGGCGTCCCGCGCCTCGGCGTCCCGCAGCGACGCCCGCACCCGCTCGATCAGGCCCGCGTTGTCCAAGTCCACCGCCGTGGTCGGCACGTCCGGGTCGCGCTGCTGCTGGTCCAGCCGGACCTGCGCTTCGGCGGTGTGGCCCTCGGGCTGGGGCATCAGGTTGGCCTCCAGGTACAGCTCGGGGTCCAGCACCGCCGACGCCGCGGCCTGCAAGTCCTCAGCGGTCAGGTCTTGAATCGCCTCGACCCACCGCAGCGTGTGGTCCGGGTCGCCACTGGCGATGATGTCCCGCGCCAACCGCCCCGCCACGCCCTGGGCCGTCTGGTCGCTCAGCAGCACCCGCGACAGCAGCCGCCGCTTGGCCCGCTCCAGCTCACCGTCGCTCACCGGCTGGTCGATGATCCGCTGCACCTGCTGCAGCACCGCGCGCCGCGTCTGGGCCAGCTGGTCCCGCCGCCACGCCTCGGCCGACATCCGCACCGTCGGCGGCATGTCCGGCACCGCGACCTCCGCGTCGACCCCGAAGTACCCCTCGCCCCAGTGGGTCGACCAGTTGTAAGCGTCCACCGACGTGACCCGCCCCTGCTCGTCCCGCAGCTGCTGCACCAGCCGGCTCGTCTCGCCCTGACCCAAAATCACCGCCAGGAGGTCCAGCGCGTAATCGTGCTCGCTGCCCAGCCGCACGCCCGGCCACATCAGCCGAAGCCGCGGCCGCTGCACGTCCGCCACCGCCTCGGCCGACCGCACCGCCTCCAGCGGCAGCTCCGCGGGCATCGTCAGCTCCGGCAGCTGTCCGGTGTCCGCGTCGCCCCAAAGCTCGGCCAGCTGGCCCACCACTTCATGCCGATCCACATCCCCGACCACCACGGCCACCATGTTGTTGGGCACGTACATCCGCCGGTAAAACCCCTCCAGCTCGTCGCGGCTCACGGTCATGAACTCGTCGATGTACCCGATCGTCGGGTGCCGGGCCGGGTGGTCCGCCTGGGCCGGGTAACGGACCTGCTGCGTCAGCTTCCAGTGGATCCGCCCCGGGTCGCCCTGGCCCATCGCGAACTCGCTTTGGATGACCTGCTGCTCCCGCTCGTACTCGCTCTGCAGCACCACGTTGTGCCGCAGCCAGTCGGTCAACAGGTCGACCGCGGCGTCGGTGTGCTCGCTGGTCGTGTTGATGTAGTACCGCACCGTGTCCAGGCTCGTCGCCGCGTTGGTCTGGGCCCCAATCCGCCCGAGGATCGCGTTGGACTCGGCCTCGCTCCGCGTCGCCGTCGTCCCGCCCGAAAGCAGGTGCTCCAGGAAGTGCGACAGCCCCGCCCCGACGTGCTCCTGTTCGTAGATCGAGCCGGTCTTGACCCACACGTGTGCCGAAACCACCGGCGCCGCGGGCAGCTCCTGCACCGCCACGATCATCCGATTGGGCAACACCGCGATCAGCCGGTCCGGCCGATCCTGCAACACCTCGTACCCCGCATCCACGGGCCGCGTCGCCTGAGCCTCACTCTCGCCTGACGCCATCATCACCGACGATACGAACAGCCCACCCATCACAACCCGCCAAGCTTTAGATAAGTTCATCACACCCATACGGTAGTCCCGCTCCGAATGTTTAGCGGTCGCAGCGAGGCTGCAACCGTCCCCCCAGCAGAAGCCGACAGCTGAGGCGAAGCCGAAGCGTCGGATCAGCCCCCCCGGATCCCCCGCATCACCCCCCCTACTACCATGCCCCCCATGCCCTCAACCGAGTGGAACCTGCCCGGCAAGCTGCTGCTGGTGCCCGGCATCGGCGCGACGCCCGACATCTTCGAGCCCCAGCGCGAAGCCTTCGGCGACGCGCTGATCGCCCCGGACTGGCTCGATCCCAAGCCCGGCGAGACCGTCGCCGAATACGCTTCCCGCTGGGCCGACGTGCTCCGGCCCGAGGTCACCCAGGCCATCACCCGCGACGACGGCTGGGGCGGGCCCGCCGACGACGCCCCCCTGCTCATCGGCGGCCTGAGCTTCGGCGGGATGGTCGCCACCGAACTGGCCCGCCACCTGCCCGCCCGCGCCGTGGTGCTCATCGCCAGCGAACTCCGCGGCGACGCCGTGCCCGACCGCTTCTACGCCATCCGCCCGCTCGCCCACCGCCTGCCCGACGCCGTGCTGCGCAGACTGGCCCCCTGGATCGCCCTGGCCTACGCCAAGAACGACGGCCTGGACGACCCCCGCACCGCCCTGCTCCGCCAAATGAGCCGCCAGGCCAACCTGCCCGTCTTGCGATGGGGTACCGCCGCCATGCAGAACTGGTCCCTCGGCAACCCCGGCCCCGACTACCCCCCCGTCCACCGCATCCACGGCGCCGACGACTGGCTCATCCCCCGCCAAGGCCACATCGACCGCCTGGTCCCCCGCGGCAAACACCTCATCAACCTCTCCCACCCCCAGACCGTCAACACCTGGCTGCAGGACATCGCCCGCCAGTACGCCGATCACGCAACCGCCGCGTCACAAGCCGCTTGATCCACTTCGATGAGCAGAAGCCGACGGCTGAGGCGCAGCCGAAGCGTCGGATCATCCCGCCGCACGTTTTGGCGTCGCGACCGCCCTCACCACGACGGCCAGATCAGATCGTTCCGATCGTAACCCTCGGCCTGGACCTCAAAAAACTCGTGGATCAGCGGATGCGCGATCGGCTCCTGGCTCACGTCCGGCACCAGGCTCTCTTCCGCCGCGTACGTGTTGCCCGCCGAGTTGTGCACCAGCACGTGGTACCACGGCTGGTCCCGGTCCGGCTGGGTCTTGTTGCTGCGGTACCACTCGTCGTCGGCGTGGCAGGTCACGTCGAAGTCCACCACGATCCCGCGGTAGCCGTACGTCTTGTGACGCACCCGCTGGCCGATCGCGAAGGTCGGCAACCGATCGTCGAAAAAGTCCGGAATCTGTTTGAACTTCGGCAGCGGCATCACGTGTCTCCAATGGCCCGGCCAGCCCACCCCACAGCGGGCACTGAACGGTTATCGAAAAGACGGCCGTCAATCCTGAAGTTTTGCTTCTCGGACCCATACAACGGCAAAACCATCCGACGCTTCGCTCCGCTCAGCTGTCGGCTTCAGGCCACAGGGAAGCCGACAGCTGATCCGCCTCAGGCGGAGAAGCGTCGGATCAAGACGACGACGGCGTGTGGAGCACCCCGTGCTTCCAGTCCCAGACCCACGCATCCTCCTCCACATGCTTGCGGAGGTACTTCACCACCTTCCGCTGATGAGTCTGATCTCGCACCCGCTTGGGCGGTCCGCCCACCGACCAGACCCGGCCCGGCAGATCGCTGCGCAGCGCGTGCGATGACGCTTGCTTCCACAGGCCCATCAGCAACTTCACCTTGTCCCAATCGTCGGGCAGCTGGGCGAGCACGTGCACATGCGTCGACCCAGCCGCGATGACCAGCACGTCGTGGTTCTGCTCCGTCAGCTTGGCCAAGACGGCTTGGCCCACCGTCTCCCGCTGCTGCGCCGTGAGCACGATCTCCTGCTTGGACCGCTCAATCTGCCAACGATGCAGGCGTGCGTGTTCGCCCTCGGGCGGGGGCCGCTTGTAGTCGCCGTTGCTGTGCAGCCGATGGTCGCGGCTGCGGAATCCGCGCGGGTCGCCGTGCAACCACGATCCTCGGGTGTGCCAAGTGCAATGCCACCATTGATGCCCCGGCTTTGGCATGCAACCAACCTATCACCCGATCCGACGCTTCTCCGCCTCAGGCGGATCAGCTGTCGGCTTCAGGCCACAGGGAAGCCGACAGCTGAGGCGCAGCCGAAGCGTCGGATCGGCCCGCCTCACCCGTTGTGCTTGCTCATCACCTTGTCGATCGGGTCCACCAGCCACGCCTCGGCAGCCGAAGCGGCGGCGTCCAGCGCGGGGGCGAGTTGGTCGGCCTGGTCGCTGGTGAACCGCCCCAAAACCCAGTCCACCTGCGGCACCCGGCCCGGCGGGTCGATGCCGATCCGCAGCCGCGGGTAGTCGCGCGTGCCCAGGGCCCGCTCGATGTCCGACAGGCCGTTGTGGCCCCCCGCCGAGCCCGCGGCCCGCAGGCGGACCGAGCCCAGCGGCAGCGCCACGTCGTCGACCAGCACCAGCACGTGCTCCGGCGGGACCTTGTAGAACGCCGCCGCCTCCCCGACCGCCAGGCCGCTGCGGTTCATGAAGGTCATCGGCTGCATCAGCAGCACCTTCTGCCCCGCGATCCGACCGTCGATCACGCCGGCGTGGAACTTGCTTTTCGCGCCGCTCAGGCCGTGCCGCTGCGCAAGCGTCTCCAGCGCCATGAACCCCGCGTTGTGGCGGGTCATGGCGTACTGCGTGCCCGGGTTGCCAAGGCCGACGATCAGACGCATCACACGTGTTCCCGAACCGGCTTCGATCACTGCCGACCGCGTGCCACACCTCGGCCAAAGGCCGATGTGTGCCCGTGCGCCGCAGTACAACCGACACCCATCGCCGCCGAGCCGGCGAGGTGTGCCACCCACCGTTTAGCGGCTGCGGCGAAGCCGCGCCCGCCGCTTGGACGGGCGAGACAGACCGCCGACGGGGGCAGCTGCGCTGCACCCGCTAAACGGCAAGCGGGTTATTCATCGCCTTTCGCATCACCGTCGCCGTCGCCGTCCTCGGCGCCTTCGGCTTCACCGTCGGCCCCGATGACCTCGGGCTCGTCACCCTCGGCGACCTCGGGCTCGTCTTCCTCGGGCAGCTCGGCGACGATCGTGATCTGGCAGACCACCGTCTCGGGCTCCGCCGCGGCCTGGACGCCCTCGGGCAGCGTCAGGTCCGCGACCGTCACCGCCGTGCCGATCTCCAGCTCGCCCACGTCGTGGGTGACCGACTCGGGGATCGAGTCGGCGCGGCACGTGATCGGCAGCATCTGCAGCGGGTGGTCCAGCACCGCGCCGGGCGTCTCCAGCGCTGCGGGCTCGCCGGTCAGCACCAGCTCGACCTCGACCTCGACCTGCTCGGACAGGTCCACCCGCGTCAGGTCCACGTGCACGATGTCCCGGCCCAAGTGGTCCCACTGCACGTCCTTGATCAGGCACGGCCCGCCCACCGCCCCGCCGGGGTCTGCCAGCTCGACGGTCGCGAGCTGCTGACCCTCGTGCAACAGATGCGTCACCGCCTTGATCGGCAGCGACAAGGCGACGTTGCCCTGGCCGTGGCCGTACATCACGGCGGGGACGCGGGCGTCAGCTCGCAGCCGGCGGGCGTATCGCGAACCGGTCTTCTCACGCTTTTGACCCTCGAGGGTCGGGATGTCATTGGCAGCCATATCGTGTGTCTCCTTGCTTGGGGTTTGGGTCGTAGGACGGGCGTCTCGCCCGTCGCCGCGGTTCTTCGTAGGACGGGCGTCTCGCCCGTCGCCGCGGCCACGCCGCGGAATGCTTCGGGATATCAAGCGGCGCTTGATTGACGGGCGGGACGCCCGTCCTACGGGTTGCCTGACGGGCGGGACGCCCGTCCTACGGGGTTAACGGTTGGGAAGTTGTTTACCTTCGTCTCGGAACAGGCCCGAGACCGAGCGGTTGTGGTGGATGTTGTGGACCGCCTGGCCCAGCAGCTCGGACACGGACAGCTCGACGAGCTTGTCCTCGATCGGGCCGCAACGGGTCCCCGCGGGGATGGTGTCGGTGATGACCACCTGGCTGATCGGGGCCTCGGCCAGCCGCTCCATCGCCAGCCCGACCAGCACGCCGTGCGTCGCGGCGACCACGACGTCTTCGGCGCCCTGGGCCCGCAGCAGCTTGGCGGCCTCGCACATCGTCCCGGCGGTGCTGATCATGTCGTCGACCATCAGCACGGTCTTGCCCGACACGTCGCCGACGATGTTCGCCGACTCGACGCGTTCGCCGCTGTGCCGCCGTTTGTCGATGATCGCGAAGTCGGCGTTGAGGTAGCCCGCGTACTTGTTGGCCATCTTGACGTTGCCCACATCCGGGCTGACCAGGCACAGCGGCCGGCCGCCCAGTTCCAGCTCCTGGGCGTGCTTCATCAGCACCGGCGAGGCGGTCAGGTGGTCCACCGGGATGTCGAAAAAACCCTGGATCTGCGCGGCGTGCAGGTCCATCGTCAGCACCCGGTCGGCCCCGGCGGCGGTGATCAGGTTGGCCACCAGCTTGGCCGTGATCGGGGTTCGGCCCTCGTCCTTGCGGTCCTGCCGGGCGTAGCCGAAGTACGGGATCACCGCCGTGATCCGCGACGCCGAGGCCCGTTTAAGACAATCGATATAGATCAACAGCTCCATCAAGTGGGCGTTGACTGGGTGATACGTCGACTGCATCACAAAACAGTCCCTACCGCGGACGTCTTCCTCGATCTTCACGAGGATCTCCCCGTCGGGGAACATGTCCGTGTGGCCCTGGCCCATCGGCAGCTCGAGGTGCCGACACACCTTCTCACACAGCGACCGGCTGGCACGGCCGCAGAAGATCTTCAGCTCGTCGGCGTCGGCCTTGCTCATGGGGCGACCCCTTCTTGACTCCCGGTGCCACGGCCGCGTGCCGCCGTGCCCGCGGACCTCTGCGTTACCGAAGCACTGCCGCACGCGGCCGTGGCACCCTCGGCTCGCGCCCGCATGATCGACTCCACGTGCGCCAGTTGCTCGGGCGTGTTGACCCCCAGCACGTTCTCCGGCGGGACCCCCGGGAGCAGCGCGACCGACCCGCCGGCGTCGCGGATGACCTGCGGCACGTCGGTCAGGTAGTACTCGCCCTGGGCGTTGTCGTTGCCCAGCCGGTCCAGTGCATCGAGCAGTGGACCGCAGCGGTAGCAACAATAGTTGGGGTTGATTTCGCGGACCTGCCGCTGGTCGTCGGTGGCGTCTTTCTCTTCGACGATCTGTAGCAGGCGGTCGTGGTCGTCGCGGATGATTCGACCGTAGCCGGTGGGGTCGTCCAGCTCGGCGGTGGCGAGTACGCCCTGGACGTCTAGTTGGTCGAGGGTCTGCCGCATCCGGGTGAGCAGGTCGGCCTGGACCAGCGGGCCGTCACCGTTGAGCACGAGCACCGGGTCATCGGGGTCGAGCGATTTGAGGACGGGGCGGGCCTGCATCACGGCGTGGCCGGTGCCCAACTGGGGTTCCTGGATGGCGTAGTGCAGGTCGGCGTCGCTGCCGATCTGCGGGCGGACCTGGTCGGCGCCGTAGCCGACGATCAGCACGATCCTGGCGCAGCCCGCGTCGCGGCAGGCGTCGACGACCCAGCGGGCCATGGGCTTGCCGCAGACCGGGTGCAGGACCTTGGGCAGGTCCGACGCCATGCGGGTGCCCTTGCCGGCGGCGAGGATGACCGCGGTCGCTGCGGGAGTCGCGTCGGGATGGGGTGCAGAGGATGCCACGTCTTGAAAACCGCCGAGGCCAGCTTCCGGGGAACTGGCCCGCAAGGACTCGAACCTTGAATGCCAGGACCAAAACCTGGAGTGTTGCCGATTACACCACGGGCCAAGCGGCGGGGGGCCGACGTGCCCGGCAAGGTGACACACTCACGGGGGGCACGCCGGGGTCGCCCACCGCCCTGTCCGCGCTGCCGCCGAGGCCTCGCGATCGGTGCGTCACACTGTCGGGCTGCAGTCTACGGGGGGCGGGGTGGGTGTCAATTCGCGGGGCGGGGTGGCGGTCCGAGCCCGACGCGGGATCGTCTTGTGCGAGCCGCGGATGCATATCCGCGGTCGGTGGAAGTGACGGCGGGTTTTGGAGTCGCGGCGGGCTTGGGCGACCGCGGGTATGCACCCGCGGCTGGGGAGCGGGTGATCGCGCGACGCGGCTTTGCCGCGGACGGGGGCAGCTGCGCTGCACCCGCTAAACGAGGGGGGGGGCACTGGGTGGCGGCGGTGCGACATCACACCTGCTGTGGGAGTCTCGCGTACGTACGAGGGATTGCAGGTGGTGTCTTGCTCGGCGCGACGGCGGCGAGCGTGACCGGTCGCGTGAAGCGGCTCGTCATGATTATTGTCGCGGCGTGACTGCCGGGTGCGCACTACCGCTGCATTTCGAGCAGGCGGCGGGGAGACTCGCTGGTGCCGGTGCGGAGGCTCAAGGCGGTGGTTTCGAGGCAGGCGACGGCATGGACGAGGCGTTGCATGGCGTCGCCGCCGGTGTCGGAGCCGACGGCGGATCGGCCGGTGATGAGGTCGCGCCATACGTCGGCGATGAGCTGGGCGTGGCGGAGCTCGGTGTCTTCGTCGGTGCCGGCTTGGGGGGCGGGTGGGGGCGGGGTGATGTCGTCCTGGTCTTCGTGCAGGGGCGGGCCGGTGAGTCGGCAGGTGTGGCCGGTGGCGTGAAGCAGGCGACGGTCGTCCTGGACGGTGAGCTGGGGGGCGAGGTCGTGGCCCAGGCCGACGCGGAGGCAGGCGGCTTGGCCGGCGGGGAGGCGGGCGATGGTGGCGATGTGGCCGGTGGTGGCGGCGGGGAGCGGGTCGGTGGCCGGGCGGCCGGTGCAAGCGGCGTTGACGGTTTCGGGCAGGTCGGACCACTGCAGGACGCTGGTCCAGCCGTCGAGCAGCCGCATGGCGAGCGAGCCGAGGTGGGCGGGCCCGGCGGAGCGGAAGCCGATGGACCGTCCGCCGGCCAGGCGTTCACGGAGCGAGCCGGCGGACCGCCCGCCGGGCTGGCTGGCGAGCAGGCCGGGGTGGATCAGGCGGTTGGCGACCTGGTGGCGCTTGGCGGAGCTTCGGCCGGACATGGCGCCGAGGCCGCCGAGGATGGCGGACAGGTCGCGGAGGGAGTGGGCGACGGGCTGGAGGCTGAGGATGACGGTGCCGGCCGAGGCGGCGTGGGCGATGTCTGCGGGGCTGGGTGGCTGGTGGGAGGCGACGAGCCAGTAGGCGGCGGGCTTGTCGACCTGGAGCTTGCGGGGGTCGTCGAAGACGTCGCAGCCGGCGGCGCGGGCGAGCCGATCGACGGCCGTGTCGCGGGGCCCGCCGACGCCGATGACGTGGACCTGGTCGACCAGGGTGTTGATCAAGCGGTGGACGATGCCCGTGTGGGGCGGGTCGGTCCAGATGGTGGCCTCGGCCGGTTGCACGGGGTTGAAGGTACACGGCGGGTGGTGAGCGGGGATTGAGGCCGTAAGATGGTGGGGCGTGGCGAGGCGATCGCGGACCCGGCTTGTGCGAGCGGGTTTCGAGGAAAGTCCGAGCACGGCAGGGCACGTCGGTGGGTAACGCCCACCTGCCGCGAGGCACGGGACAGCGCAACAGAAAGCAGACCGCCGCCGGGCCGCTTGCGGGTCGGCGGTAAGGGTGAAAGGGTGGGGTAAGAGCCCACCGCGCGGCTGGCGACAGCCGTGGCACGGCAAGCCCCGACGCGTGCAAGTCCAAGCAGCCCCCCCGCCCCCCCGAAGTGGGGCCCGCTGAATCAGCGGTGTGCCGCTTCCGGGGGGGCGGGACCGTCGGCCCGGCGGCATGGGGCGGGTAGGGCGCTAGAGCCCGTCGGCGACGGCGGGCGTAGAGGAATGGTCGCCGCCGGTCGGCTCACGCTGGCCGGTGACAGAACTCGGCTTACCGCCACGCAACTTCGAGGCCCGCGACCTGACCGGTGGCGGGCCTCGCTTGTTTGGTGCGAAGGAGCGAACGCGGGCCGTGCACCGCGACCGGTGGTCGCGGCTTTACATTGGCCGGATGTGGCTGACGGCGTTGGTGTGTGCGGGGGTCTTGGCGGGGGTGCACCTGATCGCGCCGAAGCTGCGGTTCATCCACATGGAGCCGCGGAGCGTGTGGCTGTCGCTGGCGGGCGGGGCGTCGGTGGCGTACGTGTTCGTGCACCTGCTGCCGGAGCTGGGCCACCTGCAGGAGCAGTGGGTGCACGAGGGGCCGGTGGGCTCGGGCGAGGGCGTGCTGGGCTGGCTGGACCACCACATCTATCTGGTGGCGCTGCTGGGGTTCGGAGTCTTCTACGGGCTGGAGCAGTGGGTCCGTCGTCGGCGGCGGGTCGAGGACGACGGCGATGCGGCGATGGATGATGCGGACGATGCGGTGCATCACGAGGACGACGCCCCGGCAGCGCCGCTGGGCGTGTTCTGGTTCCACATCGGGTCGTTCGCGATCTACAACGCGCTGATCGGGTACCTGCTGCTGCACCGCGAGGAGGGCGGGACCGCGTCGATGGCGATCTTCACCGGGGCGATGGGGCTGCACTTTCTGGTGAACGATTTTGGGCTGCGGGACCACCACAAGCGGCTTTACGACCGTTGGGGCCGGTGGCTGCTGGCGGCGTCGGCAGTGGCCGGGTGCCTGCTGGGGCTGGCGTGGGAGCTTCCGGGGGCGGTGGTTGCGGTGCTGCTGGCGGTGCTGGCGGGGTCGGTGGTGCTCAACGTGATCAAGGAAGAGCTGCCCGAAGAGCGGGCGAGCCGGTTCGGGGCGTTCGCGGCGGGTGCGGGCGGGTACGCCGTGCTGCTGCTGCTGACCTGAGGTAGGTCGTCGCATCATCCGCGGGTAAGCTTGCCCTATGAGCAACCTCGACCCCACAGAACCCGGTTCGACCGAGGTCTGGCAGCCGGCCCACACCCGCGGCACGCGCTCCTTGGCGTGGCTGCTGCTGGCGATCCTGGTGGTCGGGCTCGTCGTCTTGGGGCTCTATCTCTTCGTCCTCTAGGCGTCTCAGGCGCTGCAACCGCGTCCCACGGCCGTCGATGCCCCGGGCTTTAGCAACAGCGATAGTGGCTGCCCAATCTTTAAGCAGCCGCCGCGTGTCTTGCACGTGGGGACATCACCGCCTACACTCCCGCCGCCTGCCCCGGGCAAGTGCTGGCACCGCCCCACTTGCCCACCGCCCCACCGGCGGACCCCTGAAACTCGGAGAACACAGCCCCATGAGCGGCAACACCCAACGCCTCGCCACCATCGAAAGCATCATCGACCGCGGCCCCACCGAGAGCTCGTTCGACTACACCAGCGAACCGACCTCCGAGGTCTTCGGGGCCAATGTGTTCAGCCTCGACATGATGCAGTCGCGGTTGCCCAAGACCGTCTTCAAGTCGCTCAGTTCCACGATCGACGGCGGCAAGCCCCTGGACCCCGGGACCGCCGACGCCGTCGCCGAAGCGATGAAGACCTGGGCGCTCGAACACGGGGCGACCCACTACGCCCATGTCTTCTACCCGCTCACCGGCTACACCGCCGAGAAGCACGACAGCTTCTTTGAGCCCGACGGCAAGGGCGGCACGCTCGCCGAGTTCGCCGGCAAGACCCTCATTCAGGGCGAGCCCGACGGCTCCTCGTTCCCCTCCGGCGGGATCCGCGCGACCTTCGAGGCCCGCGGCTACACCATCTGGGACGTCACCAGCCCGGCGTACCTGATGGAGAACCCCAACGGGGCCACGCTGTGCATCCCCACCGCATTCGTCTCCTGGACCGGCGAGGCGCTGGACAAGAAGACGCCGGTGCTCCGCTCGATGCAGGCGCTCAACACCGCCGCCCAGCGGGTGCTCAAGCACTTCGGTGCGGACGGTGCGTTTGTCAGCTCGACCGCCGGGCCCGAGCAGGAGTACTTCCTGATCGACGAGGGCTTTTATTACGCCCGGCCGGACCTGATGGCGGCCGGTCGGACGCTCTTTGGCGCCGCTCCGCCGAAGGGTCAGGAGTTTGACGACCACTACTTCGGCGCGATCCCCGAGCGGGTCCAGGCCTGCATGTTCGAGCTGGAGCGTGAGTGCTTCAAGCTGGGGATCCCCGTCAAGACCCGGCACAACGAGGTCGCCCCGGGCCAGTACGAGATCGCCCCGGTCTTCGAGTACGCCAACGTCGCGACCGACCACCAGCAGCTGATCATGATCCTGCTCAAGCGAGTCGCCTCGAAGTACGGCATGACCTGCCTGATGCACGAGAAGCCCTTCGCGGGCGTCAACGGCAGCGGTAAGCACCTCAACTACTCGATGGGCTCGGCCAATGCGGGCAACCTGTTCGACCCCGGCGAGACGCCCGCCGACAACGCCCAGTTCCTGGTGTTCTGCTCGGCGATGATCAAGGCGGTCTACACGCACGCCAAGCTGCTGCGGTCGGTGATCGCCTCGGCCAGCAACGACCACCGCCTCGGTGCGAACGAGGCCCCGCCCGCGATATTGTCGATCTTCCTGGGCGACGAGCTGACCCAGGCCATGGAAGCCATCGCCGGCGGCAGCGAAGTCACCAGCACCGCGGGCACGCTCAGCGTGGGCGTCGACGTGCTGCCGCCGATCCCCAAGCACTCGGGCGACCGCAACCGGACCAGCCCGATGGCGTTCACCGGCAACCGCTTCGAGTTCCGGGCCGTCGGTTCCAACCAGTCGCTGGCCGGGCCGCTGGTGGCGATGAACACGATCCTCGCCGAGGCCCTGGACGAGGCCGCCGACAAGCTCGAGGCCGCCAGCGACCTCAACGCCGGCGTCGAGGCCTACGTCAAAGAGGTCTGGTCCAACTGCTCGTCGGTCGTGTTCAACGGCGACGGCTACTCCGACGACTGGCACAAAGAAGCCGAGAGTCGCGGGCTGCCCAACCTGCGGACCGCCGCCGACGCGTTGCCGGTGCTGACCGACGACACCTACAGCCAGCTGTTCGACAAGTACGACGTGCTGAGCCCCCGCGAGCTGGAGTCGCGGTACCACGTGTACGCCGAGCAGTACATCGCATCGGTCAACGTCGAGAGCAACCTGGTGGTCGAGATGGTCCGCACGCAGATCATGCCCGCGGCGATCCGGTACCAGTCGGAGCTGGCCAACAGCCTGGCGAGCCTCAAGGCCGTCGGCGTCGAGCCGGACCACAAGACGATCACCAAGCTCACCGACCTGATCGCCAAGGCCCAGGACGCCACCGACGAGCTGGAGGCGCTCAAGGCCAAGGAAGACGGCTACGAGGAGCACGACAGCAAGGAGCACATGGGCTTCATCCGCGACGAGGTGCTGCCCAAGATGCTGGAGGTCCGCGAGTCGGTCGACGCCCTGGAGGGCCTGGTCGCCGACGACCTCTGGCCGCTGCCGACCTACCAGGAAATGCTCTTCATCAAGTGATCGAAGAGCCGGTGGCCGATGGCCAATAGCCGGTGGTCAGAAATAACCTCGATCGGCCAGGGTTTCGGACGCACCGGAGCCTTGGCCTTTTGTGGTGCCGCTGGCTGTTTGTCCATCGGCTACCGACTACCGGCTACTGACTCACGATCCGGTTATGATCCGGGGCAACCGAGGAGCACCACCATGAACGAACGCACCGGCGAAGTCACCCTCAAGGGCAACCCCGTGACCGTCCTGGGCCACAAGGTCCAGGTCGGCGAGAAGGCCCGCGATTTCGAATTGACCGCCAACGACATGTCCGCCAAGCGCTTGAGCGACTACAGCGGCAAGGTCAAGATCATCTCGGTCGTGCCCTCGCTGGACACGTCGGTCTGCGACAAGGAGACGCGGCGATTCAACGAGGAGGCCGCTGCGCTGGGCGAGCACATCGTCGTGCTCACCGTCAGCGTCGACACGCCGATGGCCCAAAAGCGCTGGTGTGCGGCCCACGGGATCGAGAACGTCCAGACCCTCTCGGACTTCAAGACTCACCAGTTCGGCACGGACTACGGCGTGCGGATGAAGGAGCCCGGGCTGCTCGCCCGGCAGGTCATGGTCATCGACCAGGACGACGTCGTGCAGTACGTGCAGCTGGTCGGCGAAGTCGGCGACGAGCCGGACTACGACGCGGCGGTGAACGCGGCGAAGGACTGTTTGTAAACATGTAGAGTGTGGAATGTCAGATGTAGAATGTGTCGTGTCGCGACACATCTCACTTCTGACTTTTGACATCTGACTTTCCTATGCCCCACGCCGTCGTCACCGGGATGATCGCGACCTACCCGGTGGGCGGGGTCGCGTGGGACTACGGGCAGTACGTGCTGGGCCTGGAGCGGCTGGGCTGGACGGTGACGTACCTGGAGGACCCCGGGGTCCCGTCGTACGACCCGCACCAGCGAAAGTACGACGACGACTGCAGCTACGGGCTGGGCTTTTTGCAGCAGTCGCTGCGGGACTTGGGCGGGGCGTGTGTCGATGCCGGGCGGTGGCACTACCGGTCGGTCGACGGCCGGGGCCACGGCATGCCGGCGGCCGAGCTTGACCGCGTGGTGGCGGACGCGGACCTGCTGCTGAACGTCAGCGGCTCGACCCTGCTGCGCCGGCCGTACACGGCCTGCCGCTGCAAGGCGCTGCTGGACACCGACCCGGGCTACAACCACCTGGTCAACTGGCCCAAGTGGGACGCTTCGCCGGGCTGGCAGGACGCGGCGAGCTGGCGGGACCACGACCACTTTTTCACGTATGCCCAGCAGGTCGGCCGGCCCGGCTGCACGCTGCCGGACTTCGGCATGCCGTGGCGGCCGACGGTCCCGCTGGTGGTGGTCGACGCGTGGGAGGCGGGGCCCGCGGCGGCGGATGCGCCGTGGACGACGGTGATGACCTGGAACAACTTCCGCAAGCCGCTGACCGGTCGGCTGGCCGACGGGACGCAGGCCACGTTCGGGACCAAGGAGGCGGAGTTCGACAAGATCGCGTCGCTCCCGCAGCAGACCGACGCGCCGCTGGAGCTGGCCGTGGGCGGCGGCGGGGCGCCGCTGCAGCGGTGGCGGGACATCGGCTGGCGGACGCGGGACTCGCACGCCGTCTCGGCCGACGCCCGGGCGTACCGCGACTACATCCGCGGCTCGCGGGGCGAGCTGTCGGTGGCCAAGCAGGTCTACGTGGCGACGGGCAGCGGGTGGTTCAGTTGCCGGACGGTGTGCTATCTCGCGGCAGGTCGGCCGGCCGTGGTGCAGGACACCGGGTGGTCGGGTCACCAGCCCAGCGGCGAGGGGCTGGTCGGGTTCACCGACGCCGACTCGGCCGCCGAGGCCCTGCGGCGGGTCCGGGCCGACCATGCCCACCACGCCGCCGCGGCCCGGGACGTGGCCCGCCAACACTTCGCCCACGACGTCGTGCTGGGCGACATGCTCCGGGCGATGGGCCTGGGCTGACCCCGCCCCGCTCGGGCCGGCGGGCCACCGCTACCCAAGCTTGCCCAAGCTTGCCCAAGCTTGCCCCTCGCGGGGAGGGCAAGCTTGAATCGGGTTCGCCCGCCCGACCCCCCAGCAGGTGCGGGCACGCAGCGTGGCGGTTCGGCTAGCAGCCGGTTCGCTACACGGCCCTGGTGCGACATCGGGATGACGCGACGCGGGATGCTGCCGCGGACGGCAAGCTTCACAGGCTCGCGCAGCGACCCGGCTGCGACGGCGCCTTCCCGACGTGCATCCGATGCACGCAAGCGCCGCGACGTCCCGCCGCGCCGGGCTTATCTTCTGCCCCATGAGCGACTGGTTCGACGATCTGACACGCGCTTGCGACGCCGCGGGCCAGCAGCCGCTGGTGCTGGACGACGACGCGGGAGCGTCACTGCTGGCGGTGCGGCCCGGGGCCCGCGTGCTGGCCTGCCGGCTGCCCGGGGTCGACCACAACCTGTTCTTCGGCACGACCGTCGCGAGCGGGCCCACCGGCGGCGACCGGCTGTGGATCGCCCCGGAGGTCGGCTGGTTCTGGCCCAGCCTCGACGAGGCCCGCCGGGACCCCAAGGGCACCGCCGACGTGCCCCCTCAGATCGACCCCGGGGACTATCGCCTGACCCGCGGGGATGACGCCGTGCAATGGACCGGCGCGAGCCTCGCCCTCGTCGACGTCCGGACGCATCGGGACATCGAAGTCACCGCGACCCGCGCCGTCCGGCTGATCGAGATGCCCCACGGCCTGCCCGATGGTCTCACGAGCATCAGCTACGAGATGACCAACGTGCTCCAGGCCACGGCCGGCGACCCGCTCGCCGTCGCCGGGGCCTGGTCCATCCTCCAGGTGCCCCCCACCGGCACGCTGCACTGCCCGGTCACCACGCCGGTGATGCCCCGCAGCTACTACGAGCCCTTCGGCGATCGGCACGTGCAACTCGAAGACGCCTCGGCCGACGGCTCGGCGTGCGTCCGGTTCCTCATCGACGGGAATCGCCGGGTCAAGATGGGCATCCGTCCCGAGCACACCACCGGCCGGATGGGCTATCACCGCGTCCTGCCGGGCGGCCAGCACAGCTTGATCGTCCGCGCCTTCGCCGCCCTGCCGGGCATGCCCTACTGCGACATCCCCCGCGACCACCGCGCCGACCAACGCCTCGGCGGCGACGCCCTGCAGGCCTACAACGACGACGGCGACGCCTTCCCAGGCACCACCTTCGGCGAGATGGAGCATCACGGCACGGCCGTCAGCCCCTCTGGTCCCGCAAGCTCGACCGACCGCAGCGTCACCCACGTGCTCGTGGGCCCCGGCCCGGCGATCGCCCAGGCCGCCAGCACGCTGCTCGGGGTGGGCCTGCGACAGCTGCAGGCCCCGCGGGCGTAGGGAATTCACCTATTGGGCTTGACCTGGGCCATTCGTGCGTAAGGATTAGCTGGTTCGCAGGTTGCGGGCCTCGACGCTGGAGCCCAGCGGCCGAAGGTGGGGGTTGAGGAGATGACTGGTTGAATATCCCGCCCGCTGTATTTCTGGCCGCCGTCCGCCCCGGGCTCGAACGCCAGGACCCCGACGCCCTGGCCCAGTCGGTGCTGGCGCGCTGGCGGCCCGTCGAGCTGGGCGGCCTGCTCAACCAGCCCGCCGAGCAGGTCCGCCGGGCCGCGGCGCTGGTGCTCGGACTGGTCGGGGACCGCGACTGCATCGGCCCGCTGAGCCGGTCGCTGCGGGACGCCGACGCGCAGGTCCGGGAGATGGCCGAGCACGCGCTCTGGTCGATCTGGTTCCGCCAGGGCACGGGCCCGGCCGCCGAGGCGTTCGCCCACGGCGTCGAGCTCATGGGCCAGGAACAACATCGCCAGGCCATCGGGGCCTTCCGCACCGCCCTGGGCCACGACCCGGACTTCAGCGAGGCCCACAACCAGCTGGCGATCGCGGCCTATCTGCTCGGTGATTTCGAGCAGTCGATCCGCCACTGCCGCGAGGCGGTCCGCCGGGTGCCCACGCACTTCGGTGCCCTGGCCGGCGAGGGCCACTGCCACGCCCACCTGGGCGACTACGCCGCGGCATTGGACTGCTACGAGCGTGCCCTGTGCGTCAACCCGCACATGCCCGAGATCCGCCAGGCCGCCCGCCAACTCACCCGCAAGCTCAGCCAGACACCCGAGCCGGTACCCCTCGATTCACGCTTCTGATCCACGAAAAGCTCACGCCTTCAGGCGTGGGCGGGCCGCCGACGGTTGACCGACGCACACCACCATGAGCCCCCGCGATGGGTTCAACCGGGATGCGGATCCGCCAGACGAAGCGCGTGTGGCACGGGTGCTCGTCACCCGTGGCAGACGCCGGCGTCGCGTGAACCCGCCACGGGCATCGAGTGCCCGTGCCACACCCACACCCAGCGCCCCGATCAACCGGGATGCGAATCCGCCAGACGAAGCGCGTGTGGCACGGGTGCTCGTCACCCGTGGCAGACCCCGGCGTCGCGTGAACCCGCCACGGGCATCGAGTGCCCGTGCCACACCCACACCCAGCGCCCCGATCAACCGGGATGCGGATCACTCCCCCGCCCCCCGCACCGCCTGCTGCCGAAGCATGTGGTCCGCCAGCACCAGCGCCACCATCGCCTCGGCCATCGGCACAAACCGTGGCAACAAACACGGGTCGTGCCGGCCCTTCGTACTCACCGTCGTCGCCTCGCCCGCGTCGTTCACCGTCGGCTGCTCGCTCGGGATGCTGCTGGTCGGCTTGACCGCCGCCCGCAACACGATCGGCATGCCGCTGGAGATGCCCCCCAGCATCCCGCCGTGACGGTTCGTGTCCGTGTGGATCGGGTCGCCGGGCATCAGGTGATCGTTCGATTCGGAGCCCCGCATCGACGCCACGCCAAAGCCCGCCCCGTACTCCACGCCCATCACCGCCGGCAGCGACAGCAGGGCCTTGCCCAGGTCCGCCTTGAGCTTGTCGAACACCGGCTCGCCCCACCCGGCCGGCACGCCCCGGGCCACCACCGTCGCCGCCCCGCCGATCGAGTCGCCCTGCTTCCGCACCGCCTTGATCAGCTGGATCATCGCCTCGGCCGCCCCCGGCTCGGGACACCGCACATCATTGGCCTCCACCGCGTCCAGCGTCAGCGTCTCGGGGTCCACACCATCGGCGACGACATCACCAACCTGATGCACGTAGCCGATGACCTCCACGCCGTGCCGCTCCCGTAGCAGCTTCTTCGCGATCGCCGCCGCCGCCACCCGCACGCTCGTCTCCCGCGCCGAGCTCCGCCCGCCGCCGCGGTAGTCCCGCCGGCCGAACTTGGCGTCGAATGTGTAGTCCGCGTGCCCCGGCCGATACGTCCTCGCGATGTCCCCGTAGTCCCGGCTGCGTTGGTCGGCGTTGCGGATCAGGATCGCGATCGGCGTGCCCGTCGTCAGGCCCTCGAACACGCCCGACAAGATCTCCGGCGTGTCCGCCTCGTTCCGCGGCGTCGTGATCCGCGACTGCCCCGGCCGACGCCTCGCCAGGTCTGGCAGCAGGTCCTCCACGCCCAACGCCAGCCCCGGCGGACACCCGTCCACGATGCACACGTTCCCCGGCCCATGCGACTCCCCCGCCGTCGTCACGCGAAACAAAGTCCCAAAGCTGCTGCCGGCCATCGGCTCATCGTAAACCCAAAGCCCCCCGCCCCACCCAAAGCCACGCCGTCAGACGCGGGCAGGCCGTCGGCGGCTGTCCGACGCCCGCCACCATGAGCCCCCGCAACGGTCCACTTCGTTCAGCTTCGCCGTTCAAGCTTGCCCCCGCGGCAGGGGCAAGCTTGGCGAGCCGCGGATGGATATCCGCGGTCGGTGGGCGATGCGGCGAGCGTCGAGTCGCGGCGTGCTTGGGCGACCGCGGGTATGCACCCGCGGCTGGGGAAGTGATGGTTTGGCGGGTTCGCGTGATGTGCAACGTGACACCGTTTCAGGCTTGCCCTTGCCGCGAGGGGCAAGCTTGGCGAGCCGCGGATGGATATCCGCGGTCGGTGGGCGATGCGGCGAGCGTCGAGTTGCGGCGTGCTTGAGCGACCGCGGGTATGCACCCGCGGCTAGGGAAGTGATGGTTTGGCGGGCTTGCGTGAGGGAAAAAAGGGGTCTGACCCCTTTCTGCTCTGAGGGAAAAAAGGGGTCTGACCCCTTTCTGCTCTGACCCCTTTCTGCTCGCCGTTCAAGCTTGCCCCTGCCCCGCAAGGGCAAGCTTGGGCTGGTCATCGCCGGCGGGGCCGTGACCCGGCATCGCCCAGAGGTATTGCCCGTAGCGGCCGCCGTCGCGATGGCTCTCGACGCCCAGCGACTCCCGGGCGGTCCGCAGGGTCTTGGGCGCGATCCCTGCCGACTCGGCAGCCGACTTCACATAGGCCACCGGCTTGGCCCCGTTTGTAAGTGCTTCGCAGAGAAACTCGCGTGCCGCCTCGATAGCCGGGTTTGCCATCAAATCGCCGCCGCCCGGCGACTTGCTCAGGCTCGCCAGCAGCTGGTCGGCGGTCTGGTGGGTCGGCCCGTCGTCCCACTGCACGCGGGTCCGGCCGGTCTGCTCGTCCACCCGCAGGCCAAAGCCGAAGCCCTGCTGGTCGTTGCCCAGGTTGTTTTTAATGGGCAGGACCAGCCGGCGGTCGGCGTCCTGCGGGTCGCGGGCCAGCAGGTGCACCGCCCGTGCCGCCGCGGTGAACGCCAGGCTGCCCATCGTGCGGTACACCGCCTGGCCCCCGCCGCCGCCGCCCTTGTTCAGGTGCGTCACCGCCAGGACCGCCAGCCGCTGCTCGGTGGCGAGCTCGGCCAGCGGCGCCAGCAGGTTCCGCACCCGCGTGTTGGAGTGGCCCTCGTCGTCGCCCAGGTACGCCGAGATCGGGTCGATCACGACCAGCCGGCAACGCCCGTCCAGCCGCTCGATCAGCCACCGAAGGTGGGTCATGTCACGCCGCAGGTCCAGGCCGTACCGCTGGTTTCCCTTGCGGACGCCCCGCATCATCAGCACCCGCTCGGGGTCGGCCCCGGCCGCGTCCAGCCGCGGGCGGATCGTATCCGCCGGGTCGTCCTCGGCCGAGAGCAGCACCGCGGTGTGCGGTTGCCGCTGGCCCGAGCCCTCGGCCTGCCCGGGCATCGGCCGGCCCGTGCTGACCCGCGCCGCCAGGTCCAGCGTCAGGAAGCTCTTGCCCAGCCCCGGGTCCCCCGCCAGCAGCGTCAGCTTGCCCAGCGCGATCCGCTCGGGCCACAGCCACGTCACCCGCGACGGCTGCACCGCCGACATCTTCACCACGTCCGGGCCGTGGTACGCCGACGCCCGCGCCGGCGGGCCCTTGCGCGTGTCATCGCCCGACCGGTCCGGGGACCTCTTCGAATCGACATTCGGCATCGGCATCACGTGGTTCCTTGGAGGTTCATTCGATACGAACAACTCAATCAAAACGGCTTCCCGCCCCACGGGCATACCCCCCCCGACCGTCCCCCCGCCTTTGGGCGGCGCGGGAGCCGGGTGGCCACGCTTGAAGATTCGGCGGGGACTCAATCAAGGCCGCCGCGACACTTTGGTGCGCAACGTTCAAGCTTGCCCCTGCCCCGGGGGGCAAGCTTGACGGTCCCGTGCGCGATCGCGGTGCATCGGCGGCGGCGTCGAACCGCGGTGCGGCGGTGGTGGCCCCGCACCGGCCGTAGCGGCTTGGCCGGGGAGGCGGGTCGTCTTGTGCGCAGCGTCCAAGCTTGCCCTTGCCCGGAGGGGCAAGCTTGGAGGGCAAGCTTGAAGGGGCAAGCTTGGCCGGCGGATCGCCGCGGCCGGTTCAGCGGCGACCCCCGGCTATCCCCGGCTAGCCTTGCCCTGCTGGTCGACCATGAACAGCAGCAGCAGCGACCAGAAGCACAGCACGATGTTCTGGATCGGCAGTTGCAGGGCGGTGGGCAGGTTGTAGATCACCGCGACCGCCGGGAGCCAGACCGACCAGTTGCCGACGATCACGGGCAGCACGTCGCGGCGGTACCACCGGGCCCAGCCGCCGGCGAGGGACTGGCGTCGCAGGCGTGAGCCGGACAGCTGGGCATCGACCCAGGCGTACATCAGCACGCTGGTCGGGATCGCCCAGACGGGGACGTAGATCACCTGGTCGAACGCGATCTTGCCGGCGACGGTGCTGAGGGTCGGGTCGTCGCCGAGCGCCCAGGCCAGGCCGCGGTAGAGCAGCTCGATCTCGATGCCCTTGGCCATCCAGAAGATGATCAGGGCGAGCAGTTGCCGCGGGCTCTGGTGCGGGCCGACGCGGGGGCGCAGGCGCTGGACGAGCCACGGGATGACGGCGGCGAAGATGGCGGTGCTGATCGCCGAGAAGGCGAAGACGACCGGCAGGCCGTGGCTGTCCCGCCAAGCGGCGACCGCGTCCAGCGGACCGCGGACCGCGGGCAGCGTCCAGTAGGCCAGGAGCAGGCCCACGGCGAAGGCGGTGAGCACCACGCCCGGGCCGAGGTTGCGGCGGGCGGCGGCGGCGGCGAGTCGCCACGGCGGGTCGGGGTGGGGTGTCGGTCCGGTCGGGTCGGTCACGCGGGGAGCTTACGGCGGCCCGCCCACGGCTGAAGCCGTGGGCTTTGGGGAGGGGTCACGACGGGGGTGTGCGGTGGCCCGCCCACGCCTGAAGGCGTGGGCTTTGGGAAGGGGTCACGACGGGTGTGTGCGGTGGCCCGCCCACGGCTGAAGCCGTGGGCTTTGGGGCGCCTACGGCTGGGCGACCTCCGGCTCGACGCCCTGGGCCAGCGCCACGTCCCGCGCCGCCTGCCGGGTCAGCAGCACCAGCAGCGCCGCCTCCAGCTGCGGGTCCATCCCGTCGGCGAGGATCTGCTGGGCCGTCGGCGGGGCCTGGTCGTCCTCGGCGGGCTGGTCCGGGTCCCGCAGCACGTCCACCTCGTTGCGGTACTCCAGCGCGTCGGCGACCTCGGCGTCGGTCATCCGCACCACCATGTCCGGCTCGATCCCCCAGCTCAGCGAGTCGGGCTGGCGGTGGATGATCCGGCCCCGCGGCAGCATGTAGTACTGCGTGGTCAGCTTCAGATAGGCACTGGTGTCCCGCACGATCCGGCCAAACGCGTCGCGGACCAGCCGGCCGCGGTCGTCCCGCCGGGGCACCGCCAGGGGGAACAGGTCCTGCACCGAGCCCTTGCCAAAGGACGTGGTCCCCACGATCAGCCCGCGGTCGTAGTCCTGCAACGCACCGGCGACGATCTCCGAGGCGCTGGCGCTGCCCTGGTTGATCAGCACCACCACCGGGAACGCCTCGTACGTGTCACGCCGTGAGGCGCTGGACGAATGCGTGCGGTTGCCAAAGCCATCGACGGTGGAGACGATCGGGCCCGACGCGATGAATCGGTCGGCGACCTCGACTGCCGCCGAGAGCAGCCCGCCGGGGTTGAACCGCAAGTCCAGGATCAGGCCTCGCAGCTCGCCCTCGGACTGCAGCTGGGCGATCGCGGCGTCCAGATCGTCGGCCGACTGCGGGATGAACTGGCTCAGCCGGACGTAGCCGATGCCCGCGTCGCGGTCGACCCAGTAGTTCCAGCCGCCGCTGTCCTCGCCGCTGCCGTGCTCCCACCCGCGGATCGATTCGATCTCGATGGCCTGCCGGACGATGGGGACCTGCGTCACGTCGGCCTCGCCGGGCCGCTCGATGCCCAGGACGACCTCCGTGTCCTCGGGGCCGGTGATCTCGCGGACCGCCCGGTCCAGGACCCAGCCCGCAGTCGATCGGCCGTCGACTTCGGTGATGACGTCGCCGGCCTTGATGCCCGCCCGCTGGGCCGGGGTGTTGGCCAGCGGGGTGACCACGACCAGCTGCCCGTCGCGGCGGCTGATCTGGATGCCCACGCCGAAGAACCGGCCCTGCACGTTGCGGTTGAACTGTGCCAGCGCCTCGGGCCAGATGACCGCCGAGAAGTCGTCCAGCTGGCTGACCGCGCCCTGCGAGAGCTCGTAGATCAGCACCGACTCGGGCAGCTCCAGCGTCCGCTCGTTGGCCGCGATGACCTCCGAGACCAGCTCCAGCGCCTCATCGCGGTCGACCATGACCCCGGGCTGGTCCAGCCGGGCCCGCCGGGCGAGGATCAGGTTGCGGAAAAAGTCCAGCCGCTGTTCGTCGGCCAGCGAGGGGAACTCGCCCTCGAGGACCTCGCCGGTGTCCAGGAAGATCAACAGCCCGTCCAGCGCGCCCTGCACCAGCTGGGTGTAGCCCTCGTTGTCCACGTGCCGCCGGGCCGCCTGCTGCAGCGCCTGCTCCAGCATGGTCCGCCGGACACCCCGCAGCAGCGTCGGCCAGGCCTCCAGGTCCAGGTCGTCCTCCAGCAGCGGGGCCTCGGGCTCGGCGTCCTGATCCTCGGGATCATCGCCGCCCTGCTCCAGCCGCTCCAGCCGGGCCGCCTCCCGCTGGGCCCGCCGACGCTCGGCCCGCGTGCGATAAAGCTCCCGCAGGTGGTCCGGCACATACAGCTGCAACACCCGCACGTGCGACGAGGCCCGCGTCTGGGCCTCGCGGAACCGCCCGCTGTCCTCGTACAACAGGTTGAGCAGCCGGTACAACCCCGACGCCTCGACCCAGTCGTCGTCGCCCTCGGCCTGCTGGGCCGCCTGCTCGGCCGCCGCGGTGACCTGACGCGGCAGCGGCTGATCCAGGAAGTCATCCGGCTGCTCGGCCAGCCCGTGGGCCTCGATCAGCCCGACCAGCGCGTCCTCCAGCCGCCCGGCCTCAAAGTGGTCGGTCGCCTCGTCGACCGCCTCGTCCAGCCCGTCGGCACGCCGCTCGCGACGCTGCTGGGCCACCTGCTGATGGTGTTCCAACGCCCCCACCAGCCGCTGGACGGTCTGCCCCTGGCCCGCCGGGCCCTCGGCGTGCAGCCGCTCGAGCAGGTCCGCAAACTCACCACGCTCGGCCAGCTGCGTCCACGCCACCGGCCTGGCCGAAGCGGCCGCCTGCACCGGCTGGCTGATCACGCGCCCCTCCGGTACCGGCGGGGTCCTTGGCTGAGCGTCACCACGACACGCCCCCAGCAGGCTCATCGCCAGCGCCAAAACCACACCCATTCGCCCAAGCGGGCTCCCGCTGCTCCACACGCTTTGCATCAACCGCTGCTCCGGCAGTGTCACACTTCCGCCACTGGTACGCCGCCGGTCCGGGTCCGGATCGCGCGGCCGCTGCTGCACAGTCTACGATCCAGCCGCGCCATACCCAATTCAGACGGCTCGATTCGGGACCCGTTACGGGACCCGGCCGCTGCTACCTTGCCACGATGCCCGCCACGCCCCCCGCCGCGCTGGTCATCCGGACCGCCGGGACCAACTGCGACCGCGAACTGTGCCACGCCCTGCAGCTGGCCGGCGCCGCCCCCGAACGTGTCCACCTGCACCAGCTGATCGACGACCCCCAGCGGCTCGAGGCCTACCAGATCATCAGCTTTCCCGGCGGGTTCAGCTATGGCGACGATGTCGCCGCAGGCCGCATCCTCGCGACACACCTTCGCCTGGGCCTGCTCGAGCCGCTGCGGGCGGCGATCGACCGCGGCGTGCCCATGATCGGCATCTGCAACGGCTTTCAGGTCCTGGTCAAGCTGGGCCTGCTGCCGGACCCGCACGCCGACGGCCAGACCGTGACGTTGGCCGACAACACGTCCGGGCGCTTCATGGATCGCTGGGTGCCGCTCGAGGCCCCCGCGGACACGACGTGCATCTGGACCCGCGGGCTCGGGGACGGCGAGCCGGTCGACCTGCCCATCGCCCACGGCGAGGGGCGGTTCGTCGCGCCGCCGGAGGTGTTGGATGAGCTCGAAGCCGCGGGCCAGGTGGCGCTGCGGTATGTGGACGACGTCAACGGCTCGGACCGCCGGATCGCGGGGGTCTGCGACCCGACCGGGCTGGTGCTCGGGCTGATGCCCCATCCCGAGCGGTGCACTGAGGTGACGCACCACCCGCAGTGGACCCGCCGACGCTGGGCCGGCGGCGACGGGCCGGGCGACGGGCCGGGCGACAGCGAGCCGGTGGGTCTGCAGATGTTCCGGCAGGCGGTGGGGCACGTGGTCGACGGGTAGAGGCCGCCGTGGCGTTGAACGTGGTTCAAGCTTGCCCTCCCCGCGAGGGGCAAGCTTGGAAGTGCCCGCTCTGGAGCTCAGAGGCAGGGGTGAAAGAAGTTGACGCCAAGTGCTCTAACGCGGCGGTGTGATCTCGGCCGGCGGCGGCTCGGGCAGATCGTCCGGCAGCGGCACGCCTTCGACACGCTCGGTCTCGCCGGACGGCGTCTGCGCTTCGGGTTCGCCCGATGGCCAGCCCTCGCCGAGGGTCGGGGGCACATAGCCGTCCCCCGCCGGCGGCCGGACCACCGGCGGCTCGACCGGCCGATAGAAGTCGCCGCCCCGCAGGTCGACCCGCCGCACCGACTCCCGGTCCGGGTACAGATCGACCCACGCCAGCGGGTCCCGCGTCAGCCGCATCTGCGTCGGCACCACCAGCTCGTCGGCCGGCACCTGGTGCCACACCTGCTCGCCCCACCGCTGCTCCACGATGTGGTGGCGATCACCCGCCGTGCCCGCGTAATAAAACCGCACCACCTCCGGCCCAGCCTGCGCCGCCTCGTACCGCTGCTCCAACTGCTCGCCGCTGAGGGTGTCCACGCACCCCGCGACCAGCAGGCAAAAACACCCGGCACCTACACCGCCAACAAGACCCCGCATCCCCCGACGCACCCGGGAGGGCGAGGCTCCCGCCCAGCCGCAGGCCGCCGACGATCGCCGGCCCGCCCTCGCAGATGTTCGGCACGATCGAACCTGCACGATCAAACCCAGGCACGTCACACGCTGCCACCACATGCCGCGGAGTTTACCCGCGGTGCGTGGCTCAGTTGTCCAGCGACATCGTCAGCAGAAACTCGGCGTTGCTGGGGACCTTCTGCAGCTTGCCCTTGAGCAGCTCCATGGCCTCGACCACGTTCATGTCGCTGAGCACCTTCCGCAGGCGGTAGACGAGCTTGAGCTCCTTGTCGTCCATCAGCAGCTCCTCGCGGCGGGTGCCCGAGGCGGCGATGTCGATCGCGGGGTAGACGCGCTTCTCGACGAGTCGGCGGTCCAGGTGCAGCTCGCTGTTGCCGGTGCCCTTGAACTCTTCGAAGATGATGTCGTCGGCCTTGGAGCCGGTGTCGACCAGGGCGGTGGCGATGATGGTGAGGCTGCCGCCGTCCTCGATCGCGCGGGCCGAGCCGAAGAACTTCTTGGGCCGCTGCAGGGCGTTGGAGTCCAGGCCGCCGGTGAGGATCTTGCCCGAGTGGGGCATCTCGGCGTTGTAGGCCCGGGCCATGCGGGTGATCGAGTCCATGAGGATCACGACGTGGTCACCGAACTCCACGGCCCGGCGGGACTTTTCCATCACCATCTCGCAGACCTGCACGTGGCGGGACGTGCTCTCGTCGAAGGTGCTGGCGACGACCTCGACCTCCTCGGGCGTGTTGTTCTGGAAGTCGGTGACCTCCTCGGGTCGCTCGTCGATCAGCAGCACGAACACCTTGGCGTCGGGCACGTTGGTGATGATCGCCTTGGCCATCTTCTGCAGCAGCACCGTCTTGCCGGTCCGCGGCGGGGCGACGATCAGGGCCCGCTGGCCGCGGCCGATCGGCGCGACCAGGTCGACGATCCGCATCTCGACCTCGTCCTCGGTGGTCTCCATGATGTAGCGCTGCTCGGGGTGCAGCGGGGTGAGGTCTTCGAAGTCTTTGGCCTCGTTGAGCTCGTCGGGGCCCCGGCCGTTGATCGCGTCCACGCGCAGCAGCGCGAAGTACCGCTCGGACTCCTTGGGCGGGCGGATGGTGCCCTGCACCACGTGACCGGGCTTGAGGCCGAACCGGCGGATCTGCGACGGGCTGACGTAGATGTCGTCCGGGCAAGCCAGGTACGACATGTCCGGGCTGCGGAGAAAGCCAAAGCCGTCGGGCAGCACTTCGAGCGTGCCCTCGCCGTACATCAGGCCCTGCTTGGTCGTGACCTTGGTGAGGATCTGGAAGATGAGGTCCTTCTTCTTGAGCGCCTTATAGTCCTCGACGCCCTCTTCGTCGGCGAGCTTGTGCAGCTCGGGCAGTTTCATGTCCTGCAGGTCGCGGATGGTCAGGCCGTCCCGCTTGGCGTCCTCGTAGCGCTGCTGGGTTTCGGCGTCCATCTGCTCGTCCGATTGCGTGACGCCGGATGGGCCGTCAGCGGTGGCGACGTTGCCGTCGACATCGCCCTTGGGCTTGCTGGACTTCCGGGAGCGATTAGAGGTACGGGGCATCGGGGGCTCCTGCGCTGACGCGGCGGGGCCGCGGGGCGGGTTGAGATGGGAAGGGGTCTGGCCGACGGAGGGTCGAACCATCCGCCGCGCGGGAGACACGACGCGGGAGCGTCGCCCGGTGGCGCGGGGCGTGAGTTGCTACGGGGTGTTGAGAATATCGGACAGCACGTCGCGGGCTTGGTCGTAGCAGTGAGCCGCGTCGCGGTCGTTGAAGACCACATGATCCGCTCGCTTTCGCTTGGTGTCAAGCGGAGCTTGCGCAGCTTCTCGGCGATCCAGCTCGGCGGCGTCCCAGCCGCGGGCCGCGACCCGCTCCAGGCGGGCGTCCCACGGCGCCTCGACCAGCACCAGCACGTCGACATCTTCGTCCAACCCCGCCTCGATCAGCAGCGGACAGTCCTCGACGATCGCCCGGACCGCCGGGTCGCCGCGGTGTTGGTGGTGCAGCCGCTGCCGCTGCCGGTGGACCCAGGGGTGCACCAGCGACTCGAGCCGGTGACGCTCCGCCGCGTCCTGGAACACGATGCGGCCGACCGCCCGGCGGTCCACGTGCCCCCCGCTGTCGATGACGTCGTCGCCCCACCAGGCCCGCAGTTGCTCACGCGCCTCGGGCGTCTCCAAGGCCTGCCGCGCCAGGGCGTCGGCATCGATCACGACGCACCCCGCGTCCCGCCACGCCCGGGCCACGGTCGACTTGCCCGACCCGGGCAGGCCCATCAGGCCGATGATCGGTTGGTGCGTATGCCACATGCATGAACCGTAGGGCGAGCCGGGCTCTGTGAGCCCGGAACCGGCGTCGCAGACGCCGGCTCGCTACTGCTGCTGCTGCATCTGCTGCGCGTAGTACGCGAACGGCCGGGGCTCGTCGGGGACCTCCTGCGGCGGCTCGGGCGGCACCCAGCCGCTTCGCTCGAAGCTCTGCCGCATCAGCGACGGCTGCGTCTCACGCTGCCGGACGTCCACCGACACCACCATCTTCGACTCGCTCTCGCCGCGGTACACGCCCCGGGTCGGCGGCACGTCGGCGTAGTCCCGCCCGATGGCCGTGCGGATGTGCCGGTCGCCGCAGACGCTCTGGTGCGTTGGGTCCAGACCGACCCACCCCAGTTCGGGCATCAGCACTTCGATCCAGGCATGCGTCGCGTCGCCGACGTACACCCCGTCGGGCGCCGTGACCGGCCGCTGGGACTGCTGCTGCGTCCCGCCGCCTTGGGACTGCGACTGCGACTGCGATTGGGAACTGTGGTCGCTGCCGGTGAAGTAGTACCCCGACACGTAGCGGGCGGGGATGCCCAGCTGCCGGCAGAGCGTGACCATGATGTGCACGAAGTCCTGGCACACGCCGGACTGGGCGTCGAGCGCCTCGTCGATCGGGGAGTCGGCGGTGGTCGACTGCGGCTCATACCGCAGGTGTTCACTCAGCTGCTGGTTCAGGTGCATCGCCGTCTGCAGCGGGCAATCGCGTCGCCGCGCGTCGATCTGCTGGGCGAACGCCTCGAGCTTGTCACTGCGGTGGCAAAAGGCGCTGGGCAGGGTCATCTGCCAGACCGCGAGGTCGTCGGCCTCGGACGCTAGCCGGTCCCAGGCGTCCGCGTCCAGGCGCTGCGGCGGCGGGGCCGGGGCGTCGACGCGGACCGTCGCGTTAGCGGTCAGCGTCTCGTACATGTGCGTCTGCGGCACGTCGAAGTGGTGCACGTGGTTGCCGAAGGCGTCGCGGTAGTCGGACGTGCGGACCCGCGGCGAGACGCTCAGGTCGAAGTCGATGACCGTCTGCGACTCGCCGTCCCGCGGCCGCATCCGGGCCTCCATGACGCTCTCGCGGACCGGCGAGGCGTACTCGAAGCGGGTCAGGTGATGGATGGTGTAGTAAGGCATTGGCAAGTCAAGTCGAAGAAGTTAGATGTGAGAAGTTAGATGTAAGCCGTGAATGGAAGGATGATGCCGGCGTTCTTCACTTCACACATCTGACATCTCACTTCCTACATGCTCCTAGGCTGCAATAGCTTGGATCGGGTAGGCGACGTAGACGCGGTAGATCCGCTCATGCAGCGCGGTGCATTGGTCCTGCACGTCGGCCAGTAGCGGCTGGAGCTTGTCGCCGGTGAACTCGCCGACGGTGCTGAACTGCAGGCGGGACTGCAGCCGTCCGGCCAGGCGGTGCAGTTCCTCGACGCGGGGCGCGGTGCTGTAGGCGTTGATCCGGTGCAGCGACTTGTTGACCTGATCGATGCTGTACCGCACCGACCGGGGGAAGTCTTCAGCGAGCAGCAAGAACTGCAGCACGCTCGCCGAGCTGAGGGTGCCGCTGTGCCGCTGCTGGTACGGCTCGTACGCGGCGCAGCCCCGCAGCAGCCCGACCCACTGCAGGTACGCGGTCGCTTCAAAGCCTTCTTCGGGCTCGACGCCGCGGTCGCCCAGCACGGTGTCCAGCAGCCGGGCGATCAGCTCGGTCCGCTCGACGTGCAGGCCCAGGCCCATGAAGTGGTAGCCCTCGTCGTGGGTGATGCTCGCCTGCGTGATGCCATGGAACATCGCGACGCCCTGCCGCAGCGATCGGAAGTACACGTACGGCTCCCGCCCCCAGACCTGGCTCGGCGAGCCGTCGCGGAGCTGGAAAAACATCGCGTTGAGCTGTTCATACATCTCGCCGGAGATCTGCTGGCGGACCTGCCGGGCCTGCTCCCGGGCGTTGCGGATACATGACCGCAGGCTCTGGGGCAGCTCCTGATCGAACGTCAGCCGCTCGACCACCTGCCGTGGATCGTCCGGCATGTCTTCGGGGTCGACATCCACCGCCCGCACCAGCGACGGCCAGCGGTCGCGGTCGGCCACGCTCGACTGGTCGAGCATCAGGTTGAGGTTCACCTCGATCAGCCGCGACGTGTGCTCGGCCCGTTCCAGGTGACGGGCGAGCCAGTAAAGGCTGTCAGCAACTCGGGAAAGCATCAAAGGCATGGGGAGCAAGTCAAAAGGATGAAGTACGAAGTAAGATCGTCTCTTATGTACGCGTCGGGCTGGGCTTGCAGCTTCCGGCTTCTGGCTTCTGGCCACCGGCCCTTACGCAAGGACCCAGGTGTCTTTGCTGCCGCCGCCCTGGGAGCTGTTGACCACCAGCGAGCCTTCGGTCAGGGCCACGCGGGTCAGGCCGCCGGGGACAACGGTGGTGCGTTCGCCGTGGAGGATGTAAGGCCGCAGGTCGATGTGCCGGGGCTGCATCCGTCCGTCGAGGAAGCACGGAGCGCGGGACAGGGCCAGCGTCGGTTGGGCGATGTAGTTGCGGGGGTTGTCCTTGATGGCCGCGGCAAACTCGTCCTGCTCGGCCTTGGTGCTATGGGGCCCGATGAGCATGCCGTAGCCGCCGGCCTCGCCAACCGCTTTGACCACGAGCTTGTCGAGGTTCTCCAGCACGTGCTGCCGTTGGGCGGCATCAGAGCACTGGAACGTGTCGACGTTCGGGATGATCGGGTCCTGCTTGAGGTAGTACCGGATGATCTCGGGCACGTAGCCGTAAACGGCCTTGTCGTCCGCGACGCCGGTGCCGATCGCGTTGGCCAGGGCCACGTTGCCAGCCCGGTAGGCATTGAACAGGCCCGGGACCCCCAGCGACGAGTCGCGACGAAACGCCAGCGGATCGATGTAATCGTCGTCGATCCTTCGGTAGATCACGTCGACGCGTTTGAGCCCGGCGGTGGTCCGCATGTACACGCGGTTGCTGTGCACCAGCAGGTCCCGGCCCTCGACCAGTGCGACGCCCATCTGGCGGGCGAGGTACGTGTGCTCGAAGTACGCCGAGTTGTAGACGCCGGGCGTCAGGACCACGACCGTCGGCTCGGCCGCCCCGTCCGGGGCCATCGATCGCAGCGTCGCCAGCAGCGCCTGCGGGTAATGCGACACCGGCCGGACCAGGCAGTCCTGGAACATGACCGGCATTGTCCGCTTGATCACCTCGCGGTTGACCAGCATGTAGCTCACGCCCGACGGCACCCGCAGGTTGTCCTCGAGCACGCGGTACGTCCCGTCGCCGTCGCGGATCAGGTCCGACCCGGCGATCGAGATGTAGTTGTCCCGCGGCACGCGAAGGCCGCGCATCTCGTGACGAAAGTGCTTGCAGGTGTAGACCAGTTCCTTGGGCAACACGCCGTCGGTGATGATCTTCGCGTCGTGGTAGAGGTCCAGCAGCAGCTGGTTGAGCGCCTCGATCCGCTGGGTAAGGCCCCGCTCGAGGTGGGACCACTGGTCCGGCGGAATCACCCGCGGCACCAGGTCGTAAGGCATCACCTTCTCAAGGCCCTCGTCTCGGCCGTAGACCGTGAACGTGATGCCCTGGTTCATGAACGAGACGTCGGCGGCCTGTTGCCGACCTTGGAGTTCGTCGACGGGCAAGTGCTTGAGCCGGCGATCGATCGGTTCGTAGTGCGGGCGGACCACGCCGTCGTCGTCGACCATCTCGTCGAAGAAGTCGGGCGACGCGTCGTAATTATCGAAATGGGGCACCGACCCGCTCTCCGGGCCGGCGCTGGGGCTGGCAGTCACTTGGGGCATAATGTCTTGGTCGATCAGGCAGGCCGACCAACGCATCCTACAGCAAGCCGAACACGCACCGGGCGGCGCTAGGTCAGCAGCGCCGCCTCGATGCTCAAGCCCGGGCCGAACGCCAGCACGACCCACGGCAGCGCCGCCCGCTCACGCATCAACCGCTGCACGATGAACAGCACCGTGGGCGAGCTCATGTTGCCATGGTCGGCAAGCACCCCACGTGACGCTGCCATCTGCTCGGCCGACAGCGACAAGCCCTCCGCGGCCGCGGTCAGCACCCGCGGCCCGCCGGGGTGCACCGCCCACCCCCCGATCTGTTCGATAATCAGCCCGTGCCCGGCAAGCCAATGCGACAGCCACGGGCGAATCCGCTGGCCGACCTCGGCGGGGACCTTCGCCGACAGCGTCATGTCAAACCCTTCATCGCCGATGTCCCAAGTCATCCAATCGCCCGTGCCCGGCAGCACGCACGACCCGCAGCCGGCAACGCGCGGCACGTGGTTCTCGTGGCTGCTGGCCGGGTGCGAGAGGGCCGGCGGGTCCAGCGGCGGATCACCAGCCGCCAGCACCGCCGCCGCCGCACCGTCGGCGAACAACGCCGCGGGCACCAGCCGCTTCGGATCGTCGACGTACTGAAAGTGCAGCGTGCAAAGCTCGACGCAGACCAGCAGCACCAGCTGGCCCGACGCGGCGTAGGACGACGCCACCCGCAGGCCGTTGATGGCTCCGTGGCAGCCCATGAACCCGACCTGCGTCCGGCCCACGCCCCGCCGCAGGCCCAGTCGATTGACCAGCTGCAGGTCCACCCCCGGTGCTCCAAAGCCGGTACACGTCACAAGGACCAGTTGATCGACGCCCTTGGCATCGACCCCCGCGTCGGCCAATGCCGCCACCGCGGCACGCTCGGCCAGTAAGGGCGCATGCTCCGCGTAGGCCGCCATCCTCGCCGACGTCCGGGGCCGCTGGTCGGCCTGGGTGCCGCCGAGCCCATAGAACCGCCCAACACCGGCAGCCGACGCTTCATCAGCCTCGAGCAGCACAGACCCCCGACGCCGCACCCCCGCCCGCTGAAACAGCTCCCGCACCGCCGCCGCCCGGCGCTCCGGCAGCCCCACGCAGCGGATCGCCACGTCCGCGAGTTCAGACTGCGATGAGCAGCCCACCGGCGTCGCGGTGGCCAGTCCGACCAGACGCGGAGCGACCGTCCCGCCATTGCCGTGGCTCGGTGGCTCCAGCAGCACGTCCATCCGTGTCATCGGGACACCCCCAGCCGTCCAACCGGCGTCGCCGGCACGCCCCGGGGCATCATCCACCCCGAGGCCTGGGGCACCTGGGCCAGCACACGAACCGCCGACCGCACCAGCCGCGGGCGGCGTAAAGCCCAGCCCAGCGCCCGGCACCGCCACTGCCTGCGGGACACAAGCCGCCGGTGGGTTTGCTCCCAAGCCCGCTGCAACTCGGTGGCGGAGAGCCCCTGCGTGCCTAGCCGCCCGGCCGCCAATCCGCCGGCAATGGCCCAGGTCATGCCCTCCCCGGTGAACGGCTCGACGTAACCCGCCGCGTCACCTACCACCACCACGCCCGGCCCGCACAGCGGACCCCGCCCGGTCAATCGCGGTGTCAGCGACCAGTCCACCGCCTCCATTGCCCCGGCCCACGTCGCACCGGCCTCGCCCGCGATCTCGCCGAGCAGCGCACCCGGACCACCCGCTCGCCGTAACGCCTCGGGCGACACCGCCGCCGCCAGGCAGCCCCTGCCGTCCGCCAGCGCGACCGCCCCCACGTAGCCGCTCGAGCCACAGCACATCTCCAGTACACCGCATGGCGTCACGGGCCTTGGGGTCGTCCCGCCCACGCCGATCCGCGACGCCCGCCGCGGTGTCCAGCGACCACCGCCCGGCATGCCCCGCATCGCGCCGCCGCCAAGCCCCGTCGCCACGATGAGCACCCGCGTCCGCCAGGTGCGGTCACCCGCCTGCACTTCGTGAGCCACCCGGTCCGCGTCGTCAGACCACCGGATGACCTTCGCGGATCGGCCGAAGTGCGCGACCGCCCCGGCGTTCATCGCTGACTCGACGATCCGCTGATCCAACGCCCGCCGCGACACCACCAGCCCGCCGGGGCCGTCGAGTTCGGCACACCGGCCCGCCGCCCACAGCCGCGTCTGCTCGAGCTCAGCGCGATCGCCGCGGGGCAGTGTCACGTCGACTCGCTCCAGGGCCTCGACCGCCGTGGCGTGTAGACAGCAGCCGCACACCTTGTCCCGGGGCAGCACCGCCTTGTCCAAGAGCACCACCGACGCCCCGCGCTGAGCGGCCGACAACGCCGCCGATCCACCCGCCGGTCCGGCCCCGAGCACGACCACGTCGACTGACTCAGCCATCGCCTACACCCCCGTTCGGCGATGACCAGGTCAACTGCATCCGCCAGGGCCAGACCCGCCGGACGACCGCCCCGTCCAGGCCAGCACGCCCCGCCATCGCCCGCAGCTCGTCGGGCGTCCACGCCGCCCGCACCGACCGGCTCGCGTCCACATGCACCACCGGGCTCGTCGAGAGCACCCGCACCGCAGCCCACGTCGCCGCCGCGGCCGTGCGGGACCGTCGCAGATCGCTGATCACCAGCGACCGGCAGTTCTGTTCAAGGCCTCGCAGCAATGCTTCAGCATCGGGCTCGTCCAAATGATGCAGAAACAGCGTGCACATCGCGATATCCCAGCGCTCGCCGTCGGCCCGGCCGCAGCCTTCCCGAAGCACGTCCCGCCGATGCACCGTGACGCCTTCTCCGCAGCCAGCAGCGCTCGCACCCCGCCGCAGCTGCCCCAGCGCTTCGCCGCTGATGTCCATCGCGTGCCAGTCCGCCGCGATGCCCTCACGCCGGGCCCGCCGCATCAGCCGCAGCATCACGTCGCCGCCGCCGCAGGCCACGTCCAACACCGCCGGTCGCCGTCCGGCGTGACCCGCGTCTAGGAGCAACCGCCGGACCACCGGCCACAGCCGACTCGCCACCCCGCTAAGCCGATTGATCCGCCTCAGCCCGCGAAGCGCCTGCTGGTGCAGCGACGCGGGCAGCGTCGGGTCGTCCATCCATTCGCCCACCCGCTGGCGACGCATCGTGCAGCCCGTCATCTCGGGCACTGTAGGACGGGTTCAGGCCCCGGCCGTCGTCGGCTACTCGAACGACGAGGGATCAAAACCCCGGCCTTCCTCAAACCCGCCGACCGCATTGAACTGCTCCCGCGCTTCCTGCTGCTGCTGAATCTGCTGCAGCTCACGCCGACGCTCGCTGGACCGGTCGTCGTCCAGCTGTCGCGACTGCAGCAGCCCGTTGCCGTCCAGGTACAACAGACGGACCTGACGCTGGTTGCCGGTCTCGCTCTCAACGATGTCCACGATGACCGCCGGGCCGGTCTCGCCGGCCACGCCGTAGTCGACCTCGCGTTCGCCCAGCACGTTGTCGATCTGTTCAGTGACGACGCCGCCGATCGGGTCGCCCGCCCGCTGGGTGAAGTCCTGCATACGCCACCGGCCGTTGTAGACCCGCCAGACCTCGATGCTCGCTTCCTGCGCCTGCGAGTTAAAGCTGGTGAAGAAGAATTGGCGTTGCGGGAACGTCTCGATCGGCTCGGTCCAGGGTGCTTCACCTTGTTCCTGACGCGAAGGAGAGATCGCCAGCACATCCAACAGCTGCGGCCGCTGCTCGTCGTTGAGCCGGGTGATCAGGAATACCGGATTGAGCACGTTGGCCAAGACCTTGTACCGGTACGTCCGGCCCGGCTGCACCGTCAGGTCGTGGGCCCACACTTGAATCCGCGACTCGCCCATCAGCGGAGCCTGGGCCCCGCCGGGACCGCCGCCAAACTCCTCCCGCGCCCGCGGGTCATCGAACCCGCGTGGGCCGAACTCCGCCCCACCTTCCCGTCGGCCTCCGAACCCGCCCGGGCCTTCGAAGCCGCCCGGCTGACGCATCCCGTCCTCGCGGTTGTTGGCACGTTCCGCCCGGCGAACTATCATGTCGTACTGCGATCGCAGCCGCTCGGCCTGGCGGTCCCACTGCATCTGCTCCCGCAGCAGCCGAGCCTCGGCACGCTGCTCGGCTCGGGGGTCCATCCGCCCGCCCTCCTGCATCAGGTCGGCCATATTCGGCCGCTGGCCCAGCCGCTGGGCCGCGAACTGCTCGAACGGCGGCACCCGGCCGCCGTCGAACGCCCCCGGCCCGCCGCCCATCGCCGGCACGCCCTGCATCTCGGGCATCTGCATCGAAGGCGGCATCCACTGGCCGCGCGCCAGTTGCGGAAACACCGGCCGGGCAATCAGGTCCTGCGAGGCGAGGATCGACTCGCGGGTGCTCTCCAGCTGCCGCTGCTGGCGACCCTCCAGCGGCCCACCGCCGTACTCCGGGATCAGACCCTCGCCCGCCGGGTAGGCCAGCTGGTCCGGCAGCGGCGGGATGACCGTCGTGTCCTCAAAGACCCCGGTCTGCTCGTTACGGGTCTGGCGGATGAGGATCACGCCAGCCAAGCCGAGGTTGCGCGTCCACATCCCCGCGGGGATGTTCGAGCGGTCCAGCCGGCGCTGCCACTCCTCGGCGTCGAAGACCGCCTCTACCGAGACGTAGTCGAAGTCCAACGGCGCCTGCCCGCCGACAATCTGCTGCAGCTGTTGCTGACGGCTGTTGGTCGATCCGAGCACCGCGATGCCGTACCGGGCCTCCACCTCGGTCGGGGCCGGCGGGGACGGGATGTTGTACGTCGGGATCTCGATATCGGGGATGTCCACATCGTCGACGTCCAGCCCGGGGTAAAAAAAGCTGACCGCGAGCTGCTCGGTGCCGACGGCAGGGGCCCGGTAAGCCCTCTGCAACTCCTCGGCGTAAGGCGGGATGATCCGCGGGCCGCCATCGTCAGGCGGGGGAATCTGACTTGCCCCATTGAGCTCGCTTCGCAGGCGGTCCACGGCCTGCTGCAGCGTGTCGTCCACCTCGTCCGGGGCGACCTGCTGGCCCTGCACATCGGCGGTGAACGGATTGCCAAAACTCTGCACGCCGTACACCAGGGCGATGATCAGCAGCACGAAGACGGCCGCGGCGATGACGAGCTTCTCGACGTGCTGATGAAAGAAGTTGACGTTCTTCAATGCCATGGGCGTCAAACGGGGTTGGGGAGTTACCTGCCGGGGTTGCGGGGCGGGCCGGGGCGGCCGGGGCGGGTGGGTCGATCCAGCGATCTGTTCAAGGAGCTGGGAGCCGCGGTGAGCTGCTGCTGCTGCCCGATGCCCAAGTCTTGCTTCACGGCCTCGGGCATCAGCTCGCTGGTCCACTCACGCAGCCAGAGCGTCTCGATGATCATGTCTACCCGCACGATGTCGCCGGCTGTGTCGACCCCGTCGCGGCCGTCAAGGTCCGGCGCGGTGTAGACAAAGCCCTCGCGGAGCATGGCGTACTCGTCCACGTCCTCGACCCGCAGGTCGACCACGGTCATAAAATTGACTTCCGCCAGGGCCTCGAACAGCTGCGGCAAACGCTGGTAATCCACGTCGACGATCAGCCGGGCGTGGCGGACGTCGAAGATGGCGTTGGATGCGCGGCCCGTCGGGCTGATGTCGAAGCGCTCGGGCTGACGTTGATCAGCGTCCGGCCCCGATGTCGATTGCTCGGCCGATCCACCGGCCGGGTCCGACGGGCCGTAGGACGGCGAGCCACCAAAGCCGCCGCCGGTGGAGAAGCTGCCGGTGTTGTTGCCGCCCACCTGCCCTTGGGACACGGGCGTCGGCGACGGCGGCGGCTGGCTGAGGCCGCCCACGCCCGACTCGCCATCGATACCCACATAACCCGGCAGCACGGAGAAGTGGATCAGCCGCTTGACCGGTGCATCCATCACGCCGCCGACACCCTGGTCGGCTTCCGCGTTGACCTGCTGGATCGCCCGCATCACGTCGGCGGTGATCCACACCTGCATCTGGCCCTCCCAGAGCTGCTGCATCGACGGGTTGGCCGACTCGTAGGCCCAGGGTTCAATCACCAGCGGGAAGCCCTCGGCGGCCGGATCGGTCTGTGCATAGATGTCGACCGACGTCGCCCGCTCGGTGAGCAGTTCCATCAGCCGACCCCGCAGTTCCAGCATCAACCGCTGCTGGGCCTCGGGCTCCAACTCCATCGTCCCGCCTTGGCCGGCGATCGCGTTGTCCTCCATGTAGCGATCGATCGTTTCGGTCAACGCCTGATCGATCCGATCGTCCCGCGGCGGCAGTCCTGCGTCCAGCGCCGGCAGCGCCGGGTTCGCCGGCGAGCCGGTAAGGATCGACGCCATCGCCTCGCGGTAAGCCCGGCGGGCGTGGATCCGCTCTTCGGACGTGGCCTCCGAATCGAAGAGGTTGGGCACGAGCAGGTTGTTCAGGTGGCCCGCCGCGTTGATCTGATTCACAAAGCGGAAGGCTTCGGCGGACTCGACTTGCATCGCTTCGAAGAGTCCGCCGATCTCAGCGACCGTCGCGGCGTTGATCGTCACGTTGGGGATCGTCTCTTCGGAGTCGTTGACGTTCGCGGCGGGGATCGTGATCCGAGCGGTCTGCAGCCGCCGGATCTCCGCGACGCCCGCGGCCTCTGCGGCGACCTCGTCCTCCAGGCCTCGGCCCTGCAGGAAGAAGTATCCCGCGATGCCCAAACCCAGAGCGATCAACACGATCGACACGACGCTGATCGGGTTGCCCTTGATCCAATCGAGCGTGCCCTTCATCGGCTGGCCTCCGTCTGGTCGTCTGGTGCCGCCGCGTCTTCCTGCCGTGCGAGGCCCGCGGGTCCGTCCTCATTCTGTGCAGCCACAGGCGGCGCGGCGACCGGCTCCACCGGGTTGGGGAGGTTGCCTCGCGCCTCGGCCGGCGGCAGCAGCTGCACCTGCCAGGTGACGCGGACCCGGCTGTCGCCGGGCTGCGGCGTCGATACCGATGGTCGCTCGGGCAGCAGCTGCTCGGCGGTGAGGTTCTGGAAGTTGATCGATGGCGGCTCGTCACCTTGGGGACTCTCGACCAGATCACCCCCGGCCAGGCCACCGCCCATACGCCCGGCCATCGCCGATCGCCGCGGCGCAGCACCCGCCCCATCGACGCTACGCGCATCGGCTGAGGTGACCTGCCAGATCTCGGCGAAGTCGGAGTCGTCGACGATGAAGCGGTACGGCCGGTCGCCCTGTTCGCTGTGTTCCCGCAGCCAGCCGGCCAGGCCGCGGGTCAGCTGGGTTGGCGAGCTGAACGACGTGGTGCCCATGAGCGTGACCCGCAGCCGCGGGGCCGTGTCTTCGCCGAAAAAATCTTCGAGGGCGGCGGCCCCGGGCTCGGTTGAACCCCCGGGCTGCTGCGGGTCGCCGCCGGCTGTCTCGCTGGGGCCCGATTGACCGGCGTACTCGATGGCGAGTTGCTCGATGTACAGCCGCCGGTACGTGCCGCGCTCGCTCTGCTGCGACGGGTCGTAGTCGGGCTGCAGCGTCTGGGCCTGCGGGTTCAGCGACGCGACAGCCGCGGAGACGTCCTCGATCAGCCGGGGCATGAGCAGTCGGTAGTCCACGACGCGTTGAAGGTTTTCAATGCGGACGCGGCGGTCTTCGCCCTGAATGGCGTTGTACGCCTGGACCTGCACGTTGGCTTGCTGGAGGGTGCTGGCGACGACCGGGGTCACCTCGGCCATGCCGCTGTCGAACTGGCTGCGGGCGTTAAAGTACGCGAACGCCATCACGCCAGCGGCGGCGAGCACGCACGCGGCCGCGGCGGCGAACCAAGGCTGCTTGGCCTTCCACATCCGGGTCCGGAGCACGCCCGAAGGCAGGATGTTCGCGTTGACGCTCTCGAGCCCAACACCCTGCAACGCCAGGCCGTAGGCGGTCGACAGGTTCATCGCGTTCGCGGCGAAGTCGGCCTCTCGGCGTCCGTCGACGGCGATCCGCTCGAACCCGTCGGGGCGGACCACGTCCATCTGCAGCTGCTGCTTGAGGAACTTCTGCAGCCCGGGCAACCGGAACGTCGAACCCACGCCGACCAGCCGGGTCAGCTCGCTGTCGGGGTTCTTGGACTGGTAGAAGCCCAGTGAGCGTTGCAGCTCCTGCACCAAGTCGGCGAAGACGCCCCGCATCGCGGTGAACATCTGCTTGGCGTGCTTAGAGGTGGCGGCCTCACGCTTGAGCTTCTCGGCGCGGCTGAAGCTGATCTTGAACTGCTTGACCAGCGCCTCGGTGAAGTTGTTGCCGCCCAGCGGCAGGGTGCGGAGCCAGATGGCGCCGTCCTCGACGATGATCACGTCCGTCGAGACGGTGCCGATGTCCAGGTAGACCGTGCCGCCCACCGCCTCGCCCGCCTCGCCGTCGGCCGCGGTGTCGAATGCGAACGCGTTGAACACCGCCAGCGGCGAGAGCGTCAGTTGCTCGGCCTCGAGCTGGACGTTGCGGAAGTTGGCCAGCCACTGGGCGACCCGCTCCTTGGTGATCGCGAAGATGCCCACCTCGACGTCCGGCGAGTCGGCCTGCTGAAAGACCTGGTAGTCCCACTCGACCTGATCGATAGGGAAGGGGATCTGCTGCTGAGCTTCGAAAGCGACAATGTCCGGGATTTTCTTGGGTTCGACCGGCGGCAGCTTGGCGAACCGGGCGAACGCCAGGTTGCCCGGGACCGAGGCGATGATCGGCGTCTTGGCCACATCGTGCTTCTCGATCAGCTCGGTCAGGCCCAGCCGAATGGCCTCGTCGACATCAAGGTCCGGCGTGGTCAGCACCTGTTTAAACCGAAGCACGGCGTAATCCTCGACGTGGACGTCGTCGCCGTGTCGGGACAGCTTCATCGCCTTGATAGCGTCTGAACCGACCTCGATGCCCCAAGCTTCGTGATGTCTAGCCATGAGAACTTCCGGACGCGGGCCGGTGGGAACGATACCGGCGGGGCACCAATCGTATCGTAAGGCTGCACCGGCCGCTGCGGAAAGCCCCGCCGAGGCTATCGGGCGTTCGGGCAGGCCGGTGGACCCGGCGGGTTGACCCGCCTGAGGCGGACCGCTTCACAAAGCCGCTTGCGGCTTAGCCCGCGTTGATCGGCCGGACTTGACCGCCGACGGCTGGTGAGTGACAATCGTGGATTCCGCGGGGCGGTAGCTCAATTGGGAGAGCGCCTCGGTCGCATCGAGGAGGTTGAGGGTTCGACCCCCTTCCGCTCCACTGCAAGAGCCCACGCCGGGAGGCGTGGGCTTTTTACATCTCGGCGAGGAGGCGCCGCAGCTCGAGGCGACTGGGCTTGTTCAGCAGCAACACCTCCACCGTGGCGCGGCCGACGGCGGTGCGACCGTGAACCTCACAGGTTCGGGGCTTCATGACAAAGTGATCTGGCCAATGGTCTTCGCGCGGGTGAAACAGCCGCGTCAGGCGGCCGGTTCGCGGATCGATGCCCGCGAGGTTCGAGCCTTTGTGCAGGTTGCAGCTCAGACAGGCCAACGCGAGGTTTGCTGTGCTGTCGGTCCCGCCGTGTTTGCGTGGCACGACATGCTCGACGTGAAATCGCACCAGCGGCGAATCGTGTTGATGCAGCAGGCAATATTCGCATCGGTCCTGGGCTCGACTGCGGACCGCCTGCCGAATCTTTTCATCCATCACCGACCCGCTGCTGCAGCGCCTGCCGGGCTTTGACCTGGAGGACAGCCAACACCTCCACGGCGGCCACGTGACCTTCGTATTCGGCGAGCTCGTCTTGGCCGAGCAACTGCTCGGTGTGTCGGCTCGCCAGATCGTCCAGCCGCCGCTGCAACGCTGGGCCGACTTGAAGACCGGCCAGATGCACCGCCAGCTCGCGGTTCATGGTGGGCCCGAGCGGCTCGAGGATGCGGTCGAAGCTGTCGGCTAGCGAGACCATCGTTGCATGTTCGACCCGTCTTGCGGTGGAGTCAAGCATTGGTTCGGCCCGCCCACGCCTGAAGGCGTGGGCTTTGGGGGCGGGTCACCACGCGGTGTTGTTGCGGTAGTTCTTGGTGACGGCCCAGAGGCTGATCGGGTCGTAGTAGTCGGGGAAGCGGATGGCGCGGACCGAGGTGTCGGCGGCGGCGTAGTTGGAGTAGCCGAAGCCCTCGACGCCGTCGGCGTTGCCGTGGCGGCTGTCGTCGATGTCGTCAAGATCATCGGGATTACCGGCCAATATGTCCACGTAGTAGCCCCCCTGGCCCTGGCGCCGCTCACCAAAGATCAGCGTGGCGGACGGCTGCGGGATGTTGTCGCGGTTCATCGCGAAATCGTCGCGTTCGCCGGCTCGCGGATCGGAAAGCCACGTGCCGGCTTCGTCACTCGCGTCGTTGAAGCCGTTGAACATGTAGTCCCGGGGCCACCGATCGGGGTCGGGGCTGGTGGTGTCGAACGATTCTTGGGGCGTCCGGGCCTGCAGGCCCGCCAACGTCGGCGGCAGCGCGACCGCCGTGACCGTCGCCGGCTCGATCAGCGGACACTGCATCATTGACGGGTCCTGGAACACCGGCTCCAGGTGTTCGGGCCATCGGGTGCCCACGCCCATGTCGCCACGGGGCGGGTAGATCGACTGGTTCTCGTTGGCGTACATCTCGGCGGCGAAGGCGAGGGTCCGCATGTTGTTTTTGCACGACAGGCTGCGGGCCGTCTCGCGGGCCGCACCCAGAGCGGGCAGGAGGATGCCGATCAGCAGGGCGATGATGCTGATGACGACGAGCAGCTCGATGAGTGTGAACGCGTGCGCCAGCTGGTGGCGTGGTCGGCGAGGCATGGGTCTCCCCTGTGAGGTTGTTCTTCGGTGTGCGGTGGGTCCGGTTTGGTTATCCGCTGCGGCTCATCCTACCTTGGTGGCGGCGGAATGGAAATCGTGGCCGGTCCTGTTCATCGATGTGATCCGGGCGGTGCGGCCACTGGAGTACACTTGAGATGTTGGAGATCGGTAAGCCGACGACGCGGACGTGGATTCTTCTGGGTGTGGTGGTGGTGATGGCGCTGGTGGCGGCGTGGCTGTGGTTTGGCCGGGGGCCGGACACGGACCCGCGGGTGGTGGTGACGCAGCGGGCGGGTCGGACGGTGTTTGCGTTTCAGCCGGAGCTGATGCTGACGAGTCTGCGGGTGGTGCGGGTCGAGCCGCTGCCGCGGGACCCGGATGCGCCGCCAGCGGCGTTTGAGGAGGTGCCGGGGATGACGCGGGAGGTGATCTGGGCGTGGGAGGGCAACCGGGTGTGGGAGCCCGAGCCGGCGGACCCGGACGACCCCGACGCATCCGATGCGCCGCGTGGCCCGGACAGCCAGGGCGAGGAGGCGTCGCGGCCGCTGCGGACGGTGACGTTTGGCCGGCGTGTGCCCGGGATGCGGCCGGGCGAGGGCTCGGGAATGCGGGGGCGTGCTCGGGAGGCGCTGATCGAGGGCGTGGACTACGTGCTGGAGTTCGACGCGGTGGGGTACGAGCCGATGGAGCACGCGTTTACGTTCGGGCCGCCGGCGGAGGGGGACGGGGCGGCGGGAGATTGAGCGGCGGCGGGGCGTGCTAAGCCGCAAGCGGCTTTGCGGGGCCGCAAGCGGCTTTGGGTCAGCGGAGGATGATGGCCTCGGGCATGAGGGTGAGCACGTGTTCGTCGCGAAGCAGCAACAGGCCGCGGAGGCCCGGGGCGACGCGCTGCCAGACCGACTCGCCCATCGCGGTGCGGGCGGCCTGGACGGTCAGCCGGGCGGGGGCGTTGGCGTCGACCGCGGGGGCTGAGGTGCCGCCGAACATCCCCTCGAGAAACTCGCCGAGGCTCATCGGGCCCGGGAAGTGCATCACGCGGTATTGCCCGTCTTCCAACTCGGCGTCGTCCGCGGCCGCGGCGATGGCCTCCCGCAGCGTGCCGACCTCGTCGGCCATGCCCAGCTGCACCGCCCGCTCCCCGGTGAAGAGCATCCCCTCGTCCACGGCATCGATGTCCGGCAGCCGCGCCCCGCGACCGATCTGAACGCGGTCCAGGAACTGCTCGTACGTCAGCTGCATCGACCGGCGGACCTGCTGCCGCTGGGCGTCGGTGAACGGCTCGGCGGAACTGAAGAGCGTCGCGTTGGGGCCACGGCCGCGGTGGGTCACGTGGATCCGCAGGTGGTCGTAGAGCCCGCCGAGGGCGAGCTTGCCGCCGACCACGCCGATGGACCCGAGGATGCTCGACGGCTCGACGTAGACATCGTGTGCGGCCGAGGCCATGTAGTACCCGCCGGACGCGGCCATGCCGCCGACGCTGCAGATCAGCGGTTTGTCCTGGGCGACGCGGCGGAGCGACTGCCAGATCACTTCCGACGCCAGAGCCGAGCCGCCGGGCGAGTCCAGCCGCAGCACGATGGCCTCGACGTTGTCGTCGGCGGCGAGCTCGGAGAGCACATCGGTCATCGTCCGGCTGCCGATCGTGGCCGAGCCGAGCAGGCCCTCGCCGCGGCTGGAGTCGCCGCTGTGGATGGCCCCGCGGGCGTGGACCACCGCGATGGTCGGGCCGGTCGTGCGGTAGCTGGGCTCCTGGAAGAGCATGGTGAACATGGCCATGGGGTTGGCGGCCATGCGGGCGGACTGATTCTGGCCCATCGCGTCGTCCCAGGCGAAGTCGTCGCCGAAGTGGACGGAGGTAACGTCCACCAGATCGCGGTCGACCAGCCGGTCCACGACGCCCGCCTCAATCAGCTGCCGGTCGGTCATCAGCCACGCCTCGGCCAACGCCTGCTCGACGCGGTCGGCGTCCCAGCCCCGGCCGGTACCGATGCGCTGCAGCAGCTGGGCGTACAGGCCGTCCAGCAGCTGGTCGATGTTCTGCGACCAGGCCTCGCTGGGCTCGGTGCGGGTGAACTGCTCGTCGGCGCCCTTGAACTGGCCGACCTGCACGAGGTCCGCCTCAACGCCGATCATCTCCAGCAGCCCGGCGAGGTACATCTCCTCCATCGCCAGGCCCTGCAGCGCGACCTCACCGCGGTGCTGCAGCAGGATCAGGTCCGCCTCGGATGCGATCATGTAGGACCGCGTGTCATAGGCCTCCGCAAAGGTCATCACCGTCCGCCCGGACTCCCGCAACTGCCGCACCGCCTGCGCGATCGCCACCGCCTGCGTCATCGACAGCTCTGGCAGGTCCAGGTGGATCACCACGCCTTGGTACCGCGGCTCGTCCTGTACGAAGCGCAGCTGCTCCAGCACGCCGCCCAGCGACGGCCCGGCCTCGTCGGGCGTCATCCACGCGAACGGCGGCGGGCCCTCCCGCAGCGGCCCGGACAGCTCCAGCCAACCCACCAGCGGCATGGCCTGAGCAACCTCGACCCCGTCCGGCAGATCGGGCTCATCGACCTGCACCTCCATCGGCCCGGGGTCCGGAGCGACCGGGTCCGTCTCGACGGGCAGGTCGTCAGCGGTCGGCACAACATCCGGCGTGGTCTGCGCCACGGCGGGGCTGGCGGCGAGCAGCAGGCAGGCGATCAGGCGAAGCATCATGGGCATCGGGGGTTTCCGGAGGGGGACGGCGTGTGGACACACCATAGCGCTTACTGATCTTGAATCCGGATCGCCATCAAGGCTGTGGCAGCTTCTGTGGTTTGCCGAGTTGGTCAATCAACTGGGCCTTCTCGATTGTGCCGCTCGCGACCTGCAGCACCAGTTGCTCAAGCCGCTCGTCGTCCTGCGTGTACTCGTGGCCGTTGAGGAACAGGAAGGCTTCTGCCGCCGCCACAGCGACGCGTTTGTTCCCATCGATGAAGCCGTGGTTCTTGCACAGGTGGAACATGTAAGCCGCGGCTTGCGAGGCCAGATCCGGATGCATGAGCTGACCACCGAAGCCCGCCTGCGGCATCGCAATCGCCGCCTGCACGAGACCCATGTCGCGCACGCCGGCCTGGCCACCGTGTTCCTCGAGACACCGGCGGTGGAGCCGCAACACATGTTGCAGCGTCAGAAAGTTGAGTTGGGATGTCACGCCAGACGCTCAAGCAAGTTGCGTCGCTTTTTCAGTACGGCCTCGGCGGCGGCGTCGAACGCTTCGTCACTCGCGTATCGGCCACTCGGCACGATCTGCAGCGCACCCTCAACCCACCGCACCTCCACCTCATCACCGGGCTGGAGACCGGACGCCTCAAGCATCTCTCGATTCAACGAGAGACTCGCACCATCATCACCTAGTTCCTGCAGTGTCTGCACCATCGCGGGCTCCTTCGCTTCAGCGACCGCTGAAGTATAGAATAGATGTGCGGTCGCTGGCCAGTTTACGCCCGGCTGGGTCGGACCGCCCAGTGCATCTTGTGGGCGAGTGTCTTCCAGTAGTTGAGGTCCGGGTTCTGGATCAGGCGGAGCAGTTTGGGGTGGGCGCGGACGCGGACCTGCTGGTGTTCGCCGACGCTGCAAGACTGCTGACCGTCGAGCACGAGCGTGGTGCCCTCGTTGGCGCGGTGCAGGTAGAGCCAGACGTCCATGTGGGCGGGGAAAACGATTGGGCGGAAGGCGAGCGTGTGCGGCAGCAGGGCCGAAACGCACAAGGCCCCGACGCCCGGCGAGACAATCGGGCCGCCGGCAGAGAGGTTGTACGCCGTGCTGCCCGACGGGGTGGCGACCACGATGCCATCGCCGGCGACGGTGGTGGCGGACATCCGAGCAACATCTGGCTCGATCGCCAGCTCGATCTCGATCATCCGGAACGGCGGGCCCGCGTTGACCACCGCGTCGTTCATGGCCACGCCGCTGAACACCGGCTCGGGCAGCTCGCCGACCTCGTCATCCGACGCCCCGCCCCACCGCTTGAGCCCCGCGGGGAAGACGTCGACGTCGATCAGCAGCCGCTCGGACTGGCGACACTCCCGGCAGACAATGCTCGACCAGTGTTTTTTGAGGCTGTCGATCGAGAACTCGGCGAGGAAACCGACCTTGCCGAAGTTGACCCCTAGCAGCGGCACCTGCTGATCGACGAGCGAGCGGGCTTGGGCCAGCAGCGTCCCGTCGCCGCCGAGCACGATGGCCAGGTCGGCCTCGGGCAGCTCGTGGGCGTTGTGCCGCTCCAGATCGTGGATGTCCGGCTCGGCCACGACCTCGCCGCGGTCGTTCAGCCACGGCCGAAGGTCCGTGTCCAGCGACTCGGTCACCTGGTCCTTGTCGTGGTTGGCAAGGATGATCATCCGCGGCTGGGGCAGGTCTTCGGGCACGGCGGCAGTGTACGGACGCAGCGGTATGAGCCCCGCATGTACATCCGGGGCTTCGATCGGGTCGATGTTGCACCTCATGCAGGCAATCACGCTTCATGACGGCAAGCCCGGGCTGCGGGAGGTCGACGCGCCCACGCCGCCGGCGGGCGAGGTGCTGATCCGGCCGACGCGGCTGGGCGTGTGCGCGACGGACCTGGAGCTTTGCCGGGGGTACATGGGCTTTGACGGGGTGCTGGGGCACGAATTTGTCGGCATGGTCGAACGCGTCGCCGACGCCGGGGATCGCTCGTTGATCGGTCAGCGTGTCGTGGGCAACATCAACTGCGTCTGCGGTCGATGCGATATGTGCCAGGCCGGGCTGCCCAGCCACTGCCGGGACCGCACGGTTCTGGGCATCGCGGGCCGGGACGGATGTTTCGCCGAGCGGTTCTGCCTGCCGACGGCGAACCTCGTGCCCGTGCCCGACCACGTTGACGATGACCACGCGGTGTTTGCCGAGCCGCTTGCGGCGGCGCTGCAGGTGGCCCGGCAACTCACGATCGAGGGCCGGCCTTACATCACAGTGCTCGGCGACGGCCGGCTGGGGCTGCTATGCGTGCAGGTGATGGCCCGGCTCAATGCGACCGTTCGGCTGGTCGGCAAGCATCCCGAGAAGCTGGGCCTGTGCGAGAAGTGGGGCATCAAAGCCCGGCCGCTGGATGAGGTCGGGCTGCGGCAGGACCAGGACGTGGTCATCGACTGCACCGGTTCGGCCAGCGGGCTGACCACGGCGATGCAGATGGTCCGGCCGCGGGGCACCATCGTGCTCAAGACGACGGTGGCCCCCCCCGGAAGTGACCCCGCACGGCCACCGGTGGACTTGAGCCCGATCGTCGTCCACGAGATTCAACTCGTCGGCAGCCGGTGCGGCCCGATGGGCGAGGCGGTGGCGCTGCTGGCCAGCGGCGGCGTCGATGTCGTCTCGCTCATCAGCAAGCGGATGCGACTGAGCGATGGGGTGGCCACGCTGCAGGCCGCGGCGCGGCCGGGGATGATCAAGGTGGTGATCGACCCATAGGCGAGCGGGAGCTCGACGCCGCGGGTTCACACCCGCGGCTCCGCGCGTCACCCCTCGGGCGTCGGCGGCACGCCCACGATGCTGAAGCCGCAGTCCACGTGGATCGTCTCGCCGGTGACGCCGCTGGACATGTCGCTGAGCAGGTACACCGCGGTGTCGCCGACCTCGTCGCCGGTGTTGCAGCGACGCATCGCGGCGGTGTGCTCCTGGTAAGCGATCATCTGGTCCATGCCGCCGACGCCGGCCCCCGCGAGGGTCTTGAACGGCCCGGCACTGATCGCGTTGACCCGCACGCCCCGGCCGGGCTGGCCCAGCTCGTAGGCGAGGTACCGCGTCGTGTGTTCGAGACACGCCTTGGCGACGCCCATCACGTTGTAGCCGGGCGTCACCTTCTCGCCGCCGTAGTAGGTCATGTTGATCATCGAGCCGCCGGGCTCGGTTTTCTCGGCGGTGGTTCTTTGCATTAGCGGCAGCGCTCGCTGGGCCATCGCCAGCAGCGTGTACGCCGAGGTATCGATCGCGGAGGTATAGACCTGCCGCGGCGTTTCGTGAAACTTGTCGGGCTTGAGATAGTCCTTGTCCGCGAAGGCGATCGAGTGCACCACACAGTCCAGCCGGTCGTGGTCTTCGCCAAACTTCTTAAACACCGCATCAAGCGACTCGTCGCTGTTCGCGTCGCATTCGACCAGCCACGGGTCGCTTACCCCCAGCCCCTCGACCGCCTTCCGCACGCGGTGCTCCATCTTGCCCATCGGCAGATAGGTGAACGCAAGCTCGCACCCGGCGGCGAGCAGCTGCTTGGTAATGAAGTACGCGTAGCTCCGCTCGTTAGCGATGCCAAAGACGATGCCCTTCTTGCCGTCCATGAGGCCCATAGTGGGTTCCTTGTGCGGGTTGCGGATGGTCGCGGGGCCGGGCCGCCGCGGGCGGGCACCTTAGCCGCTGCACCGCTCGCCGACCTTCGAGCAGAGTCCGAGAAGCGCGAGCGGGTGTCACACAGCCCGCGAAGGGGTTACGCGGCGGGCGATCCGCGATGAGGGGCCGGGTCGCGGTCGATTATCTGACCCCCCCGCCGACATGGCCCCCGTCGCTTCGCTCAGCCGTTGTACGCGTCATGAACTGCCTGCACCGCACGACCACATTGGCCGACATATTCAACGTGAGGCGCAACCCGCCCCGCCCCGATCGCATCCCGCAGAGGCCCTGTCATGAAGCCGCTCCCCGTTGCCCTCATCGCCACCGCCGTCGCCGTGCCCGCTCACGCGGGTGTGCAGCGGCCCCACTTCAACCAGCAGGAGGCCAGCGTCCAAGCTGACCTGACCGCGCCCCCGGCCGCCCTGCCGCCGCTGCCCGAGCCTGGCGTCTTCGACGACGCGGTCGTCTCCATCGACACACTGCTGACCGCCAACGCCTCGCTGTCCACCAGCGTCGAGGGCAACGTCGTGAGCGTCGACTCCGGCATCGACGTGCCCGATGCGATCCTCGTCGGGCCCCCGCCGATCGATGGCGACGATGTGCCGACCAGCCACGGCCGGTCGATGTTCGACGTGATGTTCCACCTCGATGAGGGGCACACCTTCAACCTCACCGGCAGCTTCAGCTCCGAGCAGTCCGGCTCGGCGTTCCACGAACTGCTGCTCGAAGGCCCGGCCGGCAGCGTCGTGCAGTACGTCGACGGCAACGGCTTTGACCCGTTCCCGACCACCTTCGACATCGACGGCTACCTCGACCCCGGGACCTACCGGCTCTACAGCTCGCTGCAGGCCTGGCCCGATGCTCGCTTCAGCCCGCTGGGCGATACCGCCACGCTGAACTATGTGTTCGCCGTCGCCCCCACGCCGACGGGACTGCTGCTGGGTCTGGCCGGTCTGACCCTCGCGGGTATCGCCCGCCGCCGCCGCTCCTAAGACTGTCAGCCCCACCCAACCTGCAGCCCGCGGCCACCGCCGCGGGCTTTTTCTCGTGCATCGGCAGACCGCCCCGCTATCTTGCCCGGCCGCACCTACCCCGGAGCCTACCGTGCAAACCACCCTGCTGTTTCTTAAGCCCGACGCCGTCCAGCGCGGACTCGTCGGTCAGGTCCTCGCCCGCCTCGAACGCAAGGGCCTCCGCCTGGCCGGGCTCAAGATGATGGTCCCCAGCCGCGAGCTGGCCCAGCAGCACTACGCCGAGCATGAGGGCAAGCCGTTTTACGAGGGCCTGCTGGACTTCGTCACCGGCGGCCCGGTCGTCGTGATGGCCGTCCGCGGCGTAGACGCCGTGCCTGTGTGCCGCACGCTCATCGGCGCTACAAATGGCCGCAAGGCCGAGCCCGGCACCATCCGCGGCGACTTCGGAATGTCCGGCGCCAACAACCTCATCCACGGCAGCGACTCCCCCGAGTCCGCCCAGCGGGAGCTGGCCTTGTGGTTCGGCGACAACGCCCTGATCGACCACGCCCCCACCCGCGAGCAATGGGTGTACGACCGCTCCGACCTGTCCTGAAGCCGCTTACGGCTTAAACTCGGCTCCACTGATTCACCGCCGGCGCACCACCCCGAGGTCCACCACCTCACCCCCCGGCAGCACCGCGTCGGCGTTGAGCGTGTTGCGATCCAGGAACGTCAACACCAGCCCCAGCAGCCCGTAACTCGCGACGAATCGTCGGTCCCCGGCCCCCGGCCCGGCATAACCCGCGTTGTTGTACCGCTGCGCGTGGAAGTGATAGTGCGCCAGTGCCGTGTGCAGCCGGTGCATCAGGGCGTCCGAGGCGTAGAACACGCCGTCATGCTCTCGGAGCATCGGCTCGAACGGCTCGGCCCGTAGCCGCTCACCCTCGAAGATCATCGCGCCGCCGTGCTCACTGCGGGGGTCGGCCAGGTCGGCGTCCGCCTGCTCGAAAAGCTCGGCCGCCAGCCGCGGATCATCGAGCCCCTGCCGCAGCACCAGGAGCAACCGGGCGTCGTTGTCGCTCAGCCGGTCTGCCCAGTCGCCTAACGATTCGGGGTACGGCCGGGCACCCCGAGTCGGCCCGTCGCCGGCCCGGGTCGCCGCAGGCGTCGCCGGGACCGCCGTTGCCAACGCCGCGTGCGGATCGGCCATCGACCAGACCCCCCGCCGCCATCGCCGAGGGATCACATGCCGCAGCGATGCCGGCTCCTCGAACCCGTCCGCCCAATGGGTCGGCAACGACATCATCCACGCCACCGCGTACGGGGTCGCTGGCACCGCATCCATGTGCCGCGCCGCCAGCCGCCAGCCGATCAGCGGATCGTCGGCCGCCGGCCTCCACTGCCGCAACGCCCCACGCACATGCTCCTCGCCAGCCTCGGCCAGCCATACCCGCATCGCCGCGACCCGCGTGGCCACATCGGCGGGCGCCGCGTGATCCGAAAACCCGCCGCCCCGATCGACCCCAAGCTCACCGACCACCAGGCCCCCGAGCCAGTCCGCCGCGGGTCTGTCACGGTCGAACAGTCGACGTGCGGCACGCGTGAGCGGCGTGTCCGCCGCCGGGTCCGCGAGCTGCGCCCACAGCGGCAGCACCGCCACCAGCAGCTCCGCCTGTCCCGCATCCGCCGCGGCTGTCGTCACGTGCTCTGCCATCGCGAGCCGCCGTTCGTCCGGCAGCTGCTGGGCCGTTGACGCCCACGCCGCGTCCGCATCGACCTCGACAAGCCGGTCGAATGCCGCCGCACTCACCGTCGACGGGTTCAGCGGATGCCAGGCGACCTGCCGTAGCGACGCCGCCGCCCCGGGCTGCTGAACATCCACCCGCCCCACCGCGGCGACCCGCACGTGCACCGCCTTCTGCGGGTCGGTCGCGATCTCCAGCGGCGGCCGCGACGATGCGCAACCGACTAGCGAAAGACACAGCGCCAGCGTGGCCGACAGCTTGAGCATCGGCGCAGCCTAGTGGCCGATTGCAACTCACTCCGATGAGTAGCCGTCTTGTGTGTGGCTGAAGCAGGCGGGCATGTGCACCCGGGGGGCTTACTCCGGCAGACAAGGCGTCGGGTACTGCTCGCCCGGGCACCGATTGGAGTAGTCCTGCTCCATCATCATCATGCCCTCTTCAGTTTCCATCGAGATCCACTGGTCGCTGTCGAGGGTCCGAATGAGCGTCCGCTGCTCGTAGTACTCCTCCTCGGCCGCGCCGGCGTCCATGGGCTCGTACTTTTCGAGGTAGGCGATGAACGCCCCAGCCGCTTCGACCGCGTCCGCATTCATGCCCTCGTCCAGTTCCGGGCACTCGCCGCAGGCGTAGACCACGGCCCGCACCCCCGCACCGGCACCAGATGGCGCGTCGATCGGAGCTGGCTCGCTGGTGTCGGCGATGAACAGCTGGCCGGTACCCTCGTCGTAGTACCACAAGTCCACCGGCTCAAAGCCGCCGCGGCCGCTGAGCTGGATGACGATAATGGCCAGGCAGATGATCAGCAGCACGATGGCGCCAATGGTGACCAGGGCGGGGTTGTTGTTGAGAAACTCGCGGGGGTTCATCGGGATTTCCGTCAAGGAGGAGATGGCCAAACCGGCCTCGCTAGACAACCCGCGAGCCGCCGAGTTTGGTAAGGCCACTGTAAAGATCGCAAGGCCCGCCGACAAGCCGGAGGTCCAGTTGCGGCTTTGGGATGCGCGTCGCGTGGGGGTCGGTTGCAGCCGGTTAGCAGCGGGTTACAATGCCAAGCCGGTCGAAGCGGAAGCGACCGGGTCCTTCGGGACACCGCGCTGCTCAGGCTTCTGAGTCGGCTAGAGTTCCTTCACCACATGTCTCGGGCGTGGTGCCCGACATGTGCAACCCAACGTTCCCACTGCGTGGCGTCCGGCCCACCGCCGGCGTGTCGCTCGTCACCCGCGAGCCCCGCCGCTGGACGCAGCAGACATCGCACCGCCCCGCGGGGGCTCGATTCGGCAAGCCCCCCACCCGCAGGAGTTCCCCCCATGGCCTCGCTCGTCAGCGAACTGGTCGAAGCCGGCATCCACTTCGGCCACCGCAGCACCCACTGGAACCCGAAGATGGAGCCCTACATCTTCGGTAAGCGCAACAAGATCCACATCATCGATGTCAAGGCCACGATCAAGGGCCTGCTGCTGGCACGCAAGTACCTCACCAGCACCGTCTCGGGCGGCAAGGACATCCTCTTCGTCGGCACCAAACGCCAGGCCCGCGGCATCCTCGAACAGCACGTCGCCCCGACCGGGATGCACTACGTCACCGAACGCTGGCTCGGCGGCACGCTGACCAACTTCCGCACCATCCGCGAACGCCTCAAGCGGCTCGAAGAACTCGAACAGCTCGAAGAGTCCGGCGAGATCGACAACTACTCCAAGAAGATGGAGTCGACGCTCCGCCGCGAGAAGACCAAGATCCTGCGGAACCTCGAGGGCATCCGCAACATGACCAAGCTCCCCGGGGCGATGGTCATCATCGACGTCCAGCACGAGCTCAACGCCGTGAAGGAAGCCCGCAAGCTGGGCATCCCGACCGTGTGCCTGATCGATACCGACAGCGACCCGGACTTTGCCGACATCCCGATCCCCGGCAACGACGACGCCATGCGGGCGATCGAGGTCGTGGTCAGCAGCCTCTGCGCCGCGGTGCAGGAAGGCAAACAGGCTCGCGCCCAGCAGCCGGACAAGGGCGAGGACGAGAAGGGCGACGGCGAGCCGAAACGGCGTCGCAGCCGCCGGGCTCAGTTCCGCGCCGAGGACGAAGCGCCCGCCGGCGATGACGACGCGGCCAGCAGCGACGAGGGCGAGAAGCCCGCCGCCGACGGTGATGACAAGCCTGCTGCCGGTGAATCGACTCCCGAAGCGTCCGTCGCGACCGAGCCGACCAAGGCCGGCCCCGCCGCCGTCGAAGGCGACACCGAGAAGCAGGTCACCAGCGCCGTCGGCCAGGAAGAGGCCGCGCCGTCGGACAGCGAGTCCGCCCCGCAAGAAGTCCCCAGCACCGCCGCGGGCTGAGGCCTGCCGCGCTCATCAACATTTAGCCGCGGGGCTTGCCCCGCGTGTCCCGCGTCGCCTGCGATGTGGGTAACTTCACCACCACACCTATATCTGGAACACGCACCATGTCTATCACTGCCGCCGCCGTTCAAGCCCTCCGCAAAGCCACCGGGATGGGCATGATGGAAGCCAAAGGTGCCCTGGTCGAGACCGCCGGGGACATCGACAAGGCCATCGACCTGCTCCGTGAGAAGGGCCTGATCAAGATGGGCTCCCGCGAGGACCGCGAGTCCGCCGAGGGACGCGTCGCCGCCGCGACCAGCGATGACCGCACGAAGGCCGCCGTGGTCCTGCTCAACACCGAGACGGACTTCACCGCCAACAACGAGGCGTTCGTCTCGATGACCCAGCAGATCGCCGACCAGGCGCTGACCCAGGTGCCCGGCGAGGCCCAGAAGACGGCGGACATGCAGTCCGTCATCGACGAGGTCCGGCTAACCACGAAGGAGAACGTGCAGTTCGGCGGCGGCCGCGTGCTCGGCGGCGAGGGCAAGACCGTCGGGACGTACGTGCACTTCACCGGCAAGAAGGCCGCCGCCGTCGAGGTCTCCGGCGACGCCCCAGAGGAGCTGCTTCGGGACATCTGTATGCATATCACGGCCATCGAGCCCGCCCCGCTGGGCGTCGATGCGGGCGATATTCCGGACGAGCTGGTGCAGAAGGAACGCGAGATCGCCAAGGCCCAGGCCATGGAGCAGGGCAAGCCCGAGCAGATCGCCGAGAAGATGGTCGAGGGCAAGATCCGCAAGTACCTCGACACCGTCGCTCTGGTCCGCCAGCCGTTCATCAAGGACGACAAGCAGTCGGTCGGCGACCTGCTGCCCGACGGCGTGACGATCACGCACTTCGCGCGGTATCAGGTTTCATAAAGCCGCCGCCGTTGGCGGCGCTCTTCGACACGCCGGAGGCGCGGCCGACGGCCGCGGCTTTATCTAATCCAGGGGTACGGCTTCGCAGGCAGGCCGCGCCGCATGTTGTGGCGTTCGATGTATGCTAGCAGTCGATCCCAATGGTCCGCGTCAAAGATGTACTGCAGCCACCGGCCCTTCGCCCAGACCTTGGCTTCAAAGCCGGCCCGGCGTCGGATTGCCTTGGTGCATTGGTCGCTGATCCATTTGGCCGTATTGCCAATGTCGCGGGGAGTGAAGGTCAGCTGCAGATGCATGTGGGTGGACTCGATCGAAGCGGCCACTACACGCCAGTCGCTGTCGTGGCAGCAGGCACCCACAGCCGCCGCCGCCGCTTCCATCATCGGCGGGGTTAACTTGGTAGGCGGCTGGGTCATCCGCTCGGCGGCCATTCGCTGACGTACCGGATCGCCGGGGTGGAGTGTCCGCGGCTCGATCAGGCCGATCTGCTCATCCCAAGCTTCGGACCAGTGGCCGCGTTGATCGCCCGGCAACCACAGCCCGTAGCCGGTCTTGACCAAGTGGTACCCGAGCGTCCGCGGCATCCCCCCAATATAAAGCCGCCGTTGGCGGCGCTCCGGGGTCGACGAGCGCCGCCAACGGCGGCGGCTTTATGGGTGGACCGCCTACCATCGCCGCGTATGCAGGTGCTGGTGCTCTCGTGTTCGCTCAACCCCGGCAGCCGCTCGGCCCGACTCGCCGACCGGGCGCTGCAGGTCTTGCAGACCCTCGACGACCCGCAGCCGGTCGAGGCGTCGTTGCTGGACCTCCGCACGATCGATCTGCCCGCCTGCGACGGCGGGGCGTGTTATGGCAGCCCTGCCGTGCGGCGGCTGGCCGGTGCGGTCGAGCAGGCCGACGCCGTGCTTCTGGCCTCGCCGGTGTACAACTACGACCTCAGCGCCGCGGCGAAGGCAACCGTGGAACTGGCCAGCCGGGCATGGACCGGCAAGGTCGTCGGCTTCATGTGCACCGCCGGCGGCCGGGGCAGCTATATGTCCACCATGGGCATGGCCAACTCGCTGATGCTCGACTTCCGCTGCCTCATCGTGCCGCGGTTCGTCTACGCCCTGGAGCAGGACATCGACGGCGACTCGCTCAGCGACACGGTCGACGCCCGTGTCACGCAGCTGTGCGAACAGACGGTCCGGCTGGCCGCGGCGTGGCGGCAGGTGCAGCAGCCTGAACCGGCCACGGCGTAAGCTGGTGTTATGGCCGGCAACGTGGTGGATCGTGAGTTTCTGGAGCACCGCGGCGCGGTGGTGGAGCTCGCGGCGTTTCTGGACCGGGCACACCGGGCCGGCGGCGCAGACGACCCCCGCGTCGCGGCACTGGTCCGATGCCTGCCCCTGCTCGCCGACGGCGACGCCGACCGCGCCCGCCGCGTGCTCGAACATCTGAGCAACCCCGGCGACACCCTTGAAGCCCCCCCCGCCGGCCCCGTTGCCGTCGGCGTACCGGTCTACCCGCAACCCGCGCCCCGCGACCCGCGACCCGCCTGATGTACATCGACCCGCACATCCACATGGTCAGCCGGACCACCGACGACTACCGCCGGATGGCGATGTGTGGTTGCGTGGCAGTGACCGAGCCGGCGTTCTGGGCGGGGTTTGATCGCGATTCGCCCGAGGGCTTCGCCGACTACTTCCGGCAGCTCACCCGCGTCGAGCCCCGGCGTGCTGCGGCGTTCGGCATCGACCACTGGTGCTGGCTGTGCATCAACCCCAAGGAAGCCGAGGACGTCACCTTTGCCCGCGAGGTCATCGAGCTGATCCCCGGCTTCGTCAACGCCCCCAACGTCCTGGGCATCGGCGAGATCGGCCTCAATCGCAACACCCCCGCCGAGATGACCATTCTCGAGGAGCAGATCGCACTGGCCGACCGGCTCGGCCTGCCCGTACTGGTTCACACGCCCCACCTCGAAGACAAGCTTAAGGGCACCCGGCTCATCCTCGACGCCCTCAAACGCAACGGCAATATTCCGCCGCATCGCGTCCTCATCGACCACGTGGAAGAGCACACCGTCCGCCTCGCGCTCGACGCCGGGCACTGGGCCGGGATGACGCTGTACCCGCACACCAAGTGCACCCCACGCCGGGCCGTCGACATCCTCGAGGCCTACGGCGACGAACGCCTGTGCATCAACTCCGCCGGCGACTGGGGCCCGTCCGACCCGCTGTCGGTCCCCGCCGCCCGCCTGGAGATGCGCCTCCGCGGCCACCATCAGGACGCCATCCGCCGGCTCACCCTAGACAACCCCGACGCCTTCCTCGCCCAGTCCCCGCACTACCGCTCCCCGCTCCCACCCCCCTGAAAGCCCACGCCTTCAGGCGTGGGACGGCCGCCGCACCTCACCCCAGCGGCCCCACCTCACCCGCCCTCCCGGGCGTGGGTCCCCCTCCCCGCGGTACCCTCATCCCATCGCCGCCGCCCCCCCCATCGACCCGCAGGCCATCGGCTACTGCACCAACGTCCACCCCGCCGCGACGTGGGACCAGCTGCGGGCCTCGCTCACCCAACACGCCGCCGCCGTCCGGTCCCGCCTCGGCGACGATCAGCTGCCCGTGGGCTTGTGGCTGCCCGCCCCGCTGCTGCGGCAGATCACCGATGAACGGATGACCCAGGCGGTCCGCGACCTGCTGGACCACCTGGGCCTGTCCGTCCTCGGCTTCAACGGGTTTCCGATGCTCGACTTCCACCAGCCGGTGGTGAAGCACGCCGTGTATCAACCGGACTGGACCACGCAGGCCCGCTACGAGTACACGCTCCAACTGGCTCGGCTGCTCGCCGACCTGCTCCCCGCCGGCGGCTCGGGCAGCATCAGCACCCTCCCGCTCGGCTGGCCCCCCCCCGGAAGTGAAACCGCTGGTTTCGATCAGCAGGCCGCCGCCGCCCGCCTCACCGACCTGGTCCACGAACTCGCGCGACTCGAGCTCGACACCGGCCGGTTCATCCACGTCGACCTCGAGCCCGAGCCCGGCTGCGTCCTGTCCACCCGCGACGACGTGCTCGGCTTCTTCGACCAGCACCTGCTGGGCACCGCCGACGACGCCAGCGTTCGGGCCTACCTACGCGTCTGCCACGACGTGTGCCACGCCGCCGTCGTCGGCGAATCCCCCGCCGACAACCTCGCCGCCTACGCCGACGCGGGCCTGCAGATCGGCCGCGTCCAACTCAGCAGCGCCCCCACCCTCGAGCTCCGCCCGACCACCGACCCCGCCGACACCCACGCCCAGCTCGACGCACTCGGCGCCTTCACCGAGCCCCGCTACCTCCACCAGACCTCCCACACCTCGCCCGCCGACAAGCTCACGCTCCACGACGACCTGCCCGACGCCCTCGCCGCCCACCGCGACGACCCCGCCGGCCGATGGACCGTGCACTTCCACGTCCCCATCCACCTGCCCCGCATCGGCCCCGTCGCCACCACCCAGCCCGGCATCGTCGAGACGCTGCAAAACCTCCCGCCGCAGGACACCCCCCCCGCCATCGAGGTCGAAACCTACGCTTGGCCCGTCCTCCCCGAGCCCCTGCAGCCCGCCACCCTCGCCGACGGCATCGCCGACGAACTCCGCTGGACCCGCGCCGCCGCCTCAAAGATTTGACTGCGGTCCTCTCACCGCGCCTCCCACCAGCCGCGTCCCCTGGGTGCCACGGCCGCGTGCGGCCGTGCTCCGTGGCATCCGCAGCGCTCCACACTGCCGCACGCGGCAGTGCCACCCGCCGCCAATATTCAGCCGCGGTGCTTGCACCGTGCGTTTCCCCGCGACCCGATATTCACAAATGCATCCGCCGGCTGTACACCACCCACTCCACCAGCAACAACCCCAGCGCCGCCCACGCGAACCAGTGCCACACCTCCCGCCGGATCGCCACCGCCTCGCCCGCACCCTGCACCGACGCCGAAAGCACCAGCGCCCGGTTCAGCACCCGCGGATCGCTCTCCGCCGCGTCCAACAGATTCACCGCCAGCACATCCCCAGGCGATGACACCGCCCCTTCTTCCACCGCCCGGTACACCCCCGCCCGCGGCATCGGCCCCAGCGCCGCCCGCCCCTCCCGCACCGTCGCCTCGACCGACGTGCTGCTCGGCCCGCGGTAACGCACCGTCGCCGCTGATGTGTCCTCCAGCTCCACCCCGACCACCTGACCCGGCCGATACATCAGCCCCGCCTCCTCCGCCAGCCCGCCGAGCCCGAGAAACTCCAGCCCGTCGTTGAAGAACACGAAGAAGCTCACCGACAAAGGCCAGCTGCTCTCGAGCACATCGAAACCCACCACCAGGTGCCGCACCTGCTCCCGCATCACCAGCGCGATCGTCGGCCCCCCAAGCCCCACCGCCAGCACCTGCGCCTCGTCGGGCACGATCAACCGACCCGCCCCCGCCAGCTCCACCCGGTCCAGCCCCCGCACGTTCCGCATCACCGGATGGTTCCGATCCCAATCCAGAAAAAACCCCCCAGAACCCCCTCCCCCCCCGGAACCCTCCGCCGGTGCCTCCACCAGCGTCAGCCCCTCGATCGGCGGAGCACTGCCGATGTAGATCGAGTCCACCGGCGGCGTCTGCTGCGGGCTGTACCCGTCGAACACCACCACATCAAAACCCTCGTCCACCCCACCCCCGCCCAGGCCCAGACCCGCCGCGTCCCAGCCGCCCCGCGCCAGCCGGGCCGGGTCCTGATCCGCGTAACGCGCCGGCGGCATCTGCACCAGCCGCTGCACCCCCGAGGCCTCCAGCACCCGCTCCAGAAACGGGTTGCCCGTCGTCACCAATAGCACCCGCAGCCGACGCGACGGCGCGACGTGCATCGCCGCCGAGTTGTCTGCTGGCAGCGCGTCCTCCACGTCGTGCTCCACCGTCAGCAGCCCCGAGCCCGGCAGCACCGACCGCATTCGCACCACCCGCTCCCCCGGCCCCCCGGAACCCCCGGAAGTGGCATCGGCGTCACGGACACTCCGAGGGGGCAGCTGCACCGGCTGCACTCGAAGCGTTCGGCCGTCCATCTTCAGCGTGACCTGCGCCTCGACCGCCGCGTCCCCATGGTTGTGCAGCCGCGCGAAAACCTCCACGACCTGCGGCCGCTCCAAGTCCCGCCGCGCCGAGAACGACACGATGGCCACGTTGTCCGGCCCGGGCCCGGGGTCCACCACCCGCCGTTCGCGCACCTCGGCCCCCGACAGCGCCAGCTCCCCCGCCGCCGACGATGCCCCGCCATCGCTGATCACGTAGACCAGCATCGGCTCGTCGCCGCCCTGCCGGCCCAGCGGCTCCAGCAGCGACACCGCCTGGTCGATCCGGCTGAGCCCGTCGCTCGCGCCGATCCGGTCGATCGCCTGCCGAAGCAGCCCCGCGTCGGTCGTGAAGTTCTGCTCGACCACCGCCCGGTCCGACACCGACACGATCATCGCCCCGCCCAGCGCCGCAGCGTCGTCGCCGTCCGCCGCCGACGCCGCGACCTGATCGACCAGCTCCCGCGCCAGCCGCCTGGCCTCCTCCAGCCGGGTCCGACCATTCAGCGATGGCTCGGCGATGTTCATCGACGCCGAGTGGTCGATCACGATGACGCTCCGCTGCCCCGGCACGGCGATCGCCTGCGTCGTCGGCCGGGCCATCGCGATCAGCAGACACGCCAGCAGCAGCAGTTGCAAGAGCAGCAGCAGCGACCGCCGCAGCCGCTGAAACGGTGCGTTGACCTGCAGGTCGTGGACTGCCTTGTGCCACAGCAACGTCGAAGGCACTTCCCGCCGGGTGCGCCGCAGCTTCAGGAAGTACAGCGCCACCAGGGCCGGCACCGCAATCCCCGCGGCGATGATCGCTGCCAACGGCGAGAGAAACGTCATCGCAGACATCGTAAACCGTCAGGCGAGGTCGCCCCCCGCCGCTTGCGGCTTTGCAGGGATGGCGGCCCGTGCGAAGCCGCAAGCGGCTCAAGCGATGCGGGCGGTATGCTGCGGGCTCATGTCCTTGGTGGTTCGATTGTGCGTGTTGGCGATGGCGGGGTTCTGGGCCGCGGCCTCGGCTGCGCCCGCGTTGGCACAAGCCGACGAGCCGGCCCAGCTGGCGCAGTCGCCGGCGGCCGGGGGGCTGGGGTTCCTGACGCCGGGCGAGTGGGGCACGGTCCGGGTGGTGATCGAAAACCCGTCGGATCAGCCGACCGACGCGACGGCGGTGGTCTCGCCGCTGGACGACTCGCTGCAGCAGCACGCGGTACAGGTTTGGCTGCCGCCGCGGAGCCGGCGGGCGGTCCAGATGCCGATGCGGCTGCCCGCGACGGGTGTCGATGGCAACTCGATCGACGTGCAGGGCCGCGTGGTCGTAGGCTCGGCCGGCCGCGAGCGTGGCGATGCGCCGCAGGTCGGGGCGCTGCTCATCCGCGATGACCCGGTCTCATCAGCGGTCATGGCCGACACCGATGATGATGACGCGATCACGCTGCACCGGCTGCTGCGGGAGTCGGCGAATCTGGAGCCCGGTGCGGCATATGTCACGCCGCAGCGGTTGCCGCAGGACACGGCCGGCCTAGACGCGATCGAGCTGTTCTGGATCAGCCGGGACACACCGAGCTTCGACCCGGCGCAGGCACGGTCGCTGCGGCAGTGGCTCCAGGGCGGCGGGCGGCTGTGGCTGGCGATGGATCAAGTTGATCCGGATTGGCTGGCGACGCTGGGTCCGCCGATGGATGGGCTGGTCTGGGCCGAGCCGATCGAGTTGGACCGGCCGACGCTGACCGGCGACACGCTGGCTGACGACGTGCGGGTGCAGGGCGACTACCCGTACCCGATGCGGCCGCTGCTGGACCCGCCGGGCGAGGTGCTGCTGCGAGCCGATGGGCTGCCGGCCCTGGTGCGGCTGCCTGCGGGCCGGGGCGCTGTGATGCTGCTCACGGTCCACCCGTCGCTGCTGCTGGCGGCGGCCGAGCAGGCGGGCGGGGAGGCGGTTTCGCCGGTGGTGCAGGCGGTCGCCGGCTGGTACCGGGGGCCTGTGACCGGCGGCGGGCCGGCGGCGTCGCGGGCCACGCCCAATGCGGTCGAAGTATTCGGAGCCTACGCGCCGCGGCAGGTCGGGTACGAGGTGCTCGGGCGGGGGCTGGTGGTGGGTGTGCTGGCCGGTTTTGCGGTGCTGATCGCGGCGGCGGGTCTGTGGTTCGGCAGGCGGGGCAAGCTGGAATACGCTGCGGCCGCGGCGGCGGGCCTGGCGGTGGCGGCGGCGGTGGTGCTGCTGGTCCTAGGTCGGCTGCAGCAGGGCGCGGCACCGACGACGGTGGCGACGGTCGAGCTGCTGGAGCTGGGCGAGGACGGCAGCAGCGGCCGGAGCGACCGGCTGGTGAGCGTGTACCGGACCGCGGGTTCACCGGCGTTGGACCAGCTCAGCGGCGGCGGCGGGATGCCCGAGCTGGTGCGGCAGGACACGGGGGCCAACATCAACCGCCTGGTCAGCACGGATCTGGACCGCTGGCGTTATGACTCGCTGCCGCTGCCGCCGGGCACGCTGCACAGCCTGCGGCTGGGCGGATTGGCCACGCTGGATGAGCCGGCGGGGGCCGAGCTGTCGCTCGGGGAGTTCGGGATCACGGGCGAGCTGACCGGGCCGGCGGCGATGCTCGAAGACGTGGTGCTCGCGCTGCCGGGCGGGGCGTTCGCGGTCTCGGCCGGGTCGGAGGGCCGCTTCGACGCCGAGGCGGGCGACGCACTGCCGCCGGGCCAGTTCCTGCGGCAGACGATCCTGAGCGACCGGCAGATCGCGCGGCAGGACGTATACCGGCGACTGCTGACCGGGCCGCCGGTCCAGGGTGAAGCCATGCCGCGCGGCGGGCTGACGTACCCGCCGCAGCCGTCGATCCTGGGCTGGCGGGACCGCCCGGCGGCTGTGGATGAGGTGGCGCTGGGCGAGGACGAGCTGGTCCGCGGCGAGACGCTGATGGTGCTGCCGGTGCGTTGGCGGTCGCCGGAGGCGGGCACGCAGGCGGCGGTGCCTTGGCAGGCGATGCGGATGACGGTTCCAAGGGGCGTGCGGGTGCCCGGCGGCGGCGGGACGATCTTTGACCCGGCGACCGGTCGGTGGGTAACGGGGATCAGCAACCCGCAGACGGTGCTGATGCGGTTCGAGCCGCCGCCGGTGGTGCGGGGCCTGGGCCTGAGCGGCGCGACGCTGCACATCGAATTGGAGGCCCCGGGCCGGCCGGTCGAGGTGGTCACCCTCGGCCGCAATGGGCAGGCTGTCCGCGCGCTGGACGTCGAGCTCACCGCCGATGCCCGGCAGCAGCTGCAGCTGCCCGTGGACCGGCTGTACGTCGACGATGCCGGCGGGTACCTCTTGGGCCTACGGATCGGCGCGGCGGACGACCCGCCCGGCGAGCCCTGGTCGCTGCACCACCTGGGCCTGTCGCTCCGCGGTACCGCCGGCCAGTCATCGTCCACCGACTAGCATCCGTTTCGCCTCCGCCCCCGAGCCAGAGTTCCGATGAGCCAGCCCGTCGTCGTCACCCAAAACCTCACCAAGCGCTACGGCGAGTTCGTCGCGCTGGACCAGCTGTCGATCAGCCTGGACAAGGGCCACATCCTCGGCTTCATCGGGCCCAACGGCGCGGGCAAGACCACCACCATCAAGATCCTCGTCGGGCTTTCCCGCCCGACCGAGGGCAAGGCATCGATCGCCGGGCTGGACTGCGAAACCCAGGCCCGCAAGATCAAGCAGGTGGTCGGCTACATGCCCGACGTCTTCGGGGCCTACGACAACATGCGGGTCCGCGAGTACCTGGACTTCTTTGGCGCTGCGTTCAAAATCCCCCGTAAGCAGCGGGTCAAGCGCATCGACGAGTGCATGGAACTCACCGGCTCGACCTATATGAAGGACCGCTTCGTCGAGGCGCTGTCGCACGGCATGAAGCAGCGGGTCGCCATCGCCCGCACCCTGCTGCACGACCCGGAGGTCCTGATTCTCGACGAGCCGGCCAACGGCCTGGACCCCAACGCCCGGATCGAGATGCGGCAGATCCTGCTCCGCCTCGCCGCGATGGGCAAGACCCTCATCGTCACCAGCCACATCCTGCCCGAGCTGTCCCGCATCTGCGACACCGTCGCGATCATCACCCACGGCAAGCTCCGCGCGTTCGGCACGCTCGACCAGATCATGCGGAACATCAGCCAGCGCCGGAAGCTGGAGCTGGTCCTCGTCGACGCCGAGCAGGTGCCCAAGGCCGCCGAGCTGCTCAAGGACAACCTCGAGGACGGCGCACTCGTTGAGCCATCCACCGCCGAGGCGGAGGTGCGGTTCGAGACCGAGCGGACCGACGCCCAGCTGGCAGACCTGCTGTCGCTGCTGAGCCAGCTGGATGTCAAGCTGGTGCAGTTCCGCGAGGTGCCGCTGGATTTGGAGGACGCGTTCCTGAACGCCACCCGCGGCGACTCGGCGGCCAGCGGGGCGCGGCCTGGAGAAGAAGTGAACCGCCAAGACGCCAAGAGCGCCAAGGAAGGCAAACAAGAGGTGGGCGCCGGTGTCTGACACGATAACGATCGCTACTTCTCGCAACTGCTTAATCTTCTTCGCTTGGCGCTCTTGGCGTCTTGGCGGTTCGTTTCTTCGATGAACAACCCCATCATCCAACGCGAGTTAATCGGGCTGCTGCGGACGCGGCGGGCGGTGGTGGTGCAGGTGCTGCTCGTGGTGGCGCTGGGGGTCTTGGTGGTGTTGCGCTGGCCCAGCGGGGGGACGGTGGACCTGTCGCGGGTGGCGAGTACTCAGGTGCTGCGGGTCTTTGGGTACGGGCTGATGGCGGGGCTGATTCTGCTGGCGCCGGTGTTCCCGGCGACGAGCATCGTGCGGGAGCGGGTGCAGGGGACGCTGGCGCTGCTGCTCAACTCGCCGCTGTCGGCGCTGTCGATCGTGGCGGGCAAGCTGGTCGGGGCGCTGGGGTACATCCTGCTGCTGGTGGTGCTGTCGCTGCCGGCGGCGGCAGCGTGCTGGGCGATGGGCGGGATCGACCTCTCGCGGCTCGGGCTGATGTACGTGGTCCTCATCGCGACGGCGGTGAGCTACGCGTCGCTGGGGCTGCTGGTCAGCAGCTACGCCCGGTCCACCGACGGGGCGCTGCGGGCGACGTATGGCATCATTTTGATCCTCGCGGTCGTGTGCCTCGGGCCGTACCAGTTCTTTGGCGGCACGCTGGACGAGGCGGGGATGGCCGACCGGCTGCGGCAGGACGTGCCGGCGGTGGGGCCGGGGTTGGCGATGGTCGTCGAGGTGGTCGGCGGGCTGCTGGCGGGGGTGGGTCTGGGGCTGCCGGTGATCGTGGACTGGCTGCGGAGCGCCTCGCCGCTGTCGGCGATTGCGGTCGCGCTGGGCGACGGGTCGGCGGGGTCGGGCGGGCTCTTGGCCCAGGGCGATGTGGTGTGGCGGTTTCTGCTGATCTGCGTGCTGATCACGGCGGGCAGCCTCGGCTGGACCGTGCGGCGGCTGCACCAGCGGATGCTCGATCGGCCGCGCGAGGCGGGCACGATCACCGACGAGCGGTCGACCGGGGCCCAGGCGTACCGGCGGCTGATGTACCTGTGGTTTTTCGACCCGCAGCGGCGCAGCGGGCTGATCGGGCCGCTGGCCAACCCGGTCATGGTCAAGGAGCAGCGAACGCGGAAGCTGGGCCGGGGCAACTGGATGATGCGGCTGCTGGGGGCGACGGCGGTGATCTCGCTGGCGCTGATGCTCGCGGCGGCCAACGCGAGCACGTCACGGCTGGGCGGCGGCGCGGGCGACCCGCAGGCGGTGCAGAAGCTGGGCGGGGTCATCGTGGTGTTGCAAGTCGCGCTGATCATGTTGCTGACGCCGGCCCTGGCGTCGGGGCTGATCAGTGCCGAGCGGGAGAGCCGGGGTTGGCAACTGCTGCAGATGACGCCGATGTCGGCGGTGACGATCGTGGTGGGCAAGCTGGCGAGCGTGGCGGTGATCCTGCTGCTGCTGCTGGCGGCGACGCTGCCGGGCTACCTAGTGCTGCTGTACATCAAGCCGTCGATGTCGCCGGTGGTGGTGCAGGTCCTGGCGTCGCTGGTGCTCACGAGCGTGATGGCGCTGCTGGTCTCGGCGGCGATCAGCAGCCTGTTCGAGAAGACGGCGGCGGCGACGACGGCGGCGTATGTGCTGCTGATCGGGCTGTGCGGCGGGACGATGCTGATCTGGCTGGGCCGGGACGCGCCGTTCGGGCACGGGCTGGTCGAGGCGGTGCTGCGGTGGAACCCGCTGGCGGCGATGCTGGACCTGCTGGGCACGCCGGGGTTCGGGCAGTACGAGCTGGTGGAGGCGAACTGGTGGATCATGAGCGGGTTGTGCGTGACGGCACTGTTGGTGCTGGTGGTGCAGGTGTGGCGGTTGACGCGGCCGACGTGAGGTGGTGCATGCGGGTGATGCTTGATGGTTGGCGGCGGTTGGCCCACCCATGCCATGGGTGGGCTTTGGTGGTGGGGTGTGTGGTCGCGGTGCCGGCGATCGGTGCGCCGCCGCCGGGGGCGGTGGAGCCGGGCGCGGGGGGGCCGGTGGACCTGTTGATGTATGCCGAGCCGGAGCTGCCGGTCCCGGAGGCGGAGCAGCAACTGGACGAGGCGTCGGCGGCGTTGTGGGTTGAGGGGCTGGGTCAGCCGGATGTGCGAACGCGGGTGCAGGCGGCGGCGGAGTTGGGTGAAGCGGCGGCCGCGGGTTTCGAGCTGCCCGCCGGTGCGGTCCAGGCGTTGGCCGAGGCGGCGGCGGCGGAGGACCCGCGGGTCGCGGCGGCGGCGGCGGGGACGCTGGCGTCGCTGGGGCGGGACGGCGATCTCGATGCGATTGCGGCGTATGCCCAGCGGGCGGATGCGGAACCCGAGACCTTGCGGAGGGTCGACCATGTCGCCGCGCTGGAGGGGGTCGCTGCGACGCAGGTGTGGCTTGATCGGCTGACCAACCGGTCGCTGGGTGTGCCCAACCGCGAGTCGGCGGCGTGGGCCCTGCGGTATCGGCTCGACGAGTCACCCCGCGTCACTGAGGCCTTGCGGGCGGTCGTAGAGGACGGCGAGGCACCGCTTCCGCTGCGACTGGAGGCGGCGTCGAGCTTGGCTAGTGGCGGCGGGCTGATCGACTTGGCGCGACGCTTCGCGAGCGACGGAGTGAGCGGCGGACTGCTTGCCGTGCGGCTGTTGGCCGAGGGCCACGGCGAGCCGGCGAGGCAGTTGCTGCACCGGCTGATGCGGGAAGCGGATCGCCCCGATGTCGCGGCGGCGGCGGCCCGGGTGCTGGCGCGGATCGACCCTGGTTTCCTGGAACATGCCGAGGTTGCTGCCGGGCTGGAGCGGTCATCAGGCCGGCTGGCGCTCGCGAGAGCGGCGCAGCAGCGGTTTGTTCCCGATGCGGCGTCGGCCAGGGCGGCGGGGCTGCTGCTGGGTGATCCTTCGCCCGAGGTCCGTCGGTCAGCGAGAGTCGCCTTCTTCGGCGAGCCGACAGAGCCGGAGGTCCGGGGGATGATCGCAGAAGCGCTCGCCGGCGACGACTGGCGGGCGCTCGAACAGGCGGCGCTGGCGACGGTGCCGCTGGCGATGGCCGATCAGAACGCGCGGCTGGTGGAGCTGCTGGAACATGACCGGGCGGAGGTGCGGCTGGCGGCGGCGTGGGCGCTGCGGACGTTGGCCGACGAGGCTTCGATGCAAGCCGCGCTGCGTCGGTTGGAGACGCTGACGGACGTGCTGCTGCGGTCGGTCGAGGCGGCCATTGAAGACCCGGATGCGTTCGCCGCGGCGTCTCACGAAGCGACGCAGCTGGCGATGCTGATGGGTTTGCCACGTCACGAGCCGGCCGACGAGCTGCTGCGTCGGTACATTCCGAAGCGGTCGGGGGCCCCCGCGGACACGCGGGCGGCGGCAGTTTGGGCGTTGGGTCTGATCCACGAGGGGCAGGCCGACGGCGGGCTGGTGCGGTCGCTGCAACAGCGGCTGTCGGACGTGAACCCAATGGAGCCCGAGGCGGATCAGGTGCGTCGGATGGCGGCGATTGCGCTGGGGCGGATGGACGCGCAGGGCGCGGCGGGGGTGCTCCGGCGGTTCTACGGCAGCGATGATTCGACGCCGGAGCTGAAGGCGGCATGTGCCTGGGCGTTCGAGCAGATCACGGGTGAGTCACTGCCGCCGCTGGAGGTGCCGGCCGGGACGACGGGGCCGCACTTTCTGGAGTCGATCGAATGACGGTCACGGCGTGCACCGTGCAGGGCAACGCCGACCCGGCCCGGGGCAGTGTCGCTTAAGTGACACTGCCGGGAGCAAAAGTTGGATGGCGGATCACGTGCTTCCGATAAGGGTTGCTCGCGCAGTGCTGGCCGGGGGCAAAAGCTGGCCGGTGAGGCTGCGTTTGGCCGAAGGCGACGCTACGGCGTGTGCTCTTTCGTGTTGCGCCGCCGCGCCTCGCTGGAGCCCACCCGATGACCCTTTCTCAACTCCGCCCGTCGATCCGTCTCTGGCCCGCAGCCGCCGGCGGCGTGGGTTTTCTGCTGCTGGTGCTGGTGGCCAGCGGCTGGGCCTCGACCCGCGGCGAGGACGCGGCCCCTTTTGGCCCGGCCGATCCGGAGCGGCTGCGTGACGTGCAGCTGCTGCCGTACCACGTGTTCGACCTCTACGAGCGGATCGAACCCACCGGCGACGAGACCTTCGAGCGGATCACCCGCAGGCACACCGAGGCCGAGCTGCCTTGGGCCACGACGAGCATCGCCCGCCAGAGCCCGCCCCAGGGCTTCACCGAATCGAGCGAGACGGTCCGCTTCGAGTTGGCCGGCGAGGTGCACGAGGGGCAGCGGGTGACCTGGACCCGCGGCCCGGAATCCGGCGGCCCGCGGCTGCCGGTACGGCGGGTGCGGCTGTGGATCAGCAACCACGTGGACGTCCCGCCGTTCGTCATCCCGGTCCGCGGCACCGAAGACCTGCCGGTCCCGGCCGGCTGCGTCCGCATCGGTGTGGACCCGCTGCGGGTCGAGATGCCCGGCGTGCCCGAAGCCCAGCTCGAGCAGACCTTCGCCCTCACCGCCAGCTACGAACAACCCACCTACTTCCAGCTCGGGGCCAACACGCTGGAGGCTCACCAGCTCGTCTACACGATGATGCGGCCGGGCCAGATGCTCGACGTGTCCGTCGTGCTCAGCGGGGAGATGCCCGGCGGGGTCTGCAGCCTGCAGGCGCAGATCCAGGGCGGTGCGGGTGCGGGGAACTACACCGCGCACGTGCACCGCGTCCAGGGGGCACCGATCCCGCAGGACCTGCTGCCCGTGCCCGGGGCGCCGTTCGCGGTCTCGCCACCGGCCGGGTTCATCCCGACCCCCCCGCAGAACGCTGGCGAGCTGGCCCGGTTCGTGGACCAGACCGGTCAGTCGGTCCGGGTGGGCCTGATCGACCTGCGGGACGAGGGACTGCAGGGGTACCTGGATCGCACCGATAGGCTGGCCGAGGCCGGGACGATCGTGCCGCTGTCGGGCATCAGTCACGAGCCGCACATCGCGGGTGCCGAGTCGCTGTCGTTCCTGCACCGGCCTTCGGGCTCGGGGTACGTGGTCACGCAGTACGCCGGGCAGGGCGTGATGGTCATCATTGACGACATGATCGAGCTCTCGCCGGCCGAGGTGACGCAGATGCTGCGGGGCTGGCGTTGGCTGACGCCGCGGCGAACCGCGGCGGCCGAAGGCACGTAACAGATAGAGAACGACGACCGTCCATTAGGACGAGCCAGGCAGGCGAAACCGAGTCCCCCACCCGGCCGCTGCCCCCCTCCGCGACAGGCGTGTGAGTGGTCCGCCACGCCCCGAGCAGAGCCCGGGCAGCGGCTGATGTTTTCGGTGTGCCCAAGGCCGCTGACGGCGGACCCGGCGTCTCGGCCACTTGCAGGCGGTGCTTGCGGTTGGACGGTTCGAGCAAGGCCCGCGACTGGCCGGAGGCAGCAGGATTCGCTCGTAAGATGCGAGCGATGAGCACCCACGACTGGACGCTTCCCGGGGCCGATGGCCAGACGATCCACGGCACCACACACCACGCCGGGCCCGAGGCCCACGGCGTGCTGATCCTCAGCCACGGGTTCAAGGGGTACAAGGACTACGGCTTTGTGCCGCGACTGGCGGCCGACGCCGCCGCGGCCGGGCTGGTGACCCACCGTTTCAACTTCAGCCACAGCGGCGTGACCAACTCGACCGAGCTGTTCGACCGCCCGGACCTGTTTAAGAAGGACACGTGGAACAAGCAGGTCGCCGACTTGACTGCGGTGCTCGAGGCGACCGCGAAGGGGCCGCTGGCCGGGGCGGGGCTGCCGGTGGTGTTGTATGGGCACAGCCGGGGCGGCGTGACGTCGGCGTTGTGCGCGTCGCAGCTGGACGGTCGCCAGCTTCGTCCGCTGGTGGGGCTGGTGCTGGCGGCGGCCCCGGCCTCGGCCGTCCGGTTGACCGACGAGCAGCGGGCCGAGCTCCGCGACCGGGGCAAGCTCGCGTCACCGTCCAGCCGGACGGGGCAGACGCTTTGGGTGGGGGTGCGGTGGCTGGAGGAGGCGGAGGCCGACCCCGCGGGGCACGACCCGCTGCGGGCGGTTGCGGCGGTGGGCGATCTGCCGCTGCTGGTAATGCACGGCACCGGCGACGACACCGTGACGCCGGACGCTGCTCACGCGTATCACCGGGTCCGGCCCGACGCGCAGCTGCACCTGATCGAGGGGGCGGGGCACACGTTCAACGCGCCCAACCCGCTGCCGCTGGATGCGGACGTGCCGCAGGCAACGCGGGAGATGATCGATACGGCGATCGGCTTTGCGATGGGGTGCTGCCGGGGGCGTTAGCCGCCCCGCTTGTCGGGGCGTTGCGGCGGGGACGCCGGGACAAGCCCGGCGGCTCACGTTCGGGGCGTTTGACCCTACACGCCCAGCCGCTCGCGGATCATCTGCTGCACCGCCTGCGGGTTCGCGCTGCCGCGGGAGAGTTTCATCACGCCGCCCATCAGGGCCCCGATCGCTTTGGCGTTGCCGCCGCGGATGGTCTCGACAGTCTTGGCGTTGCGTGTGTCGCCGAGCACTTGGTCGACCCATGACGCGAGCTGGCCGTCGTCGCTGACCTGCAGCAGCCCCGCCGACTCGGCGACCGCCGCGACCTCGGCGGCCGGGTCGCCCGCCGTCGCAAGCGCCACGAGCAACTTGTCAAGCCCGCCGGCACTGATCTTTCCGGCGACCTGCATCGCGACCCCGGCGGCAACTTGGCCTGCACTGATTCCCAGTTCATCCACCGGCTTGTCCGCGTCGTTGGCCAGCCGAGCCAGTGCGTTGCGCATCAGCTTGACCGCCTGTGTCGCCTCGACGCCCTCGGCCAGCAGCGACTCGAAGAATTGCGTCGTCGCCGGCTCATTGAGCAACGCCTCGGCATCATCCGCCGACACACCCGCCTCGGCCCACCGTGCGGCCACCTCCTCGGGCGTCGGGGGCATCGCCGCGGCGACCCGCTCCCGCCAACCGTCGTCCACGTGCACTTCGACCAAGTCCGGGTCCGGGAAGTACCGGTAGTCTTGAGCGTCCTCCTTCTCTCGCTGCACGGTCGTCACACCGCGGGCATCGTCCCAGCCGCGGGTCTGCTTGTTGCCCTCGCCCATGACCTGCCCGTCGGCCAGCCAGGCATCGATCTGCCGTTGGTGTTCGTGCCGGATCGAGCCCTCGACCGCCCGGAACGAGTTGAGGTTCTTGATCTCGACGATCGGCGTCTTATATGTTCGGCCGGCCCGCTGGATCCGCACGTTGATGTTGGGCTCGAAGCGGATCTGCCCGCGCTGCATGATCGCCTGGCTCACGCCCAGGTGACGCACCAGCCGACGCAGCCGTTCGCAGAACCGCACCACCTGCGATGCGTGGCGGAAGTCCGGCTCGGTGACGATCTCCAGCAGCGGCGTACCCGCCCGATTGAGGTCGACGATGCTGTGTTCGATCGAACCGCCGCCGGGCCGCTCGTGCAGCAGCTTGCCCGCGTCCTCTTCCAGGTGCGCCCGCAGGATGCGGATGCGGGTGGGTTCGTCGGCCGGGTCGTCGCCGGGCAAGTCGACGTGGCCATCGAAGCACAGCGGCTGGTCGTACTGGCTGATCTGATAGTTCTTGGGCAGGTCCGGGTAGTAGTAGCTCTTGCGGTCCCATTGGCAGCGGTCGGCAATCGAGCAGTGCAGCGCCAAGCCCACCATGATCGACATCCGGACCGCTTCGCGGTTCATCACCGGCAGCGTCCCGGGCATCCCGATCACCACGGGGTCCAGCAGCGTGTTGGGCGGGGCGTCCTGATGGTCAGGGTGGGCGACGTTGGGCGCGGTGGTCCACATCTTGGACCGCGTCGCCAGCTCGACGTGCACCTCCAACCCGACCACCAGTTGGTGCTGCAGGTCCGGCGGGGCATCGATCATGTCGGTCATGCGTTCAAGGGTCGGCATCGCCTGCCGAGTCTACCCCCCCCCCGGAAGTTGCCCCGGAGGTGACCCCGGAACTTCTTCTGCACCTGCCGTCGGGTTTGCCGCCGCGAGGTGCTGGTCCAACAGTTCGGCCAGCGCCCGCCGATCCACGACGCCGCTGCTCAGTTGCGGACCCGCCTGGAGCACCGGCAGCCCCAGCGGCCCCGCCGTCTCGTTGAGCCCCCGCCAGAGTCCGACGTGTGCGGCGATCTGCCGATTGATTACGTCGTCCGCCAGTGCTTCGCGAAGCTCGTGCTCGCCGACCAGCCGCTGCGCCTGGGCGGTCGCCTCGGCGACGCTCGGCGGCCGGGGGCCGGTCATGAGGTACGCGTGGTAATTCGAGAATTGGTCCGGCCGAAGGTTCCACACCGCCAGCGACAGCCGGGCCAGCTCGCAGGCGTCTTCGGCAATCTCGTGCGTATGTTCGACTGTCGGGTTGCAGTTGCTGTCCAGCGGCAGCACCGCGACCGCGATCGCGAGCCGGCCGTCGTACGTCGGCAGCAGCTCCTGCAGCACCGGGTGCACCTGCCGACACCGCGGGCAGGTGTAGTCCATCACGTATAGCACCCGCGCCTCGGCGGCCTCGGCGTCACCGAGTGTCGGAAGCGTCAGGGCCCCGCCCTGCTGTCCGCCGAAGCTCAGCACGCTGCCACGCGTGTCGGACATCGCCACCTGCCCGACGACGAGCGTCACCGCCACCAACGCCCCCGCGGCGATGGCTGATGGCTCCACGCCCCGCCGCCACAGCGACGCCACCGTCAGGCCCAAGGCGGTCAGGCCCATCGCGTGCGTCGCGGTGCACCACCGGCACCAAGCGTCCAAATGCAATGCCTGAAGCCCGAAGAACCACACCGCCGACAGCCCCCCCACCGTCGCCGCCGCCACCCACAGCCACCGCCCCCCGCCCCCGGACGCCCGTCCCGCCACGGCCCCCACCGCGAGCGACACGTATGTCACCAGGCCCCCCGCTGCCACCGGCAACCCCAGCCAGTAGCCCCAACGCGACCCGAGCACCGCGTCACACCCGCTGCCGGACCCGCAACCCGCCACGGCTCCACCTTGTAGCGAGGCGTAAGTCAGATAACCGCTGATCCCTGCCGCCCCCGCCGCTAGCACCACCACCGACAGGCGATAGGCACGTCGTGCTGGCGTGCTCAGCACCTGCGAACTCGCAGCGCCAACCGATGTACCGCTCACCGGTACTCGATCCGGTAAACCAGATCACCGTCCGGCTCTTGCTGCCAGGTCAGCGTCGGCGTCGGGTCCAGCATTGGGGCGGTAATCCGCGGCAGCAGGCCCTCCCGCTCGGCGGGCAGCATCTGGTAAGGCTGCTCGCCGCCGCGGCCGGTGTAAGTGAACCGGCCGTCGTCACCGGCGGACATCTCAACCCGCAGGCCGTGGCCGCCGCTGGTCATACGGAACTGGCGACGCTGCAGCAGCTGCTGGAGGCCCTCGAAGCTGTCTGGGGCCGACTCGCCGGCGTCCTGGGTCATATGCTGCAGGCCCTCGCCGAGGAACATCAGGTCGGCCGCCGCGTCGGTCACGGGGTCGGGCTCCTGCTGGGCCGCAAACTCCCGCCACTGCCGTTCGAGCGGGTCCAAGTTCGTCGTGCCAAACGCCCGGCGGAACGCCGCCACCGAATCTTCACCGCGGGCCAGCAGGTGCAGGTACCCCTCAAACGCCCGCTGGTACCGCCCGTTGCGACCATGCACGAGGTAGTACACCAACGACCAGCTCTGGGCGTAAAGGATCTGCGACATGCCCGGGTCGGCATTGAGCGTCGCACCCCACTGATCACCGCTGATCGCCACCAGCTCCAGCAGGTCCAGCGTGGTGCCCCGTTCCAGAGCCCGCTTGACGACCCCGATCCGCTGGGCGTCGGCCATGCCGACCTCGAGCCGACGCCCCTGCAGGATCGCGTCTTCGTAGTACTGCGCCAGTCCCTCGTTGACCCAGATGGGCAGGCCGTGGCCGATGTACTGCCACGCGAACTGGTGAAAGCCCTCGTGCTGCAGCGTGCTGATCAGCTGCTGGGGGTTCTGCCCCTCGACCCACGTGGCCAGGCCCTGCACCGTCGGCTGGACGAAGAACATCCCGCCCGACCCGGTGGCGTTGATCCCGTGGCCTCCAAGGAAGCGGATGTAGTCCTCCTGGGTCGCGAACAGGTACAGGTCCAGCACCCGCGGCGTCCGCTGTTCAAAGCCGCGAAACCGCCGGGCCAGGCCCTGAAAGGTCAGGTCCATGTGGGCACCCAGCGGTGCCGCTTGCTCGCGGGGCAGATTGGTGTGGACGCGGTAGTGTCGGCTGTCGTAGGTCTGCAGCTGGGCGCCGACCGGCTGCGCCAGCAGCAGCACCAGAGCAGCGATCAAAACAGCGAACCCGGAGCAATGCATGTGCTTCACTATTTACCCGCGTAGTCGATGATGCGGCTGATCTCGCTGCGAAGTTCGGACCGCGGCACGATCCGGTCGACAAAGCCCGATTGCAGTAAAAACTCGCTGCGTTGAAAGCCCTCAGGCAGCTCTTCGCGGACCGTGTTGGCAATGACGCGCGGCCCGGCGAAGCCGATGAGCGCCTTGGGCTCGGCGAGGATGACGTCGCCCAGCATCGCGAACGAGGCGGTGACCCCGCCGGTCGTCGGGTCGGTCAGCACGCTGATGAACAGCCCGCCCGCGTCGTCCAGCCGCGCCAGCGCCGCCGAGGTTTTGGCCATCTGCATCAGCGACAGGGACGACTCCTGCATCCGCGCCCCGCCCGCCGCGGCGACCACGATCAGCGGCCGATCCGTTTCCAGTGCCAGCTCGGCGGCCCGCGTGATCTTCTCGCCCACCACGCTGCCCATCGACGCCATGATGAACCGGAAGTCCATCACGCACAGCACCACGCCCCGGCCCTTGATAAAGCCGCGGCCGGCGATGATCGCGTCCTTGTGACCGGTCTTGGCCTGCTCGGCGGCCAGCCGCTCGGCGTACGGTTTGCGGTCGACAAAGCCCAGCTCGTCCCGCGGGGCCAAGTCCTCCCACATCGCCTCGAAGCTGCCCGGGTCGCACAGCTGCTGAACCCGGTCGTCGGCCCCAACGCGGTAATGATGATCACACTCCGGGCACACGTGCAGGTTCGCTTCGACCTGCTTGCGGTAGATCATCGCGTCGCAAGCGGGGCACCGCAGCCACAGCCCTTCGGGCACGTCGGCCTTCTTCGCCGCCGAGGGCTTGACATCCTGCCATCGGCGCTGGGGCTCGGCGTGATCCACGGCTTGGGGGTGTACGCTGGTCAATCCTGATCCTTGCGTCGGCGTCGCGGAAGCGTCCGGCTCCCGCCGCTGCCAAGGCCCGCCAGTATAGACCGCATCGGGCCCGACGGCCGCCCGTCCGGACGAGGACCAACCGCTTGAAGATCATCCGCTGCATCGACGCCGCCGGCCGCCTGCGGCTCGCCACCCCCAGCGGCGACGACACCGCCGAGGCCCTCGACGGCGACCTGCTGTCAGGCCAGCTGCAACGCACCGGTGAATCGATCCGCGTCGATCATGTGCTCCCCCCGCTGGACCCGGTCAACATCCTTTGCATCGGCAAGAACTACGCCGACCACGCCCGCGAGTTCGGCAACGACGACCTGCCCGAGCGGCCCATCCTCTTTATGAAGCCCACCTCCGCGGTCACCGGCCCCGGCGAGCCGATCCGCATCCCGGCCTGCGAAATGCGCGGGCCCGAGTGCGATTACGAGGCTGAGCTGGTCGCCGTCATCGGCAAGCACGCCAGCGGCCCGGCCCGCGACCTCACGGCCGCGCAGGCGCTGGACCACGTGCTGGGCTACACCCTCGCCAACGACGTCTCGGCCCGCCGCTGGCAGAAGCACGGCGGCGGCGAGCAGTGGGTCCGCGGCAAGAGCTTTGACACCTTCTGCCCGCTGGGCCCGTGCTTGGTGACCGCCCGGCCCATCGGCGGCGACGATCAGCACACCATCGCCGACCCGCAGGACCTGCCGCTGAAGAGCACGCTTAACGGTCAGACGATGCAGGACGGCCACACCCGCGACATGATCTTCCCCGTCGCCGAGCTGGTCGCGTTCCTCAGCCAGGACACCACCCTGCTGCCGGGCACGATCATCCTCACCGGCACCCCCGACGGCGTCGGCGCCGCGCGGAAGCCGCCGGTCTTTCTGCAACCCGGCGACCACATGAGCGTCTCCAGTTCGCCGATCGGCGAGCTGGAGAGCACGGTCGTCGCCGGCTGACCAAGCAGCCCCCGAAGCTGCGGGTGTCAACCCGTAGGCACGACCGACTGCACACATCCGCCATCCGAGCCGACGGATTGTCCTCCGCGGCTTCATTATCTGCATCCGCGTTTTCGTCAAGGCCCAACCCGCGCCTCGCCCGTGTCCGCGTCAACCGTGACCGTGACCGACTCGCCCGAGTCTTCCAGCACGATTGTCGCATCGGCGGCTTGGTCCAATTCCCCGTAAGGCCCGAAGCCCAGCTCGTCGTCGCCGCCGACCGACAGCGTCCCGAGCGTGACGCCGGCGAGGTGTTCCTGCGGCGGGTCGCCGAAGTCGATCATGTAGGGCTGCTGATCGGCCACGCGGGTCAGCGGGGTCGATAGGGCCGAGGTGGCCGCGAGGTGGTACGCGTCGTTCGTCTTGTCGAACACGACAACCCGCGGGTCGTCGGTGTGCGTGAGCGTGTCGGCCTGGGCGTAGGCCAGGTCCGACGCGAGTAGCCGGGCCGCAGCGCTCAGCCGGTCTTGCGGCCGGTCCGCAAACATTGGCGCAGCGAGGCCCGCGATGATCGCCAGGACCATCACGACCATCAGCAGCTCCACGAGCGTAAAGCCCGCGGCGCCGCGATCGCTCCCGCCGGTGATGTCGGCAACTCGCACCTTCAGTTGATCGGCGCTTCAGCCGACCCGGTGAAGGTGAACCCCCGGTCCGATCGTGCCGATCTTCCTTGCAGGTCCGGCCCCACGGGCAAGTCCGGGCCCATGCGTATGAGGCACGACCGAGCTGGTTTTACGTTGTTTGAGGTGATGATCGCCGCCGCGGTGCTGGTGCTCGTGGTGACGGCGCTGGTCCAGGCCGTCACCGCCGGTCACGGCCAAACCGCCGACGCGCTCGTGCAGGAGCAGGCGGTCTCGCTCGCCGAGGCTCTGCTCGAAGAAGCCACCACGCGGCCCTACGCCGACCCTGACGATGACACCACGCCCGGCCCCGACACCGGCGAGACCACGCGAGCCGACTTCGATGCCCTCGACGACTGGCACGGCTTCTCCGAACCCCCCGGCGGCGTCGCCGACTTGTCCGGTGCCCTCTACCCCGACGCGCTGCAGGCCTACGCCCGCGCCATGACCGCCGCCTACGGCAGCGTCAGCGTCTCCGCGCTGGGCGGCACGATCCCGGGCATCACGCTCACCGTCACCGTCACCGACTCGGCCGGCCGGACCTTCACCATCGAACGCTTCGTGCCGGAGCCCGCGTCGTGACCCCGGCACATCGTCAACACGCCCGTCGCCGCGCCGGCCTGACGCTGCTGGAGCTGCTGCTCGCCACCGCGGGCACCGCCCTGATCGGCGCGGCCACCGCGTCGATGCTCTTTGCCGTCAGTCGCGGTACCGACAGCGACACTGATATGCGCTCGCTCGTTTCTCGCGGAAACTCGGTGGGCAACCGCCTCGACACCGCCCTGCGCAGCTCCGCCCAGGTCCTCGCCAGCAACGCGGACACGCTGGTGCTCTGGATGGCCGACACCGACGGCGACGACGTGCCCGCCCTCTCGGAGCTGCGCCGGCTGGACCACGACACCGCCAACGACCGGCTGCAAAGCAGCACCATTGCCGGCAGCGCCACCGACGTCATCTACAGCCTCAGCGACGACTTCCTCGCCGTGACCGACACCGCGATCGGCAACGGGTCGCTCGACACCACTGTGTGGGCCCAAAACCTGACCGCTGCGACCTGGACGTTCAACCACGCCGACCCGACCGCCGCCTCGCTGGTCGGCTACCAACTCACGCTGACCCAGGGCCCCCGCGACCACGCCCTTGTCGGCACCTGCCGTCTGCGGAACATGCCGTGACCCTGCTGTCCCCCCGAGCCCGGAACCGCCGCCCCGCCGCCGCCCGCCGCGGCGCCGCGCTGCTGCTGGTCCTCGTGGCCCTGGCCATCGGCGTCACCCTCAGCCTCGGCTTCCTTCAGAGCCAGAGCGTCAGCCTCGCCATCGGCCGCAACACCCAGCCGCAGGCCCAGGCCAAGGCCCTCGCCGAGGCCGGCCTGGACCTCGTGGCCCGCTACATCGCCGACACCGAGACCTGGCGTGACGACCAGAGCTCCGGCGTGTGGCTGACCAACCACGCCCTCGGCGTCGGCACGCTGACCATCAGCGTCACCGACGACGACGGCGATCTCACCGACGACATCGCCGACCCCGTCACCGTGACCGTCGCCGCGTCGGTCAGCGGCGTGACCCACCGCCTGAGAGCCGCCCTGCAGCCGGCCGTCGAGTCCGGCGGCGGGAACCTGCTGTTCGTCGTGCCCAATGACAGCAGCCTCTCCACCACCGCCCAAGCCCAGCGCACCGCCTTCGAGGGATGGGGCTACACCGTCACCGTCATCGATGTGGGCGTCAGCGACACCGCCTTGACCGACGCCGCCGACGCCGCCGACGTGGTCTACATCACCGAGGACATCAGCTCCAGTTCGATCAACACCCGGCTCAACGGGACCACCACCGGCGTCGTCACCGACGAGCCCTACCTCGCCGACGACTGGGAGCTCTACACCACCAACGGCGGCACGACGACGTCCACCACCACCCGCGTCGTCGACAACAGCCACAGCATCACCGACGGCCTGAGCCTGGGCAGCCTGACGATCAGCGGCAGCGGTGCCAGCCTCGGCACCTACACCCCGGCCGACCTCGCCAGCGGTACGCAGGTGCTCACCGAAACCAGCGGCGGCGACGCGCAGCTGGTTGTCGCCGACGCCGGCGCGGCCCTGCACAGCGGTACGGCGGCAGGTCGGCGTGTCCTGCTGCACCTCGGCGGCGACGGCGTGGACTTTGACGACCTCAACGCCAACGGCCTGCTGCTGGTCGAGCGCAGCCTCGAATGGGCCAGTCAGCCCGTGTCGCTCGGCAGCGTCACCGCCCTGACCAACTGGTCCACCGGGTCCACCCACAGCCTCGTCGCCGGCGACGACCGCGCCCTGGTCCTCGCCATCAGCCTGTCGGACGACACGGGCAACAGCCCCACGTCGGTGACCTACGGCGGGCGGCCGATGACTCACGCCGCGGGCGTCATCGTCGTCGGCGGCTGGTGCAACCGCGTCGACCTCTACTATTTGACCGAGGCCGAACTGGCCGCCGCGAGTGGTTCCTCATTTTCGGTCAACTGGAGCGTCGGGGGCCCGGTGGATGTGCAGCTCGCATCACGCCTTTTTGGGGACGTCGATCAGGACGACCCGCTGGTCGGTTCCGCGACCGCGCAACAGACCAACGCCAATCAACTGACTGCCCCGCCGATCGTGGCCGCCGCCGGGGACTGGGCCGTCGCGGCCGTCAGCAACGGCAGTTCCAGCGCATCGCATACCTGGTTCAACGGCTTCGACGAAGCGTTGGACACTGCCGCGTCGACCTCGTCCATGAGCGCAGCGGACTATCCCGCGCCCGGCGGCGGGGCGATCGCCGCCAGCTGTCAGCCGACCGGCTCCAACCGCTTCGTCTTGGCCGCCATGGTGCTCCGCGCCGCGGTCGACGAACCCGAGCAGCCCGGGGTCCAGCCCGCCCCCCAACTCGTCGCCCTCTACGAGTTCAACCCCACCGTCACCTACCCCACCCTCGTCGGTCACTGGACGATGAACAGCACCCGCAACCGCGGCCTGCTGGCCGCCACCGACGAGATCACCGCCACCGGCAACACCCTCATCAACAGTTTCAACTCATCCGATGGGCCCTACAACGCCGGCACAGCCGGCGGCGACGCCACCCTGCACACCGAGAGCCTGGACCCCGGCCAGATCATCCTCAGCGGCTCGGCCGTCGTCCGCGGCGACGCCTACGTGATGCCCGGCGGCAACCCCGCCACCGCCGTCACCATCAACGACAGCGCCCAGCACGTCGGCAATACCCGCGACCTCGGCTACTCCTGGGATACCACCAACGTCGGGACACCCAGCGGCTTCGGCGGCTCTTGGGGCAACTACACCCTCGCGGCGGGCTCGCACACCATCGACGGCAACTATCACTTCGACAACGTCACCATCGATGACGGTGCCAACATCACCGTCAGCGGCGACCGCGCGCTGCGCATCTCCGGCACGCTCACGATCAATGGCGGCTCAATCGACGTCCCCCCCGGCAACAACCTCGCCATCTACGCTGGCAACCACGTCTACATCAACAACGACTCGCAAGTCGGCATTGATACCGACGGCCCCAGCCGCTTACAGATCTACCAATACTCGGACACCCACCACATTTGGCTCAGCGACACCAGCCAGTTCGTCGGCCTCATCCTCGGCGGTCGCGACATCCATATCGAAGACGACGCGCACTTCTACGGCAACGCCACCGCCCGCGATGACATCCGCCTCTACACCAACGCCCAGGCCCACCTCGACGCGACTGCCGCCACCGCGTGGGGACTCACCGAGACCGACCAGATCACCGGCCAGCCCGCATCCGGCGTCGCCGTCAACTCCAACACCGGCCGCATCGACAACGCCATCGAGTTCGACGGCAGCGGCGACTACCTCGTCATCCCCCACCACAGCAGCTACGAACTCGACGCCGGGACCGTCAGCTTCTGGTTCTACGCCGACGACACCACCGACCGCCAAGGTTTGGTCTCCAAAGACGCCGGCGGGATGACCAGCGGCGGCCACCTCAACATCGAACTCGACGGCTCCAGCCTCGTGGCCCGACTCCAGGACACCGGCACCAACTACACCATCACCAGCAGCACCGCCATCACGGCCGGGAGGTGGTACCACGTCGGCCTGACCTTCGGCCCCGGCGGGATGAACCTCCTGCTCGACGGCGTCTCGGTGGGGACCGACGCCTGGACCGGCGGCCTGGGCACGACCGGCGGCGGCTCGGGCAACACCGAGCCCATCCTCGTCGGCGCCGGGGCCACCTTCAGCAACGTCGGCTCGGTCGATGGCATGGACGCCTACTTCAACGGCCGCATCGACGAGCTCCGCCTCTACGACAGCCAGCTGACCACCGCCCAAATCGCCGACCTCGCCAACGCCGACGAGCCCGGCGGTGCCGCTGGCGTCACCGTCATCGATAGCTCGGGCAGCGGCCTGGACCTCACCATCAGCGACCCGGACCACGTCTCCTGGTCCGCCGATGGACTGCTGATCAGCGACGACGTGACCATCAGCTCCGGGACCCCCGCGACCGCCCTGTACACCGCCCTCACCGCCACCGACGAGTTCACCGTCGAGGTCGACTTCACCCCCGTCACCGGCGGCGGCGGCACCGACCGGATCATCAGCTACGCCTCAACGACCGCGTCCGGGGAACGCCACTTCGCCTTGGCGCAAACCGGCAGCGAGTACGACGCCCGCGCGCGGACTGCCGACACCGGCCTCAATGGGATGCCGTCGCTCGCCTCCTCCGGCGCCGCCCTGGGCAGCGACCGGCAGCGGGTGCTCATGACCTACAACGGGACCGACCTGGCGGTATACCGCAACTCCAGCGCGTCGCCCGAAGGGTCGATCAGCCGCACCGGCGACTTCAGCAACTGGGACAGCAGCTACGTCCTGGCGCTAGCCAACCGGGCCGCAGGCGGCGACGCCTGGCACGGCACGCTTCACCGCGTGGCCATCTACGACCGCGGCGTCAACAGCATCCAGGCCGACCAGATCTTCAATGACCAGGCCCCCACCGCCACCGGCACCGACAACGTCGAGATGTCCATCACCTGGCTCGACCAGCCCTGACGCCTCCGAAGGCCGCGCCTTGAGGCCCGGGCGGGCCGCTGATGTCTCCCCCACCGCCACAGGCTCGACCGCCATTTCGCAACCACGCCCGCCGCGGGTAAGCTGCCGGCTGTCCAAGCCCCACTTCCTGATCCGTATGAGCACCGAAACGAACGAGCAGCCGACGCCGGCCCAACCCCAAGCCGCGTCGACGCCCGACGGGCCCACGCCCGAGGCTTCGGCATCGCCCCGGCCCGACGCGACCGACCCCGGCCCGACGCAGGCGGAAGCGCCGACCGAAGCTAGCGAGCCCAAGCCCGCTGCGCCCGATCCGCAGCCCGCCGAGCCCCCGAGCGACCCGCAGCCCGACGCCGAAGCGTCCCCGGCCGCGGCGGCCACGCCCACGCCCGAGCCGCCGAAAAAGCCCGCCACGCTGATCGAACAGATCGAGCAGGCCGGCCGCGACGCCGCGCCCGAGCTGGAGCAGCTGCTGTCGGATGGTGCCGCCGCCATCGACCAGGTGGTCGGCGCGTCGGTCGACGCCGCCATGGGTGTGGTCAAGCAGGCCGCCGGCAAGGCCACCGAGGCCGACAGTTCCAATGCAGAACCGTCCGCCGGTGACGACGCTTCGTCCGGGGGCGGGGGCGAGCCCGCCGAGCTGCACCACGAATTGCGCCGCGGCCGGATCAGCAGCATCCGCGGCGAGGACGTGTTCGTCGACCTCACCGGCGACGTCGGCAAGTTGCAGGGCATGGTCCCGCTGGTCCAGTTCGACCGCCCGCCCCGCGTGGGATCGATCATGGACTTCGTCGTCGACAAGATCGACGAGTCGCAGGGCCTGATGCACCTCTCCCGCGAGGGCGCGGTCAGCCGCAGCACGTGGGACCAGCTGCAACGCGGCGTCGCCATCGACGCCCGGGTGACCAAGACCAACAAGGGCGGCCTGGAGCTGGAGATCGTCGGCGGGATCAAGGCCTTCATGCCCGCCTCGCAGGTCGACATCCACCACGTGGACGACCTCGAGCACTTCGTCGGCCAGAAGATCACCGCGATGGTCCAGGAGGTGGACCGCCGGCACAAGAAGGTCCTGCTGTCCCGCCGGGCGTACCTCGAGCGGCAGAAGCAGCGGCAGCAACGCAAGACGCTCGCCGAGCTGGAGGTCGGTCAGGAGCGCGAGGGCACGGTGTCTAACGTCACCGACTTCGGCGCGTTCGTCGACCTCGGGGGCGTCGACGGCCTGGTCCACGTGACCGACCTCGCTTACGGCCACGTCGGCAAGCCGTCGGACGTGGTCAAGAAGGGCGACACGGTCAAGGTCAAGGTGCTCAAGATCGACGCCGAGAAGCAGCGGATCGGCTTAGGCATCAAGCAGGTCCAGCCGGACCCGTGGGAGCTCGCGGCCCCGCAGCTGCAGCCCGGCGAGCAGGTCGAGGGCACGGTGACCAAGACCGCCAACTTCGGCGCGTTCGTGCAGCTGGACCTGGGCGTCGAGGGCCTGCTGCCGATGAGCGAGATCAGCTGGCGGCGGATCAACAATGCCGAGCAGGTGGTCCAGCCGGGCCAGAAGATCCGCGTGCAGGTCCTGGAAGTCGACCGCAAGAAGCAGCGGCTGACGCTGAGCCTCAAGCAGGTGGCCGGCGACCCGTGGGCGGGTGCTGGCAGCAAGTTCGAGCGGGGCCAAGCGGTCCAGGGCACGGTGCGGACCGTGACCGACTTCGGGGCGTTCGTCGAGCTTGAGCCCGGCGTCGAGGGCCTGGCTCACATCAGCGAGCTGTCGGACCGCCGGATCGGCAAGGTCACCGACGTGCTCAACGTCGGCGACACCAAGACGTTCTACATCAAGGACGTCAAGACCGACGACCGCAAGCTATCGCTCTCGCTGCGGGACCCGGCGAAGTTCGCCAAGGAGCAAGCGGCGGCCGGCCCGCGGATCAAGCCCCGGCCCAAGATCAGCAAGGACAAGCTCAAGTCCGGCCTGGGCAACACCGGCGCGATGGGCACCGGCCTTGGCGGGCTGAGCCTGGACGACTTGAAGTAGCTCGCGGCCCGAAAGCACAGCCAAGCACGGCTGGGCCGTCGAAAGTCGATTGGGGGTCAAAAGCAGACGCCGCCCGGGGAGACCGGGCGGCGCCGTAGGGTTCACTGTTTCGCGGAGCGGGCTATCACGAGCCTCTCCGTCGAGGGCGTGTTAGCACGCCCCGCTCCTACAGGGACAACATTCAGACACTGGATCACTTCCTTTCGTAACGGCCGCGTGGTGCGACGATTGAACCAGCCGTCACCGCATGATTCCGATCCTCCCGCCGCAGCGGGCTGACGATCGGCACGGCCGCCGGTGTGTTCCAGCCCCACAGCGTCCCGCAGGGCACAACGCCCGGGCCACCGACACGGCGACCCGGTCGGTCGGCTGCGTGTTCCGCGGCGGGTGTCGTGGTTCTCACGTCCTCGCCCGCGGCTCGCTCGCCGACGTGAGCATTATCGGCATGCCGGGGAGAAGGTCAAGAGTGTGAGCGAGGTTTTTTCGCGGCGGGGGCTCTATGGCATCTCGTCGGCTGAACAGGCCGTGATTCGCTGCCGGTCGGCAGCGGCAGGCGCTTGCGCGACGTGTCGAGCGCCGATGTGGTGGCTGCAGAAGCTATCGATTGCTGGGGCGGTCGGTTGGGTCGTGAGGGTTGCGAGTTGACGGGCCGCGGGAGGCAGGGTGCACAGGCACTGGCCGGGTGAAGCGGATCGGTGGTGCGAGCGGAGTGTGAAATATGGGCGAGCGTGCGGGTGGCGGTGAGCTTGTGCAATCGCTGATGCTACGCGCTCCAAAAGAGCCGTGCGGCGGCGATGGGATTGGGCGACGGATCACGAGGCGAGCAGGGCACGCCGGCCAAGGAGGCGCAGGCCGTGGTCGTGGATGGCCTGGATGACCTGGGGGTAGGCGTCGCGTTCGAGCTGGCCGACGCGGGCGGCGAGGGCCTCGGGGGTGTCCTCGTCGAGCACGTCGCAGCAGCGTTGGGCGAGGATGGGGCCGGTGTCGTAAGTGTTGTCGGCGAGGTGGACGGTGCAGCCAGTGACTTTGGCGCCGTGGTCGAGAACGGCCTGGTGGACGCGGGCGCCGTACATGCCCTTGCCGCCGAACGCCGGGAGCAGGGCCGGGTGGACGTTGAGCACTCGGCCGGCGAAGTCGTCGGGGATGCGGAGCAGCGACATGAAGCCGGCGAGGCAGACCAGGTCGGCTTCGCTGGTGCGGATGTGGCTGAACACGGCGTCGGAGAACCGGTCGACATCGCTCATGCCACGGCGGGGGACGGTGGCTCGGGGGATGTCGTGTCGGGCGGCCCGCTCGAGGCCGAAGGCGTCGCGGCGGGAGGCCAAGACCAGGGTGATGCGTGCGTCGAGGGTGCCGGCGTCGATGCGGTCGATGAGGTTCTGGAGGGTGGTGCCGCCGCCGGAGAGCAGGACGGCGAGTCGCAAGGGGGCGGTCGAAGGGGGTACCAGACGCTTCGCCCCCGGAAGAGGGCTCAGCGTCGGCTTCGGGGGAGATACCGGACGCTTCGAGTTTGGGGCTTGCGGGGGGGGCACGGGGCGTAGATTAGGGCGGTGCGTGACGCGACACGGCTGGCCCCTTCGCCGACGGGGGCGTTGCACCTGGGCAACGCGCTGTCGTTCGTGCTGTGCTGGGTGATGGCCAGGCAGCGTGGCTGGCCGGTGCGGATGCGGGTCGAGGACCTGGACGGGCCGCGGGTCAAGGCGGGTGCGGTGGCTCAGGCGGTGGAGGACCTGCGGTGGTTGCAGTTGGACTGGGACGGGCCGACGCTGGTGCAGTCCGATGACCTGAGGCCGTACGCGGCGGCGCTGCAGGGCCTGCGGGAGCGGGGGCTCATTTACCCGTGCCGGTGCACACGGAAGCAGGTCGTGGCGGCATCGGCGGCGGCGGAGTCGGTGCGGTCGACGGAGGACGGGGCGTCGGCGCCACATGGGGATGATCACGAGGTGCGGTATCCGGGGACGTGTCGGCCTGGGGATGTGCCGGGGGCAGCGGGTCGCCCGGCCGACGGATTCACATCCGCGGCTCCAACGCCGGAGGCGGAGGCGGTTCTGGGCGATGACGACCTGGCGTGGCGGGTGCGGGTCCCGGTCGGCGAGGTGCGGTTCGAGGACGCGTGGCACGGGCCGCAGGCGGTGGACGTGCAGGGGCAGGTCGGGGACTTTGTGGTGGCGACGAAGAGCGGGGTGCCGGCTTACCAGTTGGCGGTGGTGATTGATGATGCGCGGCAGGGGGTGGGGCACGTGGTGCGGGGCGATGACCTGCTGCGGTCCACGGCCCGACAGGTGCTGCTGCACGAGATGCTGGGGCTGGGCGAGCCGCCGCGGTACTACCACGGGCCGCTGGTCTGCGGGCCCGACGGCCGACGGCTGGCCAAGCGGCACGGCGACACGCGGCTGGCGAGCTACCGTGAGGCAGGGGTGCCGGCGACTCGGGTGCTGGGGCTGATCGGGCGGTGGCTGGGCCTGCCCCCGCAAGACGCCCGCACGGCGGCGGAACTGGCGGCCGGATTTGACCAGCGGCGGCTGCCGCGGCAGACGATCACGATGAGCGAGGCGGACCACGCGTGGCTGATAGAGGGTGCGGGATGAGTGTGCTGATGTCCATGACGCGGGTGTGCGGACCGCGACCACTGGTCGCGGCTTTCCAGGTGGTGTGGGTGCTGGTGGCGCTGTCGGGCTGTTCGTCGCAGACGGCGACGGGCGCGGCGACGCAGGAGCTGACGCTCGGGGACCAGACGTTCGAGCTGGAGCTGGCGCTGGACGACGACGCCCGCGTGCAGGGCCTGTCGGACCGCGAGCACATCGACGCGGACGGCGGGATGCTGTTCGTGTTCCCCGATGCGTACCGGCGGGCGTTTGTGATGCGGCGGTGTCTGGTGCCGATCGACCTGATCTTCCTGGACGCCAATGGGCGGGTGGATTCGATGCACCAGATGCCCGTCGAGGACGACCCGTTCAAGCCCGACCACGAGCTGACGCGTTACCCCAGCCGCGGCGGGGCGCAGTTCGCGATCGAGCTGGCCGGCGGGACGCTGGACGGGCTGGACCTTCGGCTGGGCCAGCGGGTGCAGCTGCCGCTGGAGGCGCTCAAGGCGCGGGCCCAGTGAGTCGATCAACTTCAGGTGGGCGTGCCGAATCCGCGCTCACCGTTCGCGATCTGGACCCGGGTACTCGACCATGACTGGCCCCCTGCTGCTGCTTGCCCCGACCGACCGGATGCCCGAGGCGCTTCGGCGGTCCGGCGAGGCGGTGGCCCAGGTCCCGCAGATGCTGCGGCCCGGCGTCGAGCCGGTGGCCTGGCCCGACGAGGCCGACAAGCTCCAGCGGCTGGCCGCCGGGGCCTCGGCCGTGTGGTTCTGGCCCGGCCAGGAGCTGCACAAGCCCGAGCACGCCATGCTCGAAGACCTCGCCCGCCGGCACATCGCCACCCTGGTCAGCCCCCCCACCGCCACCGCCACCGCCACCGCCCCCGGGCCCGACCTCGACGGCACCGCCCACTTCGGCTGGTCCGACGCCGCCTGGACGCTGCAGGTCGACCCCGACGCCCCGGCCGAGCTGGCCGCGGGCCTGCTCGCCGGGCTGCTGGTCCGCGTGGACTCCATCGCCGAGCTGACCCAGGACAACCGCCTGCTGCGGGCCCACCGCGAGGCGGTCGATCAGCAGGTCCGCACCCTCGACGAAGAGCTCCGCCTCGCCGCCCAGCTGCAGCGCGACCTGCTGCCCAGCACGCTGCCCCAGCTGGACTCGGCGGGGGTCGACGTGCTGTTCCGACCCGCCGGCTACGTCAGCGGCGACTTCTACCACGCCTGCCGACTCGATGAACACCACGTGGGATTTTTCCTCGCCGACGCGGTGGGCCACGGCGTGCCCGCGGCACTGATGACCGTCCTCATCAAACAGGCGCTGCGGCTCAAGACCATCGACCCGTCGCACCCCGACGGCTACCAGCTGGCCGACCCGCACGACGTCCTGGCCCGGTGCAACCGCGAGATGCTCAAGCACCAGCAGGGCTCGGCCCGCTTCGCCACCGCCTGCTACGGCATCCTCGACACCCGCACCGGCATCGGCCGGCTCGCCCGGGCCGGCCACCCCTACCCGCTGGTCCTGCGCCCGGACGGCCGACGCGACCGCATCGACCCGGAGGGCAGCCTGCTGGGCATCTTCGAAGACGAGCAGTTCGAGGTCGCCCCGTTCCAACTCGGGCCCGGCGACCGGCTGGTCTTGTTCAGCGACGGCATCGAGCTGGCCTTCCCCGACCTGGACGAGCAGCATCGAAACACGACCGCCGACCCGCTGCCGGGCGCGACCCGCCACGAGCGTCAGTTGCACGCCCTGGCCCAGGGCCCCGCCGACCAGGCATTGAAAACCTTCGCCGACCGACTGGACGCCCAGAGCGGCTCGCTCAACCGCCGCGACGACCTGACCATCCTGTGCGTGAGCTACCACGGCCCGGCCGACCCGCAGCCGCAGGCTCACCACGTGCCCGAGCCCGACGCCGCCAAGGCCCTGCCCGCCCTCGCGGCGTGAGGCGGAGCCACCGGCAAACGCGCGGGGTTCACGCGGCGGCGGGTTCCCAACCTGGGCCAGCCGCGGATGCATATCCGCGGTCGGTGGGCGATGCGGCGGGTTTGGAGTCGCGGCATGCTTCAGCGGCCGCGGGTATGCACCCGCGGCTAGGGAAGCGATGGTTTGGCGGGTTCGCGTGATGTGCAACGTGACATCATTTCAAGCTTGCCCTTCCCGCGAGGGGCAAGCTTGGCGAGCGAGACATCGTTTCAAGCTTGCCCTCCCCGCGAGGGGCAAGCTTGGCGAGCGAGACATCACTTTCAAGCTTGCCTTCCCCCGAGGGGCAAGCTTGGCGAGCCGCGGATGAATATCCGCGGTCGGTGGGCGATGCGGCGGGTTTGGAGTCG
>CAZVBW010000005.1:0-90765 GCA_964625505.1 uncultured Phycisphaeraceae bacterium
CGCAGCGGGCGGGGCGTCACCGGCCGAGGCGGCGGCGGGCGGTGAGGCGACGCCTGCGGCGCTGCGGGCTTGGGTGCGGAAGTACGTGGCGTGGGGCGCCGGGCCGCGGGCGAGCCAGGCGCTGGTGCAGGTTGGCAAAGCGGCGGCGGCGCTGGCGGGTGAGCCGGCTGCGACGCAGGAACATGTCCGGGCGGTCGCGATCGACGTGCTGCGGCACCGGGTGCTGGTGAACTTTCAGGCGGCGAGCGACGGGCTGGATGCGGACGCGGTGGTGCGGCACGTGCTGGATGCGGTGTGAGCGGGTGGGGCTTTTGAAGCGTGAGTGGTCAACGTTCGCCGCGGGCTAAGCCGCAAGCGGCTTGAGACGCGGAGCGGCGAGCCAATGAAAAGCGGGCCGCATCACGAGGATGCGACCCGCGGAGGGGGGCAAGTTGAGTAGGCGTTACACGCTGACGGGCGCTTCAGACTCGTTGACGTGCCGCTTGGATTCATCCTTGGCGGTCTCGACAGTCTCGTCCTTCACGTTCTTGGCCGAGTCAGCGAGCTGGTCAGCGGTCAGGCCTTCTTCCTCGGCCTGCTCCTTGGCGGCCCCGGCGGCGGCTTGCGCCACGTGTTTCACCCGTTCGGTGATGCTGCCGGGGGTCAGGCCCTCATCCGCGACGGCCGACTTCGCGGCCTCGGCGGTGTCCTGAGCCAGCTCTTGACCACGCTGCTTCGCTTCGATGGCGGCGTCGCGGGCGCGCTGCTTGACCTCTTCGCTTCGCTCGCCCATCAGCCGATCTTCGGTGCGGGTGCGTGGGGCTAGCAAGCCAGCCAGCAGCCCGGTCGCGATGGCCGCGGCACCGATGGCCAGCGGTGTTTTTTCGAGGCCCTCGGAGAAGTAGTACTTCCCGGCGACATAGCCCTGAGCCGACTTCATACGAGCGGCCTCGGCGGCGCTGGTCACGCCGTGACCCACCGCGGCAACGCCGGTTCGGGCACCTTCACCGGTGGCCGAGGCGGCGTTCGACACGCCGCTGGCGGTTGCGCCCGCGGCAGTTCCGACCCCTGACGCGGTCGCGCCGGCGGCAGTTCCAATGCCCGAGGCGGTCGCACCGGCGGCCCGGCCGACACCTGAAGCGGTGGTGCTCGCGGCGGTTCCCACGGCACCGGCGGTGGTCGAAGCGGCCGAGCCGATGGCGTGTGTCGTGCTGCTGGCCGCGTGGCCGACCTTCTCGGTGGCGAGGCCCAAGGCGTCGCCAATCGAGCTGGCGGCACCGCTGATCTTGTTGGCGATGCTGCCGAGCAGGCCGCTGCCGTGGTCGTACTCGTCGTCCTGGGGCGGGCGGTAACCCTGACCGTAGGTTTCTTCGTCGTACGGCTGGCCGGTGCGGGCGTCCACGTACGAACCACCGTACTGCGGGTCGGGCTGCTTGGCGGCACGCTTCTTGGGGTTGTCGAGCAACCACCAGGCCAGGCCGGCCCCGATGACCGCGGCGGGCAGCGGATGCTTTTTCACGCCGTTGAGCACCTTGGCCCCAGCGACCGTGCCGACGCTTTTGGCGACCGAGCGGGACAGGTCGGCCTTGGTCTGGCCGGTCATGCCGCTGACCACGTCCATCAGCATTGCCCCGGGTCGGAGCTTCGACGTCAGGGCGTCGAGGGTTTCGTCGAGGTGGCTGCGCGTACGACGGATGTCGTGCTTGAGCTCTTCGGAGTTCATGGAGCTTTGACCGGGCTGCGGGTGAGGCGGGCCGGTCGCGGCGGTGGGTCGGTTCAGTTGGTCTTGGCGGCGATCCATTGCTGGTTCTCCTTCATGCTTTGAATGGTTTGATCAGGGGTGGTGTCGCGGTGCTTGAGCTTGTCCAGGGCGGACTTGAGCAGCGTCCCGCCGACGATGGCAAGCAGGCCACCGACAATCAGCGGGGCGAGCCACATCCCGACGAGCGGGTTGAGGCCCAGCACCGTCATGAGTGCGAAGAGGCCGAACGTCAGTGCGGCAATGAGCACGAGCGTGCCCATGTAGAACACGAGCCCGCCGACGACGATACCGGCGACGTCCTTGCCGATCGCGTTGGCCTTCTCGGCGGCTTCGGTCTTGGCGAGCGTGACCTCCTGCTTGAACAGCAGGGTGGCCTCGTCCTTGAGCTCGCGGATCAAGTCGCCCAGGCCGCGGGGGTCGCCGGCGGTCGGCCGGGGACCGCGGGCCGGATCGACATGCGGGGGCGGGGTATGGGGGTCGGCGTTGGTATAGGTCTGCATGTGCTTAACGCACCTCCGTCGGGGCATGCGGGCCCGGGGTGGTGTGGGCGATGTCTGCGGGGTTGCCGTCGTCGCGGAGCGGGTCGGTCACCGGCTCGGCGGGCGGGTGCACGTTGGCCACCGGCCCGGGCTCGACGACCGGGGGCGGGGCGGCAGCCACACGCGGCCCAGCCGGCGCGGAGACGGGCCCGCCGACCTGCAGCCGGTCCGGTTCGCTCACCACAGCCACATCGTCCTGCTCATCGTGCGACGCCTCGTCGGACGCCTTGAGGAACCGTGCCAACGCGAGCCCGCCCAGGAACATCCCGCCGAGGAACACCTCGGGGTGGCGCCGGCCGAAGTTGCGGGCGTCGTTGATCAGCCCAAACACGTCTCGCTGATCCAAATAGCCGGCCATGCGGTCGGCCTGATCAGCAACGGTATCGACGTAGCCGGCGATGCCCTCATCGCCCTTGTCACGCAGGGTCTGCGAGGCCGCGCGTGCCGCGGCGGCCACATGATTGGCCTCGCTCGCGACGTACGACTGCTTTTCGTCGGCGTATTCGCGAGCCTTGTCTTTGGCGGTCTCCACCATCGTGCGGGCCTGGGCCTTCGCCTGCTCGCCGGTGTGGCGGGCCTGCTCAAGCACCTGCTCCTTGATGGCCTGAGCCTTGGTCCGGCCCCGCTCCTTCGCCTGCTCGTAGGACGAGTCGGCGGTGGCGCCGGGCTCCGAATCGGGTGATGACGCCGGGGGCGGGGGTGTGGCGACCACCGTCGGCGGGTTGTCTTTTGAACTCTGCATTGTGTGTCTACTCCGTGTTCGCTTCTCGAACGTGAGCAAAACCTACGCAACCTCTGGTGAAACCAGATTTAACGGACTGTGAAGGCACGTTAAACCGGGCAAAATGGTCACTGCTGTTCCCCCACCCGCGGGCCTGGCTCAGGCCTCAGCTTGAGCCACGGCCTGCAGCACCGCCGCATGCGTCTGGATGCCCAGCGCGAAGCGGTCCAGCCCGAAATGCTCGTCCGGGCTGTGGATCTGGTCGCTGTGGAGCCCGAAGCCGATCAGCAGCGTGTCCAGGTCGAGGATGCGCTTCATGTCCGCGACCACCGGGATCGTCGCCCCGTCACGGACCAGCACCGGCGGCCGACCCGCCACCCGCCGAATCGCCGACGTCGCCGCGGCCATCCACGGCGAGTCCAACGGCACCTTCACCGGCCAGGCCTCGCCATGCCGCGTGATCTGCCACCGGCAACCGCCCACGTCCTGCGACTCCAGCCACGCCACCAGCGCGTCCGCCGTCTTATGCGGGTCCATCGATGGCGGGATCCGCATCGACAGCTTCGCCCCCGCCGACGACGCGATAACCGTCTTGGCCCCGTGGCCCTGGAACCCGCCCCGCAAGCCGTTGACGTCCAGCGCCGGCCGGGCCCAGCGCCGCGTCAGCGTGTCGCAGTTCGCCTCGCCAAACGGCTCGACGCCGATCGCCCCGAGGAAGTCGGCGTCGCGGAAGCCCAGCTGCTCCCAAGCGCGTGCCTCCTCGGGCGTCAGCGGATCGACGTCGTCGTAAATCCCCGGAACCGTGATGCGGTTGTCGTCGTCCCACAACTGGCCAAGCACGCGAGCCAGCATCGTCGCCGGATTAGCGAGCGACCCGCCGTACACGCCCGAGTGCAAGTCCCGCGACGGGCCGTGCAGCTCCAGGTCCAGGTAGACCAGTCCCCGCATGCCGTACGTGATCGCCGGCAGGTTCTCGCCTTCCGACGTGGTCCACATGGTCGTGTCGCTGATGACCGCGATGTCCGCGTCGTCCAGCAGCGAGCGGTGGTCGTGAATGATCTGTTCCAGCGTCGGGCTGCCGATCTCTTCCTCGCCCTCGATCAGCACCGTGACGTGGCACGGCAGCTTGCCATTGCCGACCGCTCGCCACGCCCGCAACGCCTCGAGGAAGCAAAGCACCTGGCCCTTGTCATCCGACGAGCCCCGGGCATACACCGCCCCGTTACGGACCACCGGCTCAAACGGCCCGCTCGTCCACAGCTCCAGCGGGTCGGCCGGCTGCACGTCATGATGCCCGTAGAACAGCACACGCGGCGCCCCCGCCCCCGGATGGGCCCCCGGATCGGCCACGTCCGCATCGGTCGTCCGGGCGATGACCGACGGGTGGCCCCCCGCCGCGACGATCTGCGGCTGCAGCCCGACGTCCCGCAACTGCTGGGCGACCCACTCGGCGGCCGCCGCGACATCCTGCTTGTGGGCCGGGTCGGTGCCCACGCTCGGGATCGACAGGAAGTCGATCAGGCGCTGCTGCGAGGCCTTGGTCGCACCTTCGGCGTGTGTCAGTACCGGATCGAGCTGATCAGTCATGGTCGCCATCCTCCTCGCTGCTCGCCGCCGCGTCGACGGGCAATTGCACCTCCAGCACGCCGTCCCGCTCCCGCACCGGGTAGACCCGGGCCGGCGGCTCCTCGTGCGGGAAGTCGATGTTCCTGCCGTTCTTCACGTTGTACGCATAGCCGTGGTAACTGCACGTCAGCACCGGCCCCCGCAGCTCGCCGTCGTCCAGCGGCAACCCGGCGTGCGGGCACTCGTTGAGCACGCAGTGCAACTCCCCCGCCACGTTGCAAAGCACCAGCGACCGCCCCGCCGCTTGCACACACCGCATCTGCCCCGGCTCGACCTCAGGGCCGCCGGGCAACTCCGTCCAATGCCCATCCATCGCCGCAGCGTAGGCCGGCGTCCGTGATCAAGCCCGGCCAGGCCCGCCGCCACGCTCCAGCACCCGACGATGAATCACGTAGCCCCAGATCATCGGCACCACGCCGACCACGCCGAACGCCATGTCGATCAGCCGCCAACCCCACGGGATGCCCCGCACCTGCCCGGCCACCGCCGCCATCGGCAGCACCGCCACGCACGCGATCATCCCCGCGACCAGCAGCCAGCGGTGATCCCGCCGGGGCCAGAGCATCGGCCCAACAAAGAACAGCGCAATCACCAGGTGCCCGAACGCCAGCCAGTCCGTGCCGTAGGCGATCCACGGGTACGCCGCGTACGTCTGCTCCAGCCCCACCCGCACCGTCGCCAGCCACCCCCGCAGCCCGCCCGCCGCGGGGTCCTCGGCCCCGAGCCAACCGGCCAGCCACGACACCTCCCGATGAAGCGGCAGCGCTGTCAACCCGCTGACCACCAGGCCGACGACCACCACGCCCATCAGCAGCCGGAACCGCCGCACATCACCCCCGGTACACCCATCACGATCGTCGAAAGCCCGGGTCATCCCCCCAAGCTACGCCGGTCCCGCCCCGCGGGATCACCAGCCCCTGCTACAACCCATCCGACGATGCCGCCCGCCCCGCCGCTGGACCCAGCCCACGTGATCGACCTCGCCCACCAGGCGGTCGACCTGGCCTGCGATCAGCGGACCCACCGCCCCAGCCCGCGGGACCACCTCGTGCCGCTGTGCTCCCTGCTGCCGCTGTGCCGGACGATGCTCGACCGCCGCGAGATCGCCACCGCGGCGGCAAGCGTGCAGCAGCTGCTGGACGACGCCGTGGCCCAACAGACGGCCGGCAACCGCGTCCGCTTCACCGACGGCCGCGGCCACAGTCGGCCGATCTACGTCTGCCTCGCGCTGCACCTGCTCACGCTCGCCGATCCGCACGCCACCGCCCCGCCGCCGCTGGTGCCCCCATCGGACAGTGTCGAGCTCGCCGCATGGCACGCGGTGCTCCAACCCGGCGACCACGTTGAGCTCGACTTGCCTGGAGCAGATGTCGGCCCCCGGCCGCTCCACCCTCAGCCTCGCGACGAGCCCCCCGATACGTGGGTGTACCGCGAGCTGACCGCCCTGCACGCCGTCGACCTGCTGGCCCGCCGCAGCGACTCCCCGCCTGGCCTGGCCGCCCGCGTCGACGCCGCCGCCGATTACCACCAGCAGCACACCCAGCCGGACTACACCACCTACCAGCCGTGGGCCCTGGTCGCCCTGATGACCCGCCCCACCGCCCGCCTGCTCGCCGAGCAGCAGCTGCACGAGGCGCAGTCGCACCTCGCCATCGAAGGCGGGCCGGGTGCCGTGGTCATGGCCCTGCTGCTGACCGAGGCCGCGTACCGTTTGCACCCGTAGCCGCCATCCCACGCCGCCGATGAGGCGCAGCCGAATCGGCGGGGCCCCCGGAGCCGCCCCATGCCCTTCGCCCCACCCGCCGTCCCCGAACCGACCCCCGGCTTCGACCTCCAAACTCACGGCATCCACGTCCGCCAGGTCTACCGCAACCTCGGCGCCGCCCGCTGCTACGAGCAGGCGATCCGCACCAACGTCCTGGTCGAGGACGGCACCACCACCGCTAGCTCCGGCGCCCTCATCGCCTACAGCGGCGAGAAGACCGGCCGATCCCCCGCCGACAAACGCATCGCCCGCAACTCGCCCTCCGCCGACGACATCTGGTGGGGCCCCATCAACATCCCCGTCGACGAGCTCACGTTCGAGATCAACCGCGAACGGGCCATCGACTACCTCAACACCTGCCGGCACATCTACTGCGTCGACGCCTTCGCCGGCTGGGACCCCGACCACCGCATCAAAGTCCGCGTCATCTGCGCCCGGCCGTACCACGCCCTGTTCATGTACAACATGCTGGTCCGCCCCGACGCTGCTCAACTCGATAGCTTTGGCGAGCCGGACTTCGTGATTTATAACGCCGGCCAGTTCCCCGCGAACGCCCACACCACGGGGATGACCTCCAAGACCTCCGTCGACGTGTCCTTCGAGGACCGCGAGATGGTCATTCTGGGCACCGACTACGCCGGCGAAATGAAGAAGGGCATCTTCACGGTCATGAACTACCTCATGCCCAAGGCCGGCCACCTCTCGATGCACTGCTCGGCCACACACGACCCGGACACCGGCCGCGCCTCAGTGCTCTTCGGCCTCTCCGGCACGGGTAAAACCACACTTTCGGCCGACCCCAACCGTCAACTCGTCGGCGACGACGAGCACGTCTGGACCGACGCCGGCGTGTTCAACATCGAGGGCGGCTGTTACGCCAAATGCATCGACCTGTCCGCGGAGAAGGAGCCGGACATCTTCGCCGCGATCCGGTTCGGAACCGTCCTGGAAAACGTGGTCTACGACCCGCACACGCATGAGGTCGACTTCACCGAGGACGCGCTGACCGAGAACACCCGCGCCGCCTACCCGATTGAATATATCCCCTCGGCGCGAATTCCATGTGTCACCGGCCACCCCAGCGACGTGATCTTTCTCACCGCCGACGCCTTCGGCGTCTTGCCGCCTGTGTCCCGCCTCACGCCCGAGCAGGCGATGTACCACTTCATCTCCGGCTACACCGCCAAGGTCGCCGGGACCGAGGTCGGCGTGACCGAGCCGCAGGCGACCTTTTCAGCGTGCTTCGGAGCCCCGTTTCTCGTCTGGCACCCGGGCATCTACGCCGACCTGCTCGCCGAGAAGATCAAGCAACACGACGCCCATGTCTGGCTGATTAACACCGGCTGGACCGGCGGCGTCTACGGCACCGGCCAACGGATCAACCTCGCCCACACCCGCTCCATCGTCGATGCGATCCACCGCGGCCGGCTTACCGATGCCCCCACCGTGACCGACCCGATCTTCGGCCTGCACATCGTCACCGAGGTTCCCGAAGTGCCCAGCGAGATCCTGATCCCCCGGAACACCTGGACCGGTGCCGCCTCCTACGACCGTGCGGCCGGGAAGCTCGCCAACCTGTTCATCGACAACTTCAAGCAGTACGCCGACGGCGTCGACCCCGCCGTCGCCGCCGCCGGTCCGCGGGTCGAATGACCCCGTAGGACGGGCGTCTTACCCTTCGTCACCGCGCAGCGGTGACTGACCCCATCCAGCAGCTACGCTGGATCGACGACGGGCGAGACGCCCGTCCTACGGAGCAAAGGAGCCCACACCGAACTGGCATGGACTCCCAAGGGGGGGCTTGGTTGGGCGTTGGAACTACATCAGGAAGTCGTCTTCCAGCTGCAGCTTGATCTTGTCCAGCGCCTTGTTCTGGATCTGGCGGACGCGCTCCTTGGTCACGCCGATGATCTTGCCGACCTGCTCGAGGGTCAGCGGCTTGTGGGGCTTCTGGCCCTCCTGCAGCCGCTGATTCGCCTCGATGGCGAAGCGGTGCTCGATCACGTCGCGTTCGATGTCCGACAGCTCGGCGGTGTTGCTCTTGATGATCCGCCGAAGCTCGTCGACGCAGTCGTTCTCGTGCTCCTCCCGCTTGAGCTCCATGTGGTTGGACCGCTCCAGCGCGGGGTCGAAATCGGTGGGGAACATCTGGCGGTACTTGCTGAGCTTGATGCCCTGCCGGCTGAACGCCTTGAGGATCGCCCGGCAGGCGTAGGTGCTGAACTTGAAGCCCCGCGACGCGTCGAACTTGTCGACCGCCCGCAGCAGCGCCATGTTGCCCTCGCTCACCAGGTCGGCAAAGTCCACCTCACTCATCCGCGTCCGCTTGGCCATCGCCAGCACCAGCGCCAGGTTGGTATCCGCGATCTGGTCCCGGTAGGCCTCGGCCCGGCGGTACCAGTACAGCATGTCACGGGCCGTGTCCGCGTCCGGCTCGGCCTGGGTCTGCAACACGTCCCGCAGCCGGCACACGCGGAACCGGCAGTAGTTGAACTGCAGGAACAGCGCCCGCTCCTGCTTGGCGGTCAGCAGCACCGACCCGACGTTGCGGCTGGTCCGCGCGGTCTTGTAGCTGTCCATCACCGGGTGGTACCAGGACGTGTCGGGCTTGGGCACCTCTGGCGCTTCATCCCAGACCTGACGCTGTGCATCGTCGTCATCCTGATGAAACACCTCGTCGTCGATCCACTCATACTTCTCAGTGAGCAGCCGCTTGACCGCCTGCTGGTCCCGGGCCGACAGACGTTTGGCGGTCGGGGCGGTGCGGACCGCCTGAGCCCTGCGGCTCATAGCCAAAGGCGAATGGGCGTGTGTCAGTGTGCTCATCATCATTCTCCTCGGCGGTTCGCGACCGAGCACCCCGCTCGACCCCGCTGCCATCGGCACAATACGTTCAAAACGTTCATGCGTCCAGCGGCGTGTTCCCGCCTTACCCATACGGCCCGTACCGCCTCGCGGTTCGAGGCGGTTTTTAGAGTAATTCTTGAACGGCTCACCCCTCAAGTTAATTCCCGCTCACCGATATGGGTGATCCCCACGTCATGACCAGTATCGCTATAAACCATGCACAGGAAGACACTTCGAAGATCAACCCTAACTGCACGAAAGGACTAGCTGCTTCTGCACCTCACGCGCGGAGGGCCGTTCAACCGGTCCTGGAATATGACCGGTTTAAACGTTTCCCGAAATACCTAGAGCGGCCAGGAGCGTCTGCAGCAGGGCCTCGTAGGCGTTGGTAAACGCTTGGTCGCGGAAGAACTGCACGGGGCCTTCGGGGTGCCCGATGAACGGCCGGAGCACCCAGGCCATCTGCACGGCAATGAAGGCGTAGATGCCCAGCCACACCCGCAGTAACACACGGTGGCGGGGCTGCCGGGCGATCAGCGGCCGATAGCCCCGCCGCAGCAGCAGCTGGCCGGCGAAGGCGGCAACCGTGAACATCCCGAGGTTGAAGATGATGGCCTGCTCGTAGTGCCGGACGCTGATGTACCACCATGCAGTCAGCGGCGCGAGGCTCGCGAGGACCAGCGCCACCCCGGCCTGCGTCGCCAGCAGCGCCCGCAGCACGTGGCCAAAGTCGTCCCGCAGCCCGAGCAGGGAATTGACGACGTAGAAGCTGGGCAGCGCGAGAATGAAGGTGACGCCCAGCAGCAGCGGGGCCTTGATCGCCGCGTAGACCGAGAGCAGCAGCCGGTCGGCGGGCAGGACGCTGTAGCTGCCCATGACCAAGCCGTAGAAGCCCGCCCCGAGGATGACCACCAGCGCGAGCCGCATCAGCCGCGGAGCATCGGGCGGTCCGGGGTCCGGTTGCCGTGCGGGGTCCAGCAGACCCACGGGCGGGTCCAGCAGGGCCCGGATGCCCCGGTCCAAGCGGTCGGCCCAGCCGTCGAGGCTGCGGGAGCCCGCGGGAAGGCTCGGTGCGGCTGCGGGTGCGGTACCGCGCTGGGGTGTGGCGGCGGACAGCTCAGCCGCCCCCGCCGAAGATCGCCGCCAGGGCCTTGAGGACTGCCTCGAAGAAGTTGCCCTCGCGCCGGCGGAAGAAGCTGAAGGGCAGGTCCGGCGAGCCGATGAACGGCCGGAGAACCCAGCTCATCTGGGCCCCGACGATGCCGAAGACGACGATCCAGATGCGGAACACGTTGAGCGCCTTATCGCCGGTCCGGTCGCCAATCAGGTCCAGCGCCGCGGGGCGGGTGGACCGGTGCGCTTCGGCGGCGGGCTCGGCCCCGCGATCCAGCAGACGTTGCCGGGCCTGCTCTCGGGATGCCGACGGGTCATCGGCGGGGTGCTCGTCGGCGTCGGGTGGATCGACCGGCGGGGGCAGTTCCTGCTGCACCTCTTCGGCAATGACGATGTCCTCTGGTTCCTCCTGGCTCACCCCCGTCCGCTCGGCGTCGGGCGGGTGAGCGGCCGACCGGGCCTCAGGCTCATGCTGGTTCTGCACGAGCACCAGCCGGTGCAGCGTCCGCAGCAGGAACGCCGCCCCAAGCAGCCCGCCCACCGCGGCGACCGCCACGTTGAGCAGCTTCATGAACGCGTAGCTCTCGGTGCTCAGGCTGAAGAACACCACGATCGGGCCCAGCGACGCCAAGACCGCCAGACTCACCGCCGTCATCGCCACCAGCAGCCGGGCCACGGCGGCCAGCGTCAGCCGCGAGCCGACCAACGCGTTAAAGACGTACAGCGACGGCAGCGTGATCAGCAGCGTCAGGAAAAACAGCATCGGCAGCTTGACCGCCGAGGCCAGCAGCTGCAGCCAGCCGTCGGCCGCCTGCTCGGTGCCCCAGCGGTCCAGGACGGCGTAGCTGCCCACGCAGGTCCCGTAAATGACCGCCAACACCAACGCGGTCGCCGCGAGCGGCCGGCCTGGCACCGCCAGCTTCCCGTCGCGCATCGCCTCGACCTGCGTGGCCTCGCCACGGAGGACGCGGTCCAACTGCCCCAGCCAATTTTGCATCTCGATCGTCCCGTACAGAAGAAGTGATCCCGCTGGTACGCAGGCTATCGGGTGGGGTTCGGGTCGATAAAGCCCGGGGTTGGCCAACCCCGGGCTTTGGCCCGCGGCCCGTAACATGCAGGCATGTTCGACAACCTTTCCGACCGCTTTGAATCCGCGTTGCGGAAGCTCTCCGGGCAGGACCGCATCAGCGAGTCCAACGTCGCCGAGTCGATGGAGGAGGTCCGGCAAGCGCTGCTGGAGGCGGATGTGCAGTACGACGTGGCCGAGGGCTTCGTCGAGCGGGTGCAGACGCAGGCGATGGGCCAGGAGGTGCTGGCGGCGGTCAAGCCGGGCCAGCAGATGATCAAGATCGTCAACGACGAGCTGGTCCGGCTGCTCGGCGGTGAGCCAGCGCCTCAGGATGAGGAACAAGCCGCGGGGGCGGTCGGCGAGCCGGGGTCAGCTTCCGGGGGCCCCGCGATCATGGCGGTCAGCCCCGGCCCGACGGTCGTGATGATGTGCGGCCTGCAGGGCAGTGGCAAGACGACCACCTGCGGCAAGCTCGCGGCCTACCTCAAGAAGCGGGGCAAGCGGGTCAGCCTCGCCGCGGTCGACCTGCAGCGGCCCGCGGCGGTCGAGCAGCTGCGCGTGCTCGCGACGCAGGTCCAGAACGAAGTCGAGGGCGACGGGCGCGTGGGGTTTTACGGCGAGCCGGACAAGGTCGCGGCGTACGGTGAGGCGGTTGGCGTGGCGGTGCAGGTGGCCCGGCGAGCGGTCGATTCCGCGAGGGCCGAGGGCGCCGACGTGCTGATCCTGGACACGGCCGGCCGACTGCACCTCAACAACGAGCTGATGGGCGAGCTCCGCGGCGTCGCCCAGGCGACCGGCCCGCACCACATCTTTCTGGTGCTGGACGCGATGACCGGCCAGGACGCGGTGCAGTCGGCCAAGGCGTTCAACGAGCAGCTGGAGCTGGACGCGGTGATCCTCACCAAGTTCGACTCGGACACCCGCGGCGGGGCAGCCCTGTCGGTCCGCGAGGTCACCGGCAAGCCGATCAAGTTCATCGGCACGGGCGAGAAGATCGACGCGCTGGAGCGGTTCCACCCCGAGCGGATCGCCGGGCGGATCCTGGGCATGGGCGACGTGGTCAGCCTCGTCGAGAAGGCCCAGGAACAGGTCAGCGAAGAGGAGGCGATGGCCCTGCAGGAGAAGATGCTCGCGGGCAAGATGACGATGGACGACTTCCTCGTCCAGCTCAAGCGGATCCGCAAGATGGGCTCGATGAAGTCGCTGCTGGGGATGCTGCCGGGCATCGGCAAGCAGCTCAAGGACCTGCCGATCGACGACAAGCAGATCGACCGGACCGAGGCGATGATCCAGTCGATGACCACGCCCGAACGCCGGGACGTCGACCTGCTCAACAACTCCCGTCGACGCCGGGTCGCCCGCGGGTCGGGCACGGATCAGCGGGATGTCTCGCAGCTGGTCAAGGGCTTTGAGATGGTCTCGCAGATGTCCAAGACGCTCGGCGGGCTGGGCGGGCCGGGCGGCGGTGGTGCCGGCGGCGCGATGAGTGCGATGCAGCGAGCCCGCGCGATGCAGGGCATGGGTGGGATGGACCCATCGGTGCTGGGCGGGATGCCGGGCATGGGTGGCAAGGCGAGCACCAAGCAGGGCCGGCCGGGCAAGTACAAGCAGCGGAAGAAGCGTCGGCGCTAAACATAAAGCCGCCGCCGTCGGCGGCGCTCTGGGGTCGACGGCCACAGCGTGACGAGTCTCATCCCCACCCCGTTCATTCCGTCACGAGCGGTAGCATCGACCCGATGCAACACATCTTCGACGGCCGGCCGGCGGCGGTTTCGCTGACCTACGACGACGGGCTGCCGGTCCACCGCGAGGTGGTGGCGCCGACGTTGGAGTCGTTTGGCCTGCGTGGCACGTTCTACACGCCGATCAGCTCGGACGTGGTCGTCTCGGTCGATCGCTGGCGGGCCATCGCCGAGGCGGGGCACGAGCTGGGCAACCACACGGTGTTCCACCCCTGCCGACGGCGGGACAGCGGAGCCTTTGACAGCTGGCTGCCCGAGCGGCACGACCTGCGACGCTTCACGCTCGACGAGTGGCGGCGCGAGGTCACGCTCGCTAACCGCGTGCTGACGCTGATCGACGGGCGGACCGAGCGGACGTTCGGCAACACCTGCCACCACACGACCGTCGGCCCCGAGGACCAGCAGGTCTCGATCAACCCGGCGGTCGGCGAACTGTTCATCGCCGGCCGCGGCGCTCGGACGGAAGCGGCGGCCGACCCGTCAAGCTGCGACCTGACGGCGGTCGGCTGCATCGGGGCCGACGCGCGGAGCTTCGAGCAGCTCAAGCCGCGGATCGACGCGGCGGTTCAAGACGGCCAGTGGCTGGTGCTGTGTGCCCACGGGGTCGGCGGTGGGCACTCGTTGTTCTGGGATGAGGACGAGCATCGTCGGACGCTGGCGTACCTCGCCGACCGGTCGGCGGAAGTGTGGACGGCACCGATGGTGGATGTGGCCCGGGCGGTTGCTCGGGATCGGACCGCGGCGCCTGCTGAAGGATGAGCGTCCGCTTACTAGCGCCCTATTCGCATTGCGATCCGGCTTAGGTTCTCCCGCGAGCCAGGGTGGAGGAGACGCCCGGCCGTTCCAGGTCCCGTAAAGCGGGAGGAGAAACCGATGGGTGTGGTGCGTGAAGGTGTGGCTGCGGTGCGGCCTTGGGCGATGGGCCTGGCGATCGCGGTGGCGGCGATGCCGTCGTTGGGACAAGGGTTCGACCTGACCGACGAGACGAGCACCAGCGACGGCGGCGGCGAGATCCTCGCGTTCGATGCGTTCAACGATCTGGTCTTCGGATCGTTCAATAACGACAACGCACAGGGCGTCGATTACGCGACGCTCGACTCGGCCGGCCAGTTTGGCCCGATCAGCAGCGTGGACTTCACGAGCTACTTCACGTCGATCAACTTCGATGCCGGCGACGTCACCAGCGTCGATATCGACCCGGACGGCCGGGGCTTTGGCGTCGCCGCGGTGACCGAGGCCAGCGGCGGGCAGGGCATCGTCGTGTTCTTCGACACCGACGCGAAGCAGGTGCTCGGCGATCTGACCGTGGGCTTTCACCCGGACATGGTTGTGATCGATTCGGCCGGCGACACGCTGATGGTCGCCAACGAAGGGGACAACGCCGCGTCGGCCAACGCCCCGGGCTCGGTGTCGCAGATCAGCCTCGCCGGCTTTGGCGGCGGCGACCCGAGCGGCCTGGGCGTCACCACCACCGACTTCTCCGGGCTGGGCAGCCTGCTCGAGGGTGTCCGTGACCCGGAGGCGGCGATGAATACCGCCACCAGCCTCCCCGACGCCAACAACATCGAGCCGGAGTACATCGCGATTCAGGGCGGCAAGGCCTACGTGGCTCTGCAAGAGAACAATGCAGTTGCCGTGTACGACTTGGCCAGCAACAGCTTCACCGCCGTCCAGAGCCTGGCACCCAACGGCCAAGTCATTGACGCGTCGGACCTGGACGCGGGCATTACGATCGACGATGTGGTCGTGGGCCTGCCGGTGCCCGATGCCATTGATACCTTTAGCGTGGGCGGCTCAACGTTCTACGTCACCGCAAATGAAGGTGATTTTCTTGACAGCGGAAACGATGAATTTCGTGGCGACGACTTCGGCGTCGGCCAAGGGACCGTCGGGGCCCTGGACCCGGCTTACGACGCGGCGCTCGACGCGCTCTACGGCGGCGACTGGCAAACCCATGACGCCCTGGGACGGCTCACGTTCTATAACAATGTCGGCGACACTGATGGAGATGGCGACATCGACCAGCTGAGGATGGCTGGCACCCGGTCGATGAGTGTCTACGACGACTCGGGGTCGCTCGTGTTTGACACAAGCGACCTCACCGGCTTCTTCGGGCTGGAGCAGTGGATCGCTGCCAACGACCCGGACAACTGGCAGGACGGTCGGTCCGACAACAAAGGCCCGGAGCCTGAGGGCGTCGTGGTCGGCGAGATCGATGGCGACCTCTACGCCTTCCTCAACGCCGAGCGGACCGACCATCTGTTCATGTTCAAGCTGCTGGACAGTGGTGACACCAGCTTCGACCCGCTGGACGTGGAGTTCATCGATGCCTTCTTCCTGGAGACGCTCGAATCGCCCGAGGGCTTCGACTTTATCGACGCGGCGGACAGCCCGACGGGCGCGGCGCTGCTGCTGGTGGGCTACGAAGACTCGGGCAGCTGGGCGGCCTATACCGTGCCCGAACCCGCATCCCTGGCACTGCTGGCAGCCGGCGCCACGCTGATGATGAGCCGACGACAACGCGCCGCCTGACGCTGCGTTCTGCGGGACTGGGATGAACGGATTGGGCAGCAGGCTCAGCTGCCCAGTCCCGCTTCCCGCTGGCGATAGCGAGCAGGTGTCAGCCCGGTTGCCGCCTTGATGATGCGGTTGAGCATCGGCTGAGACCCGGGCACGGCGAGCTACGACGGCACCCACGTCCCGTTCATCGTCAACTGGCAGGGCAACGTCGCCGCGGGCACGAGCGACCGGATGGTCGATTTCACCGACATCCTGCCGACGCTCGCGACCGTGGCCGGCACCGACACCTCCGGCCTGACGCTCGACGGCCAGTCGCTGCTGACCGCCGGCGGCGCCCGCCTGGACAACAAGGACACGGCCTACCTGTGGTACGACCCGCGCGGGCGGAACTTCGACGCCGCCGAGTTCGCCCAGGAAGACCGCTACAAGCTTTACGCCGACGGCCGGATGTGTGACCTGGTGAGCGACCCGACCGAGTCGAGCAACCTGGCCAGCGGTTCGCTGACCAGCGAACAGCAGACGGTGCGGGACCAGCTGCAGCAGGTGTTGGACTTCTACCGCATCGAGCAGCTGGGCGGCGAGGTGTCGCTTGCCGCGTCCACCGTGGACACCATCGAAGACGAAGCGCCCATCGGCATCGGGTCCGGGGACGATCAGGGGAATCAGGTTGTGGGCAACCAGCTCATCGTCGGAGACAACGGCCAGAACAATCGCGAGTACCGAACGGTCTTTGAGTTCGACCTGAGTGACGATTTGGCGGAGGACGTTCTATCACTGGGCCTGGAGTCGGCGTCGTTCGAGGTGACGGTCACGCTCATCAAGGGCGGCGGCCCGGACCTGCGGCTGATCGCCCTGACCACCGATGAAGACGGCGTCATCAACGCCGACGACTATGAAGCGTCCGGCGAGCTGGTCGCCACCATTGACGGCGACACGCTAGCCGAGGGCGACCTGATCCAGATCGACGTGACCGACTTTGTGCTCGATGACGCGAACCAGCAGTTCACCGCGTTTTGGCTGGAGTCGGTGGGCCCGATGCCCAACGGTCCACTGGCCGCCGTGGGTTCCTCGGCCGACCAGTTGCGCCTCGGCGGGGCCGTCGGCGATGGCAACGGCACATCGACCGACGCCCGGCTGGTGCTGACCGCCGTGCCCGAGCCGACGACGGCGACGCTGCTGCTCGCGGGGGCCGCGGGTCTTGTCGGCCGGCGGACACGCCGCCCCGCGCCGGCCCGGCTACGCTGAGCCGATGTCGCTGGCCGACACCCGCCAGGAGTATGACCCGGACCCGCTGACCCCCGAGCAGCTGGGGGACGACCCGCTCGCGGCGTTCGCCACGTGGTACGACATGGCCCGCGGCGTCGGCACGCCCGAGCCCAACGCGATGACGCTTTCGACAGTCGGGCCCGAAGGGCTGCCGGACGCCCGGGTGGTGCTGCTCAAGGGCGTGGAGGCCGGGCGGTTCGTGTGGTTTGGCAACTACCGGTCCAAGAAGGGCCAGGACCTGCGGGCCCACCCGCACGCGGTGCTGAGCTTCTACTGGGGGCGGATTGCCCGGTGCGTCCGGATCGCCGGCCCGGTCGAGCGGGCCGACGCCGCGGCGAGCGACGCGTACTTCGCCACCCGGCCGCGCGGCTCGCAGCTTGGCGCGTGGGCCTCACCGCAGAGCCAGCCGGTCGCGGACCGCGACGCGTTGTGGCAGCAGTACCACCAGCAGCAGGACCGGTTCGAAGGGCAGGACGTGCCGCGGCCCGAGCACTGGGGCGGCTGGGCGCTGACGCCGACGTCGATCGAGTTCTGGAAGGGTCAGCCCTCGCGGATGCACGACCGGCTGCGGTTCGACCGGGCCGACCCCAAGGCTGGGTGGCGGGTCCAGCGGCTTGCGCCGTAGATAGCGCGCTCACGCCGCCTGCCGCCGGGGCTGTGGCGGCTGCCCGTCGCGTGATTGGCTCCGCCGCTGGCCGCTGCTCTTGACCCGGTACATCGATCGGTCCGCGTCGGCCAGCAATTCGTCGACGTTGCGGTGCTGGCGGGTCCGTGCGGCCACGCCGATCGACATCCGCACCGCCGGCACATCGGCCTCGGCCGCCGCCGACCCCGCCAGCTTGATGTGACGCAGCAGCCGCGCGGCGAGCTTTCGGCCGCCTGCCGCGGTGGTGCTCGGGGCCACCACCACAAACTCATCGCCCGCCAGCCGGCACGTCGTCGCCGCGTCCCCCGCCGCCTCACGCAGCAGGTCCGCGGCCCGGCAAAGCAGGTCGTCGCCCGCCTCATGGCCCAGCGTGTCATTCACCCGCTTGAGCCCGTCCACGTCGATCATGAGTACCGACAGTGGCTCACCGGACCGATCCCAGCACCGCTCTAACAGCTCCAGCGCCGCCCGCCGATTGGGCAGCCCCGTCAGCGCGTCATGCCGCGCCGCGTGGGCCAGCTGCTCATTCACCAGGTGCAGCTGTGCGTTGAGCAGGTGCGCTTCGCGGTGCTGACGCTGCAGCTGGTCCCGCAGCCGGATGGTCCGGCTCGCCGCCCGCAGCCGCGCAAGCAGCTCACGCGGGTCCACCGGCTTGGCCAGGTAATCGTCCGCCCCCTCGGCGAAGACCTGCTCCAGGTCGTCAATCTGATCGCGGGCGGTCAGCATCAAAAAGTACACCGGCTCGACTGTCTCCAGCCGCCGCACCGCCCGCAGCAACTCCAGCCCGTTCATCCGCGGCATCCGCCAGTCCGAGATCACGACCGGCAGCCGACGACGGTGCAGCAGCTCCACCGCCGAGACCCCGTCGGTCGCGACCTGCACCGCGTACCCCGCTTGGATAAGCGTGTTACGTGTCGCGGCCGCGGAGGTCGGCTCGTCCTCGACCAGCAACACCTCCAGCGGCGTGTCGTTCAGTTCATGACCGGTCGCGTTGGTTTGCATCAATCCCGCTCCAGAACTTCGGGCAGCCGCGAGAGGCTCTGCTCGATCAGCGCCGTCAAGGCCTCGACCCGATCGGCCAGACCACGCACATCCACGTCCGCCTGTTCCGCCGACGCCTCCAGCGTCTGGCACAACTCGCTCACAGCCACGGCACCGACCTGCGCTGCCGCCCCCTTCATCCGGTGCGCCATCGCCTCGACCTGCGCGGCATCGTCAGCCTCCACCGCCTCCTCCAGCCGCTGCAAGTCCTGCCGCACCGACGTCCCGAAGACCTTGAGGATCTGACGCACCACCTCCGGACGATCCGACCACGCCTCCAGCACCTCCGGGTCCACCAGCTTGGGCGTCTCGCAATCCGCTGGAGCGTCGTCGAGCGTCGGCTTTACACCGTCCTCGCCGCCGCCGATCCACACCGACTGCAGCATCGCCCGCAAAGCGTCCTGACGCAGCGGCTTGCTCAGGTACTCGTTCATCCCTGCCTCCAGACACTTCTCCCGGTCGCCCTTCACCGCGTTGGCGGTCAGTGCCACGATGATCGGCAGGTTCGGCAGAGCCCCGGTCGACTCCAGCCGCCGGATCTCCCGCGTCGCCTCGAAGCCGTCCAGTTCGGGCATCTGACAATCCATCAGCACCACGTCGTACGCCTGCCGCTGCACCGCCTGCACCGCCGCCCGACCGTTGTCCACCACGTCGAATTGGCAGCCCAACGCCGTCAGGTACTCCCGCGCCACCATCTGGTTGACCGCGTTGTCCTCGGCCACGAGCACGCGGCACCCGCGGAGCGCGTCAGCCGGGTCCTCAGCCGGCGCGGCCTCCGGTCGGGGCTCGAGCGGCCCGGCAGTCTGCACCATCAGGTCCAGCAGCCGCGACGCCTGCACCGGCTTCTGCAGCCAACCATCGGCATCGTGATCGCCAAGGTCGCCCCCCATCACCAAGATCGGCACCTCAGCGTCGATCTGCTCCCCACGCTGGCGGATGACCTGCTCGGCCGCCGCGTCGGCCGCGAGCACCACACACTGCCGCCCCGCGTCCTTGGCCCGCTGCAACTGCGTCGAAATCTGGGCCGCCCGCTCGACCATTGCCGCCCCAACCCCCCAGCCACCGAGCAGTTCCGCAATGACCTCCCGCTGCACCCGGTGTGGCTCGACGACGACCACCTGCACGCCGTCTAGCGCCCCGCCCCGCGTCGGGGGCACCGGGGCTTCATCCCGCTTCTGCAGTGCTGTCGTGAACCAGAATGTGGCCCCCTCACCCTCGGTCGATTCCACGCCGATCTCGCCGCTCATGAGCTCCACAAGCCGGGCACTGATCGCAAGGCCCAGCCCGCTGCCGCCGAAGCGGCGGGTGGTCGATGCGTCGGCCTGGGCGAAGGGCTCGAACAGCGCGGCCTGCCGATCTTCGGGGATGCCGATGCCCGTGTCCCGCACCTTCACCAACACCTGCTGCAGCTCATCCGAAGCCCGGGCTGCCCCCTCGGCAGGCTCGACGCTGACCACGACCTCGCCGGCTTGGGTGAATTTCACCGCGTTGCCGATCAGATTCAGCATCACCTGCCGCAGCCGGTCGACGTCGCCTCGGACCTGCGTGTGGACCCGCGGGTCGATCCGGCAGGCAAGTTCCAGGTCGCCCGCGCGGTGGGCACACACCTCGATGGCCTGATGAACCGTCTGCTCCAGATCGAAGTCGACCTGGCCGATCTGCAGCTCGCCTGCCTCGATCTTGGAAAAGTCCAGCACGTCGTTGATTTGTGTCAGCAGCACCTCCGCCGAGGCGGTAGCCGTTCGGACGTAGTGATGCTGTTTCTCGTCGGTGATCGATCGGTCCAGCAGGTCGAGCATCCCCACAATGCCGTTCAGCGGCGTGCGGATCTCGTGGCTCATGTGAGCCAGGAAGTCGCTTTTGGCCCGGTTGGCCGCCTGGGCCTGGTCCCGCGCCTCGGCCAGTTCGTCCTCCGCCACCTTGCGGTCGGTCACGTCCCGCGAGACCCCGACCATCCCCATCAGGTCCCCCTGCTCGTCGTGCAGAGGCACCTTGATCGTCTCGAGCATCCGGCGATCCCCCGCCGCGGTCGGCACCCACTCCTCCAACCGCTGCCGGCCTTCCCGCATCGCCCGCAGATCGCACGCCCGAAACGCGTCGGCGTACTCGGCGGGGTAGATGTCGTGGTCGGTCTGGCCCACAAAGTCCGCCGGCTCCTTGCCGAAAAACGAGGCGAACGCCGGATTGCACGACAGGTACGTGCCATCCTTGGCCTTGCAGAACAGCAGGTCCGGGATCGCTTGAAGCAGCCCCCGCACCGTCGCCTCACTCTGCCGCAGCTGCTCACGCGCCTCCCGCTCCCGGGTGACGTCCCGCGAGGTCGAGATGATGTGCTCGACCTGCCCCGAGGCGTTCACGACCGGCTCGATATCCAGTTCGAGCCACCGCACGTCGCCGTCTTTGCGCTCGATCGCCAAGGTGCACTTGCACCGCGCGTGGTCGGCCGTGGCCTGACCGACCTGTGCCGCGGCGTGCGGGTCGGTCGGCTCTTTGAACAGCAGATCGGGCAGCGTCTGATCGACGGCGTCCAGCAGGCTGTAGCCGGTCAGCTGCTCAAAGCCGTCGTTGACCCATTGGACCCGCCCCCGGGGGTCGGCGATCGTCACCGCGTTGCCCGTCCGCGCCGCGACCAGCGACAGCTTGCGGAGCAGGTCACGCTGGGCCCGCATGTCCACGGCCTGCTGCTGAAGGGCGTCGGACCGCCTCCGGATCTGCCGCCACACCGGCCAGAGCAGCAGCCCCAACACCGGCGTCACGATCAGCAGGTGCGACAGCCCGCGAATGGTGGCATGCATCAGTGACCGGCCACCGAGCAGCAGCTCCAGACCCACCGCCAGACCCGCAGCCATCACCACGGACACGACCGACCAAGCCAGGAGTCGGCGGCTGTCCGTTGACACTGCGGCACCGTGGTCCACCTCGGCGGCGGTGCCAAGCAGCCGCTCCAGCTGAGCACTCGGGCCGCTGCGGGCCTCGTCCAGCTCCCGACGTAGCCGCATCGCTGATAGCGACACCTTCATGTCGCCAAGGCTCGAGGCGAACCGCCACGCAAAGATGTTCAGCACCACCAGGCAGACGGCCAGCAAGCGGTAGGCCGGCCACCAGAACATCACGATCGACAACGCGTAGCCGCAGATCGCGCACCAGAGGAACACGTACGCCAAGTCCATCAGCTTGCGGTTGCGATCCGCCGGGGCCTCGGCCAGATAGGTTCGCCGCCAGAACGCGAAGATCCGCAGGTACGCCCCGACGACACCCGCGGTCAGCACGATCAACCCGATGATCCAGGGCCAGTCTGGGCCCCCCGCCTCGGTCTGCAGACAATGGACCCGCGGCATGTACTGCCCGCCGTTGTCGAACCAGCGCAGCGGGCTGCTCGCCCAAGCCCCCCCGGTCGCACCGGCGGCCACGGTCGATGTCTCCACCCCGCAGTCGTCCGCGCTCGCGAAAGGCGGGCTGGACTGATTCTGGCCATCGGCGGCGACGGCCCAGCCGCACAGCAGCGCGGCGAGCACACTGTGGCAGCCAATCAACGGGCGATGAATAAGCGTAAGCATGGTGGGGAACGATCCGACATCCGTACCGAAGCCCCCCAACCCGGATCATCGGAAGAACTTGCGACTCGATTCACTGCCGACTTGCCGGGACTTGGGGTCACAGCACACCGGTCCGCCGTGGTGGGCGGTACAGTCGCCTCGATGCCCGGTGACCCGATCAGCAGCCTCGCCAACCCCCGGGTGAAGGCCGCGGTCAAGCTGCGACGCAGCCGGGACCGGCGGGCCACCGGGCTGCTGCTCGCTGAGGGGCCACGGGAGGTGGTCCGGGCCATGCACGCCGGCCTTGTCCCCCGCGACCTGTTCGTCTGCGAATCGCTGCTGCCACCGCTTGAAGGCCCGCCGCCGCGCTGGCTGGAGTCGGCCACGCCGGTGAGCCAGCCGGTGCTCAAGCACTTGGCTTACCGCGATGAGCCGGAGGGGTTGCTCGGTGTCTTCGAGGCCCCGCGCTTCTCGCCGACGGACCTGCTGGCCGGGCAGAACCCGCTGATCCTGGTAGCGGTGGGAACCGCCAAGCCCGGCAACCTCGGCGCGATGGTCCGCACCGCCGCCGCCGCGGGGGCCACAGGTGTCCTCGCCGCCGGGGCCATGGTCGACCCGTTTAACCCCAACGCGATCCGTGCCTCGACCGGTGCGGTGTTCGAGGTGCCCGTGGTGCACATGCCCGAGGCCGATGCCATCGCCTGGCTGCAGCAGCACCGGATCCAGATCCTGGCCGCCTTGGTCGATGGCACCGACGCCTACTGCGAGGTCGAGGCCGCCGGCCCCACGGCCGTTGTTATCGGTCCCGAAGATTCGGGTCTGGGTCCCGCGTGGGATGCCGCCGCGCGGGCCGGCGGAGCCTCGGTCCGCATCCCGATGAGCACCACCGCTGTCGACTCCCTCAACGCCTCGGTCACCGCGGGAATTCTGCTATTTGACGCCGTTCGGCGTCGTCGGGAACTCGGCGGCTGACCCACGCCGGAGCGGCCCACGCCGCGTGGATGCACCCGGGCCAGGCGACTTGCAGTACGGGGTCTAGTTGGTTAACTTATTCCGAACAGCGGAGTGAAAAATGTGCGGCCGCATGGCGAGAAGTGACGACGAAATGGCAGCCGGTGACCCTCCCACTACGACATGTGGTGGCGCCGGCCGCTGTTCACCGCTAGCCATGGAGTCGCCCGATGTCGCTTCCCCTCGTCAGCCTTGGCCCCGGAGGCGACTACCGCAGCCACCTGTCGGTCCGCGGCACCCGGCTGGTCAAGACCACCGGCAGCCAAGCCGACCGCGACGCGGCCGGCTCGGACGGTCGGCCGCTGCCCCGGCAGCGTCAAGCCCCGGCCGAGCCGCTGCCCAGTTCGCCGCCACGCCCCGACGACGCGTTCGTGGCTTCGGGACTGCTCGATCAGGCCGCCCCGGGCTGGGCCGGCAAAACCGCCCAGGCCGCGATGCTCCGGCGTCGCATCGCGGCGATCATGGAGGCGCTCGGCGACCCCGCTGCGCTTCGCTCCACCGCCCCAAACCCGGACGCTGCCACGAGCGTCATTCCCAAGTCACCACCACGTCCCGCCGCCCCGCCCGCGGTGCAGCAGCCGCCCCGCCGTGCCGAGCCCGTGCTAACCATGGCAGCAACCTCACCCTCCATTGAAGAGACCCACCATGAACCTCACCCCCAAGCAAATGAAGATCCTGCGGCTCATCCGCGAATGGCGATTGACTCGCGGCTTTTCGCCGACCATGCAGGAACTGGGCGACGAACTTGGCGTCAGCAAGGTCACGGTGTTCGAACACGTCGAAGCCCTCATCAAAAAAGGGGCTTTGCGCCGCGACCCCAACAAGGCGCGCTCTTTAGAACCCAGTCCTGACCTGGACCTGCCCGACGAACGCACCGGCCTGCGGCTGCCCCTGATCGGGGCAATCGCCGCCGGTTCGCCCATCGAAGCCATCGAAGACAGCGAGCACCTGGACCTCGAAGGCCTGTTCACCCGGTCAGGCCGGGGCGGCGGCAACACCTTCGTCCTTCAGGTCCGCGGGGACTCCATGATCGACGAGCACATCGCCGATGGCGACTATGTCGTCTGTCAGCAACGCAACACCGCCCGTGATGGCGACATCGTCGTCGCTCTGCTCGACACCGGCGAAGCCACGCTCAAGACCCTCTTTCACGAGCCGGGCAACACCATTCGCCTTCAGCCGGCCAATGACGAATACGAGCCCATGATCCACCCTGCTGATCAGGTCCAGATCCAGGGCACCCTCGTCGGCGTCATCCGCTCGTACTGACTCAGCGCCGACACTCTGAACTGCGACAGGCCAGGTGGCCCGGTACCCGCCGCCACCCGGGGGGGGCACAACCAGCGTGGCCCCTCCCGCAGACCTCAACCCTCCAGCGGCACGACCTGCACGTCCCACCCACCGCCCCGCGGCGGTGACGTGTCGAACGCATCCGGGCCCGGCGTCGCATGGGGGTCCGGCTCGACCAGGTCCACAATCTGCTGATCTTCGTCGGGCTCCAGCGTCGCCGCCCGCACCGGCAATGCTGTTTGCCGATCCAGCCACAGGTCGATCCGATTGACTTCCGGGCGGTCGGCCCGGCCCGGCACGTCGTCCCGCGGCAGCAGCAGAAGGTGCACCGCATCGTCCGGGTCGCCCTCGGCCGGGTCCAGCAACTGCACCTCAAACCGCTCCAGCACCTCGGCCGCCTCGAGGTCCAGGGGGATCGGCACCGGGCCTTCACCGATGCTCAGCCGCACCCGCTCGCCCCGACGGGCGACCTCCCGTCGCGTCGCCGTCCGCTGCTGGCGATCGACCTCCAACAGCCATCGCCCGTCGAACACGAACGATTGCTCAATAGTCCGAAGGCCCCCGTCGATCAGCAACCCGTCGAACTCGATCCGCACCTTCGGGCCGATGCCCGTCTCGTCGTCCGGCGGCACGTACGCCATGTCGCCAAAGCGCGTCTGTTCATCACCGAGCAGCCCCTGGACCGAGCGATAGCGGACACGGGCCGTAAACCCTTCCAACTGGCCCGCCGCGGCCTCGGCCCGCCGCAGCCATTGCTCGGCGACCCATCCCTCGGGCGGGACTGGCCCAACCTCGTCCGCCGAGTCCGCCGCGGGCTGCGTGCTGACCGGTTGATCGACCGCCGCGGTCGGCGGGGCCTGCACTTGGGCCGCCGCGTCGTCCGCCAGCGCGATCAGGACCATCAAGACCGACAGCGTGTGCGTCATGATCAATCGACGGTCCGCACGCCGCCGGGTTTACGGTTGTCCTTATGCAACCAGAGCGTCGGCTCACCGCCGACCCAAGCGGAGTCCGACGCGTCTGCCACGTGTGGCCGAAGCCCCGGTTCGCCCGCGGGCTGGTCAGCGCCACCGACCGCCGCCCCCACGGGCAGCAGCAGCGGCAGCATGAACAGCGCTACCTTCAGACGGAACTCTCGACGGGCGTTCACCGCCTCATCCTAGAGGCCCGATGCCGCTGATCCAAGCACGTTTTCAGACCGGCGAGCACGTTCTTATCGGCGGTTTACGCGACTGGGACTAACCCGCGAGCGACAAGACTCCAGGGTGGTCGATCGGTCCAGCCGATCTATAATGCAACCAACGACCACGAGGTCGCCTGCGTGGGTGGTCCACCCGGGGCATTACGGCTCGAACCGATGCGGAACCCAACGGGAGCAGGCATTCGGGCGCGACGGTCAAGCCGCCACCGAGCGGACGGCCCGGACGACCCGGCAACGCACCCACTTATACGTTGGGTTCGAGTCCAGCCCCACCGACCACTCACGAGGCCTCCTCTTTCACCGGCCCGCTCCCGAGCGGGCCGGTGTTTTTTCGCCCGCCGCCATAGACTCGCCCGATGCCCCCCGCGACCCCGGCCGTTGACGACTCGCCGCCCCACCCCGCACCCGCCCACTTGGCGGGCGTCGCCGCAGCGCTGGTGGACCATTACCAGCAGCACCTCGACGGCCACCACCTCAACGCCACGTTCCTGCCCAGCCGCGACCGAGTCATCGACATCATCGAACTGCTCCGCCGGCTCACATTCCCGGGCTTTTTCGACGAGCAGCGGCTGACCAGCGACAACATCCAGCAGCACACCCGCTCGTTGTTGCAGCGGCTGGACGAGCTGATGTACGAGCAGGTCCGCCAAACCCTCCGCTACGCCAAAAACCGTGACCACAACACCCCACTGGTCGGCGGCGAAACCGATCAGCCGACGAACGGGGCGGAGAGTCCGCTACGCCCCGGCGACGACTGCGACGAGTGCGACACCCAGGCCCGCCGGATCACCAACGCGTTCCTCGCCGACCTGCCGGACATCCGCTCACTGCTGCTGACTGACCTGGGTGCCGCCTTCGACGGCGACCCGGCCGCCACCAGCCGTGACGAAACCATCTTCTGCTACCCCGGCATCGACGCCATCTTCACTCACCGCTACGCCCACCGGCTCTACCGCGAGGGCCTGCCGCTGCTCGCCCGGATCATGACCGAGTACGCCCACAACGAGACCGGCATCGACATCCACCCCGGCGCGACCATCGGCCAAGCCTTCTTCATCGACCACGGCACCGGCATCGTCATCGGTGAAACGGTCAACATCGGCGACCGGGTCAAGGTCTACCAGGGTGTCACCCTCGGCGCCCTGTCCACCAAGGGCGGCCAGCACTGGCGCGGCGCCAAACGCCACCCCACGATCGAAGACGACGTCACCATCTACGGCGGCGCCATCATCCTCGGCGGTCAGACCGTCATCGGCAAGGGTGCCACCATCGGCGGCTCGGTCTTCCTCACCAAGTCGGTCCCCCCGGGCCACACCGTCACCATGGAACTGCCCGACCCGACCCCCAAGCCCGGCCGCGACAAACGATCCCGCCGCGTCCAGGCCGAGGCGTTCGACCCGGGGATCTAGCTTGCCGAGTCGGGCCAATCACGCATGGCCTCCTCCAGCGTTTCAATCAACGATGGCCACCGCATCTCGCGCCGCCGCGAGCATGTGGTTGAAGCGCTCTTGATCGGCGATGTCCTGATGGTCAGGCGGCATAGTGCGTCACCGCTTCGGACCGGACCTCGGCCCGGACGCGCGACGAGAGGAAACCGGGCGTTTTCAGGTCCACCACGCACCCGAGAAGCCTCGTCAACTCGACCTGCATCCCACCCAGTTGCAGGAGGCTCGGCGTTAGACCGGGCGGAAACGTAATCAGCACGTCCAGGTCGCTGTCCGGCTTCGCGTCGCCGCGAGCATGCGACCCAAACACCTCAAGCCGCTCGATGCCGTGCTACCGGCAGAATGCCTCAATCAAATCGGGCGGCAGGCTCAAGCAACGCATGAAAACAGTCTACCCCGCCTCGGCGGTGAGGCCCGCATTGCGCATACCATCCTTCGTGGACCTCACCACCACCCAAGTCGACTTCAGCGAGCCTATAGGGCTGTTTGCGTTGCCGCAGGTGCTGGTGCTGCCGCACGCGACGGTGCCGCTGCACATGTTTGAGCCGCGGTATCGGGCGCTGGTGCGGGACGCCGTCGCCGGCCCGGGGCTGTTCGCCTCTGCGACGTATGCCAAGACGCGTGGGCGGATGCACGACGGGGACGAATCGCCGCTTCGGGCGTGCGTCTGTGTGGGCCGGATCGTCCAGCACCAGCAGCTGCCCGATGGCCGGTACCACCTGCTGCTGCAGGGGCTGTGCCGGGCGCGGATCGACCGAGAGTTGCCCCTGCACGACGAGGGTTACCGCCGGGCGATGCTCGAACCACTGGGGCAGGCGGAGCCATCCGAGATTCAGCTTGACGACGGGCGGGAACGCCTTGAGGCGATGCTCGAAGACCCGGCGCTCGATGACCTGGCGGGTGTCCGGCAGGTCCGCCAATGGGTGAAGGCCACCACGCCGACGGCGACGCTGGTTGATCTGCTGGCGCTGGCGTTGTGTCGTGACGGCGAGCAGCGGTACGCGATGCTTTGCCAGTCCGACGCCGATGCCCGAACGCGTTGGCTATTGAACTTTCTAAGCGGCACCCGGCGTTCGCTGCAGATCGCCCAGTCCTGGCCGCTGCCGACCAGCGACCGCGGCCTGCCGCTGAACTAGCGCCCCGGTGCGATGGACGCACCCCGCGGCCGATGGCTCGCGATCCACACGCCGGGGCCGACCAGCCAGGCCGCGGCAGCCGGTTCGGGCACCGTCGGGTTCTCGTACCACACCACGCCCAAGCCAAAGTCGCCCGCGCCTTGGCCCTCGTCGGTGGTGATGAGGTCCAGGTCACCGTCGCCATCGAGGTCGACCATCTGAGCAAGATCAAACTTGCTGCCGTCCGGGCCGGAAATGTCGTGAATCAGCCACTGCCCGGCGGTCGGGTCGCCACCGTGCTCCAGCCACACGACCCCGGTCAGGCCGTCGGCGTTGCCGGTCGTCAGCACGATGTCCGACTGGCCGTCGCCGTTGACGTCCGCAACCGCAGCGGCTTTGCCATCGCCGACACCCGCGGGGTAGGTGATGGCGTGGGCCACCCAGTCGGTCCCGCCCGGGCCGCTCCGCTGGTACCAGGTGAGCGAGCCGTCGATGGTCGGCACCACCACGTCCTGATCGCCGTCGGCGTCAAGATCACCCATGCCGATCAGCCCCACCTCGCGGCCGACCGCGCCGATGGCGTGCGGCGTCCAGGGATCGGTGATCGCGACCCCGTCGGGGGCGAGCGACGGGTTCTCTAACCAGCGGACGCCGCGGTCATCACCGAAGCGGTCGCTGACCACCACGTCCTGGTCCCCGTCGCCGTCTATGTCCGAGGTCAGGATCGACATGGTCCAGCCGACCCGGTCGATCTCGTGATAGGTCCAACCGCCCGGGTCGGCCCGGGGATCGACCGGGGCGGCCAGCCAGCCGAGGGTGGATTGCGGCGTACCGGAGGCGCCGGTGTTGTGCTTGCCTCCGACGATCAGGTCCGGGCCGCGCTGCCCATCGACCTGCAGCGGCTGGCCGAACATCCACTGGGTGCGATCGGCCGCCGCGGTGATCGGCTCGTGCTGCGACCAGTGGCCCGGGTCGGCCAAGTCCCCGCTGGTCGGGGCGAAATGCACGCGCACATTGCCTTGCGGGTTGGCGGCGTTGCCAGTCTCCTCGCTGCTGATCACGTCCAGCCGACCGTCACCGTCCAGGTCGACGAAGAAGCTGTCTTCGACATCGGGTGCCGCCCCGACTGTCACGGCTGCCCATGTGCCGGTCACATGGTCCGGGCCGGGGTTGACGTACGCCCGGATCAGCCCGGATTCCTCCAAGCTGACAATTACGTCCAGCAGGCCATCGTCGTTCAGATCGCCCAAGCGTGCGCCGTCGGCGCCATCACGTGCGGTGGAACCGGCCTCGATCGTGTGGCGGGTCCACTGGCCGTGGGCGTGCCACGAAGCGACGAGCGTCAAACTCGCCGCTGAAAGCGACACGAGGCGACAGATCTTCGGCGACCAGCTGATCAAAACGCTTGATCCATCTCGACGAACAATCCGGCCGTGCCATCGTCTGTAAGCATCGCGTCGTTGCCGGCGTTGGTGAAGGCGCCGTCGATGATCGTGTCGAGCGTCGGCAGTTGGTCACGCGGAACCCAGCGGGCGGCGCCGTCGCCGCGAGCGGCGTTGACACCGTCGACGTGGGACGCGTTGAGATAGGTCGGGATGCTCAGCACGTCGCTGATGAGCACTTGGCCGTTGAGCTCCTGCAGGGGGTGCATGGTGGCGGTGGTCGGGTCCAGCCCTGCATCGCCCCGGTAAGAGTCCAGCGGTCGGACGCCGTAGGTCGAGCGGGTATACCGCTTCTCACGGGTGGCGGAGGTCACCGGCGGCCACTGGTTGGAACCTGCCTGCCCGGCAATGGCCTCCTGCGGTGCGTCGGCCAGGTCCACGAAGCTGCCGAGGGTCATGCTCGGGCAGATTGTCCACGACGGGTTGTTCAGCAGGCCCTCGGCGTAGACGAAGCCCCAGCTGCCGGCGGCGATCTTGTTGTCCTGACTGGTGATGACGTAGTAGTTGCCCTGCTTGAAGTCGTTGCGGTACAGCAGCGGGACCGCGTAGCGGTGGTCCATGCCGAAGGTGTTCATCGCGGTGGCCAGCTGCCGGTGATTTGATAGGCAGGCCGCCCGCCGAGCCGTCTCGCGAGCCGAGGTGAGCGTCGGCAGCAGGGTCGCGATCAGCAGCGCGATGATGCTGATCACCACGAGCAGCTCGATCAAGGTGAACGCGCGGCGGGGCATGCGTAGCTCCTGTGGACCGACGAGTCTGGGGATGGCGCTCGCGGGCTCTAACGCCGGCGACGCGGCAGCAGGCACAGTGACCCGGCGGCCAGCAGCGCCAGCGACGCGGGCTCGGGGACGACCTGGACTCGGAGTGCGTTGAAGCTCGCTGGGAAGCCGTCGCCGTTAAACGGCTTCTGGGCGGTGACGCTGTAGCTTGAAGCGCCGGTGAGACCGGCGTCGGTGAAGGTGACCCCGCTGCCGTTGTTGGTCGGCGCGTCATCGACGATGGTTCCGTTGACCGAGCTGACGACGTCCAGCCGGCGGGTCCCAGAGCCTTCGCGGAATGCGAGGCCCTCGATGGTGACGATCTCGTCGGTCTGGAAGCCGGTGAAGGTGTAGGTGATTCCCGCTTGATTGGGCCCGAAGGAGTACGTTTCCCGCTGCGCGGCGACGCTGCTGTCGAACCAGTCGAAGGTTTCATTGGTGGCCGACGCAGCATCCGAGCGGGCGAAGATATTCAGGCCACCGTCTTCAATGCCGCTGAGCTGGAGCGTGATGCCCGTGGCCACGCCGTCGGTGTCCACCAATGCCAGCGGCGCCGTGTTGAGTGGTCCGGCGGTACTGCCGGACCCAGTGGTGTTAACGTCGATCGTCTGCCAGATATTGGAGCCGTCGGTGGTATACGCGGATTCGCCGAAGTTGACGAGCATCACTTCGGCGTGGGCGGGGCCGGCGAGCATCAGGCCGGCGGCGGCGAGGCTGGTGAGGGCGGTGTGGATTCGCATGCGGGGCTCCTGGAGAGGGGTGACGAGTCTGGGGAATCACGCAGTCCGGCGAGCGTCCGCCGCTGCGATGCTGATAGACTAAAGCGTGATCTCCGCCCGGGACACCCAACTTTGCGAACATCGTCTGGTCCAAAGCGTCGCCGTGCTACATCGGGGTTACCCAAGTCCCCGGGGGAGGACCGGCGGGTGCGGGATGTGCTTTTGGCGGGCATCTCCCGGGCCGGGCTGGACGGCCAGATGCTGCGGGGGATCAATTCGTACCGCCATGCGGCCGGGCCTTGGCTGATGCACGACGCAGGGCACGACCGCGGCATGTTCGACGAGTTGCTGGGCAAGCGTGACCGCTACGACGGTGTGTTTGCCAACGTCACCGACGACGCGTTTGCCCAGCGGCTGGCGGGCCTGGCGTTCCCGGTGGTGGACCTGTCGGGGCTGGCCCGGCGGCCGGAGATCCCCGTCGTCACTGCCGACAACGTGGCGGTGGGTCGGCAGGCCGCGAGCTATCTGCTGGACCGGGGGTTCATGCGGTTCGTCTACCACTCGACGGCCGATCGGCTCTACGAACGGCAGCGATGGCAGGGCTTTATCGATCGGCTTCGAGCGGCGGACCGCACCGCGGTGTGGGTGCGGTCCGCCGACCGCACCGTTCGCAACCCCGACGGGTCGGACGCGGGCCTGGCGCCGCGGCAATCGCTTTGGCTGCAGCAGATCGATAAGCCGGTCGCCGTGTTCGCGGCCTCCGATGGCGTGGGGGCAAACGTCTGCGACAAGGCCCACGCCGAGGGCTTCGCGGTCCCCGAGCAGGTGGCGGTGCTCGGGGTCGACAATGCCCGGATGATCTGCGAGTCGTGCTACCCGACGCTGTCGAGCGTCCGCCTGCCCGGCGAGCAGATCGGCTACGCCGCGGCACGGCTGCTGCACACGCTGATGCTCGGCCAGTCCGCGAGATCGCCCGTGCCGCTGGCGCCGCTGGGGATCGAGCAGCGGCAATCGACCGCGTTCGCCGCGGTCGATGACCCGCTGGTGGCCAAAGCGGTGGCCTACATGCGGGACCACTGCCGGCAGCGGCTGAGCATCACCGAGGTCGCCGGACGCTGCGGGGTCAACCGCCGAACGCTCGAGAAGCACTTTCGCTCGCAGCTGGATCGCAGCCCGCTGGACGAGCTGTTCCGCCTGCGGGTCGAGATCGCCCAGCAGCGGCTGCTGCAGACCGATGCGAGCATCTACGAAACCGCGATCGATGCGGGGTTCCGCGACCCGGAATCCATGGCCACCCACTTCAAGCGGCGGCTGGAGATGACGCCGACCGCGTTTCGCCGCAGCGGCCGGGTGGGGTGAGCCCACGCGACCGATTGCGCCACCGCGTCAAATGCTTACCGAATTGGTTCAAGCTGGTACACTCGCCTGACTCATGAGCGACACGAATGTGCAGGACACCCCGCCCCCGCGTGGTGAGGAGTGGCGGGACATGGATCGGCCGGCCGGGGAGCTGACAACCGAGGACGAGCAGACACTGCAGCGGGCCCGGGCCGGCATCCGCGAGCACCGTTGCCGCAAGGTCACGCTGCGGCTGGTTGATCGGCAAGGCGAGCCGATCGCGGGCCTGCCGGTGCAGATGGTGCAGCAGCGGCACGCCTTCGCGTGGGGCGACCAGGTCTGGACACTCGATGCACACCATCGCCAGGGCACGGACCGCAGCGAGGAGGCCCGGTCGTTTCGCAGGCGGTTTGTGGAGGTCTTCAACGCCGCGACGAACCTGTGCTACTGGACCGAGCGGCCGGCCAACGATGCGAGCAAGACCGAAGACCAGCTGGGCGAACCGCGGTACGACAACTTCGCTGCGACGGTGGACTGGACGCTGAGCCGGGGCATGATCGCCAAGGGCCACCCGCTGTTCTGGACGGTGCCCAAGGCGGTGCCCCAGTGGATGAGCCGGTATGACGTGGACACGCAGTGGAAGTTCGCGGAGGTCCGCGTGCGGTCGCTGGTGAGCCGCTTCCGGGGGCGGGTGACGATGTGGGACGTGGTGAACGAGGCCCTATGGGAGCCGCCGCTGAAGGACCTGCCGCGGCGGGAGTGGCCGTGGGTTTCGCCGATCGGTGAGGCGGCGGACGACATCGAGAAGGTCCTGCGCTGGTGCCGGGACGAGGACCCGGACGCGACCTTCCTGATCAACGACTACGGGCTCACCGGCGACGAGTCCAAGACGCTGACCGGGCACGACGGCTCCCAGGTCACCCCCGGCAGCCAACGCGGACGGTACCTGCAGCTGGCCCGCGAACTGGCCGACCGGGGCGTGGCCCCCGACGCCATCGGCCTGCAATCGCACACCGGCGGCGTCACCCCGTCGATGCAGTGGCGTATCTACGACGAGATGGCTCAACTCGGCCTTCCGTTGCATATCACCGAGTACTGGGCAAGGCTGCCGCAGGGCCTGCCCACGAGCGGCCCCGAGCGTGACGAGGCCGAGCAGCGGCGGGTCCGACAGGTCACCGATTACCTGACCACCGCGTTTGGCCACCCGGCGATCGGCGGGTTCTTCTTCTGGGGGTTAATGAACTTCGCGATCGACTGGGCACCTAAGGGCGGCGGGCACGAGGTTGGCCCGTTGTTCGACGCCGTCCGGCAGCTCCTGCGTGAGCAGTGGTACACCACCGCCCAGGCCACGACCGATGCGCAGGGCTGCGTAAGCCTCGACGGGTTCCTCGGCGACTACGCCCTGCGGTACCGCGACGGCGCGGGCGACGCGGCGGTGCGACGCGGCGTTCATTTCAGCCTTGATCGCAAGGCGGGCGATACCTTGACCTTGCAACTACAGCAGAGCGGAGACGTCACCGATGCCTGAGACCGTCACACCCCCCGCCGCGACGCTGCCCGACCAAGGTGTAGGCGCGGGTGTTGACCACCTGCGGGACCGGGTCACCGCGTTGCACGACAGCGACATGCAGGCGAAGCTGCGTCGCATCCGGCCCTGGCCGATCGGCTGCGTGTTCATCGAGCACCCGGGCATGTCGCTGGACGACATCCGCGAGCAGTTTCGACTGATGCGGCGGCTGGGGTTCACCGCTCTGAAGCAATGCCAGACCTGTCGCGGCACCGACAAGAATCGCGTCATGCACATGGCCCTGGACGAGGGCATCATCCCGTGGTGGTACGGCCAGGCGGGCTGGGAGAATCCGACGCCGGAGCTCCTGGCCGCATTGGGAATCGACGCGGATACTTCAATAGAAACGCTTCGAGAACATCGAGCGTGGATCGCGCGTCAGGACGCGGTGATGCGGGCCCGAATCGACGGTGATGATCCGCCGGTATTGGCAGGCTATACGCCCCTGCCGCCCGGCTCCTTCGTGCCGCCCGAGGAGGCGGAGGACCAAGGCGACAGGCTGACTGCGGTGGACCCCTTCAGCGAGTCGCGGCCGGTGATGCCCGGGGTGCAGCTGAGCTTCGACTTCGAGCTGACCGACGCGCACGTGCCGCTGTTCGTGGCCTGGCTCAAGCGGAACTACGGCGACATCGACACGCTCAACGACGCGTGGAACGTGCACCATTGCATGATCCCCGGGCCCCGGAAGCCCATCGGGCCCGAGCAGGATGACCACGATCCGGCGGACGTGGGTTGGACGAGCTGGGACCACCTCGCCGGTCAGGTGCAGGACCTGGTCAACCGCGAACGTCGGGAGTATCGGCGGATCCGGGACGTGCTGCGGTTCAAGGCGGACATTTACCTCGCGCATGTCCGGGCGAGTAAGGCCCAGACCGTGGCGGCGGACCCGCGCGCTCCGGTCCGGGCCGGGGGCGAGATGGGACTGTTCCTGCCGTTCGCCAGCCGCGGAACGGATATGGAGGGGATCGCCCGGCTGATGGGCCCGGTGGGCAGTTTTTATCCGTCGATCCACCTCGCGTGGCACTTCGAAGAGACCGACTTCGAGTACGCCCGACCGGTGTACATGCAGGCGGCGATCGCGGCGGACTGGTTCAAGGGCGGCTGGTCGGCGACGTGGGAATCAACCGGCGGCCCGCAGCAGATGACCGGGCACAACGCCCCGTTTGTCCCGAAGGCCCGCGGCCAGACACCGGGCTTCACGGTCGACGCGGGCGTGATGACGCAGCTGATGCTCAGCTGGATCGCGGGCGGCTTCCGGGGCTTTGGGCTGTGGGCGTGGAATGTGCGGACCGCCGGTTGGGAAGGCGGCGAGTACGGGCTGCTGGACCGGCAGAACCGCCCGACCGACCGGGCCGAGGCGGCCGGGCGGATCGGCCAGGTGTGTCGCCGATACCGCGACGAACTGTGGCAGGCGGACAAGCGGCCGGACGTCGGCGTGCTGGTGGACTGGGATCAGGAGGCGATCTGGGCAGCGGCGTCGCGGGGCGGACGCGCATTCTGGAAGTCCCAGCCGATCCGGGCACGGCTCGGGGCCTCGCGGGCCCTGGTCAACGCAAACATCCCGTGGGAACACGTCACCGCGTGGCAGCTGCGGCAGGGCCTGGCCCGGCGGTACCGGGCGATCGTGATGCCCGCCTTCCTCTCGATCAGCGAAGACCTGCTGGTGCTGCTGCGGGAGTACGTGCAGGCCGGCGGCCGGGTGCTGCTCGACGCCCCGGGCGGGTGGTACGACGGGTACGCGGCGCTGCTGGACACGCGGCCGGGCTCGGCGTTCGAGCAGCTGTTCGGCGTGACTGTCCGCGACTATCAGTACTCCCGCGAGGGCAACCGGGTGTGGTCGATTGATGGCCGGGGGCTCACGGGCTGCACGATGCACCTGGAACCCACCCATGCCCAAGTCACCAGCCGGTTCGAGCACTGCGAGCTGCCCGCGGTGACGACGAACTGCATCGGCGACGCCGGCGGCGCTGCCGTGGTGTTGGCTCATGAGGCGACACTCGGCTGCTTCGAAGGGGGTCAAGCTGCCGCAGAGGCCCACCTGCTCAAGCACCTGCTGCCGACCGATTATGCCCCGCCGTACACCTGCAGCCACGACCCGTGCTACCGACTCTGGACCCCCGCCGCCGATCACTACTTTCTGATCAACGACCGGGACCGATCGGTGCGTGTCCAGCTCCAACCGGTCCAACCGGGCACCGCCACGGACCTCATCGCCGGCGAGCCCATCCGTTCGCTCGACGCGGTGGAGGTGCCCGCCCACAGCGGCAGGTGGGTGCGTGTGGCGCGGGAATAAAGTCCGCATCCGCGGCGAAACAATTTTGTAGCCCAAACGTCTGTTGTGGCGAACCGGGCCTCACGCCGTGCGTACCATTGAGTGAGACCGATAACCCGCGGGGCTCGATCCCCCGTGTACTCCAGCTTTCTCCTCCGCCGCACCCCGCGAATCCCCCCTTGCGGGGTGCGGTTTTGCGCTTACCGACCGCCAGCGGTATCCGGCAAGTCCGCGGCATGTTCCTCGTCCAGCACGTCCGACAGTGCTACCTGGTCCAGCGCGCCGCGTTGCGCGTCACGGAGTCGGCGAAGTGCCCCGCCGCCGGGCAGGTCCTGCTCCTCGCCGCGGTCCCGCAGGCAGTCGCCCGCGTCCAGGACCTGCCCCAGCCCGATGCGCTGGGGCGGCCGGGCCAGGGCGTAGCCCGGCGAATCGCCCTCCACCCGGTGCAGCAGGCCCGCCCCGACCAGGCATTGGCCAAGCGCCAGGACCACCCGCGGCGCGATGTTCAGCCGGTTGGCCAGCACCGAGTCGTCAACCGCCTCGCCCCGCTCGAACGCCAACCCGATCGCCGTCATCAGCGGCACCATCAGCCGGGGGTCCGGATGCAACTCGTCATCGTCGGCCGAGCGCCGCTTCGGGTTCCGCGCCGGCTGGTCCGGCAGCAACTGCAGCGTCGCGGTCAGCTCCATCCCGAACAGCACGATCAGCCAGATGATGTACACCCAAAACAAAAACAGTGGGATCGCCGCCAGCGAGCCGTAGACGTTCTTGAGCCCGATCGCGTTGTTCACGTACAGCCCGAAGCCCCACTTCGCCGCCTCCAGCAGCACCGCCGCCACCAGCGCCCCCACGATCGCCGGCCGCATCTGCACCTTCGTGTTGGGCATCAGCCGGTACATCAGCAACAACAGCAGAAACGACGCCACCAGCCCGCCCAGGCCGCTGGCCGCCGCGACTACCGGCCCCAGAAACGGCACCCCCCGCGCCCAGTCCACCACCGATGCGGTCAACGTAAAGCTCGCCCACAGCAGCACCGAACCCAGCGTCAGCACCGACCAGTACACCGGGACCCGCAGGTGCCACTTCCGCCCCGCCCCGATCCGCCAGATCCGGTTAAAGCACCGCTCGACCGTCACCACCAGCGCCAGCGCCGCCCAGATCAGCAGCGTGGCGCCGGCCACCCCAATGCTCGTAAAACTCACCGAGCCGACGCGGGTGTTCACCAGGTCCATCAAGTCGTTCACCCGCCGGGCCACCGGCTCGTCCGGCTCCCCCGCAACGCCAGGCCCCGTGGCCGGGTCGGCCGGCTGCGTGCCCGCCACCGCGTCCGGACCGCCCCCACCCAGCGCGTTGAGCAGGTCCGAGCCCTCGGGCTTGGGTTCGCCCGCCTCGGGCCCAGCCAGGGTCATCGACAAATTGAGCCAGCTGTACACCTGCTGCTGAAAGTCCCGTCCCACTGAGTCGAACCCACCAAACGCCCGGAACACCAGCAGCCCCAGCACCGTCACCGGGATCAGCGAAAACAGCGTCCGGTACGTCAGCGCCGCCGCCATCGTCCCCGCCTGATCGTCCTGCAGCCGACGCAGACCAAACCGGCCCAGATTGATGCTGTACGCCAGCGCCCGCTCCCACCACTTGAGCGTGAACCGCTCGGCCCGCAGCACGTGCCGCACCCGATCCTTCGCGTCGCGCAGCCGCTCCCGCCCGTCCCGAACCCACCCGTGCATCCGCGTCGGTGTCACCCACTCATCGTAGAGCCGATCCGCCGCACCCTCCCGGAACCGACCGCTCACCGGACGCCCCGCGTTAGCCGCCGGGCTCGCCGCGGTGCTTCCGCGACGCCCCTCGTTTCACCCATAGCTTCTCCAGCGAACCCGCCGCCTCGGCCAGCATCGCCCGGTACACGTCGACCGCCAGCGGCTCGTGCGGATGGACCAACACCACGATGTCCATCGCCGGCAGGTCGTGCTGCGACAGCCGAAACGCTTCACGCACTCGTCGCTTGAGCCGGTTCCGCTGCACCGCACCACCCACCCGCTTGGGTGCGGACACGCCTAACCGAGGGTGGGGCAGATCGTTGGGCACCGCAAGCACGCTGATCGGCCCGAGGTTCTTCCGTGCCTTACCGGCAAACACCGCCGTGAACGCCCCCCGGCCCGTTAGGCGATGCGATCGGGGAAAGGTGACACGCGGCACCGTGGCATTATGAACCGTCATGCGCACGTCGTAGGACGGGCGTCTCGCCCGTCGATCAAGCGAAGCTTGACACTTCCGTTCGCGATTCCCGGCGACGCCGTGATGACGGGCTAGACGCCCGTCCTACGAACCCTCACCCCCGCCGTTCCAACTCGTGCTGATACACCCGCAGCACCGCACTGCGGGTCACCAGCCCTAGCACCCGCTGGTCCGCGTCGAGCACGGCCAGCGATGCGACGTCGTGATCGGCGAACTTGTCCAGGATCGTGTCCAGCGTTTCGCCGGGCACGACGGTCGGCAAGCCCGTGCGGGCCAGCTCCCCGACGATCATCAGCGGGATCGCCTCGCGTTGCAGCAGCGTCTGCCGGACATCATCCCCGACCACCATCGCCTGATATCGCTCGGCCTCGTCGATGACCACGAAGTCCTGAGCCGCATAATCCTCCGCCAAGTCGAGTAGCCGCTGGGCTGGGTCGTCCGCGGCGACCAGTGCCGCCTCGACCAGCGGGACCTGCCCGACGTCCATCCGCCGCAGCAGCGTCATGTCCACGAGATAGCCCACCCGGACGCCGCGGCGCCGCAGCCACACTTGATAGATCGACTCCCGCACCAGCAGCTGCGACACGCTGGTGGCCAGAATCGCCACGAGCATCATCGGCAGCACGACCTTGTAGTCCTGCGTGATCTCGAACACGAGCAGGAAGGCGGTGAGCGGGCAGTGGGCCACCGCCGCGATCACGCCGGCCATACCAGCCAGCGCGTAGCTCGCGGGCGATTGACCCGGGAACCAGCCGGTCTGTTGCAGGGCCAGGGCGAGGGCACCGCCCGCGGTCGCCCCGAGCATCAGCGACGGGGCGATGACGCCGCCCGCCCCGCCCGAGCCGATGGTCAGGGCCGTGCCCAGCAGCTTGCACCCGGCCAGCAGGATCAGCAGGCTCAGCGCCGCGTGAGCGACCGGCTCGTCGCCCGCCGCCGCAAGCTCGGGGGCGTAGGACGCTGGGTTGAGCAGGGCCTCGATGACCGGGTAGCCGTTGCCGAAAATCGCCGGCGGCTCGTAGGCCGGGACCATGTCCGGGGCCACGAACACGAACGCCAGCCCCAGCCCGCCCAGCGCCAGCCCGCCCAACGCCGGCCGGGCCCAAAGCGGCACCGGCACCTTCCCCCACATCGCCTCCGAACCCCGCAGCGTCAACGCCAGCAACACCCCGATCAGCCCGCAAAGCAGCCCGAGCGCCGCGTACGGGGCAAGCTCCAGCGCGGCGAAGTCGTAGCCCATCATCGCGTCGGGCAGGTCAAAAATGGCCTCGTCGCGCCCAAGCACACCCTGGGCCACCGCCGTGCCGAACACGCTCGCCACGACGATCGGGATAAACGTCCGGTGCGTAAAATCACGCAGCACCACCTCGAGCACGAAGATCACCCCGGCGATCGGCGCATTGAAAATCGCCGCCGTCGCCGCGGCCGCGCCACAGCCCAGCAGCGTCGCCAGGTGCTCGCGGGACAGCCGCACCGCCCGGCCGACGCTCGAGCCCACCGTCGAACCCAGCTGCAGGATCGGCCCCTCGACCCCCGCCGACCCGCCCGAGCCGATGGTGATCGCCGCCAGCAGCGCCTTGTATAGCCCCCCGCGGATCGAGAGCACCCCGCGGTGCCGGGCCAGGGCCTCGACCACCATCGGGATCCCCGGCCCGCCCTCCCGGCCGTGCGTGGCATAACGGATCACCCCGACCAGCAGCCCCCCCACCGCCGGCAACAGCACCAGCAGCCCCAACCGCCACGGCCCCTCCCCGATCTGCCCCGCCACCGTCCCGAAGAAAAACCGCTCACTGAACCGCACCAGCAAGTCAAACCCCACCGCCGTCAACCCCGCCGCCGTCCCAATTACCGCCGCCAGCGGAATCAACCACCAATCCCGCGGCAGCCGAGGGTTCCACGCGGCGAGCATGCGGCGGCCGATCCCAAGCATGCCGCCGAGGGTAGTCGGGGGCGTGGGCTGCGGATACCAGACGCTTCGCCTGCGGCTCAGCGTCGGCTTCCGGCTTCGGGTTTCTGGGCACCAACCGCTTGACACCGCTGGTCACGCGTTTGACACTTCATCCATGGTGGAGAAGCAAGTGCGGGTGGTGTCGCGGCCGTCGGATCAACCGGCGGCGGGTCAGCGGCGGCGGGTGGCGGTGTTGACGGTGCGGCGGCACCCGTCGACAGACCGGGTGCTTAACGGGATCCGCAGCTACGCCGACGCCCACGGGCCGTGGGACCTGTTTCTGATCCGGCACGACCAGTCGTTGCTGACCCGTAGCCTTGAAGGCTTCACCGGTGACGGGCTGATCATCGGCGTGGACGCGGATCAGGGCCCCTTGGCGGACCTGCCCCGGGATCGGCCGACGGTGGCGATCGGTAAGCAGCTGGGCTTTGGCAGCGCGGTGGACGTGGACCATCGGGCGGCCGGATGGCTGGCGGCGGAGCACCTGATGGGCAGAGGCCTGCGTCGACTGGGGTACTTCTGGGGCAGGGACTCGCCCGGCAGCGACCGGGTTTGGGAGGGGTTCGAGACGGCGGCGAAGGACGCGGGTATCGAGGCGAGCCATTTCATCAGCGGCCCGCGCATGAAGCCCGGCGAGCAGTGGCGGCTTGAGGACGAGCTGCTGGACTTAGCCGACTGGCTCGCCGACCAGCCGCTGCCGCTGGGCCTGCTGTGCAGCGACGACACGCACGCGCAGAGGGCCCTGGACAGCGTCCGCCGGGCGGGGCTGCGGTGTCCGGATGACGTGGTGATCCTGGGCAACGGCAACGACGAGGTGTTTTGCCAGTTTTGCCACCCGAGCGTCTCGAGCATCGACCACCAGCCCGAGCGGGTTGGCCACGAGGCCGCCGCTCTGCTGGCGCGCATGATGAACGGCCAGCCCGCGACACGCGAGCCGGTCCGCGTTCAGCCGTGGGGCGTGGTCGAACGCCAGAGCACTGACTGTTGGGCGGTCGATGATGCGGAGGTCGCCAGCGCGCTGCAGTACATCCACGAACACCTGCCCCAGACGCCCCGCGTGGGTGATCTGGTCGAACACACCGGGCTCAGTCGGTCCAACCTCCAGCGGCGCTTCATCGCCTCGCTGGGCCAGAGCCCCGGCGAAGCGATCCGCGGCGTCCGCCTCGCCTCGGCCCGGCGGTACCTGCTCGAGACCCAGCTGAGCCTCTCGGACATCACCCATCGCTGCGGCTACAAGCACATCTCGCAGCTGTCCCGCGAGTTCCGCCAGCAAATGGGCGTCCCGCCCAGCACGTTCCGCGAACAAGGCCGGAGCAAGGATGAAGGATGAAGGCAGAAGGTCAAGCCATGGGTGCCGCGGGCCGCCCGTCCCTTCTTCGTGCTCCGTCCTTCATCCTTCGTCCTTCTGCCTTCACCCTTGCCCTTCTGACTCATCCGGATAAGCTGTTAACGCTTTAGTTCCCAAAGCGAGACCTCCGTGATGTTCCAGATGATGACCTGCCTGCGGGTGGTGTGTGTGTTGACCGTGTGCCTGATGAGCGGGGCGGCGGCCGCTCAGGATGCTCAGGCCTTCTACGTCGGTGGCGACGGTGACGATCGGCTGCACGATGTGATGCAGCTGTCCGACGGCACCTTCCTGATGGCCGGCAGCAGCACCGACCTGTCGTGGCTACCCGCGGGAGTGACGCCGGTGTCCTTGGGCGGGGACCTGCCCCAGAGCGTGGATCCCACGTCGCATCAGCCGGTGCTGCTGCACGTCAGCGAGGACTTGGCGACGGTGCTCGCCGCGGTCGTGCTGCCCCCCGACGCGGCCGACGCGTTCCACCACCTCAAGACCACCAGCATGCCCGGCGAGGCGACCGGCGATCTGTACGTCTCGGGCATCCGGCCCGGCCCGGGCCGACGCGGCGGGTACTTCATCGCCCGGCTGGACAACAACTTCGTCAACGGCACCCCGACCGCGCTCGAGTGGAACTATGACGTCGGTGCCACCCGCACTCTCGCACGCTTCCAGCCTTGGGACGTCGGCAGCGACGGCAAGGTGATCTACGTCACCGGCGAGCCGTACGGCTACAACTGGCTGTCGATCCACCGGCTCACCGCCGGGGGCGAGCAGGATGTGGTCCCGCAGTGGCGGCGGCACTGGGGCACGACGCCCAACGGCGAAACGACCGAGTTCGGCGGTGCCGCTGATGAGTTCGACGGTGAGCTCAGCCACAGCGGCATCGTGCTGAAGGTCTGGGGCCGGCACGACTTCCGCTCCTGGTCCGAGGCGGACTTCAACTACGAAGGCAGCGACGGCAACGGCGGCGTGCAGATCGGCCGCTGGCCATTCGACGCGATGTTCGACGGGTACTACGACCCCGAGACCGACGAGGTCGTCGAGGTCCACGACAACGGCCGGGGCTACTTCGGCTATCGCTGGGGCAGTAACCCGACCGCGATGGTGGGTGCCGTCGTCATCGACCGCCGGGACAACAGCTTCTACCTGGGCGGCAACAATCAGTCGCGTTTGCCCCCGGGCCAGCCGGACTTCGAGCCTTGGGTGGTCGCTATGGACGCCGACGGTGAGTTGCGCTGGTGGCGTCGGCTGTACCCCGAGTCCGAGGGTGTTTCAACCCCCGATCAGTACGTCGATGCCCTGGCGATCGACTACAGCGTCGCCCCCGACGCCGCACCCGGCGCCCTGGTCGCCGTGGCCCGCGCCCACGGCAACAATGTCAACAACTTCTTCCAGGGCGACCAGGTCAACCACCCGGACAACCCCGGCCGGGCGTTCCAGAACCAGTTCACCGGCACGCACGGCAACATGCACTTCAGCCACCTCTCGCGGTGGTCCCTCGAGGGCACGCTGACCCACGCCTGCTACTTCGCTGAGTACGGCGAGGGCCGGCAGGCCGGCGATGGCTTCGCCGACCCGCTGGTCTCGCACTGGCCATCGTTCGGCTCGGGCTGGCCGGACCTGAACACCACCCGTGTCCAGCCGCACAGTCTGCAGGTTGATGCTGAGGGCAACGTGCTGCTCACCGCAACCGGCCGGCGGGTCATCACCACCCGCAACGCCTACCAGGAAATGCCCAGCCCCAACGACACGCCCCGGCTCACCGGCCGGTGGTCGGACTTCGTCCGCGTGTACAGCCCGGACCTGACCCGCCTGCGCTACAGCTCGCTGGTCCAGGGCCAGTGGGACACGCAGACCGGCCGGGGCGGCGGCGGCGTCGACCTGCAGGGCGCGTTCCCGACCCGAGCCGGCGTTGTCGTCGTAGGGATCTCCGAAAAGGACCGCGACAGCGGTCAGGCCACCGGCGAAGGTATCCCCCAAGCTGGCCAGCCCGGCTGGGCCAGCGACACCCGCGTCGCGACCGAGGCGGTCGTGGCGCACCTGCCGTTTGAACGTGAATGATCGACGTTCTGGTTGTATCGCTGATTGCCGCTTCAAAGCCACCCCGGGCGGAGCCCGGGGCTAAAGGATGACCTGTTGAAAAATTCGCACCTGCTCTTCGTACTGACCGCCCTGCTCGCGATGCTCCCGCGGCCCGCCGCGGCGCAGCAGACCTTCACTGTGAACAACGCCCTGGGCCAGCAGTGGCCTTGGGAGCTGACGTACCGCGACTTCGACGCGGGCACCTTCCGCGAGAATCAGTCGCTGGTCGCCCGCATCGGCGAGCAGACGTTTCCCGCCCAGCTCGAGCAGATTGACGCCGACGGTGAGCGGGCGGACCGCGTGTGGTTCATGGCCCGCATTCAAGGCGAAAACCGCGAGCCCGACAGCCGCGGCCGGGTTCGCCGGGAGTCGGCGCCTCGCGAAATCGACATCACGATTGCCCCCGGTGACCCGGACCCGGCGCTACAGATTCAGGAGCAGGATAACCACTGGTTGATCGACGCCGGCGTGTACGAATTCCGCCTCCGCAAGGGTCTCAGCTTCGACGAGCCCCGCCCACTCAACGAGGTGTCCCACTGGATCGGCGGCACCCGTGCCGAAGGGCAGGAGGACTGGGACGGCCGGGCATGGTGGGACGGCAACGCCCCGGTGTCCCGTGTTGAAGTCGAGTGGCTGCAGCGCGGCCCGGTGATGGCCGAGGCTCGGATCACGTACCACTTCGCCGACGTCCAAACCGATGAAAACACCGAGGCAATGCCGCTGGCCAACGGCAAGCAGACCTACCGCTGGGACAACCCCGACCAGCCGCCGCGCGAGGAGGTCCCGACCCTGCCCGCCGCATACGAAGCTCAAGTCCGCTTCGTCGTCGGCGACGTGTGGATCGACGTCAACGAGCGTTACCACCTGCCGCGCGACGGCTCCCTCGAGCCTTGGGGCATCCACCAGTACTGGCTGCACTTCGGCGAACCCCCGGAACAACTCACGCAAGGTCCCGCTGCTGACGTCATCGGCCTGCCCGCCGATTCGCACATGGACGTCAGCCGCGTCAGTTGGGTCCGCTGGTTCGAGTACGACGCGTTCGGCGGCAACGTCGAGCAGCAGACCGTCGAGGCCCGACCCCGGGACGCCCAGCGCGGCCGGCCCTTCGCTTTGCTCCGCCCCCGGTGGAACCAGGGCGGCGGCGGCGCCCAGGACATGATCCTCCACGGCGAGGGCGGCCAGTCCCCCGCCGCCGGGATCGTCGCCGCCTTTGCGAGCAAATGGGTCGGCCCCTACCCCGCGACTATCGCCGGGTACGCCTACGACGGCGAGCGTGGCCAGTTCCGCTTCCCCTGCATCGACGGTGAACGCTCGGGGATGCACTACGGCCAGCGGGCCTACGGCCTGATCGTTGGGCCCCGCAATCAGGTCGGCCACCTCAACCACCTGGTCCGCCGGCACACCGACTGGACGCTCGCCGCCCAGATGAATCACTACATCCTGGAATGGGATCGCAACCCCGACCTTGCCGGGCCCAACATTCTGGTCACCCGCGACCAGATGGAAACGCTCCGCCGCGACGCCCAGCGGGCCGATTCACCGGTCGCCACACGGCTGCAGCAACAAGCCGACCGTCTCGGTGAAATGAGCGAACAGCTTGAGGACCTGCATACACAACTCGCCGACGTGGAAGAACGCCGTGGCGAAGCCAGCGGCGACGCTCGCGACGCGCTGGATGACGAACGCAACCAACTGCGGCGAGAAATCCGCGACATCGACCGGCGGATGGACAGCCACGAAAACCGACTCGCCCGCCACCTGCTGGGCGAGCAGGTCGACCGCGGCTCAATGCCTGACGCCGGCCTCTGGCTGCAGCGCCGCTACCAAGACGACTTCCTCAACCCCACCAGCCGCCCCACCCGCCAGATCCCCGACCTCCAGTTGGTCGATCTGTTCGCCGACGGCCAGCCACTCGGCGGCCCGCAACAAGCGGCGCTCGGGTATATCTTCACCGACCTGGACCAGTGGCCCGGGTGGCACCAGGGATGGTCGCCCGGCAACCCTAACTTCCACACCGACAAATATATGAACGCGGCGTTCGTCGCCGCCACCATGCGTGACCACCCGCACAGCGATCGCTGGTTGCAATTCGCGCAAGACAACTTCGACGACGACCAGTCCCGCGTCATCGCCGGGCCCGACGGCGTCGGCTACGAGTGCCCCGGCTACAGCGGGTACTCGATGTACCTTCAGATGAAGACCGCCCGGATCTTCGTCAACGCCGACATCGGCAACCCGCTCGCCGACAACCCGCTGGTCCTCGCCTCCGGCCGGTGGCACCGCCACCTGCTCACGCCAGTCGACCCGCGGCTGCAGCACCGCCACGAAGCCCCCATCGGTGACACCCACCGCTGGACCTCCGGCCTGGGCGACGGCTTCGGCATCCTCGCGGGTTTTCTTGAAGAGCAGAACCCCGAGGGCGCTGCCGAAATGTTCGGCGTCTACCAGTACCTCCAGAACACCCTGCCCAACCCCAAGGCCGACCTGATCCGGGATTTGGCCCAGCTGCCCAACGACATCGAGCCGATGGACATGGCCGATATGGACTGGACCAGCGACACCTGGCACGGCTTCGGCGCAATCATGCGCGACGGCTTCGGCACGCCCGGCGAGTCGCACGTCACCATCAAGGCCGGCCCCCTACGCGGCCACTACCACAACGACGAGAACAGCTACCACCTGTACCTGCAGGGTCAGCCCGTCAGCCTCGACTACAACTGCAGCTACGACCCCCGCGGGGACCACGCGGCGTTGCATAACTCGATGACCTTCGGCAACGCCGGCACCGTTCGACATAACGAGCGCGGACAAAACGTCGAGGCCATGGAACAGATCGGCGCGACCGCCTGGCCCGCCGCGTTCGCCACGACCGACGTGGCCGATGTCGTCGTCACCGAGCGACGCAGCGGCAATCTGGGCATGTCCCCGGTCGATCCCGGCGATCACGAGTTCGGCAGGGACTACCCCGACCGCCGCGTGGATACGCCGATCATTCACCGCCGCTTCACCACGCTGGTCAAGCACGCCGACGGCAGCCCGATGCCCGACTACCTCGTCGTCCGCGACGAGACGCAGTCCACCGAGCCGCAGCAGGTCAACATCCACCTGCTTGCTCACGAGGCCACGCCGCAAGGTGAGCCGTCCGCCGATGGCTCGATGACGATCCTGGCCCCCGGTCAGCTGGACCGCGACATCCTCGTCCACGTCGCCTCCGCCGATTCGCCCGAGCTGACGGTGCGGCAGTGGCACTACTACGACGAGTGGCTGCAGCACCCCGGCGAGGTCGCCCGCCGTGAGGGTGAGTCGCTCGCCGATTGGCGCAGCCGGATGCAGCGGCTGATGGATCAGAACAACGTGGACAGCCTGCCCCTGCCCGACTGGGCACCCAGCCACGGCAACCCCGACGGCAGCGGCGAATGGTTCGCCCAGATCCGCGCGACCGACGGCGGCGCCCTGCAGGTGCCCCCGTTCTGGGACGGGGCCTGGCGGTACGGCGAGCAGCAGCAGTGGCTGCGGCTCCAGACCGCCCCCGGCACGCCGGTGCTGTGGTTGATCTACCCCCGCGTCGAGGGCATGCGCGAACCCACGTTCGAGACACTCGCCGACGGGACCGGCGTCCGCATCACCGCCGGCGACGCCGTCGACGAGATCTATCTCGCGACCGACCCCGTTGACGGCACGGCCGGCCAGGCGGTGCTCATCCGCAACGGCGAGACCACCGTGCTGCTGGGCCCGGACGACGCCCCGCCGATGGGCGAGGTTCCGCAGCGGCCGCTGGCGGAGCCCGGCTAATGCCCAGCCGAACGCGAGCCGTGGGGTGGGTGGAGCCGCAGGCGCAACCCACCGCAACCGCCGACGGTGGGTATCGCTTCGCTGCACCCACCCTACTCGCGCTGCTGTGCCTGCTGCTCACCCTGCCCGCCACGGGGCAGGTCAACAACGACGTCCTTGCCGCCTCGGTGCTGCTGGGCACGCCCGGCGACGACGCGATGGTCGGCGCGGGGGTCGGGCCTGACGGCTCGATCTACCTGGCCGCCAACGCCGCGGGCGGCGGCGGCGTGGTCATGCGGCTGAACCCCGGCGAGGATTACGAGGTCGCCAACCGCCGGCAGTTCAACGGCGAGGTGCGCGACCTGTGCGTCGACCGGCGGGGCCACGTCTTCATCGCTGGCTCGTTTGGCGCCGTCGAGCTCAGCCCGAGCCTGCGGCAGGTGTGGTCCGTCGGCGGCGACTCCCAGCGGATCGACGCGACCGACAACGGCAGCGCCGCGATCGTGCTCAGCGGCCGGACCGTCGCGGTCGTCCGCGGCGGCCGGGTCCGCGGCAGCCAGCAAGTGCCAGGTAACTACGCCGAGGATGTCGCCATTGGCTCGCAGCAGCCGCTGATCTTCGTCACCGGCTACGACAACAAGCGCGGCCAGGTCACCGGCCAGCCGACCTACCCCGTCCAAGTCGCTTGGATCCGCGCCTACGACCTGCAGGGCCAGCAGGTCTGGCGGGCCTGGGGCTGGGGCGGCCAGGAGGTCGCCGACACCACCCTCATGGCCGACTCCCGCGGGTACCGCCTCGATACCGCCGGCGGCTCGCTCTACTTCGCCGGCGAATCCGCGGGCGGCAACTCCATCTTCTCCCGCAGCCCGCTGGACCTCGCCCAAGAGGTCAACAACGCCACCCCCGACCGCTACCAGCACCCGTTCAACACCGCGTCCAACCACATCACCTACGTCTGCCGACTCGACGAAGCGACCGGCGAGCACCGCGGCGGGACCTTCATCCTCGCCCGGCTCAACGACAGTAAGGGCAACACCATTCGCCCCCGCGCCCTGGAGGTCGACGACGCCGGCCACGTCTACGTCGGCGGCGAATCCGCCTTCGGCGCCCCACTCACGCAGGCCGTCACCGGCCTCGAGCAACGCGGCGCCTGGCTGGTCGCCTTCTCCCCCGATTGGCAACGCCGATTCGCCGACTGCTTCGGCGACGAGGTGACCAGCATCGGCATCGGCGACGGCCTGCTCGTCGCCGCCGGCCGCGCCCCCGCCGACCGCCACGTCCCGCCCCACCACAGCATCAACACCCGCCACGCCGGTGCCGACGACGCCTTCGCCGTCGCCCTGCACTTCCGCCCCGCCACCATCCGCCGCGGCGGCCGCGACCCGATGGCCGGGTTCGATGATGACCCTGACGCCCCCGGGGCCAACGCCACGACCGGCGACTCAGCCGACGGTGCCGCCGCCTCCAGCGATGACGCCCAGCATCGCCTGGACAGAGCCCTGCAGATGATGGTTTTGGGCAACGACACCCGCGCCCAGTCGCTGCTGCGGGCGGTGGTCCGCGACTTCCCAGACACCCGCCAAGCCGACCAAGCCCGCCGGATGCTCGGCGACTGACCCCGCCGCATCACACGCACGATCGGCTGCCAGGCTTCCTGCCCGCCGTCCTGCTTGATCGGCAGCACCAACGCACGACCGCGGTAGCCGCCCACCCCGGGCTCCTTCACGCGTTGTGCTCCGAAAGCCCATCCAGCCGGCGCTCCGCACACCGGTGCCCGCGAGCACCCTCACCGAAAACTCGACGGCGGCCGGGCCAGCACCTTTGCAAACACCATCCGCAACTGACGCTCGCCGCCCAGACCCGCCGCCCGCGCCACCGCGTCCAACGGCAGGTCCGTGTCCAGCAGCAGCTGCCGCGCCCGCTGCACCCGCGCCGCCCGTAGCGCCGCCGCCACCCCGGACCCCGTTGCCGCCTTGAACCGCCGCTCCAGCGTCCGCCGCGAAACCCCCACCGCCTCCGCCACGTCCGGCACCCCCACCGCCGCCCGCGACGCGTTGGCCCGGATCCAACCCAGCGACCGCCGCACCGCCTCGTCGTCCGCCACCACCTGCCCCGTGCTCGCCCGCGGCACCACCCCCACCGGCGGCAGCAGCGTCCGCTGCGGTGCCACCCGCCCCTGCAGCATCCCGTGCACCAGCTCGGCCGCCCGGTGCCCGATCGCCCGGGCGTTGCACTCGACGCTGCTCAGCGGCGGCTGCAGCGACAGACACGTCGGCTCGTCGTTGTCCACCCCGACCACCGCCACCTCATCAGGCACCGCCAGCCCCAGCAGCCGACACGCCTCAATCACATGCCGACCCCGGATGTCATTGCACGCCATTACCCCCACCGGCTTGGCCAACCCCAGCAGCCACGCGCCCAGCGGCGTCCGCGCGACCGGCTCGTCCAGCGTGAACTCCGCCGTGGGCATCAAGACCGCTTCAATCCCCGCCGCCTCGGCCGCCTCCGCAAAGCCCGCCATCCGCTCGAGCGAGTAGAAGTGGTCCCCAAGGCCCACGAAAGCGAGCCGCCGATGCCCCTGCTCCAGCAGGTGCTCCGCCGCCAGCCGGCCCACCGCCCGGTTCTCCACCGACACCGTCGGCAGCCCCGGATCCTCCAGCGTCGCCGAGACATTCACCACCGGATAAGCCGCCGCCCGCAACGCCGCCGCCCGCTGCGGCTCACTGGCGAACGCGATCAACCCATCGCAGCCCACCGCCGCCGCGTCGGGCCAATGCCCTTCATTGATCGGCAGGTCCAACACCCGCAGCCCGTGCTCCAGCCCATAGCCCGCCGCCCCGACCAGCATTTGCTGGCATACCACCACGTTGCGAGGCACGGTAACACCCACCAGCAGCGTCCGAGCGGACTGAAACGACCGGCTCATGTCGTAAAAGTTCCGGAGGGTGACGCAAAGAAGTCTAGCATCATCGCGGTTCAGGTGTATTCTTCTCTTATCTCGAAGTCTCGGAGCCCGTCGCACAAGTGGTCCGGCGGGTGTCCCGGTCACCCTTCTTAGGAGGCTCAAGCCATGCGTCCGACCCGCTCCACCGCCCTCACCGCCTTCGCCGCCTCCGGCCTGCTGCTCACGCCCATCAGCGCCGAAGCCGATCTCATCACCGAGTACTTCAACAACTACGGCACCAGTAATGAGGACCTGCCCGGCAACGGCTCGGCCACCGACCCCGGCTGGGGCAGCGATTGGACCGGCGACACCGACGTGGATTATCAGGCCGGCCAGCAATTGGACTTCACCTCCGCGGGCTACAGCACGACCGGCAACGAGACCGACAGCGACGACGGCCGCGCCAACCGCGGCGGCACTGGCGATGTCGCCCGGACCTTCGATTCCGCATTCACCAGCGGCACCTTGTGGTTGACCGCGCTGATCCGTTCCGACGCCAGCGCGACCAGTACCCCCGATATCGAAACCGTGCCCGACCGCGACACGCGGCTGTTCCTCGACGGCACAACCAATGATGTGACCTTCGGTGAGTTCAACGCCAACCCCTACCTCAACGTCGATACAAACAACTTCTTCGGCGACCCCGACACGAACGACGCCGCGAACGAGCTGGACCGGTTCGGCACCTACCTGTTGATCGTCAAGGCCGAGTTGGATGCCACGGGCTTTGACACGGTGAGCTTCTGGGTCGCCACCGACGATTCCGATACGGACGAAAACTTCGACGCCGATACCAGTTCGCAGACTGAAGCGGGGTTGGGTACGCCGCTGCTCACCGACACCGGCGAGATCGGTTCGATCACCGGCCTGGGCATCAGCTTCAACAAGCAGGGCCAAGCCGATATTCTTCGCATCAGCGACGCCAGCGGCGACGCGGGCCTCCAGCAGGTCCTCACCGGCGTCCCCGAGCCCGCCTCCGCCGCCCTGCTCGCTGCCGGCGGGTTATGCCTGCTGCCCCGGCGGCGCCGCTGAGCGGCGGTTCAGCCGCGGCGTCGTGCGGCAAGAATCTGGACGGCAAGTGCTGCTCGGAGGCTGGTCCAAGACGGGTCCTGGTGAGTCATCCACATACCCTCTGCTCGCTGCAGCCAAATCAGGCCGATGATCTAACCCGCGATGCTGCCATCGCATCGATGAAGCTCTCATTCCCGCATGTACATGTGGGGATGGGTCACGCGGGCTACCGATGGTCCCGCAGGTGCGCCCGCACCGCGTCGGCGGTGTCCGGGTTACGCAGGGCGTAGTCGATGAAGCACCGGGCGTAGTCCGCCTTGTTACCAATGTCGTAACGGTGGGCGTTCCACAGCAGGGCGTGCATCGGCTGCTCGGCGGCGAGCGTGTTCATCGCGTCGGTCAGCTGGATCTCACCCCCGACGCCGGCCCGGGTGCGGTCGAGGTGCTCGAAGATTTCCGGCGTGAAGATATAGCGTCCGGCGATCGCCATATCGCTCGGGGCGTCCTCGACAGCAGGCTTCTCGACCAACTGATTCAATCGATACAAGCCGTCGACTTCCGGGTCCGCTTCGCCGTCCACAATGCCGTACCGGCTCACCCACTTCGGCGGCACCTTCCGCACCGCCACCACGCTGTGAGCCGTGTGCTGGTACGCGTCGCACAGCTGCTTGAGCCCCGGGTCCTCGCCCTCGGGCACGTCGATGATCGTGTCGCCCAGCAGGACCGCGAACGGCTCGTCGCCGATGTGCCGCCGACCCAGCCGGATCGCGTCGCCCAGCCCCGCCTGCACCTTCTGCCGGATATAGAACACCCGGCAGCGGTCGGCGATGTCGCGGACCTGATCGACAAGATCTTCCTTACCGTTCGCCTTGAGAAACGATTCGAGCTCCGGGTGATAATCCAGGTGGTTCTCGATAGAACGCTTCGCCCGGCCGGTGACGATCAGGATGTCCTCGATGCCGCTGGCGACCGCCTCTTCGACGACGAACTGCAGCACCGGCGTGTCGACGATCGGCAGCATCTCCTTGGGCATCGTCTTGGTCGCGGGCAAAAACCGCGTCCCCATGCCCGCCGCCGGGATGATGGCTTTGGTGATATTCATAGGTATGTAAAGCCGCGACCATCGGTCGCGAGGTCACAGCGGATCAAAACCGCCCGTACGCCGGCAGCTCCCCGATGATCGGCAGCGCGTACGCCTTGAACGACTCGTCGATGTCGTTGCCGTCCTTGATGTACTTCGGGTCCAGGTGTCGCGTCTTCGCGGCGACCTTCGCGATGTCGATCAGCTCGTAGTCCACCTTGTACGGCGAGTCGCTCACGCGCTTGATCGCGATCGAGCCCATCTGGGCCCCGCCCAGCGCATGCGTCGCCGCCTGCCGCCCCGCCTCACGGGCCTCGGTCTGGTCGGCCTCGCTGACGCAGCCCAGGAAGCTCCGCTGCAGGTAGCCGAACGTGTCGGCCCGAACGCGGACCTTCTCGCCCTTTTCCGCAAAGTGGTTCTTGACCACGTCGGCGAGGTGGTCGCCCAACGCCCCGCTGCCGGAAAGCTGTACGTTGCCGTGGGCGTCTTTCTCGACCGACTCGGCGAGCTTGGCCGCCATCGGGTTGCCGTCCTTGTCGTGGATCCCCTCGCTCACGGCGATGAGGCACCGGCCCTTCTCGCGGTACACCCGCTCCACGTCCGCGCGGAAGCTGTCCAGGTCGAAATCCGCTTCAGGCACGTAGATCAGGTGCGGCCCGGCCCCGGCCGCGGCGTCCCGGCCGAGCATCGCCGCGGCGGTTAGAAACCCCGCGTGCCGACCCATCACCACGTCGATCTTGATCCCCGGCAGCGCCGCGTTGTCAAAGTCATCGCCCACGAACGCACTGGCCACAAATCGCGCGGCGCTGCCCCAGCCGGGCGTGTGGTCGTTCTCCATCAGGTCGTTGTCGACCGTCTTGGGCACATGCACCGCGTGCAGCTCGTAGCCCTTGTCCCGGCCCATCTCGGCGACGATGCGGCAGGTGTCCGAGCTGTCGTTGCCGCCGATGTAGAAGAAGTACCGCACGTCGTGCTTCTCGAACGCATCGAAGATCCGCTCGCAGTACGCCTGATCGGGCTTGTCGCGGGACGAGCCGAGGGCCGAGGACGGGGTGCCGGCGATGAGGTCCAGCTTGTCCTGCGGGGTGTCGGTCAGGTCGATGAAGTCGCCCTTCACGATGCCGGAAACCGCGTGGTGGGCGCCGAGGATCTTGCCGCCGAAGCCGCCCTGACGGAGGCCCTCGACGACGCCGACGAGCGACTGATTGATGACGGCGGTGGGCCCGCCGGACTGGCCGATGACGGCGTTGCCGGTGCTCATAACGTCCTGCTCCTGAGTGGGGGTTGCGGGGCTCGGCGCAGCGTCCGAACCCGGGCGAGCCAGCTTAGCGGGTTGCGTGGGACTGTCCGCTTCCGCGGCGGCGACCGCAGCGGCTCGCTGCTCGGCGCGGCGTCGGGCCTCGCGGATCCGCCGCGTCATCGCCGGTTCAGCCCCTGGCGGCGGGTCCATCCGCTGTGCCAGCGTCGCGGCGATCTCTCGACAATCCGCGGACTGTCGCGGGTCCGCCGCCGGCCGAAGGTCACGCAGCAGACCCGTTTGGACAGCGGTGGCCAAGACCGCCTCGGCGTCCGCGGGGCGGGCGAAGCCCATCACATGGGCCATCCCGTACGGCCGACCGCGGGCCGCGAGTGTCGAGACCATCGGGTTCGCCGCGCGACGCTGCCGGCGGATCTGGCCGTCCACGATCGCCACGAGCAGGCCCAGCCCGCCCACGGGCGCCAGCGCCAGCGTCAGCACCCACACCCACCACCCGGCGCCCTCCTTCGGCCGATCCATCCACCCATGCAACAGCTCCACCGAATCGAGCGTGGTGTCGTGGGTCGCCCAGCGAAACCACCGCCGCTGCAGCGTGACGCGGCGGGCCGCCCCGTCGATGATCACCCGGCGATGCCACGGCAGCACCCCGAGCCCCACGATGAGCAGTGGCAGCACCGCGATGCCCGCGATGACGCTGCCGCCAAAGACCGCCGAGCCCTCGCCGTTGGCCGCGGCGAGTCCGGTCATCAGCAGCACCATCCCCAGCGGGATCGCCAGCACAGCCGCCACCACCAGGTAGATCGTCCACGCGATCGGGTGTGACTCCTGCACCACCAGCCGCCCGTCGGGCAACCAGCGAACGGCGACCTTGCCGATCATGCGATCGACGGTGATCGGCGGCTCGACGGCTTGCGGGGCGGTGGCAGCCCGCGGAGAGCGTTCGGCGGCTCGACCGGGCCTCGCCAGCTCATCGCGTCTGGGTTGCTGCGCTGAGGACTCGGCCATCACGTGCCCCGGAAGATCGTGCCCGAAATATACAATGTGGTCCGCGCAATGGCCGTGTGGTGTGGGCCCGGCGGCATGCGGTGGTACAATGCTCGCATGTCGGTGCTGACCACACCCCCCGCCGAGCCGCCGCCGATCCCGGAGCGGTATCTATATACGGTTGAGCAGCTCGCGGCCAACCCGCCGCCGGGCCAGTGGGAGTTGGTGCGGGGTAAGCTGGTTGAAGTGCCACGGGGAATGCCACAGCACGGCCGGCTGGTGATGTCGATGGCGGCGTTGCTGCACGCCCATGTGCAGATGCAGCGCAGCGGCCGGCTGTACCTCGCCGACACCGGGTTTGTGCTGGAGCGGAAGCCCGACACACTTCGCGGCCCGGACGTGGCGTTTGTACCCAACGGCCGGCTGCCCGAGGACGAAACGGTCTGGATGAACGGCGGGCCGGACGTGATCGTTGAGGTCGTCTCACCGTCGCAGCGGCGGGGCGAGATGCTGGAGAAGATTCAGCAGTTCCTCGACGCGGGCACGCTGGTCGCCGTCACCGTTTGGCCGGAGCAACAGTCGGTGATGGTGCACCGGCCGGACGTCGAGCCGGTCGAACTCTCGGGCGACGACGTGGTTAGGCTCGACCCGGTCCTGCCGGGGTTTCGTTGCACCGTGAACGAGATCTTCGCTGGCTGAACCGCGGGCCGCGGGCTGCGTACCATCGGCATGACCCGAATGCTGATGCCGCTGTGGATGGGCGCGTTGCTGTTGCTGGCCGGTTGCGGTGTCGCGACGGCGGACGTGGCTGAAGACGACCCGCAGACACCGCCCTACGCCGGATTGGCCCCCGAGGAATATGACGCGGACACCGTCGAGCTCGGCGAGCCGCAGTGGCGCGAGCGGTTGTCGCCCGAGCGGTTCCACGTTCTGCGGGAAGACGGCACCGAGCGGGCCTTCACCGGGGCCTACCACGATTCGCCGGGCGAGGGCGTCTACCGCTGCGCCGGGTGCGGCCTGCCGCTGTATGACAGTGCTGACAAGTTCGACTCCCGCACCGGTTGGCCTTCCTATACCCGGCCGATCGCCGACGACGCGGTCGTCGAGAAGCCCGACCGCTTGCACGGCATGGTCCGCACCGAACTTGAGTGCGCCCGGTGCGGCGGCCACCTAGGCCACGTGTTCAACGACGGACCCGCCCCGACCGGCCGCCGACACTGCATCAACTCGGCGTCGCTGTGGTTCGTGGCCGATGCGCCGGAAGAAGGCTGACCGCCAAGACGCCAAGAGCGCCAAGCAGGTCATATCAATCCTCACCTGTATCGCCTACGCTCGAATCCCAAAGCGGTCGCTTTTCCTGGACGTTGATGGTTGATCGAACGTCTGAGAAGAGCCGGGGTCAGGAGCAGGCTTGCAGACCCCTGCCGGACCCGTCTGGGTTTCTCGGCGCTCTTGGCGTCTTGGCGGTTCACCCGTCTAGCATCGTCCCATGTCCACCCCCGGCAACCGCACCCTCGCCGCGATCTTCGAACAGATGGCGGACCTGTCCGACCTTCAGGGGGCCAGCCCGTTCAAGGCCATTTCGTACCAGAAGGCCGCCCGCGTTCTTGAGCAACTCACCGACGAGGCCGCGGAGCTGTCCGCCGGCGAGTTGCAGAAACTCGAAGGCATCGGCAAGTCGACCGCGACGCGGATCGTGGAGTTTGGCAAGTCCGGCCAGATCAAGGCCCATCAGGACCTGCTCGCCGCGGTGCCGCCGGGCGTGCTCAAGCTGCTGAAGGTGCCGGGGCTGGGCCCGAAGACCGTCGCCGCGCTGTGGCAGCAAGGCGGCGTCACCGACACCGCGACGCTGCTGAACAAGCTACGCACCGGCGAGCTGGAAAACATCAAGGGCCTGGGAAAGAAGAAGCTTGAACAGGTCCAGCAGAACCTGAAGTTCGCCGAGTCCGCCGGGCAGCGGTCGCGTCTGGGAGTCGCCATGCCGCTGGCCGAGGCTCTGGTCGAAGCGATCGAGGGGTTGCCGGGCGTGGATCGGGTCGCGTACGCCGGTTCGTTGCGACGCGGCGCCGAAACGATCGGCGACCTCGACGTGCTCGCCGGCGTTGATGCCGAGCACGCCGCGAGCGTGATGGACGTGTTCGTCAACCACCCACTGGTCGGCTCGATCATCCTCCGGGGCGACACCAAGGCGTCGGTCCGGCTCCACGAGAACGCCGGCGGCCAGCAGGCGGACCTGCGGGTGGTGCCGCCGGACCGCTTCGGCGCCGCGTGGATGTACTTCACGGGCAGCAAGGAACACAACGTCGCGATGCGGGAGCGGGCGATCCGGATGGGGCTTCGGCTCAACGAGTACGGGTTGTGGCCGGCGCTGCCCGACGATGCCGAGGACGACGCCCGGCCGCAGGATGCCCCGGGGGCCGAGCCGGTCGCCGCGGCGAGCGAGCAGGAGGTGTACGACGCATTGCACCTGGCGTGGGTCGCCCCGGAACTGCGGGAGGATCGCGGCGAGCTGGCCGCCGCCGCCGAAGCGTTCGACGCCGGCGGGACGATGCCACCGCTCGTCGAGATCGCCGACATCCAGTCCGACCTGCACACGCACACTCTGGCCAGCGATGGCAAGTGGACGATCCACGAACTGGCCGAGCATGCCGCCAAGCAGGGCTACCACACCGTCGCCATCACCGACCACAGCAAGGGCCAGGTTCAGGCCAACGGACTGACCGAAGATCGGCTGGTCGAACATATCGAAGCTGTCCGTGTGGTAGCTAAAGAACTGAAGGACACCATCTCAGTCCTCGCCGGCAGCGAGGTCGACATCCTCACCGACGGCCGGCTCGACTACGCCGAAGAGCTGCTCGCCGAACTGGACATCGTGGTTGCCTCGCCACACGCCTCGCTTCGGCAGGACCCGAAGAAGGCCACCGCCAGGATGCTCCGAGCGATCGAGAACCCGTACGTGACCATCCTCGGCCACCCCACCGGCCGGCTGGTGGGGCGTCGCGAGGGGCTTTCGCCGGACATGCCCGCCCTGTGCAAAGCCGCCGCCGACCGCGGCATCGCGATGGAGATCAACGCCAACGACTACCGCCTGGACCTCCGGGATTCGCACGCCCGGCTGGCTCTTGAGCACGGCGTCAAGCTATCCATCAACACCGACGCCCACGCCGCGGTCGACATGACCAAGCTCCGCTACGGCATCCTCACCGCCCGCCGCGCCGGGGCCACCGCCGCGGATGTGGTGAACACGTATGACGCCGCGGACCTCGCCACCTGGATCCAGTCGACCCGCGGCCGTTAGCCGCCCCGCTTGCCGGGGCGATCCCGCAGACACGCCGGGAAAAGCCCGGCGGCTAACATCCGGCGTGCCCGAAACCACCCCCTCCCCGCTCGAAACCGAACTCGCCGACGCCGGCAGCGACTTTCGTGATCGACACGAACCCGCTGGCCGGCAGGCAGACGATGCGGAACATGTCCTGTTCCCGAAGCTGCCCTACAGCTGGGTGCCCCGCGGTGGCGAGGCGACGCAGGATGTACAGCTGCAGCAGTTCGTCAACGACGCGACGCTCAAGAAGGACGCCGGCCGCAAGCAGGTGATGCCCGAGACGTTCGGCGACCGCGTCGACGAGGTTCGCAAACTCGCCGGCTCGATCAAGCAGCACACGCTGGACCACCTGGATCATTACCTGCAGCAGTTCGTCGAGTCGGCGACGGCGGCGGGTGCCCAGGTCCACTTCGCCAAAGACGGCCCGCAGACCAACGCGATCATCACCGACATCGCCCAGCGGGAGGGGTGCAAGGTCTGCGTGAAGGCCAAGAGCATGGTCACCGAGGAGACGCACCTCGTCCCCGAGCTTGAGAAGCTGGGCATCGAGGCGATCGAGACCGACCTGGGCGAGTTCATCCTGCAGATCGACGACGACGCGCCGTCGCACATTGTCACGCCGATGATCCACAAGGACCGGGCGGCGGTCGGCCGGGCGTTTCAGCGGGAGCTGGGGGTGGACTACACGACCGACGAGGTCGAGCTGGCGATGATCGCCCGGGATCACCTACGCAAGAAGTTCCGTGCGGCGGATCTAGGCATCTCGGGCGGAAATTTCCTGGTGGCCGGTACGGGGACGGTCGTGATTTGCACCAACGAGGGCAACGGCCGATTGAGCACGTCGGCCCCGCGGGTGCACGTCGCGGTGGTCGGGATTGAAAAGCTTGTGCCGGACCTCGATGGGCTGGCTGTGTTGCTCAAAGTACTGGCCCGCAGCAGCACGGCGCAGCCACTGACGTGCTACACGCACCTGATGACCGGGCCGCGTCGGGCCGAGGACGTGGACGGGCCCGAGCGGATGCACATCGTGCTGGTCGACAACGGCCGGACCGAGGCGCTTCGGCCCGAGACGCGGGAGATGCTGCGGTGCATCCGCTGCGGGGCGTGTCTGAACGCCTGCCCGGTCTATCGAAAGGTCGGCGGACATTCCTACGGCAGCGTCTATAGCGGTCCCATCGGCGCGATCCTCACCCCGACGCTCCGCGAGCTGCACAACTACCCGGACCTGCCCCAGGCGAGCTCGCTGTGCGGGGCGTGCTTCGAGGCCTGCCCGGTCCACATCGATATCCCGAAGTACCTCATCCAGCTGCGGAAGGAACTGGTGCAGTCCGGCCAGACCGCCGCGTGGGACCGGGCGTTCATGCGGGCCTGGGCGAAGAGCCTCAATGGCAACTTCGGTTACCGGATGGGCCAGCGGGCGCAGCGGTCGATGTTCCGCGTCCAGGCGAAGCTCAACGGCACGCTCACCGGCGACGACCCGTACACCAACCGCGGCTGGTTGAGCAACGCACCCGGCCCGGTCGGCGGCTGGACGGAGGTCCGCGACCTGCCCACGCCGACGAAGCGGTCGTTCCGTGACTGGTGGAACAAGGAGCACGCGCGGTGAACCCGGCCGCGGCCTTTCTGGATTTGATGCAGCGTGGCGGGCCGGTCATGTGGCCGCTGCTGTTCATGAGTGTGATCAGCGTCACACTGACCATCGAGCGGCTGGTCTTTTTTGCTCGGGCCAACGGCGGCCGAACCCGCAAGCGGATCGCGGCGGTGGGGCGGTTCTGGCGTGAGGGTCAGCGCGACCGCGTGGCTGCGGGGGCGGAGTTTCTGCCGGGCGTGTATCGGCGGGTGATGGAGCACATGCTGTCGATCGCCGGGCCGGTGCGCGAGGCGGATCAGATCGCGGCGGTGGAGGATCAGCGGCCGAGCATCGAGCGGTTTTTGCCCACGCTCTCGACCATCATCACCGCCGCCCCGATGCTGGGCATCCTCGGCACGGTTCTGGGCATCATCGACAGCTTCCAACTCTTGGACAGCGGCACCGGCAACGCTCCGGCCGACCCCGCCGCGGTGTCGCAAGGCATCGCCGAGGCCCTCATCAGCACCGCCGCCGGCCTGACCGTCGCGCTGATCACCCTGCTGCCCTACAACGCCATCCGCGTCGCTGCGGGCCGGACGCTTACCCGGTGCGAGACGCTGGCGGGGGTGCTCACGGGTGAGCCGCGATGAAGTCTGGGCGTCACTGCCCGAGCAGTGCCGCGCCGATTTCGGGTTCGGCGACGGTGCCGCCGATGCGGATGCGGGCGAGGCGGTCGCCGACGACGCCGACGACGTCGCCGGCCATGCGGGTGAGGTTGATGCCGCCGCCCTCGGAGCCGGGTCGGACGCCGACGCGGAGGTCGAGGGTGCCGTTGAAGTGGACTTCGCCGTCGCCGGTGATGCGGAAGCCGGCCCCGCCGATGCGGAGCGGGTCGACGATCGCGCGGTCGCCTTCAAAGACGAAGCCGATGTCCGCCTGGTCGTTGGCCTCCCGATCGCCGCGGAGGATGGACATGTCGGTCAATCGCAGGATGTCGCTCAGGAACGGGACCCGCCCGAGCCGGCCCTGGCGGACTTCGAGGTGGCCGCCGCCTGCCGCCTCGGTCATGACCCGCTCCAGCGGGGCTTCGAGCGTGACATCGAGGTTGGCCAGGCCGGCGAAACGTGGTGTGCCCGAGCTGTCCCGGCCTTCGTGCGTGGCCTGATCGGCGAGGCGTTGCTCCACCTGGTCGGGCAGGTCGTCCTCGACCACGCCCAGGTCCAGCTCCGACGCGTCCGGGTCGTCGGTGTCGCCCTCGGCGACCCCCAGGTCCAGGTCGCTGGACATGTCTTCACCCTCGGGGCTGACGTTGGCATCGGCCGTGGCGTTGTCGGCGGATTCGGCGGGAGCTTCGCCGGCGCGGAGCAGGTCTTCGATATGCATCTCGCGGGCGTTGATCTCGTAGCGGCTGGCGAAGCCGTCGCCCAGCTGCGTGTGCCCGGTGAGGCTCATCCAGCCGCCGAGGGTGACCACGTTGCCCAGGTGTAGCGTCGCGGCACGGTCTTCGAGTTCGGCGTAGAGCTGGACCCACGACACGGGGACCTGGTAGTCCCCCGCCGCGACGCGGCCGTCGAGCAGTTCGACATATAGCCTGCCGGTGGAGGCCATCGGGTCCAGCAGGTTGAGCGAGCCGGACAGCTCGACGAGCAGGTCGCCGTGCACCTCGTATTGCTCCAACTGCGTCTGCAGCGACGGGGGCAGCATGGCGGTGGTGCTGTCGCTGAGTTGGAGGCGGAGGGTTAGCGGCTGGGCTTCGAGCTGGCCGGTGTTGAGGTTGAACCGGCCCTGGATGTCGACGGTCATCACGGGCTCGCGAGCGACCTGGACGTCGATGGCATACCAGCCGTCGTTGGCTTCGGATGGCTCCATACGGACCTCGATATCCAGGCCATCCAGGAGCATCGGGGACTGGTCGGGCAGGCGGGGGTCGAAGAACAGCGTGGCGTTGGTGATCAGGGCCCGCTGCATTTCGAGGACTTCGTTGAGCTGGACAGTGTCGTCGCCGACCTCGCGGTCGCTTGGCGCTTCGAGCAGGTCCGACAGGCCCACGAGCCCGTCGACGATGCCGTCGCCGTCGGCGTCGAGGCCCAGGAGGTTGATGGTGGGCGACTCGAGGACCACTTCGCGGAGCGGCAGCGGCTGGCCGACCTGGGGCACGCGGTCCATCTGGATGGTGGCGCGTTCGACGGCGAGGATGACCTGCGTGGCGGGGGTGTCGGCGGGTCGGGCGTCCGCGGGGTCTTCGGCGATGTCCTGTTCGTCGGCGGGTGCTTGATCATCGCTCGCGGGTTGCGTGGCGGCGGTCGGTGCTGGGGCTTGAGACGCTGGGTCGATGGCGGTGAGGGTGAGGCCTTCGATGGCGACGACGCCCGGGTGCTGGTAGTCAAAGCTCTCGAGGGTCATTTCGGGCTTGAGCAGGCCGTTGACGGTGCCGGTGATGCGTCCGCGGATCCAGCCTTCGAGCCGGCCTTCGCCGATGCCCGCGGCGTCCTGCCGCAGGAAGAGGATCGCGGGGATGATGACCGCCGCGGCGATGATCAGCAGGACGAGTAGGACGATCAGGGGCTTTTTCAACGCGGGGCTCCGTTTGGGCCGGTCCGGACACGGCGACAAACCCTAGCCCGCTTCCGCTGCGGGCGAAGGCGTGCGGGCGGAAGCGAGCGATGTCGGGTGTGGCGATCGGCGGTGACGCGGGCTTGGGGTCATGAACTCACCCAGGCACGGACCAGTCCGCCCAGGGCGCCGAAGGCCCCGCCGCCTGCGACGACGAACATCGCGAAACTCACGCTGATGCTCGGCAGCCCGGCGGCGGACCCGCCCGCGACGAGCATCGCAAGGGCCGCCAGGAGGATCAGCGTGAGCTGGCCGACCGCACCGATGAGGGCGCCGTAGCTCACCAGCGGCAGCAAGTCGCAGATCCACCGCTCGCCCATGATGGTCAACACGAGGAACGACGTTAGGGCGATCGGGATCACGTACCCCATGCCGCAGGGCGCGACCGCCAGGCAAGGCAGCGAGACGGCCTGCATCACGAGCATGACGATGAAGACCGTGACCGCCCCCACGAGCCGGGTGGGCGCGGGCCACCGGCCGTACTCACCGCGCTTGCGGGGGTCGCGGCGGGTGGTCCAGCGGTCATTGGGGTCAAACGGCTTGCCGCACTCGGGGCACGTCGGGCCGGGCAGGCCGCGGAGGTCGTAGCCGCACTTGATGCAGTAAACGCCCTCGTCTTCGCGGGGCCGGGTCAGGTCCGGGCGAGCCTGCAGGCGGGACAGCCGCATCGCCGCGTCGACCTCATCGGGTGTCGGTTCGGGCTCGTCCTGCAGCTCGTAGGTCACGTGGGGAAGGTAACGCGGACGCGCGGCGGGAATATTGCGCCGTTGAGCAGACGCGCAGCGAGGACGCTGCGGCTGGGAGGTTTGCGGTACAACGGGGCGGATGAAGCGGTTCCCGGTGGCGCAGGCGGTGGTGGTGGGGTTGATTCTGTTGCCGTCGCTGGTGGCGGCGGTGGCGCTGCAGAACATCGAGTTTCTGGCGTATGCGGTGGTGACGTCGGTGCTGGCGCTGGTGGTCTGGGCGGTGCACCGGCGGGTGGGTTTTCCGTCGGCGCTGCTGTGGCTGCTGGTTGGTTGGGCGGGGCTGCACATGTTCGGCGGATTGGTGACGGTGCCCGCGGATTGGCCGGCGAAAGACCCGCGGGTGTTCTATAACTTCTGGTTCATCCCAGGCCTGCTGAAGTACGACCATGTGGTGCACTTCTATGGCTTCGCGGTCTCGGCGTGGGTGTGCTGGGAGGGGCTGCGGTCGCTGGGGATCGTTCGGCCGACGCTGGGGGCGTTGTCGCTGGCGTGGCTCGGGGCTCAGGGGCTCGGGGCGTGCAACGAGATCATCGAGTTCATGGCCGTGCTGATGGTGGAGGACACGAACGTGGGCGACTTCCACAACGCGATGTGGGACCTGGTGGCCAACGCGAGCGGGGCGCTGGTGGCGTGCGGGTTGATCCGGTTGTGGGAGCGGCGGTCGGGGGCGTGAGGCGTTGGGAGCCTGACCACGCTTAAGCATGCCGCGTTGGCGGGCTGCGTCAGCCGCGGTGCTTGCGGTGAGGGAAGGGGCACCCACCCACGCCTGAAGGCGTGGGCTTTGAGGGGGCGCGTGAAGCTTTAGTTGGGTGTGTCGTGGGTGAGGTGGATGGCCATGGAGAATGCCATCTCGCGCCAGCCGTTTTCGATGCGGTAGAGGATTCGGTTGCGGCCGGCCCGGAGGAAGACCGGGCGGATGGCCTCGCCGAGTCGCCAGCTCTTGTGGGGGTAGGCCGACTGCCAGACGATCTGGTCGTTGACCCAAACCTGGCCGTAGTCATCGCTGGCGAAGGCGGCGTAGGCCCAGCGGGGGCGGTCGACGATGAGCTCGGCGGTGGCGTACCACACGCCGTAGGGGCTCTCGTTGAGCGGGTTGATCTGGCCGTGGCGGTGGTCGGTCTGCTGGAAGTACCAGCGGACGGGTTGGCCATCGCGGCCCAGGTAGGTCGCGTCCAGGTCGATGCGGTCCAGGCCGACCATGGCCTCGGGGGGGAACCAGCGTTCCATGTTGTTGCGGTCGGGGTTGGGGAACGGGCCGACGATGTACCAGGAGTCGATGATGGTCCAGCCGGCGGTGAGTTCGCCGGGGGTGATGCTGCCCACGTGCACCACCGGGGGCATGACCTGATCCTGGTCGAGGGTCGGGGGTGTGGGGTATTGCTCCATCGGGGCCGCGCCTTCGGGCAGGCCCATCCGCTCGACGAACTGCTCGATGGTGACGACCTGGCCGGACTCGTCGACGCTGGCGAGCTCGGCGGCGGCCTCGGCGAGCTCCTGCTGCTCGAAGATGTCCGGCTCGTCGGGCTCCTCGGGGGCCCCCCCCCCGCTCCCGCTCCCGGTGCTGGCGCTGGACACGACGGCGGACGCGCTGGCGCTGGTTTGCTCTTCTTGCTGCTGCTCCTCCTGGTCCAGCAGCATCTGGGCCAGCGCGATCATCGACTGCGTGGCCTGGGTCGCTTCGCCCATGGCCTCTTGCTGGGCCTGCAGCTGGCTGGTGGTCCGGGCGGCGTCGGCGAGGGCGTCGGCATCGAGGTTCGGCCGCTGGGGTTTGACGTCTTCGGTCAGCTCCAGCGACTGGTCCAGTTCCATGTCGGTGAGCATCGCCCGCTGCCGGGCTTGACGCTGGCGGTAGGCCTCGGTGATCTGCGCTTCGACGGCGTCGGCCCGGGCGTAAAGCTCTTCGATGCTCGCATTGCTGGCGAGCGCGACCGCGGCCTGGGCTCGGGCGGCGGCAGCAGCGGCCTCACTTGAGGCGGCATCGCTGGCGTCGGCGGACACGGTTTCGGCGGCCTGGGCTGCGTCAGATGCGTCGGCGGCGGCGGTATCCGCGGCGTCTGAGCCATCTGCTGCCTCCGCGGCGTCGGCCAGCGCGTCGGTCGACTCGGGCAAGAGCCCGGCGGCCTGAGCGGCGGCTTGAGCCGCCTGCTGCGCCTGGGCCGCGGCCTCGGCGGCTTGCTCGGCGGCCTCGGTGGCCTGCTGCACATCCGCAGCATCTGCCGCCTGATCCGCGGACTCGGCGGCGGATTGAGCGGCGTCGGCCGCCTCTTGCGCCTGCTCGGCGGCGGCCTCGGCTTGCTCGGCGTTGGCCTGGGCTTCGGCCTGCTCGGCCTCGGCTAACGCTTCGGCTTGCTCGGCGTCCTCGGCTTGGGCGGGCTCGGCGTCGGCTTGCGCGTCATCGGCGTCCGGGGCCTCGGCTTCGGCCTGCTGCGCCTCAGCGGCGTCGGTGTCCTCAGGTTGAGCCTGCTGGGCGTTCGCCTGAGCCTGCTCCGCAGCGGCTTGGGCGGCCTCGGCTGACGCCTGGGCTTGGGCGGCCGACTCCGCGGCTTCGTCGGCTTGGGCGTCGGCGAGCTCCTGCTGCTCCAGTTCCTCAATCACCCGCCGCAGCAACTCAATCGCCTCGTCCTGCTCCACCACAGCGGTCTGCTGCGCCTCGCTCGCGGCGGTCCGGCCCTCGGCCAACTGCTGCCGTGCGGCCTCAATGGCGGCGTCATATTGGGCGGCCCGGGCTTGTCGTTGCTCCAAAGCTTCCTGACGCTGCTCCAGCTCACGCTGACGGGTTTCAAGCTGCTCGCGGCGGTTCTGCAGCCGACGCTGGCGATCACGCAGCTGAATCTCGATCTCACGGATTCGCTGCTGCCGGCGTCGCTCCGCCGCGTCGTCGTCCTGCTTGGTCGCGCCGGTGATCGACGCCGCCTTGAGCGCGAACTGACTCGCGGCCTCCGGGCCAGGCAGCCGACTGGAGCTTTGTTCCCGCAGCTCGCGGATCTGCTGCTCGAACCGCTCGATCTCGGCCTGCGTTTGCTCCAGCTCCCGCTGCGCCCGCTGGTGTCGCTCCTCGGCGCGACGGGCTTCATCCCGTGCCCGTCGCAGCCCGGAGCCCATCTGCCGCCGGTCGCCGGAGGCCTGGGCCCAAGCCGCGAGCGCCTCCTGGACCGGCGTGCGGGCCTCGCCCGCCGCGGCCTGTTGCCGCAGGGCCTCGTCCACCGCGGCGAGGACCTCATCGGGTTGCTCGCCCATCGCCAGCAGCCGATGCACTTCGTCAAAGCTCTGCCGAATGGACGTCTGCCTCGCTGAGATGCCGACTTCAAGCCGACTCTCGGTGCCCCGGTCTTCGCCCACCTCGGCCGCCTGAGCCTGCAGGTCCGTCCGCACCGCATCCATCTCGCCCCGCATCGCCTCCATCAGCGCGAGCAGGTCCTCGGGGGCCCGCTCGGCCCGCTGCTCCTGGTATTCATCGAAGACATCCTTGGCCTGCTTCTCCAGCTCCTCGTGCTGCTCGAGAAGCTCTTCGAGTTCCAGCAGGTCTTCGGCGAGCTGCTGGCGGGTGATGCGGTCCAGCTGCTCGCTGATGGTTTCGATGCGGTCGCTGGTGGTGCTGCGCTCCGCGGCGCGGTCCTGCTGCTGCTGGATGTAGACCCGGCCGGTCCAGAACAGGCTCAGCCCGCCGAGCACGACCAGGTGCAGGATCAGCGAGATCGCCAGCCACGGGGTCTGCTTGGCCCGCGGTCGGCGGGGGGGCAGGGCGGGCTGATCCGACGCTTCGCTTCGCTCAGCCGTCGGCTTCGGGGTGCGGGGTTCGTCAGGCATCGTCGGGTTCGGGGAGCGGGCGGTCGGCGGCCTTGGCGTTGACGTTGGTCATGCCCTCCAGCCGGAGGTGTTCGTAGGCCTGAATCACCGCCTGGAACGGGGCGTTTCGGTCGGCGTCGATCCGCACGGGTCGGGTCGGGTCCAGGGCGGCAGCGGCGCGGATGCTCTGGACGAGCAGACCCTGGGTGATGGGCTCGCCGTCGAGGTAGAACTGGCCCAGCGGGTCCACGCCGACAACCATCAGGTCGTCGGGCAGCGAGACGTCCACGGCGGCGGCCATCTGGGGCAGCTCGATGGGCAGTTCGCGGTTGATCTCCTTAAGCGTCGTGGCGACGAGGAAGAAGATCAGCAGCAGGAACACGCAGTCGATCAGCGGCGCCATCTGGACCTCGACGCCGTCATCTTCGTTGAGGTCAACCCGCATGGGTGGTTCCTTGGACGGTGGTGGAAGTCGAAGGGGCCGCGGTCACCGCGGCGGTGGGGGCGGCGGTCGTGTCCGGGGCGGCGGTGACGCTCGCGGCGGCGGCGTCGTGGGCTTCCGGGCTTCGGTGTTGGACGAACCAGTCGGCGAGCAGTTCCGAGACATCTTCCTCGAGGAGGATGCCGAACATGCCCACGCGGGACTTGAAGAAGTGGTAGAGCGCCAGGGCGGGCACGGCGATCGACAGGCCGGTCCCGGTGGTGATTAAGGCTTCGGAAATGTCGCCGGCGAGGATGGAGGCATCGCCCATCGAGCCCATGAGCATCACGCTGCGGAAGGCCCCAATCATGCCGACGATGGTGCCCAGCAGGCCCAGCAGGGGGGCAAGGGTGGCGACGACCGCGAGGGGGTAGGCCTTCTGCAGGTGGCGTTTGAGGTCGCGGGAGGCGATATCGCCGGCGATCGTGTTGAGGTCGCCAGGCGAAGCGTGGCGGTGGCGGACCACGGCGGTGAGCACGTCGCCCAGCGTCGAGTTGGAGGCCTCGGCGGTCTGGGCCAACTCGGCGTGCTTGCCCGCTCGCCAGAGCCGGTCGGCGTCGCCGGCCAGGCCGGCGGGGACGACGTTGGCTCGCCGGAGATTGACGAAGCGCTCGATCGCGTAGGCGAAGCCGAACACCGACAACGCCAGCAGGAAATACATGGTCGGCCCGCCCTGCCGCAGCGTGTTGAAGAACGACGTGGCCACGCCGACCTCGGCATCATCAGCGTCGGCCGCCTCGTCGAGATCGGCATCAACGGGGGCCTCTGCCTCGGCGGCGAGCTCCTCGGCCGCGGGCGGGTCGGCGGGCGCGTCGGGCTCGGCGAGGGCCAGCGGGCTGCAGGCCAGCAGCATCAGGGTCAGCAAGCGGGTCGCCCAGCGGGCGGCAAGCGGCACATGTGGCATGGGGTGTGGCTCGTGGGGGTGCACCGGGAGAATGCGGCCGGCTGGTGCGGGTAAAGGGCCGCTCAATACGGAGTCACGGTATCGGCGGGGCCGCTGGGCGACAAGCGCGACGGGCTGAGTCGGGCATCGGCCGCCGGCAGGTCAGCGAGTCGGCACCCGCCACAGCGTGCCCGTCGGGTGCTGCGTCGGGGCGGGCCAATCGGCGGTCAGATCGCCCAGCGCCTCGCGCGTCACGGCGGGGTCGAAGCCGTACGTGCCGTGCAGCCGGTCCAGCTCGGACCACCCGACCCACAGGTGTGTTGCCCCGCGTCGCCGCAACCCCTCAGCGATGCCTGCCGAGTCGCCGGGGTGTGTTCGCATGAGCTCGCCCAGCGGGCTAGGGTCAAACGCCGTGTGGTAGTCCAGCCCCGGGAGCAGGTACAGCAGCCGGGTGTTGTCCGCCACGATCATCACGACCGCGTCGGACGGCAGGTCGTTGACCGGGTGGTCCAGCAGGCCCAGCGGGTCCGGACCCGACGCCGTCACCGGCAGCCCGTCGGTCAGCATCGCCACCGGCGCCGGCCGCCCCGCCAACTCGCCGGGCCCGGTCATCCGCGGCGTCTGACCCCACAGCAGATCCAGCTGCTGCGCCACCAGCACCGTCACCAACCCCGCCCCCGCCACGGCACCGGCAATTAGCCCCGCCCGGCTGATCGCCGCCAGCCGACCCAGCCCCAGCACCACCAGCATCGACACCGGCAACAGCGTCGGGATCAGGAATCGGCTCTGCCAATGCGTGCCCCACGCCCAGAACCCCACCTGCACCCCCAGCACCACCAGCATCGCCGCCGCCGGCCGACGCGTGCCCCTCCGACTCAGCGCTAGTCCCGCCCCGACCACCGTCGCCACCCACAGCACCGGCACCCCGCCCTCCCGGCCAAATCGCGCCACGTTCGCCCGCTCCACCGGCGGTGTCGCACCTCCCACCGCCCCGTACCCCGCGTTTCCCAGCGCCTGCCGCCACACCGCCTCACCCAGCCCCTCCTGCGATTCGGCCGGCCGGGTGTGGGCCGCGTCCCACCGCTCGACCAGCTGCTCATCCCAGTGCCCGCTGCCGAAGACCGATGTCGCGAACGGGAACACCGGGTTGCCCGTCGCCACCGCGTTCCGCACCAGGTACGGCGAGAGCGTGATCAGCCCGGCAAGCCCTGCCACCGCCGCACACGCCGCCGCCCGCCTGGCCGACGGCCGGGCCTGCCAGCGGAGCGTGTGGTTGAGCCGGGTCAGCAGCAGCAGCCCGACTGGGATGGCGATCATCACACCCGCCGTCGCCTTGGCCAGCGTCGCCAGACCGCAGAGCATCCCGACCGCCGCCGCGCCTCGAAGCGACCGGCCCGAGGGGTCCATCGCCAGCGTCATCGCCGCACCACCCAGCAGCAGCACCGCCGCCTCGTTGTACGCCAGCGACCCGGTCACCAACACCCACGGCACACTCAGCAGCACCGCCCCGGCCAGCGGCGCCAGCGCCCGCGGCACGTGCGGCGACGCCGCCCGCCACCAGACCCCCGCCGCCGCCACGGCCAGCGCCGCGTGGAGCAGCTGGGCCTGGTAAATCGGCAGTGCCCACGATTGACCCCACGGCCCCGCCATCAGCATCGCGTACGCCGACTCCATCAGCGACGGCAGGAAGCTGTATACGTTGTGCTCCAGCCCCGCGATCCGGCCCATCGCGACCCACTCCCGCGGCAGTTGCAGGTGATAGCTCAGCACGTCGTACCCCAGCGCCTCGACCCGCCACAGCGTCCCCGGCGGAACCGTCGCCGCCACCGCCAGCAGCCCCGCCGCCGGTCCGACTAATACCGCGGCCACCGGCCAACCCCGCCTCGCCGGCGTCGCATCGGCAGGAAGCCGAACCCTGAGCGAAGCGAAGGGTCGGATCGGCCCCCCGCGCTCGACCATCACCGCCAGCGCCGCGCCCAACCCGCCCGCCCCCAGCAGCGCCCACGCCGCCACCGCCCCAAGCCCGCCAAGGCTGCCAACCACCAAATGCCCCCACAGCAACAGACCCAACCCCGCCGCCAGCCGCAGGGCCCCCGGCCGCTCCAGCCCCGGCGTGGCCCAACGCAAGAACCACCACCCGATCCCCCAGCCCGCGACGAGCACCGCCCCGACCGGTAGCAGGCACGTCAACAGCAGATACACCATCGCCCCGTACGCCGCCGGGACCTCCCCGCCCAGACCACGCTGCTGGCCGATCCAGGCGAAAACGAGTGCCGCCACCAGCGCGCCCAGGCCCACCGGCCAGCGGCCCAAGCGACCGCCCCGCGGCGGGTCGCGCGTCGGTTCAGTCCCGTCGAAGCTCGGGGCGGTGACCTTGCTCATGGCCTGGCCGGGCGCTCAGCCTAAACCGTCTGCGCCGCCTTGGGCCAGCGGCTCGGCTCGTCCGCCGGGGCGGGCGCCACGTCGCCGCGCGTGCCCGGCGGGGCAAGGGTGGGCGGCTTGGCGTCGGCGGTCGGCCCATCCAAATCAAACAGCAGCTGCAGCGCCTGCGCGTAGTAGCTCACCGGCGCTTCCCCATCACGCGGGTTCAGCCGGCTCAGCGGCAGGTGCATCACCTTGTTCAGCAGCCGGTGCGTGTGCTCTTCCATCACCCGCTGCACCGCCGCCGCGTCCGACGCATCGACCGCCGCCAGCCGCTGGGCCGTCCGCTGCTGCTCGGCCTCGCCGACCCGGGCCAGCCGGGCCCGCAGCCGCCGGACCAGCGGCCCGATCGCCGGGGCCGACAGGCTCGCCGAGTACGCCGCCGCCAACTCGTCCAGCTGATCCTCCGCCTGCCGCACCGCCCGGGCGTGCTCCGGGCTGCTGTGCCGCACCGCCGCCTCCTGCAAGGCGTCCAGGTCATAGAGATACAGCCCCTCGATCCGCCGGGCCGACGGCTCGACATCCCGCGGCACCGCCAGATCGATCACCATCAGCGGCCGGCCCCGCCGCGCCCGCATCAGCGATCGCGCCATCTCCGCGGTCAGCACCGCCTCGGTCGCCCCCGTGCTCGTGATCAGCAGGTCCGCCGTCAGCAGCTGCGCGTCCAGCCGCTCGAGCGGGTGCACCCGGCCCGCCGACGCCAGCCCCACCGACTCGGCCAGCCCCCGCGCCCGCTCGGCCGAGCGGTTCACCAAATGCACGTCGTGACACCCCGCCTGCATCAGCCGCCGAAGCACCGACTTGGCCACATCGCCCGCCCCCAGGCACACCGCCGACTTCTGCCCCAGGTCTTCGTAAATGCCCTCGGCGAAGCCCACGGCCATCCCCGCGACCGACGGCTGATGCGCGTCCAAGGCCGTGTCCCTCCGCACCTGCCGCGCCGCCCGCACCGCCTGCTGAAACAGGCTGTGCAGCACCGGCCCGACCCGGCCGGCCTCGTTCGCCCGCTGGTACGCCCGCCGCACCTGGCCCAGCACCTGCGGCTCGCCCAGCACCATCGAGTCCAGCCCCGCCGCCACCCGGAACAGGTGCCGCGCCGCCGACGCCTGGTCGTGCCGCTGCGTCGCCCCACTCACCGCCACCGCTACCGCGTCGTCCGACCCGCCGCCCAGCGCCGCCAACACCGCCGGCGGGTCCAGCTTCTCGCCCGGCTCGGCGTGCCCGAGGTACACCTCCGTGCGGTTGCACGTGCTCAGCACCACCGCCTCCAACCGCGCATCACCCTCATACACCCGCTGCACCGCCGCACCGACCGCGTCGGGCCCCGGCGACGCCAACAGCTCCCGCACATCCAGCGGCGCCGTCCGGTGGTTGATCCCAGCCATCGCCAGCCGCATCAGCCGCCACCCCCCACCGAAGCCGCCGCCTCGCCGCTCATGCCGTGCAGCGCCAGCCCGAATACCCCTGCGATCAGCAGCGCCCCGCCGATCGCCGCCCACGCCGCCCGCCGGCCACGCAGCCCCGCCCAGGCGGGCGTCGCCGTCGCCAGCAGCAACACCCAGCTCGCCACCGCCACCGCGATCTTCAACCCCAGCAGGCGACCGCCCGCCCCCGACTGCTCGGGCAGCAGCGTCAACCCCGTCGCCAGCCCCAAGCCCAGCCCCGCCGCCGCCACCGCCGTCGCCCGACGCACCAGCCGCTCCAGCGTCTCCAGGCTCGGCCAGCGCCCCCGCGGCTCCTTGCCCCGCCGTAGCATCCGGTCCTGCAACAGATACGCCACCCCGCCGACCCCCGCCGCCATCGCCGCCGCCGCCCCGCCGTACACCCCCAGCCGGTGCAGCCCGTGCCACCACCCGGTGTCCACGAACGGCCGATACGTCCACGCACTGCTGCAAAGCGCCCACGCGAGCAACCCCGCCACCACCGGCAGCGCCACGGGCCCCAGCCGCCGCCAGCTGGATCCGCGCGGGCTGATCAACAACACCGCCGACAACCCGCCCGCCATCAACAGCAGCCCATCCACGTGCGCCGACACCGGCTGCCACTGGCTCTGCCACACCCACCGCGCCGCCACCAGCAGCACACACCCGCCCACCACCGTCGCCGTCAGCCCCTGCTGGGCCAGCTGCAGACCGCTCGGTCGGCCCGTCGAGCCCCCGGCCCGCGGGCCCAACGCCACCGCGCCCGGCCACACCGCCGCCAGCGACGCCACCGCCGCAGCCGCAGCCACCCCCAACAGCAGCAGGATCGGCACACTCAGGTAAAGCTGGTCCATCCGAGCCCACAGTTTAGGTCACGCCGCAAGCCATCACCCGCAGGCCCGCCGTCTAGCCGCGGGTGCCAATCCGCACGCCCCGTTCAACGCCGCTTGCGGCTTAGCACACAGCCCACGCAACTCCACAACCTGCAACAGTCGCAAATCGTTCAACTTCGCCCAACATCCGCAACCCGACACATCCCCGCCCCGTCCCGAATCCGAGCCGCGGGTGCATACCCGCGGCCGCTCAAGCATGCCGCGGGTTCAAGACCCGCCGCGTCACCCACCGACCGCGGATATTCATCCGCGGCTCGGCTCAGCCGCGGACCCCATGCAGCCGCGGGCCTTGACCTGTGCGTCCCGCCGAAGCCACGACATTCGGCACACTTCCGTCCCACCCGTCCCCGAGCCGCGAGTTCAAACCGCGCCGCATCACCCACCGACCGCGGATATTCATCCGCGGCTCGCATCAGCCGCGGACCCATTCAGCCGCGGGCCTCGGCCCGCGCGTGCCGCCGTCCACATGCCGTGCCTGCACAACAAGTGCCGCCGCCGTCACTCCCAGAACAACTGCCCGCGGTCCGTCCCCACGCCATAGTCCGGCGAAAAGATGTTCGCCGTGTCGAACGCCGCCGAGTCCCCGTAGCGGAGGCCAGTAAAGGCCGCGTCCTGCTCAAACTGCGTCGACCCGTCATTGCGGGCGACCATGCCCTTCCACGGATGACCTGCCCCGCTCCAGACACTCTGCGGATTCGTCGCGGTACCCGCGAGCGGCCGATCCGCCAGCACAATCGCATCGGTATTGATCGTCTCCGCCCACTCGCCCCTCAGCTCCGGGTGGTCGTACCGGAGGATGGCGAAGGAGATGTCGGTGCTCGCGTCGATGATGCCGTCGTCGTCCTCTTCGATGTCCGGGTCCGCTTGATGCACCGCGTAATCGGGCACGAAGTAGTTCCCGTCCAGCAACATCGCGAACACGTTGTCGATGAGGTTGGCCTCCGCGGCCACGTAGCTGGCGCCCTCGGGGGCGTAGCGGGTCAGCGTGCCGTCCTCGTAAAGTTCGCCGTCGGCCTCCAGCCCCGGATAGAAACCCGCGTCATCACCGAGGCGGTTGCCTTGGGCAAAGATCACCAGCCCCTGGTGGATGCCGCGAACCGCCGTGCCGGTACGTGACGGACCGCCGTTGGCACGGCCCATCATCGACAGCATGACCAGCGCGAGCATCAGCACCAGCGTCACCAGCGCCGCCGCGACGAGTACCTCAACGTACGTCAGGCCCACGGTTGAACGCATTGTCGCTCAATCCCAGAACAACTGCCCCCGGCCGATCGCCGCGCCCTTTTGCGGGGCGAAGAGGTTTGGTGTGTCGAAGCTCGCCGGCTGCCGATTCGGTGAATGCGGGTTGGGGTGGTACTGCAGGTTCGCCACCGCCGCGCTCTGCTCGAACGATGTGGACCCGTCGTTGCGGACCATCGTGCCGGTCCACGCATCGCCCGGCTCGCCCCAGTAGCTCTCGGGCCGCTGCTCGGTGCCCTGCAACGCCCGGTCGGCCAGCACCACGGCCGAGGCGTTCATCGTCTCCGACCACTCACCGAGAAGCTCCGGATGGTCGTACCGAAGAAACGCATAGGACACGTCGCCGCGGGCGTCGACGCTGCCGTCCGCATCCTCGGTCACCAGCGGGTCGGCAGGGCAGACCATGTACTCGGGCACCAGGTAGTTCCCGTCCAGCAACATCGCGGCCGAGTTGTCGATCAGGTGCGGCCGGGCGGCCTGGAAGCTCTGCCCGTGCGTCCACGCGGTGAGCGTCCCGTTCTGATAGACGTTGCCCGCTGCATTGAGTCCGGGATAGAAGCCCGGTTGCCCCCCCAAGGCAATCGCATTCTCGAAGCGGACCGCCGGTCTTTGGGAGGGCGAAGCTCCTGCTGAGCCGCGGACCCCCGGTCACGCCCGGCTCGGCGGGAGCCTCGCCCTCCCGTAGAAGAGAATGCGATTGCCCTGGTTGCCCCCCTTGGCTGTTGGACTGGGCGTAGATCACCATCCCCTGATGGATGCCCCGCAGCTGGGTCGAGTTGCTCATCCTGCGGGCCGTCTCACGGGCCGCGCCCAGGGCTGGCAGCAGGATGATCACCAGCGCGATCAACCCCAGGACCATAACAGCGACAACCGACCCGAGCACGATCGCGACAATCGCCCCGGTGCTCATCGGCTTCTTGGAGGCGGGTACGGGTGCGGCTGCGGCGGGGCGGCCGGGTGAGGGGCTTGCGTTGGCGGCTGCGGCGAACGGGGTGGCTGGTCCACTGCGGGCTCCCGGCAGGTTGATGTTTGAAGATTACACCAGATGCCGACACGGCAGTCATTGCACGGACACCGATCGGGTTAAAGCCATAGCCAGTTCGCTACGCGACCCCGGTGCGATGCGAGCATCGGTGACATGTGAAGCCGCTGCGAACTGCAAGCCGCGCCAGGGCCGCGTAGCGGCCCGGCTATGGGTACGCATCAATCGCATATGGATCCTTCACATCGCGGCCGGACAGGCGGGATGCACCAGGCTCAATCCCAGAACATCTGCCCGCGGTCGTCCGCCGCGCCGTAGTCCGGCGAGAAGATGTTGGTCGTATCGAACGCCGGCGAATCGCCGTAGACCAGGCCCTCCGCGGCGGGAGCCTCGATGAACTCGGTCGAGCCGTCGTTGCGGGTGACGGTGCCGGACCATTGCTCGCCGGGCTCGCCCCACACGCTCCGCGGGTCCCACTCGGTCCCGGGCAGGGCGCGGTCGGCGAGCACCACCGCGTTCTCGTTGATCGTCTCGGACCACTCGGGCCGCAGGCCCGGCTCGTCGTACTTGAGGATCGCGTAGGACACGTTGAACGTGGCATCGACGACGCCCCCGACCGGCTCGTGCATCGCCGGGTCATGCGGGTTGATCGCGTACTCGGGCACGAAGTAGTTGCCGTCGAGCAACATCGCGAAGGTGTTGTCCAGCAGGTGAGCCTCGGCGGCGGTGTAGTTGGCCCCGTCCGGGGCGTAGCGGGTCAGGACACCTGCCTCGAACAGCTGGCCGGTACGGTCCAGCCCGGCATAGAAGCCGTCCTGCCCGCCGCTCGCGTTCGACTGGGCGAAGATGACCATCCCTTGATGGATGCCGCGGAGTTGGGTGCTGTTGGACATCCGCCGCGATGGCCCCCTGCCGCCGAGATTCGGCAGAATCAGGACCACCGCAATCGCCAGGATCGCCAGCACCACGATCAGCTCGACCTTCGTAAATCCGGACCGGCGTGACATGACATGACCCCCGTAGGGTGGGTGAAGCCGAAGGCGCAACCCACCACGGCCGCAGCACGCCGGTGGGTTCCGCTCCGCTTCACCCACCCTACCGGGCGAAAGACTCACCCCAAAGGCCAAAGTTGCCCCGCCTGGTGCGACAACGGTGCGTGATGAACCTAGCGTCACGCGACATCAGCACCACGTGCGGGCAGGAGATCACTCACGATGGCGGATCAGCAGCAGACGACCAACTGGCCGGACCTGGCGATCGGGCTTTACGACCGGCTGACCGGCCGGGGCGCCCAGATCACGTACGAGTTTGACAACATGAACGTGCACGTGCCCAGCGGCACCGGCGACTCGGCCGAGCACGCCAAGTGGGTCCTGAACGGGGCGGTAAAGATCACCACGCAGGACGGCGTGGGCGGTTCTGGGGGCAGTTCCGGGGGAAACTGAGCTGGACCGGCCGGATCGACGCCACGTGTGAGGATCGGCCGGTCACGATCCAGTTCGACCAGCGGACGCTGACGCTGCAGCTGCGGCACTGGGCGGACCTGTGGGTCCTGCGCGGCCCGCTGCGGGCGTTGCCGCAGCAGCCGGTCCGCTGGCTCGGCCTGACGGTGCGGGTCGCGGTCGGCCAGCGGAGCGTCGAGGTCCTACCCGACCCGCCGGCGTGGCTTCGGCCGTGGGTATGAGCGATCGGCGGTCGGTCAGTCGATCCCACGGAGCGGCGAGCGGATCAGGTCGCCCGCCGCCACGTCGGCGTCGTAAGGTTGGGTTCGGTATGAGCTGACGTGCCCGTCGGCAAAGGCGATGTTTGCGGTGCCCTCGCCACGGACGTCTGAACCGCTGGCGTCCTCGCTGACCGCCTGCCCGCCGTGTCGGTACAGCGGTGCGGCGTAGTCGTTGGAGAAAGAGCCCGTGTCGAGTTCCGCCGTGGCGATGCCGTATTGGTTCCCATCACCGTGCAGCATCAGTGCGGAGGCGGGCTTGGTCTGCCTCGTCTCACGCGGATAGAGGCCCTCGTACTCAAAACTGAGCGGGTCCGACGAGATCCGCCGGTTGTTCAGGACGGCGGACGGAGCGATCGACATATCATTGGGTCGGAACTCGCCGACATCGGGGCACATCATGACCGGGTTGCCAGCAATCGCGGCAGCGACGCTGTCCGGATTGTTGACATCCTTGCGGTAGCTGTAGCCGTTAAACATACTCGGGTCGTCCTCGACGGAGTTGGTGAAGAAGTTGGCCATATCAAAAGGCCAAGACTCCCAGCCGTACTGATGCGAGACCTGCGGGGCGCTACCGGTGTTGGCGAGTTGCTTCTGCATCAGGTAGCCGGTGTCGGTTTCGTGGGTGGCCTGAGCGATGCCCAGTTGCCGCTGGTTGGACTTGCACGCCGCGTCGCGCGCCGACTCTCGGGCCGCGCCCAAAGCCGGCAGCAGGATCGCAATCAACAGCGCGATGATGCTGATCACAACCAGCAGTTCGATGAGGGTAAACCCGTGGGCGGGACGATCAGCGGGGGCTTGAGGAGGCATAGCCAGCTCCAGACAGGCAGATATGTCAACGGTGAGACACGAATACCCAGCATACCGGGGGCAGGTCGCTTCGGCAAGCCCTTGACGGATCGGGTTCAACTCAGGGATTGCCGGTGTAGATCGCCCGTGCGGACTTGAAGTAGATGTTGTCGATCCAGCCGGTGTTGGGGTACGGCCGGTAGTCCAGGCGGTGGGTCCCGGCCCAGACGACGCTGCCGTCGTCGAAGAGGAAGTTGAAACCAAGCGGCGGGATGTCGCTGAACATGCCCTGATTGCCGGTGTGGGTGGCCTTGAACCGTTGGGCGCCGCCGTAGAGCTCGTTGTAGTCGGTCAACATGACGCGGCGGCCGTCGGCGCCCATCTCGCGACGGGTCGTGTACCGGCTGTCGGTCGGGGTGGTGTGGTAGCCGTTCATCTCCCGGCCGGCGTAGTAGGCGTAGCTGACCTGGGCGCTGGTCCTGGAGTTGTCGGACCAGTCGTCGTGGTCGATCCACTTGCCCCAGCCTTCTGTTGAGGTGGGGCAGTAGAAGGCCTCCGGTTCGTCCGCGTACCGGAGCTTGTAGAGACCCCGGAGGCCTCGGTAGCCGGTGTAGTTGAGCCCGTCCGCCGGGGTAATGAAGTCGCCGACTTGATGCACGTTGCTGTCGGCCGGGACAACGTGGCCGTCAAAGTCGTTGGCGTACATCGCGACCATGATCCCGATCTGCCGCTGGGTCGAGCCGCAGACGGCCACGCGGGCCGCGTCCCGGGCGGCGGTCAGGGCCGGCAGCAGCAGCGCGATCAGCAGCGCGATGATGCTGATGACGACCAGCAGCTCGATGAGGGTAAAGGCGCGGGGCTTCATGTCGTTGGCCTGAGCCCCGGATGTACATCCGGGGCCGAGTGCCGGTCGATCAGCGGCGTCGCCGGGGCAGCAGGCACAGCCCGCCGGCGGCGAGCAGGGCCAGCGACGCGGGCTCGGGGATCAGGTTGGCTTCGTTGAAGGTGGTGGCGACGACCACGTCGTCGAAGAAGATCGGCTGGCCGGACTGACCCTGGCCGACCAAGCGGATGCTTTCGCCGATGTAAGGGGCAGGGTTGGAGTTGAGCAGGTTGGTCGTCACGTCCAGCACGATCGCAGTGGTATCGGTTTCAGCGCTGGCGTCGCGGAAGATGGTGGCTTCTTCGTTTGATCCGTCGCCATTGAAGGTGAGTCGGAGGACCAGCCGCTGCTCGGCGTCGGTGGCGGTGTTGCCGCTGACGAAGTTGCTGGAATTGTTGCTGCTGATACCGCGGATCGAGTATTCCCCACCCTCGATGCCGAACTCGAGCGAGTCGTCCTCGTCGAAGTTAATCCCGAACAAGGCTTGGCCGGCAGTCGTGGACGGATCGACGGTGAAGCCGAGGTAGACCGTGTCGTCGGGACTTCCGAAGATGGTCGGAGTGCCGTCGAAGCTGCGAGCGGCGATACGTGCGTTGTTGTTCGAGTCGGTGCGGTCGTAGACAGCCCGGCCCTCCCCGGGGTTGCCCGGCGAATCGTCTGCTTCGGTCCGGTCGACGTAGAAGTCAGAGGCGGTGCCGATCGCGAAGTAGTTGCCGGTCAAGCCCGGCATCGCCGGCGCATTCACGCTGTGAATGATGCCAGACGGGTAACCCTCGAACGTGTCGGCGGCGATGATGTCGGCGGCGGCGTGGGTGGCGGGGACCAGCAGCAGGGCGGTACCAAGCAGGGCGGGGGTGAGGCGGGACATGGGGTTCTCCTGTAGGAAAGCTGAGAAGCTTTGCGGCGCGATTCACCGCGGTACCCCCAATCATGGCCCCGAAACGTGCGGATGTCGATAGCGAAAAGGTTATTGCCGGTATAAAATCAGGTCATGGAGCGGCGCGATGACCGGATTGCGGACGGGGGGAAGCTGCCGCTGATGCTCGCGGCGGTTTCGCCCGAGTCGGCGTACGGCCGGCAGCTGTTGGCGGGGGTCGGCCGGTATCGGGCGGCGCACTTGAGCGTGGACGTGCTGGCGGCGCCGACCGGGGTGCGGCGTCGGATGCGGGAGTCGCTGCCGCGGGTTGACGGGGTGCTGACCTACGGCAGCCGTGACCCGGAGCGGATGGAGCAGCTGGGTCGGCTGGGCGTGCCGGTGGTGCTGACGACCAGCAGCCCGCCGCACCCGGGCCTGGCAGTCGTGTGCTCCGACGGGCTGGCGGTCGGGCAGATGGCCACCGCGTTCTTTCGTGACCAGGGGTTGCGGGACCTGGCGTACTGCGGCGGCGGGCCGTTGTGGCAGTTTTCCAGCAACCGCAAGCGGGGTTTCATCGACGCTGGCGAAGCGGCGGGCTTGAGCGTGAGCGATTGGGTGCCGCCGCCGGCCTTGCTGGAACACTGGTCCGAGAGCGGCCTGATCGAATCGCTGGCCGGTTGGATCGCGGGGCTGCCGCGGCCTTGCGGGGTGCTGTGCCCCAGCGACGAGGTGGCCCATTATGCCCTGACGGCCGCCCGGGCGGCGAGGCGGCGGGTGCCCGAGGACTTGGCGGTGCTCGGGGTGGACAACGACGAGGTGCTGTGCGAGTTGTCGTCGCCGGCGTTGGCGAGCATCGACCAGGGGGCGGAGAAGATCGGTTACGCGGCGGCGGAGTTGCTGGACAGGCTGATGCGGGGCGAGGCGGTGCCCGAGTCGCCGGTGGTGGTGCCGCCCACGCGGGTGGTCAGCCGGCGGTCTGCGGAGTTGCTGGCGGTGGACGACCCGGCGGTGTCCGGGGCGCTGGCGTTCATCCGCGAGCGGTTTGGCGAGCCGATCCAGGTGCAGGACGTGGCCGACCATGTGGCGGTCTCGCGGAGCTCGCTGCAGCGGCGGTTCCGCGAGCGGATGGACCGGACGGTGCACCAGGAGCTGGTGCGGGTGCGGATGGAGCGGGCCAAGCTGCTGCTGCTGGAGACCGACCAGACGCTGCCGCAGATCGCTGCGGCGTGCGGGCTGAACTACGGCTCGCACCTGTCGCTGCTGTTTCGGCGGGTTACCGGGCAGAGCCCCTCGACGTTCCGGGCCCAGCGGCGTTGAGCGGGTCGCCCGCCGCACCCCCGCGCCCGACGCAGCCGAACACGTGGCACGATTCCGCGGCATAGCCCCCGCCTTGAGCGGACACCCCAAGAGGGCGGTTCAGATCGATTGGGGGGCGGTGATCCGGAAGGTTTGCAATAATCACAACGCGGGCTGCAGCTGCAGGACCTGTTCGTCGGCGTGGTAGCTGCTGCGGACCAGGGGGCCCGACTCGCAGTGGCGGAAGCCGATGCCCTCGGCGTCTTGCTTCATCTGGTCAAACTCGGCGGGCTCGACGAAGCGGCTGACCGGCAGGTGGCGGGCGGTCGGCTGGAGGTACTGGCCGATGGTGAGGATGTCGCAGGTCTCGTGCGCCCCCGGGTAGGTCGCGGCGGGATGGGCGGCGACGGCCCGGGCGGGCTCGGCGTCGGGGGCGGGCAGCGGCCGGTCACTGAGGTGTGACGGCGGCCCATCCGGGGGCGGGGGGGGCACGTGGGTGGGGTCGGCGTTGCGGTCGGGGTCGTCGGTGGCGAGGCCTTCGACGCGGACGCCGTCGACGACGTCATGCATGAGCTGGGTGACTTCTTCGGGGCGTTCGCCGATGCCGACCATGATGCCGGTCTTGACGGTCAGGCCCTGGGCCTTGCCGCGGCGGAGCAGCTCGATCGACCGCTCGTAGATCGCCTGGGGGCGGACGGCCTTGTAGAGACGGGGGACGGTTTCGAGGTTGTGGTTGAGGATCTCCGGGCGCTGGTCGAGCACGAGTTGCAGCGCGTCCCAGTCGCCGCAGAAGTCGGGGATGAGCACCTCGACCTGGGTCCCGGGCGACTGCAGGCGGACTTGGCGGATCGTCTCGGCCCAGATGGCGGCGCCGCCGTCGGGTAGCTCATCGCGGTTGACACTGGTGATGACCAGGTGCTTCATCCGCATGATGGCGGCGGCCTCGCCGACGCGTCGGGGCTCGTCGTGGTCGTAGTGGCCGGTGATGCCGGTCTTGATGTGGCAGAACCCGCAGGATCGGGTGCAGGTGTCGCCGAGGATCATCATGGTGGCGGTGCCGCGGGCCCAGCATTCGCCGAGGTTGGGGCACTTGGCCTCGGAGCAGACGGTGTGCAGGCCGTGCTCCTCGATGAGGGCCTTGACGCGTTGATAGCCCGGGCCGTGGGGCAGCTGGGCGCGGAGCCACGGGGGCTTTTTACGTTTGAGGAACGCCCGCTCATCCACGGCATTACCGAGGACGCGGTCCGACAGGCTGACGCGTCGTATCACGGGATTAGTTTAGGCCCGGGGAACCCGCCGATTTGGCTACGCCTCATCGGCGGCGTTGGGGGGACATCAACGCCGCGGATGAGCCGGAGGCGAATCCGCGGGTGGCTGCAGGCCCGCGGCCGGTGTCCAGACAAACGACCACTGCAGGCGGTGCTTCTGGATATATCGATGCACCTCCAGTTGCCGATGTCGGGTGGCCAGCGGCCGCAGGTCGCAGCTCTTGGCCCAGATGCGGCCGGGCAGATTGTTCCGCACGGTGTGTGATGCTGTCCGCTTCCAGCCACCGACCCTCTGGCGGGCGGCGCCTCGGTCTTGCGGGAGCTCGGCGAGCAGATGGGCGTGGTGATGGTCAAGCGACGCGACAAGGAGCCGCACGTCCTGCTGCAACGCCTTCTCGACGAGGGCCCGCAGGATCACCGGCTGAAGCTGTGCGGGCAACGACACGGATGCCGCTGAACGCTCTTTTGACCAGCGATGCAGACCCGCATGTTCCCGCTCGGGCGGTGGTTCGCGGTAGTCGCCGCTGCTGTGGACGCGATGACCGCGGCTGTGGAAGCCGCGCGGGTCTCCCGGCAGCCACGTGCCGTAGGTATTGATCGTGACGTGGTACCAGCGGTGCCCCGGGCGTGGCATGGCTGCAGGTTACCCGCCGATTCGTCCGCCTGAGGCGGACTCATCGACGGCGTGGGGGACATCAACGCCGTGGATGAGCCGGGAGCGAATCCGCGGGTGGCCCCGCGCCGCCTCACGCCGTGGCGGTGGCGGGTTCGATCTTGACGAAGGGCTCGACGGACTGCAGGTCGCGGACGACGTCGTAGGTCGCGCGAACGGTGCCGGCCTCGCCGACCTCGCCGGTGACGGGGCGGAGCTTGACCTGCCGGCCGGCCCAGACGCGGACGCGGCCGCCACGCTGGTTGGCGTAGGCGTTCTTGGCACGGCTGCGGCGGAGTCGGGCGTTGGTCTGCTGGACCTGCTCGTCCTTGCTCAACAGACGGACGATCGTCTTGCGGGCGGCGGCGTTGCTGGGCCGCTTGACCACCTCGATCCGCACATCGCTACCCAACGGCACATCGGCCATCTCAAGTCCATCCTTCCTGCAGGTTCCTGAACGCCGAGCCGGGGCCGGTGCGGCGAGCCGAGCAGTATCGGGAAAGAGCCGCGGGGGGTCAAGTCGGTGGTCGGAGCACCCCCGGAGCACCCCCCGGAGCACCCGCACACATCGCCTGCGGCGAGGTGTGGCACACGGCGGCTGACGCCGCCGGCTATCGGTAACGAGATGGCAAGGATGCATCCGAGAGGTGTGGCACACCTCGCCGGCTCGGCGGCGATGTGTGCAGACCGCGGATGTCCGCAAGAGCACACATCGGCCTTCGGCCGAGGTGTGGCACGCGGCGGGCAGACCCGAGCTAATGCTCGGCGGGCGGTTCGCTGGTGGTCAGAGCGGCCTTGAACTGCACGAGCGACTCGGCGTCGCGGGCGGTGTCGCGGGCCTCGGCGGTGCTGAACGCCTCGGCGACCGTCGAGAGCAGCTCCAGTTGCTGGACCTGATCGTCCTGGTCGGTCAGCAGCAGGCAGATGATGCGGGCGGGCTGGCCGTCGGGCGAGTCGAAGTCGATGCCGCGGTCGGTCAGGCCCACGGCGACGATCGGCTTGTCCAGGCCCTGCAGGCGGGCGTGGGGCACGGCGATGCCGTCGGGCAGGCCGGTGGCCTGCATCTGCTCGCGCTTCCAGACGGCGTCGATGACCTGGTCGGCGTCGCGTTTGGCGGCGGTGGCGGCGGCGACGCCCAGCTCGGCAATGGCCTCGTGGCGGTCGGTGGCCTGCATCTTGACCAGGAACGTCTGGTTGGTGACCAGGTCGGCGAGCTTGCGTTTTTGCTTCTGCTTGAGCGTCCGCTGCATGGCGGGCCCGGCCAGCAGCGAGGTGGCTATGGCCATGATGACGATGGCGACGAACAGGTCTTCGTCGATGAGCTGGTATTCGAGGGCGAGCTGGGCGAGGATGATCTCCATCGCCCCGCGGGCGGTCATGCCGAAGCCGATGGCCATGGATTCGCGTTTGCCCAGCCCGGCGAGCACGCCGCCGATGTAGCAGCCGATGAGCTTGCCGAGGATGGCGATGACCAGGACCAGGACGACGGCGAGCAGGTTGAAGTCGTCGACGAAGCTGACACGCAGCGCGATGCCGGCGAAGAAGACCGGGGCGAAGATGCTGGTGATGAACTGGTGGATGGTGTCGCGGGTGCGGGCCTTGAGGTAGTGCGAATCGCCGATGGCGACGCCGGCGATGAAGGCGCCGAAGATCGAGTGGATGCCGATCCACTCGGTGAGCGCGGCGCACAGCAGAGCGACCACGAGGACGAAGCCGATGGTCCCGCCGGGCCAGGAGCTGTGGGCCTGGATCCAGGGCAGGATGCGGTGGATGATCCATCGGCCGACGGTGAGCATGCCGCCGACGAACAGGAGCGTCCAGAACAGCGTCATGTACAGCCCGGACCCGCCGGCGGCGTCGCCGGCGGCGGGGTCGAGGCTGGCGGCGACCATGGCCAGGACCACGGCGAAGCCGATCCATCCCAGCAGGTCGTTGACCATGGCCGAGGACATGATCAGCATGCCGATGTCGGACTTGAACATGTTCAAGTCCATCAGGATCTTGGCGATGACCGGCAGGGCCGTGATGCTCATCGCGATGCCGACGAACAGGGCGAACGGCAGCTTCGAGCCCGGCTCGCCGCCGAAGCCGATCTGGTTGGGGAGGAACCACGCGAGCGCGAACCCGAAAGCGAACGGCACGAGCATGCCGAGCATGGACACGAAGAAGGCGGCCTTGCCCTGCCGGCGGACGACGGACAGATCGACCTCGAGCCCCGCGACCAGCAGCAGCATGGCGGCCGAGAGGCTCAGGAACATGTCCAGCGAGATGCGGACGTTGCTGTCGTAGCTGCTGGGGAACAGCCAGTCGTAGGTCGGCTCATGGAGGTTGGCCAGGACGGTGCTGCCCAGCAGGACACCGGCGATGATCTCGCCCAAGACCACGGGCTGGCCCAGGGCGCGGGCGACCTCGCCCAGCAGACGGGCCAGGCCCAGCAGCAGTCCGAGCGACAGCAAGAACACCGTGATGTCGGCGGGGGAGAGCGCGCCGGCGGCGAGGATCATCATGAGCGTGGCTTCCGGGTGGCCGCGCGGCCCGCGGCTTCGGGGATGTTACTGCAGTGGTGAATGAGGGGGTTTGGGAGGGCTGTGCGGGTGGCGCGGGTGCCCAAAGGTGCACCCCGGGTCTTGCCGCGTGGGCTTGCGGGTGCGGGCCGGTTTGAGCGGTAGGATTGAGTGATGGCCGCCGCCCATCGCCCCACCGCTTCGACGCCTGGACCGGTGTGCGTGGTGCTCAGCGACGGCCGGAGCTTGCCGCCGGCCCCGCTGTTGGGGTTGCTGCGTCGGCGGGGGCTGCGGCCCCGGCTGGTCGCGGATGCGCCGGCGGTAATGGAGGCACTGGCGAGGACTTCCGTGGTGGCTGTGATGCTGATCGAGCCCGACCGCTGGCCCACCGGGGCATCGCTGGCGCGGGCGGTGCGGCGTCACCACCCGGGGGTCGATGTCTGGCACTACCACCCGCCGCGGGACGGGGCACAGGCCGTGCTCAAGCGGGCACCGGCCGACGCGGCCAATGCGACGACGCCGGGGCAGACCGCCGAGCCGGAGCCCGCCCAGGTGGCGAAGGTCGGCCCCGCCCCCGTCGCGGCCGCGGGCTCCGAGGCCGTCGCCGCCGAGCTGGACGCCGATGAAGCGCTTCAGGCCCGGCAGCCGTCTGTTGAAGGAGCCGCGGCTAGTGACGCGGACACCGAGCCCGCCGACGAGCCGGCCCGTCGCGGGCCCGGCGGCAAGCTGCGGTCGCTGCTGGTGAAGCTGCGGCAGGACCCGGGGCCGCAGGTGGAAGTCACCGCCGAGGAGCTGTCGGCCCTGCTGGACGCTGGCCCGACCCACGCCCGGGGAGAGAAGTAGTGCCCACCGTGCAACCGACTACCGAGCAAGCCAAACGAGCCGGCGACACCCGCTGGACCGGCGGGTCGGTGCTGGTCGTGGGGCCGCAGGAGCTCTTGGACCAGCTGCGGCAGGCGGCGGGCGTCGGTCCGGCCAACGGGGAGCTGCAGCGGGCCGAGGACTATTTAGATGCACTGGGCCGGCTGGGCGAGCGGTCGTACGACGCGGTGGCAGGGCTGGCGTCGGGCCTTGAGGACGAGCCGCTGGCGGTGGCCCGGGCGATGCACCGCACCGCGCCGGACACCCGCCTGCTGCTGCTGCTGGACCCGCAGACCGGCCACGACCGTGGCTCGCTCGAGGCCGCCGGCTGGGAGGTGCTCGACGGCGGCCGGGGCAGCGGCGACCGGTTGGCCGCGGCGCTGGAGGGCCGAGTCGATGGGCCGCCGGCGGTTAATGAGCATCCGAATGGGCATCCGGTGGACGTCCGGGCGCACGCCGTGCTACCCCCCGCCACGGACCCATCGAGCCCGCCGGTTCATGCCTCGGACCAGGCGTCGGGGGCCTTGGGTGACGTGGACCTAGTCGAGGCGATGCTGGACGGCGGCGACGCGGCCGGGCTCGCGCTGCGGCTGGCGGCCGAGCAGTCGGGGATTGCCGGCCTCGAGTTGGCCGACGCCGACGAGTACGTCCCGGATCATCACCCGGCGGTCGAGGTCGCGCTGCGGGGCCAGGCCCTGGGCGTGCTGCACGCCCCGCCGCCGGCGGGCGAAGCGGCGCTGCGGCCCTGGGCCGAGTGGCTGAGCCGGTGGCTGGCGCTGGACCGCAAGCTCACCGGGCTGCGGGAGCAGGCGTCGCGCGATGAACTGACCGGCGTGTGGAACCGCAGGCACTTCAACCAGGCCCTGGACCGCATCCTCACCGACGCCGCGAAACGGCGGCTGCAGGTGACCGTGATGCTCTTCGACATCGACGACTTCAAGGTCTACAACGACAAGTACGGCCACGCCGCGGGCGACGAAGTCCTGCGCGAGGCCGCCCGGCTGATGCAGACCGCGGTGCGGGACCACGACGTGGTGGCCCGGATCGGCGGCGACGAGTTTGCCGTGATCTTCTGGGAGGCCGACGAGCCGCGGGAACAGGGCAGCCGACATCCGCAGGACGTGCTCAAGGCCGCCAAGCGGTTCCAGCAGGCGCTGCACTCGCACCGGTTCCCCAAGCTGCTCGAAGAGGCGCCCGGGACGCTGACCATCTCCGGCGGCCTCGCGGGCTATCCCTGGGACGGCCGCGACGCCGCGGAGCTCATCGACCACGCCGACCAGATGGCGCTCAAGTCCAAGCGGCAGGGCAAGAACGTCATCACCTTCGGCCCCGGCGCCCTGCGGAACAACGACGAGTGAGCAGCAAGGCAGAAGGTTGAAGGACGAAGGCAGAAGGTGGAAACACCCGGCGCGGTGCCCTTGCCAACCTTCTGCCTTTTGCCCTCGTCCTTCTGCCTTTCCGCGCGGCTTCACCTGCCGCTACGCCCACTGGTAGAGTGCTCCGCTCGACACCGCAGCAGGAGCTTGCCCTTATGTCCTTCGACTCCACGGTCCACGCCAAGGCCGTCAACCTGACGAAACTCGCCTTCCGCATGACCGCCGCCGCCGGGTCGGGCCACCCCACCTCCGCCGCGAGCCTGTCGCACCTGGTCACCGTGCTCATGTACGAACACATGCGCTACGAACCGGCCAACCCCGACCACCCCTCCAGCGACCGCCTGGTCCTCTCCGAGGGCCACGCCGTGCCCATCATCTACGCCGCCTGCGCCGACCTGGGCGTCCACATCGGCCACGGCGAGGACACCCGGGCCATGACCGAAGACGATGCGATGACCCTCCGGGAAATTGACTCGCCCATCGACGGCCACCCCAACCCCATCGAGGGCTTCCCGTTCTTCGACTCGGCCACCGGCTCGCTGGGCCAGGGCCTGTCCACCGCCTGCGGCCTCGCCGCCGCCGCCCGGCTGGACGGCCTGGACAAGCGCGTCTACGTGCTCATCGGCGACGGCGAATCGCGCGAGGGCCAGGTGTGGGAGGCCGTCGACTTCCTCCGGGATCACGACCTCAAGGCCGTGTGCCCGATCTTCAACTGCAACGTCTGGGCCCAGACCGCCAAGGTCAGCACGCAGCAACTGGCGTCGACGACAAAGGCCAAGCTCGAAGCCGCCGGGTACGACGTGCTCGAGATCGACGGCCATCAGCCCACGGCCATCAAGGACGCCCTGTCCGCCCACGCCCAGGCCAGCTTCGACCCCGAGGCCGCGCCGATCGCCATCGTCGCCAACACCGTCAAGGGCTGGGGCACCCCGTCCCAGCAGGGCGGCGGCCACCACGGCAGCGCCGCCACCGGTGATGACCTGGACCAGGCCCTCGAAGAGCTCGACGAGGCCGGCCGCGAGCACGGGGCCCACGCCGACACCCAGATGAAGATCGGGCTGATGAGCCCCAAAAAGCCCGACGCCCCCAAGCGGGAAGACCCGCCCGGCTTCGCCACCGCCATGCAGGCCGCCGGCCAGCAGGACAAGTTCGAGTCCGGCAAGTACGCGACCCGCCGGGCCTTCGGCGTGTCGCTCAAGGCCATGGGCCACGCCGACAGCCGGGTGTGTTCTATAGATGGGGATGTGAGTAATTCCACGTATGCCGAGCTGTTCCGCAAGGACGAGGCGCTATCCGAACGCTTCTTCGAAGGCAAGATCGCCGAGCAGAACATCATCAGCGTCGGGGCGGGCCTCGCCGCCGGCGGAAAGGTGCCGTTCATCAGCACGTTCGGCCGATTCCTCACCCGCGCCTACGACCAGATCGAGATGGCGATCAACACCGGCGCCAACATCAAGCTCGTCGGCAGCCACGCCGGCATCTCCCTCGCCGCCGATGGCCCGTCGCAAATGGCCATGGCCGACGTTGCCTGGTTCCGCGCGTTCTCCAACATGCAGCTGCCCTCCGGCGCCCCCGGCTGCTATGTCCTGACCCCCAGCGACGCCTTCCAGACCCACGCCCTCATGCTCGCCATGACCGAGCACCATGGCCCGTGCTACCTCCGCACCCTCCGACCGGACACCGAGTTTCTCTACGGCCCCGCGGACAAGTTCGAGCTCGGCGGCCACCAGGTCCTCAGCGAGGGCCGTGACCTGCTCATCGTCGCGTCCGGCTACATGGTCCACGAGGCCAACGCCGCCCTCGATGCCCTCGACGAACAGGGCATCGACGCCACCCTCGTCGACCTCTACAGCCTGCCGTTCAACGAAGAAGCCCTCTGCGACCTGGCCAACGACAACAACGGCATGGTCCTGACCATCGAAGACAACTACGCCGGCGGCATCGGCAGCGCCGTCGCCGACGCCGTGTCCTTCACCGGCGACGGATTTACCGTCAACCAGATGCACGTCTCCCGCCTGCCCAAGTCCGGCAAGACCCCCGCCGACCTCATGTGGTACTGCGGCCTGTCCACCGAGCACATCGTCCAACGTGCCATGCAGATGCTTTCTCTATCTCCGGCCTAATCCAATTTGAAGACCCACGCCCTCCCGGGCGTGGGTCTTCTTGCATATGTCCACCCCCACCCAACCCACCCCCGGCGAATCCCTCGCCGACCTGCTCGCCCGCGTCCGCACCTCCCTCGAGCGGGATGGCGATCAGCCCGTCGCCGTGCCCGCCCCCCCGGCCCTCGACGACACGCTCGTCCGCCTCGCCACCGCCGACGACGACCTGCCCACCCTCTTCGCCGACAAGGCCACCACCGTCGGCATGCAGGTGCATCGCACGACGCTTGCCGACGCCCCCGCCGAGTTGACCCGCCGGCTCGTCGAGGCCGACGCGAAGCGGGCTGCGGTCCAGCCCGACGCGTTGGAGGTGATGGATATCGACGCCGTGCTCGACGCTCAAGGCGTCACCCGCGTCGCCCTCACCAGCGACGCCGGCACCCCCGGAACCCCCCGAAGCGCCGCCAACCCCATGGACCCCCAGTACGACGCCGACGTCGGCATCACCGGCGTCCAGGCCGCACTCGCCGAGACCGGCACCCTCGTCTGCACCACCGGCCGCTCCGCTTCCGGGGGCCGCAGCCGCGGACCGTCCCTCGTCCCCCCCATCCACATCGCCCTGGTCCGTGCCAGCGACATCGTCCCCGACATGTTCGATTACATGGCCCGCCTCCAGAACCACGCCCCCGCCGACCTGCCCGCCTCCCAAGCCTTCATCACCGGCCCGTCCAAAACCGCCGACATCGAAGGCGTCCTCGTCACCGGCGTCCACGGCCCCCGCGAAGTCCACATCCTCCTCATCACCGACGCCTGACCCCCCACATCCGGTTGAGCCGCAGACCTCCGCCCTCGCTTCTGTGAAGCCGACAGCTGAGCGCAGCGAAGCGTCGGATCAACCTCCGGGCACCCCCCCCCCCCCCCCCACCCCCCCCCCCCCCGGCACCACCGCCTCCGCATCCACCTTTAGCCCCGCCCCCCGCGCCGCCGCCGCCGTCATCGGCCCGATCGCCGCCACCTTCATCCCATCCAACAACCCGCGCCGATCCCCCAGCAAATCCACCAGGTTCCGCACCGTCGATCCGCTCGTAAACGTTGCCCAGTCCACCTCGCCCCGCTCCAAC
>CAZVBW010000006.1:0-56360 GCA_964625505.1 uncultured Phycisphaeraceae bacterium
GGGTCGGGAGGCGAGGGTGGTGGAGGTTGCGGCGGCGGCGGCGGTGCGGGCGGTGGGGGGTGGGTTGCTGCGTGAGCGTGGCCGGCGGGGCCGGGCGGGCTGCATGAGCTGGCTGAGGCCCGAGAGGCCGCCGGCGGCGTCGGCGTCGCGGGGGCTGGACGCGTCGGCGTCGGGGTCGGCGGCGGCTTCTTTGCCGGGCCGCTGGATCTGCTTCGTGAGGTGCTGCTCGTCGATGCGATAGCGGGCGTTGCACCGTTTGCAGACGGTCACCGCGCCGATGCGGACGAAGGGGCTGTGCCGCTTCGCCTGGCACTGCGGGCAGGTCAGTTCGTAACGCACCATCAGCGGACACTCAAGGCCGGCGAGTGTAGAGCAACGGCGGCAGCAGGGCCGCGGGCGGTAGCATCGGCTATCGGCGGGCCACCGATCCACCCACGCCGCGCGGAGAGCCTGACATGGACCGACCCCTGGTGATCTACGGCGCCGGCGGCCACGGCGCGGTGCTGGCCGAGGCCGCGGCGGCAGCCGGGCGGGAGGTGCTGGGCTTCCTGGACGACCGCATCGATGCCACGGACCGCGGCGACGATCTGCTGCTGCGGCCCGACGACCCACGGCTGGCCGAGGCGGACATCCTGCCGGCCATCGGCGACAACGCCAGCCGCGCCCAGCTGCTCCAGCGGCTCGACGCCCAGCACCGGCACATCGGCCGGCTGGTGCACCCCTCGGCGGCGGTGGCCCGGAGCGTCCGGCTGGGCCGGGGCGTGTTCGTTGGGGCCCAGGCGGTGATCAACGCGGAGGCTCATGTGGCCCAGGGAACGATCGTCAACAGCGGCGCGATCGTGGAGCACCACAACCGGCTCGGGGCGTGTGTGCACATCGGGCCCGGCGCGGTGCTGGGCGGGTCGGTGACGGTCGAGCCGCTGGCGCTGGTGGGCCTTGGGGCGCGGGTGCTGCCGGGGCTGAGCATCGGCCAGCGGGCGGTGGTGGCCGCGGGAGCGGTGGTGACGCGGGACGTGGCGGACGGGGCGGTGGTGCGGGGGGTGCCCGCGCGGAGCTAGCCGGTTCGCGGCTCGGCGGTGTGCGGCACGGTGCACCGTTAAAGCACGGCACGGACTTTGATCTGCATCGGCTCGACGTGTGTCACCCGGACGGTCTGACCCTGCTCGATCATCGGGCCGTCGGCGTGGCAGTCGATGCGTCGGCCCTGGATGATGCAGGCCCCGACGGGCCGCAGGTCCGACAGCGCCTTGCCCTGGGTGCCGACGACCGGCACCGCCGAGGGCGCGGCGTCACCCGCCTGGGCCGGGTCGGGCTGGCCGGGGCCCGGGGCGTCGCCGGCCTGATCGTCGCGGAGGATCAGCAGCCTGGCCAGCGGGGTGTACTCCCAGTACTTGATCATGAACGCGAGGATGATCGGGATCGCGATCAGCACGCCCAGCGCCCCGGCGAGTCCGGCGGCCGTATCGACGCGGAACAGCAGGAACACCCCGCCCGCCGCGCAGAGTGCGGCAAGCAAGCCCAGCAGCCCGCCGGACGGGATCACCACCTCCAGCGCGACCAGCACCAGCGCAACGAAGAACATCACGATCGCCCAGATGATCATCCCATTGGTCGCTGCCAGCAGGGGCGGGGCCAGCACGGCAAGCATCGCGGGGGCGTCGACCATGACGTCAGTTTAGATGCACCGGCCACCTGCCAAACCGCGTGTTCACACGACCCGGGTATCTTCCCCAAGTGCCACAGCTGCCCCCCCCGACGATCCTGACCAAGTTGATCGCGACGCTCGGGCCGGCCACGGCCGAGGTCGACACCATCGCTCAGATGCTCCACGAGGGCGTGCGGGTGGTCCGCATCAACTTCTCGCACGGCGGGTTCGACTGGTTCGCCAAAGCCCTCGACGCCGCCCGGGCCGCGTCGGAGCAGGCGGGGCTGCCGCTGGGCATCCTGGGCGACCTGTCGGGGCCCAAGATTCGGGTGCTCGAGGTGGCTGGCGATTCACTGCAGCTGGTGCGGGGCGACCACGTCGAAGTCATCCGGGACCTGGACACCTGCTACCGCGACCCGGAAACGAACATCGTGTACCTCGGCACCACGTATGACGAGATGGTGGAGGAGGTCGAGGAGGGTCAGCGGCTGCTAATCAATGACGGGGCCATCCGGCTGCTGGTGACCGAGAAGGTTGCCGGCGATGACGAAGCCGGTGAGACCGGGCCGCGGCTGGTCTGCTCGGTGACCACCGGCGGTGAGCTGTCGGCGAAGAAGGGCGTCAACCTGCCCGAGACGCGGGTCGGGGCGCCGTCGCTGACCGAGTGGGATCGGCAGTGCGTGAAGTGGTCGGTGGAGAACGGCCTGGACTTCCTGGCGCTGTCGTTCGTGCGGCGGTCCGAGGACGTGGTGCAGCTGCGGGAGCTGCTCAAGAGCTACGGCCGGCGGGGTCGGGGGATCCGGCAGGAGAACAAGCTGCCGATCATCTCCAAGATCGAGAAGCCCCAGGCGATCGAGGACCTGGACGGGGTGCTCAACGAGTCGGACGCGGTGATGGTGGCCCGCGGCGATCTGGGCGTGGAGATGGACCTGGCGGAGGTCCCGGTGCTGCAGAAGCGGATCATCAAGAAGGCTCACGACCACGGCAAGCCGGTGATCGTGGCGACGCAGATGCTCGAGTCGATGATCGACACGGCGACGCCGACGCGGGCGGAGGTGTCGGACGTGGCCAACGCGATTTTTGACGGCGCCGACGCGGTGATGCTCAGCGGCGAGACGGCGGTCGGGCAGTACCCGGTGGACGCCTGCCGGGTGATGCACGCGACGGCCAAGGCCGCGGAGAGCTACCTGTTTGGCGAGGCGTGGGTCGGGCGGGCACCCAAGCGGCTGCAGGAGACGCGGTACCGCACCGCGGCGCTGGCCCACGGGGTGAGCACGATCGTGGGCGACCTGCGGCCGTTGTATGTGGTCATGTGGTCCGAGCTGGGCGGCGGGGCGCGGTACCTCTCGCAGAACCGCCTGCCCACGCCGATCCTGGCGGTGAGCTCCAACCCGGTCGCGCTGCGGCAGATGACGCTGATGTTCGGCGTGCGGCCCGTGGAGATGCCCCGGCCCGAGGACAGCGAGGCGTTCGTGGGTGAGATCGACCGCCTGCTGCTGGACAATCGCTGGGCCGAGCAGGGCGACGCGGTGGTCATTGTCAAGGGCGAGCCGCTGGGCACGCCGGGCGTGACGAACAAGATCCGGATCCACTACGTGGGCGACGTGTGCAAGGTCAGCTGGCACGTGGCGGGGTGAACCGGCAAGGCGATCCGACCCCTGCCCGGGCAAGGCATTGGTTGCCGCGATGTGAGGGCCGGGACGGCCCCCGGCCGGTTGGGCGGGCTGTAGCTGACGACATGGCCCGGATGCATCGCAGAGCGGTGGCACCGCTCGTCGGCCTGGCGGCGAGCGGTGTCCGGACCACGGGCCCCGCAGGAGCGAACATCGGCCTCGGGCCAATGGGCGGCACCCCACGCGCTGTGACCCGGTCGAGGTCCATGAAGGATGGCGGGTTGCGGGTCCGGGTGAAGTTATCGCTGAACGGTTCATCGGCGGGCTTCAGTCGATGCGGCGGCGGTCCGATGCTGCACCCGTGAGCCATATTTTCCGGTTGACGTGGGGGCGTCTGAGGCCGCGGCAGGCCCCGCCACCGGTCGGTGCCGAGCCAGCCGACCCGCCGGGCCACCGGTTCGGGGAGTGGCGGCGGTGGATGTTGCCGACGATCGTGTTGGTCTCGGGGTTGCTGATCAGCGGGACCACGTCGTACCGGCTTCAGGTCGATGAGACACGGCGGGCTCACGCGATCCTGGAGCAGGTCACCGACCAGCAGGCAATGCGTGTCGAGAGGGAACTGCGGGACCACCTGCACCTGGTCGAAGCGATCCGGACGCTGTACGACTCGTCGCAGTTCGTGGACCGCCGTGAGTTTGAGCTGTTCTGCGAGGCGCAGCGGCAGCGCCACCCGTCGCTGCTCGCCCTGGCGTGGGCCCCGCGGGTCACCGTCGCGGAGCGGGCCGAGCATGAGGCGGCCGGTCGCGCCGAGTGGTTCGACAGCTATACAGTCGTGGAGCGGATCGGCCCGGGGCAGATGGCCACGGCATCGGAACAGGCCGAATACTTCCCGGCCTACTACATCAACTCCAACACCGGTTCGCCCCGTGCCCGGGGGTTCGACATCAGCAGCGAGCCGACCCGGCGGGAGGCGCTCGAGCGAGCCCGCGCCACGGGTGCCACTGCGCTGAGCTCGCCGGTGGACCTCGTCGGCCCCCGGCCGCAGCGGGGGCTGCTGGCGATCACGCCGGTCTTTGCATCCGAGCCGGCGACCGGCGACGAACCGGCGGAGGTCCAGGGTGTCGTCATCGGGGTGCTTGGCGTGGACAGCCTGATCGCCAACGCCCTGCCGGGCGAGCTATTCGAGTCGGTCGCCATCACGATCCGCGACCAGGCCCCGACCCCCGGCTCGCCGATCATCTTCGCCTCATCCTCGAGACCCCAAACCGACTGGCGGGTCACGCGGCACTTCGATTTGGCCGGCCGCCACTGGCAGATCGACGGCGTGGCCACCGCCGCGTTTGTCCGGCAGCACCAGACCGGCCAGCCGTGGGTCGTGGCCCTGGGCGGCTCGGCTCTGTCGATCATGCTCGCCCTGCTGCTGGCGCTGGCCCGCGGGCGGACCGAGCGGGTTCGGCTGCAGGTCGAGCAGCGGACCACGCAGCTGTCGCGGGCCAACCGCTCGCTCGCCGCCGAGGTCAGGCAGCGGGTCAAGGCCGAACGGAAGCTGCAGGGTCGCTCCCGGGAGGTCGTCAGGGTCAACCGTCGGCTCGCCGAGAAGAACAAAGAACTGCGGGCACTCAGCGAGACAGCCCATCGCTTCGTCGACAACGTGGCTCATGAGTTCCGCACGCCGCTGACGGTCGTGCGAGAGTTCACCAAGATCATCGAAGACGAACTGGGCGGCCCGATCACCGACGAGCAGCGGTCGTACCTCGGATTCATTACCACGGCGACCGACGAACTCGCCGAGATGGTGGACGACTTCCTGGACAGCTCCAAGCTCAAGCACGGGACACTGCGGGTGGACCGGCGGGTGCAGACGTGGTCGCAGGTCATCGCGTCGGTCGAGCCGATCCTGTCCCAGCGGGCCCTGGCCAAGGGCGTGAGCCTCGAGCTGGACCCGGCCAACGGCGGGCTGCAGGTCTTCTGCGACCGCGCCAAGGCCGGGCGGGTGATCATCAACCTCGTCGTGAACGCGATCAGGTTCTCGACGCCCGGCTCGGTGGTGTCGGTGTCCACGAAGCGCGATGCCGGCCGGCTCTGGGTCCAGGTCACCGACAGCGGGCCGGGCATCGATCCCGGGGACCTGCAGGTGCTGGGCAGTCGCTTTCAGCAGTTGGGCGACCCGCACAAGACGTCGGCCAAGGGCTTCGGCCTTGGGCTGAACATCGCCAAAGAACTGGCCTGGCTCAACCTCGGGCGGCTCACCGTCCGCAGCGAGGTTGGCCGCGGCAGCACCTTCGCCTTCAGCCTGCCCGTCTGGTCGCCCGCGGTCCTGGAGCAGTACGTCCAGGCCGTCCGCAGCACGAGGGTGCTCTGCCCCGCGACCGTGGTCCGGCTGCGGGCCCCGGACGACGCGATGCAGGAGAAGCTGTACCAGCAGCTGGTGCGCCGAACGCATGCGATGGACCTGGTCCTACCCATGAACGGCGGGGGGCTGCTGGTCATCGTGCCGCGGCCCGATGCACGGGAATGGCTGGCCGGGTTGGGCACCCAGCAGGCCGATGAGCGGCCCGCGAAAGAGGTCATGGAGCTGCTCGGATCGGTCGGGCGAGGTCGCCGGTATCAGATCACGGAACTGCCCGGAGTTTGCGGGCGTGCGTTTGGGACCGGGGGTCGGGAGTTAGCCGATGCCGCATGAGATATCGATGTTGCCGGACGTGCTGATTGTGGAGGACGAACCGTTGATCGCCGCGGCCCTGAAGGTGCGGCTGACCGCGTCGGGCTGGTCGGTCCGCCACGCCGCCAACGGCCTGACCGCGGTCGACGAGGCGACCGCCCGGCCGCCGCGGGCGATGCTGCTGGACATCCGGCTGCCGGGGATCGACGGGTTTGAAGTGTGTCGACGGGTGCGGTCCGAGCCAAGCACACGCGACGTGCCGGTGATCTTCATGTCGGCCAACGTGCAGGACGAGGCCCGATTCGAAGCCCAGGCGGCGGGCGGCCAAGCGTTCATCCGCAAGCCTTACGAAGCGGAAGAGATTCTGTCGGCTCTGCAAAGTCTGGCCGGTAATGGTTCGATATGACTTTAAGCCAGACGGCTTATGGACTCACGATGACCTGGGGGGGTCTGCTCAGACCGTTAGAGAGGACCAAACATGATCCGGGCACCGCGCATCAAGATTCTCATCGCTGACGACGACCCTGCACTGGTCGAGGCGCTCAAGGTCCGCTTTAAGAAGCTCGGCCTTGAGGTGTGCCAGGCTCACGACGCATGCATCGCGTTGGAGATGGCGCGTGAGGAGCAGCCGGACGTGTTGGTACTGGACATCAACATGCCCGCAGGCGACGGGTTCAGTGTGCAGGAGCGGATGCATATGGCCGTCGACGGGGCGAAGACGCCGGTGATCTACATCACCGGTGATAAGTCCAGGCGGCTCGATGATCTGGCGGAGGACTACGGGGCGGCGGGCATCTTCCACAAGCCGTTCCACTTCCACGAGCTGGCCGACCTGGTCGCCGACGCGACCCAGTCCCGGCGGAAGGCGGCGTGAGCGGGGGGTACCGCGCGGCGGTAGCCGCGGTCCATGGCGCGGCCTAACTCGCCCGGGCCAGGCCCGGCCCCAGCCGCTCGGCCAATAGCGCCGACCACGCCGACTCCCCCGCGAGCCAGCGCAGCGCCAGCACCGGCCGGAGCACCGGTGCCGGCGGCCGGCCCGCGGTGTGGGTCTGGGCCAGCAGCGGGGCCCACTTCACGTAATCCTTCTGCGTCGTGACCACCGCGTCGACGCGGTGCTGCCGGGCGAGGCTCCACGCCTGACGCAGGTCCGCGTGCCGGTATGCGTGGTGGTCCGGCAGCTCTAGGTGGTGCATCAGCGTGGCCCCCGCCTGCCGCAGCATCGCCCCGAACGCCGCCGGGTTGCCAATCCCCGACACCGCCACAACCCGCCGCCCCCGCAGGTGCTCCGCCTCGTGGGCAACCTCGCCGCCTCCCGACCCCTCGTCCGGGGCGGGCGTCTCCACCAGCCCGGCAAACACCGAGGCCACCCGCCCCACCACCGCCGGCTCGGCCAACTCGTGCACCCGGTCCTCCACCGCCTGCGCCGCCTCGGGCCCCGCCTGCCCGCACCGCGTCAGAATCACCGCGTCGGCCCGCCGCAGCGCCGACGCCGGCTCCCGCAGGTGCCCCCGCGGCAGCACCGCCCCGTGGCCCCACGGCCGCGTCGTGTCGATCAGCACCGCGTCCAGGTCCCGCGCCGCCTGCCGGTGCTGAAACCCGTCGTCCAGCACAAAGCACGTCGTCCCCGGCTGGGCCTCCAACACCCGCCCCGCCGCCGCCGACCGGTCCGCGTCCGGCTCGACCCGCAGCCCGGCGTCCCGCAACTCCCGCACTTCGTCGTCCCCATAACCCCGCATCAACACCGCCGGCGACTGCCCCGCCGCCGCCAGCCGCGAGCACGTGTCGATCACCATCGGCGTCTTGCCCGTCCCGCCGGTGGTCAGGTTCCCGATCGACACCGTCGGCCGGCCCAGGTCCCGCGGCGTCCGCAGCCCGTGATCGAACATCGCGTTCCGCACCGCCACCGCCGCCCGATACCCCGGCGTCAGCGCCCGCAGCCCCAACCGCCCCGCCGCCGCCACCGGCGACCGATCCGCCCCACTCATCACCCGCTCGATGCTGCCCGCCATCACCACAACCTAAAGCCGCCCGCGGCTTAGCACACGCCCCGCTACAGAAGCCGCTCGCGGCTTAGCACATGCCCCGCCACCCACCGCTGCGAAAGCCGCTTGCGGCTTAGCACGCCGCATCGCCACCCGCTAAGCCGCAAGCGGCTTCCCTACAGCAGATCCCGCAACTGCTGCTCGGTCAGGCCAGCCTGCTTCAATATCGATTTCAGCGTGCCCCAACGCAGATCGCCCCGGTGCATCGGAACCGTCACCACACCCGGCCGCTCGGGGTGCTTCAGGTGCAGATGACTACCGGTCTGCCGCACCGGCTTAAAGCCAGCCCGCCGCAGCGCCTTGACCAGCAACCTCGCGTTCCAAGTGCCCCTGCGCGTCATGCCGCGGCAGAAGTCGGGCTCGGCGAGATCGTGACCCGCACACTCTCGACCACGTCGTCGATCGGCACCGGCTCACCCACGTCGGCGAGTGTCTCGATATGTCCTTCGATCGCTTCCCTCGCGTGGGCGATGCACTCCTCCAGCGTCTCACCCTGCGTGACGCACCCGGGCAAGGCTGGCACATCGACCCAATACCCCGTCTCGTCCGGCTCCGTCTCGTGGATCAGGATGGTGTAGGTGAGCGAGCGGTTCATGCCTTCATTCTACGCAACATCGCCACCCGTAAGCCGCAAGCGGCGTGACTAAAGCAGCTCCCGCAACACCGGCAACAGCTTCCGCATCGGCACGCCCATCACCGTCGCCGGATCGCCCTCCACCGTGATCGGCCACCCCGCCGCCACCCGCTCGGCTAGGTTGTACCCCCCCGCCTTACCCGCCCACTCCCCGCTGGCGACATACGTGTCGATGGTGTCCGCCGACACCTGCCCCCACGTGACCACGGCCACGTCCGCCAGCCGCTCGTCGACTCCATCGCCGATCAGAGCCGCCCCGCTGACCACCCGATGCGTGGTTCCAACGAAACCCGCCAGCATCCGCCGGGCCTGCTCGGCCGACTCGGGCGTCCCGATCAGCCGACCCCCGCCGCCCACGCAGATCGTGTCTGCCCCCAGCACCAGCGACTCGTGCCGCGATGCCGCGTCCAGGTCCCGCCAGACGCTGCGGGCCTTCCGCCACGCGAGTTGCGACGCCAGCCGTTGCGGGTCCGCATCGCCGGCGGGTGTCGCGGGGTCCTCAAACGGCGGCACATGCACGGCGAACCCCACGCCGGCTTGCCGCAGCAAGTCGGCCCGCCGCGGGGATCGGCTGCCGAGAATCAGGTGCATCGGCCGCCAGCGTAAAAAGCGTCGGCCGTCAATTGATTGACGGCCGGCAGCGGGGCAGCGGGCAGATGATCTTGGAGCCGTGGGGGTGACCAGCCGGCTCCCGACAACCGGTCTTCGGGCCGTCCACATCACAATTTGCAAGCGCCGCCGCCGCCCATCCCGATAACGCCTTGTGACGGGCGTCACGGCTGACGCTCGTGTCCGAAAAGCCAGCTCGGGCCCGGGACCACGGGCAGCAGCAGACAAGGCGGTCGCGTTGCGGACCATTTCGATCATCAATCAGAAGGGCGGCTGCGGCAAGACCACCGTCTCGATCAACCTCGCCGCCACCCTCGCGGCGCGGGGGCATCGGACGTTGCTGGTCGACATGGACCCGCAGGGCCACTGCGCCCTGGGCCTGGCCGTGCCGGACGAACAGGTGACCCGGAGCGTCGCGGACCTGCTGGCCCACGGGCTGGACGGGACCATCGGCCTGCCGGACATCACCTGGCAGATCAGCAAGCACCTGGACCTGTGCCCGGCGTCGATGAGCCTGGCGGGCCTGGAGCCGCGGCTGACCGGGGTGCCCGACCGGGACCGTCGGCTGGCCCAGGTGCTCGCCCCGGCGGCGGACCGGTACCGGTTTGTGGTCATCGACTGCCCGCCGTCGATCGGGCTGCTGACGTTCAACGCCCTGCGGGCGGCGGACGAGGTGCTGATCCCGGTCGAGACGGGCTACTTCGCGATGCAGGGGTCGGTGCGGCAGACGCAGACGATCCGGATGCTCGCCCGGCGGGTGGGCCACCACGTGCGGTTCGGCGTGCTGCCGACGATGTACGACGTGCGGACCAAGCTGGCGCGGGAGATCCTGGCGGAGCTGAAAAAGCACTTCCCCGAAGACCTGCTGCCGCTGGTGATCAACTTCAACAGCAAGCTCAAGGAGGCGGCCAGCTTCGGCCAGCCGATCACCGAGTACGACCCGTCCAGCCGGGGCATGGAAGACTTCGAGGAGCTGGCCGACTGGCTGATGGCCCATCCGCCGCCACGACCGCCGGAGGAGGCGGCCGTGGAGCGGGTGCTCGGCGAGGTCGAGGACGAGCAGCCGAGCATGGCGGGAGTCGCTGGCATGTCTGACGGCACGTCGCACCGGTCGGCCCCGGGCATGAGCCGAGCGGCCGAGCTGGTCGAGCGGGCCCGGGCCCTCTCGGCCCGCAGCGCTGCCCTGCAGGCTCGCATCGCGGCCGAGGCCCGCGACGACGAGCAGCTCGACGCCACACCCGCCGGTGAAGCTGCGAACCCGGCCGAGCCCGACGTGCAGACCATGGACGCCGCCATGCCCGCTGGGCCCACGATCAGCGCCGCAGGGATGCAACCCGCCACCGCTGGCCCGCTGGTCATCGACCGCAGCCCCGCCGAAGCCACGGCAACGACCGACGCCCCCGCCCCGGCCACGCCCGCCCGACGTGAGCAGCTGGCCCGACTGTTCGGGGTCCGGCCCGTGGCCCAGGGCGCCCTGTTCGTCCAGCCCACCGACCTGGGCCAGACCATCAGTGTGGCCGGCGACTTCAACAACTGGGACCCGCACGGCACCCCGCTGCGTCGCGACGAGCGGCTGGGCGTGCTGCAGGCCCGCGTGGACATCCGGCCCGGCCGGTACCGTTACCGGCTCGTGATCGACGGCCGATGGACCCCCGACCCGCACAACCAGGCCGTTGAAGACAACGGCATGGGCGGGGTCAACAACGTGCTGGAAGTGGTCTAGCGGTTGGCTGTTAGCCGTTAGCGATTAGCGGTTAGCGGTTAGCCAGAAGCTTGAAGCCGGAAGTGTGAAGCCGGACGAGCAACGCGACACCCGATTCCCGACACCCGCATCCCGGCAGGACGCCGACCCCCCTACCCCCTCGACACGTCATGGATGACAACCGCCACGACCACACGCTCGACGAGCTGGCCGACCTGTTCCTCACCGGCCGGCGTCCGCATGACCCGGCGGGCAAGCCGCCGACCGCGGCGGGGCATGACGACGATGCGGATGCTGCGCCCCGTGGCCCGATCAAGCTCAACCCCAAACCCGCCGCGGGTCGCCGGGCACCCGGCCAGGCGGCGGGCGAAGACCTTCAGCCGCCCGCCCGCCGGTCGACCGACCGCACGGGGTTGCGGCTGGCCCAGCCGGTGGTGGCGCCCGTGAACCCGCGGGATGACCAGACCCAGCCGCAGGCGGCCCCCGTCGCCGCCGAGGCGGTGGTGCTGGGCAACTTGCCGGGCTTGGCCGGAGCGTGGCTGACCCAGCACGCCCAGCGGCTGGCGCAGCGGCACGGCCCGGTACTGATCGTGCACGCCGACGCCGGTGCCCTGGAACTGGAGCTGGTGTACCCGCAGCGGCCCGGCAGCGGTCGCGATGCCGCCCAGGACCAAGCGCTGCACGACGCGGATGAACTGCACCACGTGCTCGACCTGCTGGCCGGCGGGGCGGCGGGCGATCGGCTGGGCCGGGTGTTGATCCACCTGGACGACAGCCTCGCCGCCGACACGCGTGACGCCCGGCTGGTCCACGTTGGCCGGGGCCTGCTGATGACCGGCACCGACGGCGCGGCCCTGGCGGCGGCCGCACGGCTGATCCAGCGGTGGACGCCCGGCGACGACCGGCCCGGGCTGGACCGGCTGCACCTGGTGCCCGTGGGCAACCCGCTGGACCAGGAGGCCGCCTCGCTGCTGGCCGGCGAAGCCGGGGCCGCGCTGGGCCGGCCTGTACGGATGACCGCGGCCCTGGACAAGATGGTGCCCGTGAGTGTGCGGCAGCTGGGCGGCTGGGACGACGGCCCGGCCTGGGACCAGCTGATGACCTGGCTCGACGCCCAGGTCGACGCCCCCGCCGCACCCAAGGCCGCGCCCCGCCCGGCCCCCCGTCAACCCGACGCCGCCCAAAAGGGGTCTGACCCCTTTTCGCCCCCCGACGCCGCCGAGGGCACGACGACCCCGATCGACGCAAACGTCGGCTACGACGCGGCCATCGACGCCGCCGCCGACATCGCCCAGGCCTGGTCCAACGCGACGGCCGAGCTGGTCGACGACGACCCGTTCGCCGCCGTCGACGCCCGGCAACCCGCCGCCGGGGAAGAGGGGTCAGAGTCCTTTTCGTCGGCCCCGCGATCCGCGCCGCAGGCGGAAGCGGATGCCGACGGCGACGCCGACCGCCCCGACCTGGCCGCTTTGCTGCTCCGCGAGCCGCGGCCGACCATCCCCGGCGGACTGGCCCTGGACGCTCGCAGCCCCCAGCACCCGCAGACCCAGCTGGTCCTGGACCAGGACGGCCGGCTGCACCTGCTGCGGGCCACCGACAGCGACGACGCCCGCGCGGCCATCCTCGACCTGATCCAGACCCGCCGATGGGCCCATGAACACCGCGCGCTGCTGCAACTGACCGTCCGCCAGACGCGGATGGACACCAGCCTCTCGCCGATCGTCCACCTGTTCACCGACCGCCCGGACCTGGCCAGCGGGCTGGTCCACCGCCTCGGCGGGGCCCTGCGGCTGCACGTGCTCCAACGCGTCGCCGTCGGCCCGCACCACACGTGGGTCAGCATCCCGGTGAACTAGCGAGGCTGCCGCACCGAAGCGCAAGCCACACGCATACAATGGGCCCATGTCAAACACCGCCGAGGGGGTGTTCCGCAGCCGGTGCTCGACGGGCTGTGGCTGCGCGTGCCGTGGTTGTGGGCCGACACAAAGCCGAGCGTCATCGAGTTGATTGACGCGTGGCGGGCCGACCAGCCGACGAATTAACGCCTCCTACCCAATCATGTCTGCCCTTGCCACGACTCGCCCGCGTTCGCCTGCGCCGCCGCAAACGCGTCGCGCAGCCGCTGGACCACCTGCTCCCGAAGCGGGTTCTTCAGCTCGGCGGCGAGGTTCGCCTGGGCGCTGGTCACGCTGGTGGTCCCCACGATTGCGCAGTGCACCCCCTCAATCGCCAGCGTGAACTTCAGCGCGATCTCCGGCCACTCCACATCCGCGTGCCCGTAGTAGCCCAGCTCGTGCGGCGTCACGTTCATCGCCGACAGCCGCTGCGTGTAGGTCTCGGCGTACTTCTGATACAGCCCCTGCTGCTGGTCCAGGTCCTTCCACGCCGCATTGGCGATCGGCCGCTTGGCCAGCACGCCCACGCCGTGCTGCTGACAGATCGGCAGCACGTGGTCGATGTTGTGCTGGTCGGCGATGCTGACCGACGTCTCGATCACGTCGATCGCCTCGTGGGCCGCCGCCCAGGCCGCCGCCTCGTTGTCGCCGCTGTAGCCGATGAACCGGGCCTTGCCGTCGGTCTTGGCCTGCGCCAGCGCCTCCAGGGCATGGCCGTCCTGCAAGGTCTCGAGGTCGCACGAGTGCAGCAGCACCACGTCCAGCCGATCGGTCCCCAGCCGCTGCAGGGAGCGGTCGATGCTGTCACGGATCGTGGCGGGCTTGAAGTCCGGCTGGTCCTCGCCCTGGCCGTGGCCCGCCTTGGTGATCAGCACCAGCGCGTCCCGCCGGTCGGCGAGGATCGGCCCCAGCGCCTCTTCGGACCCGGGGTAGCAGGCGGCGGTATCGATCAGATTGACCCCGCCGTCCAGGAGCACATCGATGACCTTGGCCACCTGCTCCCGCTCGGTTCCGAGGTACCCGATCGGCGCTGCGCCAAAGCCCAGTCGGCTGACGCGCAAGCCGGTATCTCCAAAGGAGACGTATTCCATAGCCCCGCAGGATACGTCGACCCACGCGGCCACGTGCCCAGCCCCCCGCTGTGTGGAAAGCTCAGCCGTCGGACGTACCGAGCACCACGTCCAGCAGCGCGTCGGCATCCGCGGACTTGGACACGAACGCCGACGCGCCCGCTTCGAGCATCGTCCGTCGGGTCGCCACATCGTCCTGCACCGACAGCAGCACCACCCGAAGCCCCGGAAACTGCCGACACAACCGCCGTGTCGCGTCCAGCCCGTTGAGCCGAGGCATGTTGAGGTCCATCAGCAGCACGTCCGGCCGATGAGCTTCCACCAGATCCACCGCCTGCTCGCCATCGGCGCCCTCGCCGACCACCGCCACCCGCGGGTCCCCGCCCAACAGCGTCGCGATCCCCTCTCGCACCAGCCCGTGGTCATCGACCACCACGACCCTCGGCCGGTCCGGCAGCTCGCCCCCGCCGCACGACTTTAACGACCCCAGCGGCTCCGCCTGCTCCACGTCCGCCGTCACCTCCTTGCTCGACGGCGTCGGCAACACGATCACCGCCCGCGTCCCGCCGGCCGCCGGCGTGTCCAGCTCCAGCGTGCCGCCCACCGCCGCCAGCCGCTCCCGCATGCTGAACAGCCCGATCCCGTCGGTCGTCTGCGTCTGGTCCTGCAGCTCGCCCGCGATGCCCGCGCCCTGGTCGATCACCTCCAGCTTCACGCCGCCGCCCTGCTTGTGCACCCGCACCCGGGCCCGGTCCACCTTCGCGTGCTTCACCACGTTGAACAGCAGCTCGCGGACAAACTCGTACGCCATCACCTTCGCGTCATCGCCAAGCGGCGGGTCCTGCGACGCCTCCAGCTGCACCCGCAACCCGTGCCGACGCTGCATCTCCTCCGCCAGCCACCGCAGCGCCGCCACCAGGCCGCTCTCATAAAGGACCGGCGGCCGAAGCTCCCGCGTGAGGTTCCGCGAAGCCTCCAGCGCCTGCTGCAGCATCTGCCGCGCCTCGTCCACCGCCTCCGCAGCCTCCGATGGCTCCAGCCGGTCGCTCGCCATCTGCAGCCGCATCCCGCACGCCACCAGGTACTGCTGCAGGTCGTCGTGCAGCAGCGCCGCCAGCCGCTTTCGCTCGCGTCCCTCGGCCGAGGTCAGCTCGCTGGCCAGGTGCTGCAGTCGACGGGTCTGCTGCTGCAGCTGCGCCGTCCGCTCGTCCACCCGCTGCTCCAGCTCGTCCCGCGCCGCCCGCAGCTGGTCCTGCGCCCGCCGCTGCGCCGACACGTCCTGCACCGTCCCGAACACCCGCACCGGCCGCCGCGAGCCATCATCGGCCGACTCAAAATGCGTCTGCCCCACATCGCGCAGCCACAGCACCCGACCGTCGGGCAGCCGGACCCGGAAGTCCGCCTCGTGCCGCCCATTGCCCCGCGGGTCCAGCGACTGCGTCACCAGCGATTCAAAACTCGCCCGGTCCTCCGGGAGCACCATCTCCACCAGCTTCGCCGCCGGCATGGGCATCGCGTCAGACAACCCCATGATCTGCTTCAGCGCCCCGGACCAGTGGCTGAGCCCCGTCGCCACGTCCAGCTCATAACTCCCGAACCCCGTCGCCTCGGCCGCCAGACGCAGCCGACGCTCGCTCTCCACGACCCGCTGCTGCGCCTCCTGCCGCTGGGTCACGTCCACCCCCGACGGGATCAGGTGCGTCACATGCCCGCGGTCGTCTTTGGCCGCGGTCAGCATGAAGTCCACCAGCAGCCGACCGTCATCGGCGGTCCGCACCCACTCGTCGTACCGCACCACTTCCCCCGCCGCCGCCCGCCGCACCGCCGACTCGACCCGGCCCGCCACCACCGGGTCAAAGCTCCACCAGGGAGCCTGCCAGAACTTGGAGCCGATGACTTGCTGCCGCGTCAGCCCGCCGACCGCCAGCGCCGAGGCGTTGACCTCGATCAGTGTCCCGTCAGGCTCGAGCACCGCCACGTACCCGAGCATGTGGTCGATGACCTGCCGCAGCTGCAGCGGCATCGACGCCTCGGGCGAATCACCATGCTGTGCCTGCTCCATGGAAGCCTTGTCGTCGTTCACGCGACCCGGGGCAGGCTCTGGCCCATCTTGGATGAACCCGCCATCGGCGGGAGGGATTCAAAAGTACCCCGTACCGGATTTGAACCGGTGTCGTCGCCGTGAGAGGGCGATGTCCTGGGCCGCTAGACGAACGGGGCATCGGCGTGGGCCGAGCCGGGCATTCTAAACAGTCCCCCGCCGCGGTCAATCCGCACGATCGCGGGCAACCTGTCGCCAGCGCGACAGCGGCTACAACGCACCGCGATGCTCGTTTACGCCGGTGTCGACGAAGCGGGGTACGGGCCATTTTACGGGCCGCTGGTGGTCGGCCGATGGGTCCTGGCCATCCCCAAGCTCGACGCCGATGCCCCGCTACCGCACCTCTGGCAACGCCTCAGCGGCGCGGTCTGCCGCAAGCCCAACGACAAACGCGGCCGGGTCCCGGTCAACGACTCCAAGCGGCTCAAGACCCCGGCCGCGGGCTTAAAACACCTCGAGCACGGCGTGCTCGCCTTCGCGGCACTCCGCGACGCCGACGAGGCCCCTTCCGGCCTGCCAGACCCGGGCGAGCAGAGGGTGAGCCAGTGGCTGCAGGACGTGGCCAGACCCGCGATGACCCAGCCCACCGAGGCCCTGCCCTGGTACCGCCCCGCCGACGAAGCACTGCCCACCGTCCTCACGCCCGGCGAACTGGCCATCGCCCGGGCCGCCCTCCGCCGGACCGCCCAGCGGATCGGTGTCCGCTGCCTGGACTACGGCGCGGCGGTCGTCCACGAGCAGCAGCTCAACCACATGCTCCGCGCCACCCGCAACAAGGCCGCGGCGAGCTTCACCTTCGTCGCCGGCCACCTGCGCTACATCTGGGACCGCTGGGGCAACGCGGGACCGACCGTGGTGGTCGACCGCCAGGGCGGGCGGACGCACTACCGCCAGCTGCTCGCCGACGAGTTCAACGCCGCCCGGCTGGACGTACTCGAAGAGTCGTCGGCAGGCTCGGCGTACCGGCTGGCCGCGGGGGGCCGACGCATGACCGTGCGGTTCGAGGTGGCCGCCGACGGGGGGCACATGCCGGTGGCACTGGCGTCGATGCTCAGCAAATACACCCGCGAGTTGATGATGCAGCGCTTTAACGCCTACTGGACCGCCGCCGCGCCGGGCGTTGCGCCAACGGCGGGCTACGGCAAAGACGCCAACCGCTTCCGCGACCAGCTTCGGCCACACCTGCAGCGGCTGCGGATCGACGAGCAGCAGCTTCGACGGATCGCCTGAAGCGTCGCGTGCGGCACGGGGCCAAGACGACCCGGATTGACTAGATCACACGACCCGACGTCACACGCGGCCGTCGGCATCCGTCCTATAGCTTAAGCCACCCGTGAATTGCGGTTTATCTGGTGCACTTTGGCTTGATTGCCGGCCACCATGGCGTAGGGTTCAACGTTAGACGTCAAGAAGTTGGAAGGCCTTTGGATGCACGCAGCCGCCCCGTTAGCCAAGTCGACCCGCGCCCTGTTGGGCGACCTGGTCACCGTGAACATCGATAGTGCCAACGGCTTCGAGGCCGCCGCCGAGGCCGTCCGCGATCCGGGGTGGGCGCTGTTGTACAACGACCTGGCCGACGAGCGGATGCTGATGTCCCGCGAGCTATCCCACGCGATGGACGCCGCGGCGATCCAGCGGGCGGCCAGCGGCAGCGCATTGGCGCGGTTCCACCGCTGGTGGATGGGCATGCGAGCGGTGCTCAGCCACGGCCAGCCGCGACAGGTCCAGGCCGAGGTGCTGCGGGGCGAGCGGGTCATTGCGGCGGCCTACCGCAAGGCCGGGGACGCCCTGGATCAACACCCGCTCGCCTCGCTGATCCGCCAGCAGCAGCAGCAGCTGGCCGCGACCCAGAAGCGGCTCACCGCGATGAGCGCGGGTCCGCGGCAGGCCACGGCGGCCTGATCGCGGGGGTTCTTAAACCTAACTTCATGTCCACGTAGGACTTTGGGTGCTGTCCGGCAGTTGCGGGGCTTGCTGCTCACGCTATGCTCGCACGTCCGCCTCGTGTGCGGAACGCCCATGCCGGCCGGGGTGGTCGGCAACAACCTCCGTTGGAGAAGACCGATGAAGAAGCTGCTGACCCTCCTGTCCCTCGCCGTGTTCGCCGTGACCCTGACCGCCTGCAACACCCTCGAAGGTGCCGGCGAAGACGTCGAAGCCGGCGGCGAGGCCGTCCAAGACGTGGCGGAGTAACGCCGTCGCGTGCAACCAAACACCGGGCGACACGGCCAGCGCCGAGCCGCCCGCTTTTTCCCACACCTCCCACCTCGGAGCCTCCCATGGTCAAGCTCGCCATCCTGCCCCTGATTGCCGTGTTCGTCCTGTGCCTGACCGCCTGCAACACCGTCCAGGGTGTCGGCGAAGACGTCGAGGCTGCCGGCGAAGGCCTGCAAGACGTCGCGGACTGATCCAGCCCTCCGGGGCGCATCAGTTCAACGACAGATACCCGCGTGCAGCGGTACGCCACATCCCAGTTTAGCGGGTGCAGCGCAGCTGCCCGCGTCCACGCCACCTGCCAAAGTCCGTGGACCCCGCCGATGGTCGTGCCCTCGCTCACGCTTCGTGCTCGGACGATGGGCGCGATCACCGACAAGCATGGGGTAGGTCAATCCATCATGTTTGGGCGGGTTTCGTGAGCGCGTAGGCCGCTTCGCAACCCGGTGCCTCGAGCACCGCGACCCGCTCCACTGTGACGCCTGCGGGTGTGCGTCGCCGGATGTCTTCACCGATCCACCAGGCCACCCGTTCGGCCGTCGGGCTGATCACGAGCCGGCCGGCGTCGTCGGCGAAGGGCGGCAGATCGTTCAACGACCGGCCCGCTGCCGGGCCGAGTAGCCGCTCCAGCCACCCCTGCACCTCGTGGAAATCGATGACCGTCTCGATCGCGTCCAGAGTCGGTCGGCTCAGCGTGACGCGGACCCGCCAGTCGTGCGGGTGCATCGCTTCCAGCGTCCCATCGGGCAGCCGGATCGCATGATCCGCTGCAAATACCCGCTCCACGGTCACTTCGTACATGCCCGCAGGCTACCGCCCGCGGCGAAGCTCATAGCCCGCGCAAGAACAACGCCCGCTCAGGATCGAGCGGGCGTTGCAGGGGGGGCAAGTCGTCGTGGCGATCAGACGGCGGCGGCGGCGTTCACCGTGCCCTCGGCGATGTCGCTGAGCTTGCGGTCCGCGCCATACTCCTCGTCCAGCGAGGTCTGCAGCAGCTGGGCCACATCATCCCGGCCGACGCGACGGGCCAGGTTCCGGGCCGTGCCGTACGAGGCGATCTCGTAGTGCTCCACCCGCTGGGCCGCGCCGATGAGGGCCGCATCGCGGACGTCGTCGTCGCCGTTGGCCTTGATGGCGTCCTCGCCTTCCTTGATCAGGCCCTTGGTGGCTTCGCAGGTCACCCGTTTGGCGTCCTTGCCGAGCATCGAGAAGACCTGATCGAGCCGTTCGATCTGTGCCTTGGTTTCTGCCAGATGCGACTCGAAAGCGGCCTTGAGCTGCGGGTGGGTCGCCGCGTCCTGCATCTTGGGCAGGGCATCGGAGATACGATGTTCCGCATCATAAATATCGCCGATCTGGTGCTCCAGCAGGTCGTCGAGGCTGTTAAAGGTTTCGTGGATCAAGCCCATGAATAAATCTCCTTGTCTTAAAGTTAAAACAGGGCCAGAACTGCTGACCCAAGCAATCATTATTGCGGCTGCAAGTGAGAGTCGAGTGTCCCGCTCGTGAACAGGCTTTCACGGTGATCCAGTCAGCCTGCCAGGGCGATGCGTCGGGCGGCACATAGCGCGATAGCGATCGCGTCGGCGACGTCCGGCGGCTCGGGCGGGGCGTCGAGCCCACATTGGGCGGCGACCGCTTCCTGCACTTGCCGCTTCGGGGCGTGGCCGTTGCCGGTGATCGCCCGCTTGACCTCGGTCGCTGGCAGGTCCTCAATCGGCAGGCCGGCACTGCTGAGCGTCAGCAGAATGACGCCGCGGGCATGGCCCATGATGATGGCGGTGCGGGGGTGAGCGTAATGGGCGAACAGTTGTTCGACCGCCGCGCGCTGCGGCTTGCCGTCCCGCACCACGGCTGTCAGTTCCTCGTGAAGCTGCGCCAACCGGTCGGGCACCGAATCCTTGGCGTTGAGCTTAATCGCCCCGGCCTCGACGAGCGTGGGCATGAGCGAGCCCGGCCGGGCCTCGGCGATGGCGAAGCCGGTGATCCGCAGCCCGGGGTCGATGCCCAGCACCCGCATGCGGGGAGCTTACGGGCCGGGCCGATCCCTTAAGCTGCCCGGCCCACGGCCATGGCAAATCGCCGGCCGATCACCCGCCACGGAAGGCGTCCTTGGCCAAGACACGCACCAGCAGAAAGAAGACCCGCAAGCCCGCCGGCGACGGTGGCGAGCTTTTCGTCAGCGGCAATGGCAACGGCGACGGCCAATCGCCTGATGCCCCTTCCCGGGGCGGGGGCGGGGGGTCGATCGAGCCGATCGCGCTGCACGAGGCCGCGCGGGTGCGGTACCTCAACTACTCGCTGTCGGTCATCACCAGCCGTGCGTTGCCGGACGTCCGCGACGGGCTCAAGCCGGTGCAGCGGCGGATCCTCTACACGATGTGGCAGCAGGGCCTGCGGTCCGACGCCAAGCCGCGCAAGTCCGCGACCGTCTGCGGCGCGGTGATGGGCAACTACCACCCGCACGGCGACCAGGCGATCTACGACGCGCTGGTCCGCATGGCCCAGGCCTGGGTCATGCGGCTGCCGCTGATCGATGGCCACGGGAACTTCGGGTCCCAGGACGACGACCCCCCCGCCGCCATGCGGTACACCGAGTGTCGCCTGGCCCCGGTCGCCGATGAGCTGCTGAGCGACATCGGCCGGGGCACGGTCGACAGCCGCCCGAACTTCGACGGCACCAAAACCGAGCCGGTGGTCCTGCCCGCCCGCCTGCCCAACCTGCTGATCAACGGCAGTGCCGGCATCGCCGTCGGGATGGCCACCAATATCCCGCCGCACAACCCGGCCGAGGTCCTCGCGGCCCTGCTCAAGCTGCTGGCCGACCCGGAGGTCACCACCAGCCGGTTGGTCGCCAACGACGCGATCCGCGGCCCGGACTTCCCCACCGGCGGCCAGCTGATCAACTCCAAAAAAGACCTGCAGGCGATCTATAACTCGGGCACCGGCCCGCTGCGGATCCGCGCGACCGTCGAGGACGGCGACCTGTCCCGCTCAGCCCAAACGCTGCTGATCACCGCGATCCCCTACGGCGTCAACAAGGCGACGCTTGTCACGCAGATCGCCGACATCGTCCTGGCCCGCAAGCTGCCCTTGCTGCTGGATGTCAAGGACCTGTCCACCGACGAGGTCCGGATCGAGCTGTCGATCAGGCGGGACGCCGAGCCGCAGAAGGTCCTGGCGTATCTATACAAGCACACACAGCTGCAGACGTCGTTCAATGTCAACCTCACCTGCCTGGTGCCCACGAGCAACCCGCAGGTCGCCGCGCCGCTGGGCCCCGCGAAGCAGCCCGGCGACGAGGGCATCGACCTCAAGCAGGTGCTCTGGCACTTCCTGCACTTCCGCCTGGAGGTGGTGACGCGTCGGCTGGAGCACGAGCTGGAGGGCCTGCGCAAACGGATCCACATCCTCGACGGCTTCGCGCTGATCTTTGACGCGCTGGACGAGATCATCAAGATTATCCGGCGGTCCGACGGCAAGGCCGACGCGGCCGTCAAGATCATGAAGCGGTTCGAGCAGCTGGACGAGGTCCAGACTGACGCAATCCTGGAGCTCAAGCTGTACCGGCTGGCGAAGCTGGAGATCAACCTGGTCCGCGATGAACTGGATACGAAGCGGACCCGGGCCGACCAGATTGACAAGCTGTTGGCCGAGGACGCGGACGTGTCCAACACGCAGACATCCGGCCGGTGGGGCATCGTCCGCGAGGAGCTGGAGGCGCTGCGAGACCAGATGAAGGACACGCAGCCCCGGCGGACCGTGCTGGAGACCGTCGAGGACGAGCCGGAGTACTCGGCGGAAGACTTCATCATCGACGAGGACGCGGTCGTGGTGCTGACCGCCGACGGCTGGATCAAGCGGCAGAAAGAAGTCAAGGACCCGTCGGCGATGCGGTTGCGCGACGGTGACCGCTTGCTGGCGCTGCTGCCGGCCAGCACGCGGTCGACGGTGGCGCTGCTGTCGGGCCGCGGCGTGTGCTACACGGCCCGGGTGCAGGACATCCCGGCGACGACGGGCTATGGCGAACCGGTGCAGAAGCTGTTCAAGCTCGGCGACGGCGAGCAGATCATCGCGGCGGTCTCACTGGACAAGCGGCACGTCGGCGACATCACCGGCGAGGCGGGCAGCGAGGAGCCGCCGCCGGTGCACGCCGTCGCCGCGACGAGTGACGGGTACGCCCTGCGGTTCAGCCTGAACGGGTTTGCCGAGCCGAGCACCCGCAGCGGCCGGAAGTACGCCCGACCGGCCAAGGGCGCCGAGGTGGTCGGGGCGCAGGTCGTCACGGGCGAGGAGGTGATCCTCGCGGCCAGTGAGCGATGCCGGGCGATGGTCACACCGGTGGACGAGATCAACTATCTCGCCGGCCCGGGCAAGGGCGTGATCCTCATCAAGCTGGCGAAGGACGACCGCCTGCTCGGGTTCAAGGCCAGCACCGGCGACCGCGACCTGCTGACCATCGAGACCAACCGCGGGGCCACCAAGACCATCTCAACGGCGAAGTATCAACCCACCGGCCGCGGCGGCAAGGGCATCGAGGTCCAGAAGAACGGCCGCATCGAGCGGATCGTGCCGGAGGACGTGGAGCTGCCGGCGATGGCGGATTAACGCTGGCCGTGCTTAACGTCTGTGCGATCTGATCCGACGCTTCGGCTGCGCCTCAGCTGTCGGCTTCGGGCTTATGGTGGGTAAGCTGCTTGAATGCGGCGGGGTGAGCGGGAGCCGGTGGAGGTGGGGCCGGTGACGGGGGCGGCGGGGGTGTTGATGGCGGGGGTCTTGGTCGGCGGGCTTTGGCCGGTGGTGTGGACGTGGGTGGGGTTGGCGGTGGTCGGGCTGGTGGGGGCGGCCGGGCTTCGGCGGCGGCGGTTGGCGTGGGTGGCCCTTGGGGTGGCGTGGTTCGCGTTTGGGGCGGGTTGGGTGGTGGTGCGGGAGCATCGGGTGGCGGTGGACGACATCGTGCACGACCTGCCGGAGCGGGCAACGCTGGTGGAGCTGGTGGGGGTCCTGGACGAGCCGCCTCGGCCGACGGCCCCGCCGAACGGGGCGTTGGCGCGGTTCGTGTACGCCCCGCCGGGGACGCTGTCGGCGGTGCGGTTGGAGCGGGTGCACACGCTGGACGGAGCCCGGCCGGGGTCGGGCCGGCTGCTGGTGCGGTTTGGTCAGTCGGACCATCGGCCGAAGCTGGGCCAGCGGGTGCGGCTGCGGGGGTGGCTGGCGCCGATCGATCCGCCGAGCAACCCAGGCGAGTTTGACTACGCCCAGCACATGGCGCGTCAGGGCATCCACGGGCGGATCACGGTGCCGACGCGAGACGCCTGGTCGATCGTGAATGAGCCGAGCGGGTGGTGGCGGCTGCGGGCATGGCGGCAGGGGATCAGCGACGCGGCGGCGGCGTCGCTGGTGCGGGGTCTGGACCGGGCGTCGCTGGAGGCGGAGGGGCCGACGGAGCGGACGACGGTGCGGCGTCGGGTGGCGCTGCTGGAGACGCTGCTGCTGGGTCGACGCTCGGCGGAGGTGCGGGAGCTGCGGGACGCGTTTCAGCGGGTGGGGCTGGCGCACATCCTGAGCATCAGCGGGGCGCACCTCGCGATCCTGCTGGGGTTGGTGTGGGTGGTGGCGCGGCTGGTGACGGCCCGGCCCAGGCGGGCGGCGTTGGTGGTGCTGGTGGTGCTGGGGTTGTTTCTGTTGGCGGTGCCGTGGCGGACGCCGATCGTGCGGGCGGCGGTGATGGCGGGGCTGTTCGCGGGGGCGGCGGCGGTGGGTCGGCGGGGCCGGCCGGTGGAGGTTTTGTCGCTGGCGGCGGTGCTGCTGCTGGTGTGGCGGCCGGGCGATCTGGTGACGGCGGGGTTTCAGCTGAGCTTTGGGGTGGTGGCGGCGCTGCTGCTCTGGGCCGATGCGATGTCGCGGTGGCTGTGGCCGCCGGACCCTGTGGCGCGGCGGGCGGTGGGGGCCGGTGAGCTTGCGGGGCGGTGGCTGCTGGCGGCGGTGTCGGCGGCGGTGGTGGCGTGGGCGGTGTCACTGCCGCTGGTGGCCTACCGCTTCGCGTTGGTCAGTCCGCTGGCGGCGCTGCTGTCGGTGCTGGCGCTGGTGCCTCTGACGGCGGTGCTGGCGGTGGGGTACGTCAAGCTGGCGGTGGGGCTGGTGATGCCGGGGGTCGGGGGGCTTTTGGGCGGGCCGTTGGCGTGGTTGACGGACACGTTGATCGGGTTGGTGGCTCACGCGTCGCGTTGGCCGGGCGTGGCGTGGGAGCTGGCTCGGCCGGTGTCGGGGTGGTGGACGCTGGGAGCGCTGGCGGTCGTGGTGGCACTGCTGGGCGGCAGGTTCGCGGGTCGGGCGTGGCGGGGGGCCCTTGCGGTGGCGGTGGTCACGGGTTGGCTGGTGGTCGGGCAGCTGTGGCCGATGCAAGACGCTCGGGTCGGGCCGGGGACGGTGGCGGGCGGGTCGGCGTTGCGGGTGGACATGTTCAACGTGGGTGATGGCTCGTCGTACCTCTTGCGGAGCGGCGGGCAGGCGATGCTGTTCGATTGCGGGTCGCGGTCGTACCCGGCGGTGGGGTTGCAGAGCCTGGTCCCGGCCTTGGAGCGGCTGGGGGTTGGGCGGCTGGACGCGCTGGTGATTTCGCATGCTGATCTGGACCACATGGTGGCGGCGCTGGACATCGCGGACGCGGTGCGGGTGGATCGGGTGGTGGTGGCTCCGGACGTGCCCCGGGCGGCGGGTTGGTCGGTGGTGGAGGCTCAGCGGGCGGGAGGGGCGGTGGCCCGGCCGCCTGCGGAGCGGTCGGGGGAGGCGGGCTCGGCGGCGGCGGCGGCGCTGCTCGAGGGGCTGCTGGAGCGGGGGCACGAGGTGCAGGTGGTGCAGCGGGGGTGGTCGATGATGCTGGGCGGGGCCCGGGTGCGGGCGTTGTGGCCAAGGGCGGGGTGGGTGCCGCGGCGGAACAACGATGCATCGCTGGTGCTACAGGTGACGCCGGGCGGTGCACTCACGGGGGGGCCGCTTCCGGGGGGGTTGCTGCTGACGGGAGACGTTGGGGAGGCGGCCATCGGGCCGCTGGTGGCGATGGAGGGGCCGGGCGGTTTGTCGGCGTCGGTGATGGAGTTGCCGCACCATGGCAGCTGGGCGGGCGGATCGTCGCTGGCGTTGGTGGACGCGGCGGGGCCGGCGTGGGTCTTGCAGTCCGCGGGGGACCGGGCGCTGGATGTGGACCGCTGGGCGGTGCCGCTGGCCGAGCGGGGGGTGCGTCGGCGGGTGACGGCGCGGGACGGGTGGTCGACGCTGTGGGTCGAGGCGGACGGGTCGGTGCGGGTCGGACCGTGATGCGTGGAGCGGGCCGGTGGCGTCAGCCGCGTTCGCGTGGCTCGGCGGGCGCGGGCGGTGCCGTCGGGGCGACGTCGGTCTCAGGGACCAAGCGGATCACCACCGGTAGCAGTCGCTGTGTCTGCGGCGTGGTCAGCGCCTCCTGTACCTGGCGGGCCAGCGGCGAGAAGCGGCTCCAACGCTGGAGCCTCGACCCGGGCTCGACATCCGCATCGGCCTCGCCGTCTGCTGCTTCGGGTTGCGCCGCGGCGGTATTGCGTTGCGTCGCCGCGGAGCCAAGTGCCGCTTCGCCTTCGACTGAGCGCTCACCGGCGGGCGGCATCAGGACCGCCCGCTGCCGCAGGGCCCGGCCGTCGGCCGAGGCGTTCATATAGATCGTGAGATCTTGAGCCGACTGCTGGTCTCGCACCAGGACCACCCACTCATCGGCGGCCTCCGACGGGGCGGCGGCCGCGAGCGGCGTGGGGGCCGCGGCCTCCAACCGGAGGCTGCTCGACGGAGCGGCCGCCGGCATCTCCCGCGGGGCAGCGGCGCGGGCCTGCTGCCGGTCGGAGCGGAACTCCCTGGGTGACGACGGCACGTCCGTCAGCGGACCGGGCGATGACGGCGCATCGGTGTCCGACAGCCGCGGGCGTGGCACCACTGTGTCGGCCCTCGCAGGCTCCTGGGCTGGGACCGACAACTGCTCCCGACTCCGGTTCCCACGCTGGATCGCCGACGGCGTCTGCATCGCGACGTTCTGCGACGCCTCGGCCCACGCCAGCAGGTCCCGCCGACTCGCCTCGGCGTCCCGCGTCTGGACCACCACCACCGGCCCCGCCGCGTCATCCACCGGCCGCTGCCGATACACCGCGGGCCGCTGCGACCGGGCCACCGCCCGCTGCTCCCAGCCCACCACCAGAGCCACCGCATCATCCATCGGCTCGTTCAGCTGACCGGCCTGGTCGAACTGCAAGTCCGCCCCATATCCCGCGTCCTCCAGCGCCGACGCACCATCCAGAGGAGCAACTCCGGCATTGCCCCTCCCCGCCGCATCAGCCGGCAACGCTTCGCCATCTTCGAACATCATCCCGCCGCCGCCGCCCGCCCGTGCCATCTGTCCGAGCCCCGCCGCGCTGCGATCCGCTTCCACCGCGCTGGCCAACGCCCCACCCGTCGGCCGATCCGCCGCCAGCAGGTCGGCCTCCGCCAGGTCCGCCGACTCGCCAAGCTCACGCCTCGGAGCCTCCGCCGCCGCCAGGTTCGGCACCTCACCAACAACATCACCCGCCGACCTCGCCAATCCTTCGGCATCGCCTTGGTCCCGCGCCAACGACTCGGTCGCTGGCATCTGCGGCGTGGCCCCCGCCCCCCCTGCCACCCCCGCCGCCTCGTCGCCCACCGCCGGGCCCCCCGCGTACTGCCGCTCGCTCTGCGCCACCTCGTCACTGCCCGCCAGATCGTTCCAACCCCACTCGCCGTTCATCGACATGAACACCAGCCCGCCCAGCAGCACCACCACACCCACCACCGCCGCCGCCGCAAGGCCCCGACCGATCTTCGCCAGCACCACCGGCGACAGCCGACGCTTCGCGGGCTGCACCTCGCCCAGCAAAGTCGATCGCTCTAGCGCCGGCACCAGATCTTCAAGCAAATCGCGTGGCGGCCCCTCCAACGGCAACGCGCCAAGGCCCGCCCGGTCCTCGCGCAGCTGCGCCACCAACTGGGCGAGTGCCGGGTCGTCCGCCTCGCGCTGCTGCATCGCCCGCAGCGCGCTGCCGGTCAGCTCGCCTTCGACGTATGCCAGCACATGTTCGGGGTCGATCTTCCGGCTCATCGTGTGTCCTCACGGACGGTCGTCACGGTATGCACCTCATGAGTCGCCGAGCTCACCCGCCCGTCGGCCTCCAGCTGCTGCCGCAGCGCCAGCCGGGCCCGGAACAGCCGGCTCTTGACCGTGCCGAGCTTCACGTCCAGCACCTCCGCGATCTGTCGATAATCCATGGCTTCTATATCCCGCAGCACCAACACGCCGCGGTGATCCTCATCGAGCTTCGCCAGGGCCGCTTCGAGCACGGCGTTCCGCTCGCTGACTTGGACGCCCTGCTCGGGCGATGGTTCCCGATGCTGTTCGAGTCGATCGCGCAGCGCCGCCCGGTCGCTCGTCCCATCGGCTGCCCCACTCCCGGCGGCGGTATGGTCGAGACTGGCGGTCTTGCGGTGCTTGAGCCGGCGGAGCTGCGAGTAGCACTGGTTGATCGCGATGCGCGTCAGCCACGTGCCAAACTGCGCGTCGCCCCGGAAGCTGGCCAGGTTCTGGATCGCCTTGAGCATCGCCTGCTGGCAGGCCTCCGCGGCGTCTTCGCGGTGGCCGAGCATGCGGAGACACACGTTGTATAGCCGGCGCTGCCGCCGCTCCAGCAGCTCGCCCAGCGCCTCGCGGTCGCCGCCGCGCGCCCGCCTGGCCAGTTCCTGCTCGCTCGGGCTGTCCGCCATAGTTGCATCACGTCGAAGGAACGGCTGCCGGGGCACTATCGGACCCGCCACCGGATCGGTCAATGCCGACCCGCCGCCGACGACGCCGCCGGGGGCTTCCGGGGGGCGTACCGGGGGGGCTTCCGGGGGTGGGCTTCCGGGGGTACGTTGCCCGCATGCCCGATGCTCCCCAGACGTGGGTCTGCCCCCTGGGCACCCGCAACGCCTCCCCGGCCATGCAGGCCATCTGGTCGCCCGCCGCCAAGTTCGGCAACTGGCGTCGGCTCTGGCTCGCGCTCGCCGAGTCGCAGCAGCAGCTGGGCCTCGCCATCACCGATGCCCAGCTCGATGCGCTGCGGGCCCACCAGTCCGACATCGATCTGGACGCCGCCGCCGGCTACGAGAAGCAGCTTCGCCACGACGTGATGGCTCACATCCACGCCCTGGGCGACCAGGCCCCCGAGGCCCGGCCGATCATTCACCTCGGGGCGACCAGCCAGTTCGTGGTCTGCAACGGCGAACTGCTGCAGCTGCGCGACGCGCTGTCACTGTGCTGCAACAAGCTCGCCGCCGCCATCAGCCGGCTGGGCGAGTTCGCCGCCGAGCATCGCGACCTGCCCACGCTCGGGTTCACGCACTACCAGCCAGCCCAGCCAACGACCGTTGGCAAGCGTGCCGCACTTTGGGCTCACGACCTGTCGCTCGCTCTGGAAGAGCTCGAACACCGCCGGGACACGCTCCGCTTCCGCGGCGTGAAGGGCACCACCGGCACGCAGGCCTCGTTCCTCGCGCTGTTCCGCGAGGCCGGCCACGACGCCGCCGAGGCCCACCGCCGGGTCGAGCAGCTCGATGAGCTCGTGGCCCAGCGGCTGGACTGGCCGGCGGATCGGCGGTTCGTCGTGACGGGCCAGACGTACCCGCGGGTCGTCGATGGCATGATCCTCGGCTCGCTCGGGGCGGTCGCCGCGGCCGCCGCGAAGTTTGCCACCGATGTCCGGCTGCTGGCCAACCGCAAAGAACTTGAGGAGCCCTTCGGCGCGGCGCAGGTCGGTAGTTCCGCCATGCCGTACAAACGCAACCCCATGCGGAGCGAGCGGATTTGCGGCCTGTCGCGGTTCGTGATCTCGCTGGTGCAGGCCGGCTACACCACCGCCGCCGAGCAATGGCTCGAGCGGTCGCTGGACGATTCATCGGCCCGGCGGCTGATCGTGCCCGAGCCGTTCCTCGCGCTGGACGGGGTGCTGGACTTGCTGGTCGATGTTGCCGGCGGGCTGGTCGTCTACCCCGCGACGGTCCGGGCCAACCTGATGGCCGAGCTGCCGTTTATGGCCAGCGAAAACCTGCTCATGGCCGCCGTGTCCCGAGGTCAGGATCGGCAGACGGTGCACGAACTGATCCGAACGCACAGCCAGGCCGCCGGCGACCGCGTCAAACGTGAGGGCGCTTCCAACGATCTGATCGACCGTCTCCGCGGCGAGCCCGCCTTCGAGGGCGTGGACCTCGACGCCGCACTCGAACCCGCCGCCTACGTCGGCCGCGCCCCCGAGCAGGTGGATGCGTTTGTCAAACAAGTCGTGACACCGATCCGCGAACGCTACCCCGACGCGGCCGGATACGAGGCGACGCTGAAGGTGTGACGGCATAACGCTTGCCGGGTCGGCGGCTGGAGGATTTGCCAGCGTGGAAGGGCTTGGCAAGGCTAGCGACGCGGCTCAAGCTGCAGCACCCGCCTGGGTTGGCGACTCCGCTTCGTCATCGCTCGTCACCGCCGCCGCCGGCAGCCACAGCGTCACCGTCGTGCCCTCGCCCTCAACCGAGCTGATCGATAGCCGGCCGCCCGAGGCTTCGATGAGCTTGACCGCCCGCGGCAGGCCCATCCCGACGCGGCGGCCGGCACCCTTGGCGCTAAAGAAAGGGTCGGTCGCGTGATGCAGGGTGTGCGCGTCCATGCCCTGCCCGTCGTCAACGATCCGCAGCTGAAGCATCCGGCCCGACGCGTCGCCGCGTTCCAGCTGGGCGTGCAGGGTGATCGCCGCACGCGGGGTGGCTTGCAAGGCGTTATCCAACAGTGCGGTCAGCGCGTCACGCAGGTGGTCCCGATCCAGCAGCAGCGAGCCGATCCGCCCGTGCACCGCCATCGTGACATCCACGCCCTGGTTGCGGCGGCTTCGCGCGGCTCGGGTCCGTCGCACCAACTCGTCCAAGAGCCCCGGCACATCCGTCGGCTCGGGCTTGGGCTTGGGCGGGTCGGCGAAGAGGCTCAGCGCGGTGATCAGGTCCGACAGCCGGTGGGCTTGGTCGAAGACCTGCCGGGCGTACTTCTGTTCGGTCGAGTTGGCCGGCAGGCTCATCGACAGCAGCTGCGATCGACCGGCGATGACCGCCAGCGGGTTGTTCATCTCATGGGCCGCCCCCGCGGCCATCTCCCCCAGCCGGGCCAGCGACGCCGTCTCGGCCACGCGGTCCTGCGCGTCGGCCAGATCGCGGTTGGCCCGCGCGAGGTCTTCACTCAGCCGGCGAGCACCCTCGTGCTGCGACGCCGACGCCACCGCCGCGCCCCATGCCCCACGCATCGGGCCCAGCCGGTCCCACGGCACCCGCACCGATTCGCCGGGGCCCGGCGGCTGTGCGATCAGCACCGCCGCCGCCCCCCACCCACACGGCAGGACGGCCACACGCAAGCCCCGCGGGTCCGGCGGGTCCAGCACGCAGCCGGTCAGCCACGGCATCACCCGCGTCAGCCCCCCCACCGTGTCCGCCGTCGCATCGCCCGCGTGGATCGTGTCCTCCGGCACGTCCGGCAGCGCCGCGTCCGCCGGCGGCTCCAGCAGCTGACACCGGCTCGGGTCGCCGTCGGCCGGGTACTCACAGATCAACCACGCCCGCTGCGCCGGCTCGCCGTCCTCCGTGGGGGTCGCGGTCGGACCGCCCGCCGGGCACACCAGCGCGAGGTACCGGTCACCCAGCACCTGCCGGGCCGACTCGGCCACGCGGTCCAGCGTGTCCTGCACGCCACGGCCCGGCGCGTCGGCCTGATGAAACTTGCCGATCGCCTCCAGCAGCGCCGCGTGGGTCGCCGCATCCCGCGAGCGATGCGTCATCTGCCGGGTCATCCGAGCCAGCGCGGTGTTGGCCCGATGCACCGCTTCAAGCAGCATCTGCTCGCTCGGCGCCGGGTCCAGCCCCAGCGCCTCGCCGCGGTCGTGCAGCTGCTGCACCAACGTCTGGCGGACGGTGGCGACCTGCTCGGCGGTCAGACCCAGCCGATCGGCCAGCCCGTCGATGGTCGAGGGTTGAGCCGGGTTGGCCGAGTCGCCCAGGTGCAGCGACCGAGCGAGTTGGTCGGCGAGGCTCACGACGAGGATCAGCGGCCGATGGGCCACCTGCGGCAGCGCGTCCGGCGGCGAGCCGTGCAGCCACACCACGTCCTGCAGCGCGTGCGGCAGACCCCAGCGCTCGGCGACACGTCGCCCGGCCGTGTGATGGTCCAGCCCCAAAACCTGCTGCTCGTGGGCCGCCAGGTCCCGCGGCGACTGCCTCGCCAGCGTGAGCACCTGCCGGTACGCCCGCGGCAGCACCTGGTCCAGCGCCAGCTTGCCGATGTCGTGCAGCAGGCCCGCCGTAAACGCCACCTCCGGCTTCACGCCCGACCGCCCCGCCGCCCGGGCCAGCGACTCGGCCGCCACCGCGACCGCGAGGCTGTGGGTCCACAGGCCCGGCCGGTCCAGGCCCGGTCGCGAATCATCGCTGGTTTTGGCCTCCCTGGGCTGAAAGTGATCCGACAGCTTGAGCGACAGCACCGTGGAGCGGATCGTCTCGAAGCCCAGCAGCTTGACCGCCCGCTCGACATCCAGCGGCTGGTCGCGAGACACACCCCGTTCGGCGCTGCGGCACATCGAGATGAGCTTCGCCGTTAACGCCGGATCGGCCGAGACCAGCTGCACCACCTGTGAGGCCGTCGCGTCTTCGTCAGCCGTCAGCTCGAGCAGCCGCAGCGCCACCGCCGGCAGCGTCGGCAGCGTGTCGATCTGCCGGAGAATCAGCTCATTGCGGGCGGCATCGGCGGGCATCGGTTCTCGCGGCCTCTTAAAAGGTGTCAGACACCTTTCTGGCGACAGGTGCTTGCGTGTAAATGGTGCCTGACACCTTTTTCAGGGCGGGTCCTTGTCGGGGGTCAGACTTCGAGCAGCGTCTCGATCCGGGCCATCAGCTTTTCGATGTTGAAAGGCTTCTTGACGAACGCGTCGGCGCCCAGCTTGATCAGCCGATCGACCTCGTCCTGTTGCACGACGCCCGAGACGAGGATCACCTTGGTGTGCGTCAGGTCCTTGGACTCGCGGACCGATGCGAGGACCTTGTCGCCGTTGAGGTCCGGCAGCATGTAGTCCAAGATCATCAGGTCGGGCTTGAACTGCACCGACTGGGCCCCGGCCTCGTACCCGCAGCTCGCGGTGCGGACTTCGAACCGGCTGTCCCGCGCCAGCACGTCGACGAACAGCTCGACGATCTGCGCGTCGTCGTCGACCACCAGCACCCGCTTCTTGCCGCTTCGCAGCGTGTCGGTGGGGATGTCGTTGGTCCGCATGAAGCGCAGCAACTCTTCCCTCGGGATCCGCCGAAAGCGGGAGCCCGGCACGCGGAAGCCTTTGAGCCGACCGCTGTCGAAGCAGCGGATGATGGTTTGCTGACTGACCTTGCAGACCTCGGCGGCTTCGCCGGTGGTAAAGACCTGCTTGAGTTCGAGCTCGGTGGGTTGAGCCATGGTTTCACACCTCCGTGGGCGGCCCGCCGACCCGACCCAGCCGTTACGACCGGAACCGACGACGCAGCTTGCCCGTCTTGGCATCGGGCCAAGCGGGGGGCGACTTAATCAACGCATGCCCGGCAGCGGCGTGTGACCCCGCTAGCGAGCCGAGCTCTGGGGGGCCGGACTCGACGTCGCCGACGCCGGCTCGCTCGCCGGCGCAGGCGGCGCGGGCTCCTCACGCCGGCGTGCCTCGGCCCGCTGGTCCCGGGCCCGTTCCTCATTGATGCGGGCGGCCCGGCGGAGGATCGGCAGGATGTAAATCTCGGTCAGCTCGGCGATGTGGCTGACGATGTGGTCGGTGTGGCCCTCGACCAGGTTGGACAGCAGTCGGAGGAACACCCCGCCCAGCAGGGCCCCCATCAGCGTGGTGTAGAACGCCACGCCCATGCCGCGGATGGTCTGCCGCATGCCCGCGAGCAGGTCGGTGTTGTCCCCACCGACCGCGGAGAAGACCACGCCCAGCCCGCCGGCGGACTGGATCAGACCGATGATCGTGCCCACCAGCCCGAGGGTGACCAGGGCCGAGCTGGCGAAGTCGACGATCCGCGTGCGGGTGCTCAGCCGAGTCTGCAGCAGGGCGACCAGGTTGTCCTGGGAGATGTTGACGTCCCGGCGGAAGATCTCATGGAGATTGTCGATGTGGTCCCGCAGCAGCGACGGCTCGGACTCCCGCAGGAACACGTAGATGTTGTTGGTCTGACTCAGTTGCTGGATCTGATGGTCGGCCAGTCGGATCTGGCGGGAGAGAAACCGCATGTCCAGCAGGTTCTTGATCAGCGCCGCGAGGAACACGCCCAGCAGCACGAGCAGGATCCACGCCGTGGCGCTGCCCGCCAGGTCCCCGCCGATCGCCGGGCCGATGACCGGGCCCGCGATCACCCCGCCGATGACGGCCATGATCCCGACATAGACCACCCACTCCAGCAACGGGTGCCGGCCGCGGTAGGCGGTGACCCGGCGGCGGGTGTGGTCGTCGATGTACCGCTGGCCGTCCGGCGATGGGGCGTCATACACCGGCACATCGACCGAGTCGTCATCCGACGAGCCGCCCAGGGGGTGGTCCGGTGCGCCGGATGCGTCGGGCTCGGGCAACACGCCCTGGGGTGGGTCCGAGCCGGCCCCAGCGGCCGGGCCTTCCACCGGGAAGCGGACACCCGCCCCGCCATCGGCGGGGCGCGGCGGGTCGGGTGTCGGGGCGTCATCAGACAAGCGGGCAGTCTACGAATCGATGGCGGGCCTGCATGTCGGCGGGCGATGGGCTAAGATGGCGGGTTCCTGCCGCAACGGAGCGGGGGGTATTGAATTGAGATCTATCTCAAAGGAGACTGCACAGATGAACAAGTTCTGGATGATGGTGCTGGCGGCGGGTCTGACCGGTGGGCTGATCGGCTGCGAAAGCGAGTCCGAAGAAGCGGCCGAGGACCTCGAAGAGCAGATCGAAGAGGCCGGCGATGATGCCGCCGAAGCGGTCGACGAGTCCAGCGAGCGTCGAGCGGAAATGGTCGAGGAGCGGATGGAGAACGACGGCGAACTGACCGACTGACCGCGTCCGTCGCACATCCGATTGACCAACGCAGAGGCCGTGGGCGATTGTCCACGGCCTTTGTCATGGCGACGCGACGTGCACGGTTGCCCCGCTTGATCTAAGCTTTAAGACCCATCGCGACGGAGCGGGGGTTTGATTTGCAACTCATTTTCACTGGAGACGGCCACGATGAACAAGTTCTGGATGATGGTGCTGGCGGCGGGTCTGACCGGCGGGCTGATCGGCTGTGCCGAGAGCGAGTCCGAAGAAGCGGCCGAGGACGTCGAAGAGCAGCTCGAAGAGGCCGGCGACGACACCGAGGACGGGCTTTATGACGCCGGCGACGACATGTCCGATGCCGGTGACGACATGTCCAACGCCGCCGACGATGCGGCTGATGAGATGCAGCGCGAACTGGACGACGCCGGGGCTCAGATGGACCAGGCCGGCGAGGACGCTCAGCGGGGCGCTCAGGACCTGATGAACCAGGCCGGCGACGATCTGGAGCGGATGGGTCAGGACATGCAGAACTGACCGATCGTCTAACCGCGAACAACGGCGACGGCCGCGGCTCACCCCCGCGGCCGTTGTTTTTTGCACCGCCTGTGCCGGGCGCGGCGGGACGGTTCTCGGCCGCCGTGCCGACCCGCCTGCACATGCTGCACCCCCGTCGGTGCGGCTTCTAGGTTGGTACGCCAGCTCGCGGATGTGCTGCGAGCCAGCCCCAACCCACCACGGGACCCCCCGACATGCCCCGCCTCGCCCCGCCCCGCCCGACCCACGCCGCCGCCTTTACGCTCATCGAGCTGCTGGTCGTGATCAGCATCATCGCCCTGCTCATCGGGCTGCTGCTGCCGGCCCTGGCCCTGGCCCGCAGCGCCGCGCGCGACAGCCTCAGCCTGTCCAACGTCCGGCAGATCGGCAGCATCGCCATGCCCAACTTCGTCTACGACCAGGACGGGTTGTACCCGTGGCACAGCTCGGATATCCCCTCGGCCGACCGGCCTAACGGCAACAAGCCCCGGTGGGCCGATTACCTCTACCCGTTCATCGAGAACACCGAGGTGTTCATCAACCCGCACCTGGACCTGGATACAGACGTCTTGGCCAAGAAGTGGTGGCACGAGACCAGCAGCGCCCCGGCCCTGGTCGCCGGCGAAGACCCGTACGCGGGCAATTGGGCGGCGACCGCCCAACCTGAGCCCGCCGACGGCTGGACCCTCTGGGGCGGCTACGGCTACAACTACCAGTACCTGGGCAACGCCCGGCCGGCGGCCCAGTTCCGCCGACGCGACACCGCCATCACCCAGCCCAGCAACACGCTCGTGCTGGGCGACACCCTTGGCGCTGACGAGGGCCGGGACGGGCAGTACTCGATCGACCCGCCCCTGACCTCGGCCCGCGGCAGCGGCAAAGCCAGCGGCTATTACTCCACCGACTCCACCGGGCTGGGCAACCGCTCCACCCCCGGTGCCCGCGGCGGGGACACCGGCGAGTTCGTCTTCGCCGACGGCCACGGCGAGTCGATGACCCCCGACGCGCTGGACGACTTCGACGGGGATGGCAACGTCGACAACGGGTACTACAACGGATCGGGCGACCCGGGGGCGCTTTAGCGCCGGCTTGGTGCCAGACCTGCGGCGAAGCGGGAGGTGCGTCGCGTGCGACCCGCACACCCCACCACCTTGCGTCGTGCGGCGGTCTTGGCACCGTGCGGGGGCAGCTGCGCTGCACCCGCTCACCGGGCGTCGCACCGGGGAACGCGGACACCGCGAGCCGCGGGTGGATACCCGCGGTCGGTCAAGTTCGCGGGTGGTTTGAGTCAGCGGCACGACCCATCGACCGCGGATATGCATCCGCGGCTCGGCGCCCGCCGCGCTCTTGCCTCAACCCACGGCGCTGCGGCGGGCTGCCCACGCCTGAAGGCGTGGGCTTTGGGGGGTTCGCGCTACACTCGCGGTCATGGCGCTGCGGTTGATCTTTCTGGGCACGGGCACGTCGGCGGGGGTGCCGATGATCGGATGCCGCTGCGGGGTGTGCACCTCGTCCGATCCACGGGACCGGCGGGACCGGGCGAGCGTGGTGGTGCGGTGGGTCGATGGCGACGGCACGGAGCGGACCGTGCTGATCGACGCCTCGCCGGAGCTTCGGCTGCAGGCGGTGCGGCACGGCCTGGACCGGCTGGACGCGGTCCTTTACACCCATGCCCACGCGGACCACACCTTCGGCACCGACGATCTTCGGCGGTTCAACGCGGTGATGAAGGCCCCGCTGGATGTGTATGCCGAGCCCGACGTGCTGGAGCAGCTTGGCCGAATGTTCGGCCACATCTTCGAGGCCCACAAGAACATCAACCCGTCGTTCGTCGCATCGCTGATCCCGCATCAACTCGCGGTCGACGAGGCGTTCGAGTTGCGTGGTGCCACGGTCACACCGGTGCGGCTGATGCACGGGCGGCTGCCGATCGTGGGGTATCGCTTCGACGTGGGGGACGCGTCGCTTGCGTACTGCACGGACGTGTCGAACATCCCGCCGCAGAGCTATCCGCTGCTGGAGGGGCTGGACGTGCTGGTGCTGGACGCGCTTCGGCCGCGGCACCACCCGACGCACCTGACGGTGGACCAGGCGCTGGGGATCATCGCGGAGCTTCGGCCGGGCCGGGCGTACCTGACGCACATCGCCCACGACCTGAGTCATGAGCAGATGTTGGAGCGGATGCCCCACGGGGTGGAGCCGGCGTGGGACGGGCTCGAGACAAGGGTGAAGGACGAAGGATGAACGCAGAAGGTTTTCGATCCGACCTTGTGCCTTCGTCCTTCAACCTTCGTGCTTTCCCGTTCCGTGGATGAGCTCGTGCAACGCCGCGCCCGGATCGGGTTGTCGCATCAGGTGTTCGCCGACCAGCACGCGGTGCACGCCGTGAGATTGCAGGCGCTGGATGTCCTGCTGGGTGCGGATGCCCGATTCGCTGACGAGCACCCGCTTGTCGGGGACTTCCTTGAGCAGCGAGAGGGTGTGGGCCAGGTCGGTGGTCATGGTCCGCAGGTCGCGATTGTTGATGCCCAGCAGGGCGTAGCTTCGCAGGGGAAAGCCCAGGTGGCTCTTGACCTGGATGAGCGATTCGAGGTCGTGGACCTCGACCAGGGCGGTCAGGCGCAGCTCGGTGGCGAGGATCTGCAGGTCCAGCAGCTGGGCTTCGCCGAGCGTCTCGGCGATGAGCAGGACGGCATCGGCCCCGGCGGCGCGGGACTCGTACAACTGGTACGGGTCGACGATGAAGTCCTTGCGGAGCACCGGCAGGTCGACCGCGTCCTTGATCAGGCGGATAAACGACAGCGAGCCGCCGAAGTACTTCGCGTCGGTCAGGCAGCTGATCGCGGCGGCCCCGGCCTGCTGGTAGGCCCGGGCGATCGCGACGGGGTCAAAGTCCGGGCGGATCAGGCCCGCCGAGGGGCTGGACCGCTTGACCTCGGCGATGACCCGCAGCGTCTCGGGCGGCCGGGTCACCGCGGCGAAGAAGTTGCGGGGCACGGGGCTGTCCCGCGCCTGGCCCTTGATGCGGTCCAGCGGGACGTGGGCCTGGGCCTGGGCGATCTCGGTCCGCTTGTGCTCCACGATCTCTTGAAGAATGTCCGCCATGCGATGCAGGATAGGAACGCCCCGATCGAGACGCGACGCACGACCCACGCGTGCACATTTCGTAGACACGATTCATCATGAACGCGCAAACATCAGGCGGTTGGTGATTGAGGGTGCTTGATCTGTGACCAGTTGCCGCTACACTCGCGGCCCCGAGGCGGGTAGGGGTTGATGCTCGAACGGGTTCCCGGAGTGGCCGGGGGTGTGCAGGGTGACCGTGGGGGCACCAGGGAATGTCCGGCCGTTCGGACGGTGGAGCGTCTTTGTGCTGATCGGATTGCTTTCGGATTCGCATGGTCGTGCGGCGACCACCCGGCGAGCGGTCGACCTGCTGCTGGACCGTGGGGCAGGCCTGCTGGTGCACCTGGGGGATATCGGGACCGTCGACGTGATCGACGCGCTGGCGGTGGTGGACCGCGACGATCAGCCGGTGCCGGCCCACGTGGTGTTTGGTAACACCGACTGGGACCTCAGCGCCTTGAGTCATTATGCCAAGGACCTGGGCATCGCCGTGGACCACCCGGCGGGGCGGCTGGACCTGGACGGCGGGCGAACGCTGGCGTTCTGCCATGGCCACGACCCGCAGCCGATGCAGCAGGCCGTGGCCCAGGGCGTGGACTACTTGTGTCACGGCCACACGCACCGGACGCTGGACACGCGGCGAGGCGGCACGCGGGTGCTCAACCCCGGCGCACTGTTCCGGGCCAAGCAGTACACCGTGGCCCTGCTGGACCCGGCGGGCGATTCGGTCGACTTCCTGCAGGTCCCTTCTGCCGACGCGTTATGATGTGGCAGCTTGGGGAAGCTGGACCGACCTGCGCCTCAAGATGTTGATTAGGGATTTGTTTGCCATGTCTTGCCCTCCCGTTGCCCAGCCCCCCGAATCGAGTGTGCGGACCTACCAGGATGCGGATCAACCCGCGGTCAGCCGGCTGTTCGAGCAGGGTCTGCTGCAGGGCCAGGTCGCGCCCGGCGACACCGGCGCGGACGTTGAGAATCTCCGAGCGGCGTACTTCGACGATGAACGGCATCACTTCTGGGTCGCCGAGCAGGCAAGCCAAGTCGTCGGGATGATCGGGGTGGCCTCCGATGAGCCGCACACCGCCGAGGTCCGTCGGCTGCGGGTGGACCCGGCCCACCAAGACAGCGAGATCGCCTCGATGCTGCTCGAACGGGCCGTCGAGCACTGCCGACACCACGGGTACCTCAAGGTCCGTCTGGACACCCGCTTCGAGCGGGACGCCGCGATGGACCTGTTCGACCGTGTCGGCTTCCAGCACAACCGCACACGGAACCTGCACGGCAAGGAGCTGCTGGAGTTCTACTTCGACCTGTACCGGCAGCAGAACGAAGACGACGGTCGGCCGATCAGCGATTGATCCCGTCCATCGTCACGCGGCAACCGGGCCGATGCGGGAAATAAATCACTCTTAATACATCGTTCAGGCCCGTTTAACTGGGCGGGGCCGATGAAGCAGATACAACCCAGAGGTCCGAGAACAATAGTCACGACCTGCTGGACGATTTGGACGATATGAACCGCGTGGTTCGTTGACGCCTTCGATCACACGGACGACCGTCCAACCCGGAAAAGGATTTCCCCGATGCCCTACCCGCAGTCCACCACCCCAGCCATCGCCCCCGCTGCCACCCCGACGCCGGCTTGGCGTGAAGTGCCCGACCTCAGCGAGCCCGGCGGCACCGTCCGGCTGCACAAGATCATGCAGGCCCGCGAACGCATCGCCCAAGGCTTCTACGACAAGCCGGCACTGCTGGACGAGGTCGCCCAGCGGATCATCAACCAGCTCGACGAGTGACCCAGTTGCCCGGCGGCTGGGCCGGGACCGCCCTGGGGAGTTGTCCGCCCCTTGGCGCGCAAGCTTCAATCAACTCGGTGTTGACGCAAGCTCGCCCTGCGGGTGCCCGCGGCCGGGACCGCCGGGTTTGCCACCGACCGTCTGCACGCGGCGGACCGACCCGAGCTTCGCCAGCGGCATCACCGCACCCCGGCGGCTTGCTCCATGGCCTCCTTCACCGGCGGCACCACCCGCTGCTGCGGTTGTGAGCCCTCCCGGACCGTATTAGACTTCGATGATCCGCCCGGCGGCCGGCGATTTGCTGGCACCGCCGGGCTCCACCCGCTTCCCGGGACCGCCCGGGCTGATCACGCCGGCAACCTTCGGCGTTCGTCTCGCCGCGAGACGCATAGATTGACGAGAACCACCCCCCCGCCACCGACCTGCCTTCAATCACCCCGCCGGGGTGATGCCGGTTGGTGTATTCCCGGCCTTGCCCTCCGCCCCGCTCCGCCCCCCGGCGGGGCTCCGCCGGGACCCTGCAAGCCACCGGGGGCCCCCGGATAACCCTCGTCCATCCTTGATGATCGGCCCCGCGGCCCGGCAGGCCCGACGGCGTCACCCGACGCCCCGAAGGACCCGCCGATGTCGACCCTGGCCACCCATTCCCAACCGCTGCACCCCCTTGCCGCACTCTCGCCCCTGCTGATCGACAGCCCACCGCTGCTCGCGGTCTCCCCCACCCTGGCCCTGCTGATCGGGCTCCTGGGCATCCTGCTCGGGGCCGGCCTGGCGATAGCCGGACTCACCCTCGCCGGCAGGTCCACCCTCGCCGAGGCCAAACGCCGTGCCCAGCAGTCCCTCGACGACGCCCAGCGGCAAGGCCAGACGCTCGTCAAGCAGATGGAGCTGGACGCCCGCAACGAGCAGGCCGCCCGCCGCGAACAAACCGAAAAGCAGCTTTCCGAGGAGCGGGCCGAGCTCAAGGACCAGGAGCGTCGGCTCACCAAGCGCGAAGACACGCTGGACCGCAAGCTGGACCTGCTGGCCAGCAAGGAGCGGACGATCGTCGAGTCCCAGGACGAGGTGAAAAAGCGCGAGCAGGCCATCGCCGGCAAGCAGGAGCGGCTGGACACCCTGCTCGAGGAGCAGACCGCGGCCCGCGAGGAGCACCAGGCCCGCCGGCGCGACGAGCTGCTGCGGATCGCCAACCTCTCGGCCGAGGACGCCAAGCGCGAGGCGCTGGACGCCGTGGCCGCCCAGGTCCAGCACGAGGCGGGCCAGCTCATCGCCCGCCGGACCGAGAAGGCCGAGGCCGAGGCCCGCGAAACCGCTCGGCAGATCACCCTGCAGGCCATCCAGCGCTACGCCTCCGAGCACACCGCCGAAAACACGGTGCACACGGTGCACATCCCCAGCGATGACATGAAGGGCCGCGTCATCGGCCGCGAGGGCCGCAACATCCGAGCCTTTGAGAAGGCCACCGGCGCCGACGTGATCGTCGACGACACGCCCGGGATCGTGGTGGTGTCCTGCTTCGACCCGGTCCGCCGGGCCATCGCCAGCGACACGCTCCGCAAGCTGCTGGAGGACGGCCGGGTCCACCCGTCGCGGATCGAGGAGGTCGCCGAGCAGGTCCGGGCCGAGATGGGCCAGCGGATCATCAAGATCGGCCACGACGCGACCATCGAAGCCGACATCCAGGCCCTGCACCCCAAGATTCAGGAGACCATGGGCCGGCTGCACTACCGCACGTCCTACGGCCAGAACATCCTCCGTCACTCGCTGGAGACCGCGTACCTGTGCCAGGTCATCGCCGACGAGCTGGGCCTGGACGGCGAGATGGCCCGCCGCTGCGGGTACCTGCACGACATCGGCAAGGCCATGGACCACGACATGGAGGGCGGCCACCCCAAGATCGGGGCCGAGTTCCTCCGCCGCCACGGCGAACGGTCCGAGGCCGTGCTCAACGCCGTCGCCGGGCACCACAACGACATCCCCTCGACCACGCCCTACACCCCGATCGTAATGGCCGCCGACGCGATCAGCGGCGCCCGCCCCGGGGCCCGCCGCGAAACGCTCGAACGCTACGTCAAACGCCTCGAACAGCTCGAAGGCATCGCCACCGACATGAAGGGCGTCAAAGAGGCCTACGCCATCCAGGCCGGCCGCGAGGTCCGCGTCATCGTCGACCCCCAGCGGATCGAGGACACCGACACCCACTTCATCGCCCGCGAAATCGCCAAACGCGTCAGCGAAGAAATGACCTTCCCCGGCGAGATCAAGGTCACCGTCCTCCGCGAGATGCGGACCGTCGAGTACGCGAGGTAACCCCCCGCCCCCCAAAGCCCACCGCTTCAGGGGTGGGCGGGCCCCGCCGCGTCTGAGCCCGAAGCGCCAGCGAGTGCACGTGGTGCGGGGAGCCGCACACGCCCGCGGACGTGTCGTGCTGCGGTCTTGTGCCCCCGCCGCTTTCGCCCCCAGCCGCGGATGCATATCCGCGGCCGATCAAGTTCGCGGGTGGTTTCAGCCAGCGGCACGACCCAGCGGCCGCGGATATACATCCGCGGCTGGGCATCCGGGTGCCACACCTCCCGCGAAGCGGGATGGGTGCGTTGCGCGACCTGCACACCTCGCCGCCACACCATCGTCCGGTAAAGGAAAGGTGTCTGAAACCTTTTAATGTCCGGCCCTGAGATCAGCGGATCAGGTCGTCGATCCAGCGGTCGCTGCCGGGGCGGTTGGTCATGGCTTCGCGGATCTGCGTCTCGCTGCCCGCAGCGACGCTGCCGTCGACGTAGCCAAGGTTCATGTTGTCTTCGCCGCCGTGGCGAAACTCCATCAGTCTCTCGGAGATGAATCGCGTCTGGGGGTTGACCGAGCCGATCGGCCGCAGCTCGACGTTGGCCTCATAGAACGCAAGCCCGCCGATGGGCTTGCCGCCGATCCGCTCGGCGAGCATCATCCGGCCCGGCGGCAGGTCCTGCAGCGTCATCCGGAACCGGCCCGGCCAGGGCCCGCCGTTGTATCCCACGGCTCGGGCGTGCGGCACATAGCTGGGCCAGTAGCGGAAGTTGACCTCCGGGTCCCAGCTGCCGCGGTTGTTCCAGCCCCGGCCGATCTTGTCGGTCGCCAGATCGCTCATCGGGCAGGCGTAGACGGCGGGGAAGTCGCTGCTGCCCTGGATGTATCCCAGGCTCCGCGATCCGCTGCGCGTCGCGTCGGAGAAGGCCCAGAACCAGTCGCCCTCGAACCCGCCGCCCATACCACCGCCGGGCCGCAGCACACCGTCGTGGTCGACCGCGTAGTTGATGAACGCCAGGCCCACCTGGCGCTGCTGGCTCTTGCACACCGCGTCGCGGGCGGCGTCACGGGCCCCGTTCAGAGCCGGCAGCAGCAGCGCGATCAGCAGCGCGATGATGCTGATGACGACCAACAGCTCGATGAGGGTAAATCCGTGGCGGGTTGGGATCATCGTTGGCTCCTGAAAGCCCACCCGCTCCGGCGGGTGGGACCCACGCCCCGGAGGGCGTGGGCTTTCACCGCGGGGTCACGATTGGCTCACCGCCGACGACGCGGCAGCCCGCCTGAGGCGGACTTCGGCTGACGCGTTAACAGGCAAAAACCACCGGCGGCGAGCAGCGCCAGCGACGCGGGCTCGGGGACGGCGACGATCTGCACGCCGCTGATGCCCGTGAAGTCTCCGGTGACGGTCATCTTGAACTGGCTGATATCCACATCGTCGCCCGGGCGGACATCGAACATGACGTAGTGCGAAGGCGTCGTCGAACTGACGTCTTCAGCATTGACAAATGTGCCGCTGAACTGGCTCGTCGATTCGATCATCTCGAACAGCGGGCTCGACTCGTGGGCCGTCGTGCTGCTGCCCAGGTAGAGATCGACCCGGCCTTGGCGGTTTGAGTTGGTGTTCCCGTAGTAGACGTAAATGTCGTAGCCGGGGTCGGTGAAGGTGGATTCGAGGCTGGACACGGTGATCCCCAGACCGCTGCGCGTCCGGTTTGAGCTGTTGAATTGGTTGAAGCCCTCCAGCATCTCTTCGTCCGGGCTGGACGGGGCGCTGCCGTTCAAGTTATTCCGATCCCCGGTCCCCCCGGAGACGTCAGTGGTGGTGGTGGTGAAATTGGATGTCGAGCTGTCGCCGTCGTTGTCTTGGACGAGGTTCGAGAAGTTGAAGTTTGACGCATTGATGTTGTTCCAATGGTCCGAAGGCAACACGCCGGCGAGGTCATCGGATTCCAGGGCGGTATTGCTGCCGCCAAAGCCCTGATGGTTGATGCCGATGGTGGCGGCAGACGCGGAGGTGTTCATCAAGGCTCCGAAGAGGCTCGCTGCTGCGAGCAACGCGGGCACGAGGGCGATAGGACGATTCATCGAGAGCTCCTTTCTGGGAGGGGTAGAGACATTCAACAAGAGACGGCGCACACCTGGCGCCGCTCATCAACAATCCGAAATGGGATCACCCGGGACGCGGCCGTTTCGCCGCACTCCACTTCTTTCAGCAGCATCCGAGAAGCGGCGGAACCGACTTCCGCGCTGGGGATGACCGCCGTCAAGACGCGCAGGTCGTATCGCTCGTAGACGATGTCGTGGAACGTGGCCACGGCCAGGTCTCGGTCAATAGTCAACCCACGGCGGTCCATCGCGATGAGCACCGGTTCGATGTCATTGGAGCCGTAGGCCATGACCGCATCGGGCACGTCGTCAGCCGAAAGCCAGGCGTTGCTGAGCCTGATCCGTTGGTCATAGGGCACATCCCCGCCGCCGTGGAGGTGGCGGGGGCTCAGGCCCGCCTCGGCCAGGGCGTCGCGGTAGCCGGCGAAGCGGTGGTCGAAGCTGTAGTGTGGCTGCAGGTCGCCGTCGCCCCAGTTGTATTCCAAAAAGGCGATCTTCCGGTGGCCGCGCTCCAGCAGCAGCCGGGTCAGGTCCCGGCCGGCGGCGTAATCGTCAGGCCGAACGCAGTCGGCCTCGTGCAGGGAGTTGATCCACACCGCGGGCAGGCGGTACCGCTTGACCAGGCGGACCATCGCCGGAGGGACGTGGGCGTTGTAGTTGATCAGCAGCCCATCGCTGGACAGCTCGCGGAGCAGGTCCGGGACCTTGCGGCTGTCGGTGAGCTGGGTGTCGGGCAGCCGGCTGATTGCCAGGCGTTGATCGTGAGACTCGAGCACGCTCTCCACGCCCTCAAGCAGTCCGAGGGGCAGGACGCTGTGGTGCGGCTGGCGGCTGAGCAGCAGCGTCAGGCAGTTGAACCGGCCGGTGGCCGTCGTGCGGGCCGCGGTGTTGGCGCGGTAACCCAGCTCGGCGGCCGCGACCTGGACGCGGTCGCGGGTCTTGGTGGCGAAGCTATCAGCCCGCTCGGGGCTGCCGTTGAGGATCAGGCTGGCCGTGGACGCGGACACCCGGGCCTTCTGAGCAACCTGATTGAGCGTCACCGAGCCCATACACGGATAATAAAGCGCTTGCATACGCTATGCAAGCGCTTTAACACTCCTAAATGCAGGCGCCGCCGGTCGGTCGCTCGATTCAGCCGTTCACCACTCGCTCCGCCTACGCCAGCCGCCCCGGCACCCCGTCCGCCGCGAGCAGCTTCACCCCGTTCACGCCCGGCTCCAGACTCGCCCGCGGAATATCTCACGTCCGGCCGATGGCGGTTGATCCACACCCGCACCGCCGAGCGTCAGACCACACGGCGACCTGAACGCCGCCCCCGCGGAGCCCGCACACGGTCCGGGACCACGTCAAGGTGATCTACCGGCACTTCGGCGCGAGCAGCCGGGCCGAGCTGATGCGGCACTTCCTGCACGGCCCGGCCGGCGGGGGCCAATAGCACGTCGGCGGACGGTGCTCGCCCCCACAGCCCGCAGGCTCGGGGGCGACGCCGCAGGCCCGCCGGACGAGCGACGTCATCTGTGCATGCGATGAAAAAGCTTGACCGCGGACCGTCATCGGGTACATTGGTTAAACGTATGACCAAACGGGCAACACTGGCACAGGTGGCACGGCGGGCGGGGGTTTCCCAGCCGGTGGTGAGCAAGGTGCTCAACGGCGCCAAGTCGTCGGGCTGCCGCACCAGCCCCGCCACCCGCCAGCGCATCGAGCGGGCCGCCGCCGACCTGGGGTACCGCCGGGACCTCGCCGCCGCCGCGACCCGCAGCGGCCGGTTCGGCAATATCACGCTGGTCCCCAGCCTGCTGTTCCAGCAGCGGCCCCACCTTCCGGCCGAGCTGCTCACCGGCGTCGCCGGCGCCTTAGAAGCCGAGGACTACACCCTCTCGCTCGCCCACCTGTCCGAAGAGGCCCTCGAAAACCCCGAGAAGTTGCCCCGGATGCTGCGGCACCTGGGCTCGGACGGCCTGCTCATCAACTACCACCGCAGCGCCCCGCCGGCCCTGCAGCAGCTGGTCGACGACACCGGGGTGCCCGCGGTGTGGCTCAACGAGAAGCGCGAGCGGGATACCGTCTACGCCGACGACTTCAACGCCGGCGCCGAGGCGACCCGCCGGCTGCTCGACGCCGGCCACCAGCGGGTGGTCTACGTCTCGCACAAGCTGACCGACCCGGTCACGCACTACAGCGAGCAGGACCGCGGCGACGGCTACCAGGAGGTGATGCGTCAGGCCGGCCTTGAGCCCGAAGCGCTGACCACGCTGGACGCCGATCAGCGCATGGCTTGGCTAAACCGGCGACTGGCGGCCGCGGATCGGCCGACGGGCTTCGTCTGCTACGGAGGCAAGCAGGTCGAGGAGCTGCTGCACGCCGCCGCCCGGCGGGGCTTGGCCTGTCCCGAACACGTGTCGGTCGTGAGCTTCGGCGAGGGCTTCGTCCAGGTCGCCGGCCAGAAGATCGACACCTACAAGATCCCCGCCAACGACGTCGGCCGAGCCGGCGTCCAGCAACTGCTGCAGCGCGTCCGCGATGGCGGCCACCGCCCGTCAACTTCCATCCCGTTCTTTCTGGACCCGGGCCAAAGCGTCGGCCCGGTCCGCGCTTCGTGATCCGTTTCCCCCACCCGACCCCAAGGAGGTCACCCATGCATCGCACCGTCACTTACACCACCGCCCTCGCCGCCGCCGCGGCCTTCGGCCTGCCGGCCGCGGCCGCGGTGCTGGTTGACAACAACGGCCAAGCTGCCGGAGAGTTCGAGGGCACGTCCACTTCGGTCAGCGGCACGCTCAGCAACTTCACCGTCGGCAATTTCAATGACCGCTTGTTGGTCGTCGGTATTGCCGGTGAAGGATTGGATCAAGAGAGCATCACCGATATCACCTACGGCGGCGTTTCTGGCACTGAAGCTATCATCGGACATACCGCGTCTGACGACTTCAACGACTCTGCAGCGATCTGGTACTGGCTCAACCCTGCGGTCGGCACCGCCGATATTGAAGCGACAGTACCTTTTGATCCCAAGGGCCCCCGTGGTGGATTTTACATCCTAGCAGCGAGCTTCTACAACGTTGCCCAGCAGGCGCCGTTCGACACCGCAGAAACCTCGGGTTCAGGCGACAGTTCCACTGAATCGGTTGATATCGATGTCAACGCCGGCGGCCTGATCTTTGAGGTCATCGATAGCAACAACGATCAGCAAACCCAGGATGATCAGCTCAAGCCGACCGCCGGGCAGACGGAACTGAACGGTGCCTTCAATATCGCGCCCGGCGACGACTACACCGTCTCCGCGGCATACGAGATCGCCGGCGCATCCGGTACGCAGACGCAAAGCTGGTCGCTGACCGACTCGGAAGAGTCCGCACTCGCTGTGGTGAGCTTCAACGCCGTCCCCGAGCCGGCTTCTGTGGCCCTGCTCGCCGCGGGCGGGCTGTGCCTGCTGCCCCGCCGCCGGCGGTAAGCCCGACAACCTCCAACCGCGGCGCCGCCCACCGGCGGCGCGGCGGCTTCCCGTGTCTCACCCATCGTCCCGAGAAATCTCATGCCGAATCGCCGCGCGTTTACGTTGATCGAATTGCTGGTGGTCATCAGCATCATTGCGCTGCTGATCGCCATCCTGCTGCCCGCCCTCGGCGCGGCCCGCGACGCGGCACGGATCACCCTTTGCGGGACCAACCAGCGTCAGATCGGCATCGTGGGCAACACCTTCGCCACGGACCGCGACGGCCAGCTGATGGCTGCCGAGCCCGCAGACCGCAACAACTGGGCCCGCAGCTACTTCCACACCCGCGTCGCCGCCGCCGACAGTTCCTGGGCCGGCGTGGGCCCGGGCGAGGGCACCGAGCAGCACCCGCAGTGGATCGGCGACTACGACGCCGCCGGCTACTTCGACGCGGCCGACATCTGGTACTGCCCCTCCCACGACGAAGGCCGACACGCCGCGACCTACTACGACCTCGGCCCATGGTCCAACAAGCCGGGCGTCAACGGATATGTTCGCAGCAGCTTTTTCTATAACCCGTTCTGCTTCGAGAATGTCGACCAACTCTCCGGCGACCAGCGCTACGGCAGCAACAGCCGCGTCAACGACCCCCGCCTCACCGACGTCGGCCCGGGCGAGGCGGTCCTGGCCGTCGACGTGATGTTCCCCGGCCTGAACGGCCAGGGCCACGCCCCGGTCTACAACGTGCTCCGCATCGACGGCTCGGTCCAGCGGGTCCAGGACGACACCGTCGCCGCCCTCGCCGACTCGGGCTACATCAGCAGCAGCGTCCGGGGCGGCTGGGAAGCCATGAACGACCTGGTCTTCGATCTGATCGATTGAACGATCCGCTTAATCAATCAACCCCCACCCGCCGGGTATCACCTTATGCATAAGTTCCTTGACAGTTTGCCATCTCGATCCACCACGACCCGCAGCCTCCTGGCCGCCGCGCTTTGTGCCATGACCCTGCCCAGCATCGCCCAGTCCACGAACACCTCCGTCCCGCACTACACCGGCAGCCCGGTCTCCGAGGGCTCACGCCACGACGGCGGGCTGCGGCCGGTCGTCGGCGTCAATCTTTACCAGGTCACCCGCGGCGTCGGCGAGAGCACCGGCGGCAGCCCGACGTTCGGCGACGGCGTGCGGTCCGACATCCGCCATCATCCGAACATCGCGTTCTGGAACGACCGGTACTGGGTGCAGTACCTGCCGGCGTCCGAGGCGGTGCTGGCGAGCTCGGCCGACGGCGTGGATTGGCAGCACGCCACCGCGTTCGGCGACCTGGGCACGATCCGTGGCCAGGACGTGGCGACGCACCACCGCGCGTCGTTCTACGTCGATGAGCCGACGGGCCGGATGCTGACCACGACGTTCTACGGCACCCGGCAGGGCCCCAACAACGCCCAGGGCGGCTTCGTCCGAGCGGTGCGGGAGGTCACCGGCGTCGACGCCCAGGGTCGGCCGACGCTCGGGCAGACCTACGGGCTGCTCTACAACGATGGCTTCGAGGAGATCGACGAACTGGACCCGTTCACCACCTCCAACGACGCCGACTTCGTCGCCGCCGCCAACCGGATGCTCGACGACCGGCTCTATAGCCAGCAGTTCTACGAGGAGCACCGCACCGAAGGCCGTCGGCCGATCAGCAGCTCGGGCGGCTCCACGACCTTCGCCGACTACGGGTTCGTGATCGAACAGGGCGCCGTCACTGGCGGGAACTTCGACGCCAAGGCGTTCAACTACTGGACACTGCCCGACGGGCGGATCGCCGCGGTGTGGAAGGGCGTCGTGGGGGTGACCGACGACGGCGCCGAGGGATGGACCGAAAGCAACATCTCCCGCGACGACCTGGTGTTCGACCAGCGGTCCCGCGACTCACAGACCGGCGAGCTTTCCATCACCCAACTGGGCTGGCACGGCACGGCCAAAGTTTGGGGCCAGGCGCTGCCCGACGGCGCTTCCCATGCGTACGCGCTGATCGGCAACTTCCAGTCCACCGAGCCCGACGGCCGCCGCTGGCCGCTGGTCATCAGCACCTCCGAGGATGGCATCGAGTTTGACGGCGACGCGCTGGTCATCGACGGCGAAACGCCGATCCAGCGCTACCCGGACGTCAGCCCCCAGGACCACAAGGACGCCGGCGGCGCCCAGTACATCCGCGGCATCGTCGAGGGCAACCCCCGCCCCACCGACGCGACGTGGCTGACCTACAGCTCCAACAAGGAAGACATCTGGGTCGCCCGCGTGCCGAACGCCGTGACCGGGCAGGTCACCGGCCCGGTGGTCGACGACTTCCAGAGCCAGCAGGTTGGCGGGATTGTCACGGACTGGAACACGTACAGCCCCGTGCTGGCGCCGGTCCGCGTTGTCGACGAGGCGGGCAACCACATGCTGCGTCTCGAGGACGCGGACCCCTACGACTATGCCCGGGCCAGCCGCGTCTTCGAGACCGCAACGACCGGCGAAGTCTCCTTCCGGGTTCGCCCCCACCAGACCAGCCACGGCGGCCTGTTCATCGACGTGCAAAACGCCAGCGGCCAACGCCCCGTCCAGCTGGCGTTCCTGCCCGACGGGACGCTGCGGGCCCTCAACGGCCCACCGGCCCAATCGCTGAATTTCGACACGGTCAATCTAGCGAGCTACCACAATCAAGACGGCTCGGGCGGCGACGCAAGCTCGGCCACGATCAGCGACGGCGGCCGGACCGTCACTCTCGAAGGAAATGCTTGGAAGTTCCTCGACTTCGACTACACCATCACCGAAAATACGGTGCTGGCATTCGACTTCATGAGCACCCGCGAGGCCGAGCTGCAGGGCATCGGCTTTGACAATAACAACAGCTTCGAACTGCAGACCGGCTTCAAGCTTGTCGGGACCCAGGACGGTACTGAAGGCATCGACGATCGGTGGTTCGAGGACTACAACATCAACTCGGGCTGGGAGTCCTACCGCATCGATGTCGGCAACTTCTTTCAGGGCGACGTCGATCGGATGGTGCTGTTCAACGACGACGATGCCGGCAGCGGCAGCGATCTGTCCAACTACGGCAACAGCTCGTTCCGCGACATCATGGTCTTCGAGGACGACGGCTCGGCGCTGACGCTGCTGAGCAACTACAGCGGCGACGAGTGGATCGACCTGACGCTCCGGTTCGACGCCGACAGCGGGACGTACGACGTGCTGGTCAACGGCGAGCTTGAGGCCGAAGGCCTGGCGTTTGCCGAGGCGGTCGATTCGCTGGAGCGGGTCAGCTTCACCACGGGCGAGTACCGGGGCGAAGACATGGCCCGCCGACCCATCGGCGAAATGGTCGGGTTCGGCGATTTCCAGTGGCTCGAGACCAATCTGCCCGGTGCGGACACGCCCGTAAGCCCCGCGGTCTACGACCTGGACAACTTCGCCGCCGTCCCGGAGCCCGCCAGCGCCGCACTGCTAGGCCTGGGGGCTTTGGGTCTGCTGAAGCGTCGCGGATCCGGCAGCTCGGAACAGAAGTCATAGAAAGTTTGCCCATGCCCATGCCCCATCGCCGCGCCTTTACGCTCATCGAACTGCTGGTGGTCATCAGCATCATCGCGCTGCTGATCGCCCTGCTGCTGCCGGCCCTCAAGAGCGCCCGCGACACCGCGCGCTCGGCGGTGTGCCTGGCCAACCAGCGCCAGATCCTCATCGCCCAGCACACCTACGCCAGCGACAACGGCTACTACCTGGCCCCGGGCAAGTGGAACGGGTACTCGGCCCCGAACAACGGCTGGGTCCACACCTTCCTCTGGGACCGCGGCGACGGGTACCTCGGCCAGTCCTACGGCAACTCCAGCGGGACGCTGCCCGCGTCGATCGTCTGCCCCAGTTCGCCCGTCGCCGCCGACCACATCGGCCGGACGCTTTCGGGCAACAGCGCCAACCCCAACTTCACCTACCACGCCAACCGCTACTTCCCCGGCTACCTGCCGCTGGGCGCGGTCTCGGGGAACATGGCCGCGGGGGACAATACGTTTCGGCGGCTCAGCGAGCACCCGCCGGGCACCGCGTTCTATATCGAAAAGGCTGACGAGAAACTCGGCTATAACTCTGAGGAGCACATGCGGCTGCGGCGCGATTCGCAGCAGTGGGTCCCCGGCCGGCTGCAGTCGGGCTTCCTCGCGATCCGTCACGGCCAGGCCGGCCAGCAGGACGTGGGCGGTTACATCATCCCCACCGGCACGCAGAACGTTGGCTTCCTGGACGGCAGCGCCTCGGCCCTGACCGCCGAGCACTTGGCCCGGACCCGCCTGGACAGCGGCGGGTGGAACTGGCATCAGAACCTGCGCTAAGTGGCCCGGCACAGCGGCCGGTTTGTGTGCAGCGGGTGCCGCTGCCCAGCGCCCCCTGCTACGGTCGCCGCGATGTCGGCCGACGCATCACGCCTGCTGGAGCCGCTGCGGCGGGCCTGCGACACACTCGTCGCCGCCGCAGAACGTCACGGCGGGCTGCTGCCGTCGCTGATGAGCCTGGACGGGTCGCGGATGCTCGAAGAGCTGCCACCGGCGATCCCCGGGCAGCGGGATGGCGATCGGTGTCCCGGCGGGTCAAACCTGATGCACGACTTCCCCACGCTCGAGGCGTGGCGGGGGCTGAGCGCGTTGACCGGTGAGGCGCGATACGCCGAGGCGGCCGAGCGATATCTCGATGCGTTTGTGGCCCGCTGCACCGACACGCCGACGGGCCTGTTCTGCTGGGGCGAGCACGCGTACTGGGACCTGGTGCACGACCAGCCGGGCAACAGCCACGCCAGTCGGCTGCGGAACAACGCGCTGACGCACGACCACCTGCGCAAGGCGCCGACGTGGCTGTGGGAGGCGCTGTGGGAGCGATCGCCCGAGGCGGTCAGCCGGTTCGCCCGCGGGCTGGACCGGCACTGGGTGTCCGACGCCCGGGATGAGTATCTGCGGCACGCCCCGATCCTCGCCCCGGAAGATGGGCCCGGCCGCCCCGCCGTCTCGCCGGGGATCGGGCGGTCTTGCGACTTCCCGCGGCACTCGGGGTTCTACGTGCTGGACCTGGTCTTCACCCACGCCCGCACCGGCGAGGCCGACCTGTTGGACCAGGCCCGGCGGTTCGGCGGGTACTGGCGGGACAAACGCGGTGGCGGGCTGCTGCTATCCGAGTCCCGCACCCCCGACGAGCGGGCGGCCGACCACCGGCTGTTCACCCCCCGCCAGACGCTGTCGCTAGCGGTGAGCCTGTTGGAAGCGGCGGACCTGGTCCAGCCGGCGGACCAGGGGCTGGCCGACGATTGGCGGGCGTGGTCGCGGCAGTGGATCGACGTGTTTCTCGCGCTGCCGCACGATCCCACGACCGGCGGGCTGGTCGCCAGCCTGAACGTCGGCGACGACGGTAAGCCGGCCGGCATCCGCGGTCGCCAGTCGCTCTGGGGCAGCAAGTACGGCCAGAACGGCACCGCCAGCACCGACGCCCTGCTCTGTCTCGCGGCGTCACACTCCGTCAAGGACCATCGGCTCATCCAGCTCGCCGAGCAGGTCGGCGAGGCGTACCGCACCACGCCGATGCCCACCGACCCGCCCGACCCGATGCCGATCAAGGACGCGGGCACCGCGCTGGGCCTGCTGGTGGAACTGCACCACGTGACCGGCGAGTCGCATTGGCTGCCCGCCGCCGAGGACCTGGCCGAGCAGGCGGTGGCCGTGTTCCTCCACACGCCGCTGCCCCGCGGCGCGACGGGCCTGGAGCATTACGAGTCGCAGCTGATGCCCGGCTACTTGCTGCAGGCGCTGACCCGGCTGCTGCTGACGCTCCGCGACCCGCAGCAGACCACGATGCCCGCGGACACGTCGCAGCGGTAGCCGCCACTTGGCCCATTCCCGTGACGCCTCCGGGCCCCGAGGACGATCACGCGCCGCATGGAGCTTGATCGGGGCTCACGTCGTTGCCCGTTGGGCTGGCGATGCCCGCAACGCCGATGGTTCGGGCTCGGCGGTGAAGCTACCGCCTCGAGTCATGACGACGGCTTTGTGGAACCCGCCGCGATCTTCGCTGGTTTCGCGCCGATCCCCCAAGCCTCTAACCTCACGTGGTGGCCGACGGATCGATCCAGACCGGTGACCGGGTGCACTGCCCGCAGTGCCACGGCACGATGCGCGGCGGGTTCGTCGCGATCGAGCAGGGGCTGCGGTGGGTCCGACGGTCCGACGCGGGACAGGACTTCGTCGAGCACGTCCCCGGCACCCACGCCGTGATGCGGGCCAACCGGCTGCCGGCCTGGCGGTGCACGCGCTGCAAGCTCATCACGTTCCGCTACGGCGAACAGGCGGCACGCCAACCCGAGCCGACCCGCCCCGACGCCCTGCCTGATGCACCGGGTGGATGAACACCCGGCCGATGCAAACCCACCCGGACCACCGCCCCCCGGCTATCGCACCCGAGACGCATCGTCCAGCCACCCGCAGGCACACTACCGGCCCGCTGGGCATAATGCCCCCCATGAACCTCACGCGGCTGACGACGCTGGGCCTTGCCGCCTGCCTGTTCCTCTTGACCCCCGGCTGCGACAGCCCGCCCGCCGACACCGGCGGCGGCTCGCCCGGCGGCGACACGCGGCTGCTCCAGGCTCAAGACCGGGCGATCCAGACGATCCTCGAGGCCTTCCGCTCCAGCGACGCCCGGCTGCGGGTCAACGCGATCGAAGCGATGCAACCCCGGCCTGACCGCGTGCTGCCGATGGTCCAGTTGGGCCTGCAGGACCCCAACGAGGCCGTCCGCTACGCGGCGCTGGTCACGGTCGGCAAGCTCGAGCTCGACTCCATGGGCCCGGCCGCCCGCGAGCGGCAGGACGACCCGTCGCCGCACGTGCAGGCCGCCGCGATCTTTGCCACCCACCAGACCATGGGCCCGGAAGCCGCGGAGATGTCGCGGCTGGGCCGGCTGATCGCCAGCGGCGACCCGGGGCTGCGGTCTAACGTGGCCAACGTGCTGGGCGAGATGGACGACGCCTCGGCCCGGGTGCTGCTGCGGGACATGGCCGACGAAGAGCTGCCGATGGCCAACGCGGCCCAGCGGACGATCACCCGGCTGCAGATCGCCGAGGCGATGGTCAAGCTCGAGCAGCAGATGCGCTTCCGCGAGGGCGATGGTCAGGTCGAGTACGCCCCCGGGTCGCTGGCGGCGCTGCGGGCGGCGATGTTCTCCACCGATTACGAAGCGCGTGTGCTGGCGGTGCAGATCCTCGGTCGGCTGGGCGACCAGTCGATGGCGCCGGGCATCCGCCAGTTCATCATCGCCGACGAGCCGATTGAGCTGCGGCTGGCCGCGGTCGAAGCGGTGCACCGGCTGGGCCTGCCCGCGGGCGGTCGGCTGGCGGTGCGGGCCGCGGGCTTCCAGGGCAGCGACTACGCCAACGAGGCCCGCCGGTTCATCCGCAACAACCGCGGCAGCGCGCTGGTGCCGTACTACCAGCGCCTGCTGGAAGACCCCCAGCAGCTCAACCAGACCGCCGCGTCGGTCCGGGCCCAGGCCGCGGCGACGCTCGCGTTCGTGCCCGGCGGCGAGTCGGCCGACGCCTTGCTGGACCTGCTGAACGACCCGTCGGCTCAGGTCCGCCTGGCCGCCGCCGCGGCCGTCATCGACCGCACCAGCCCGCGGTGAGCGGCGTGGGCCGGCCCGCCGGGCGTGCCGATGCCGCCATCTGAAATGACGCGGGAAAGCGGCGGGAGACGTCCGCTTTGCAGGCCCCAGCTATACGTCTGCCGCCGAGCCTCCGGGATTTGGTTGACACCAACCGCTCACAGGACCATCATGAGACGTCGTGGCCGGCAGGTTTTGCAGGCCGCGGATGATCCGTGTTTTCCCCCTGAGAGGTCCTGCCGTTGAGTCCGCTCTCCAAAGCGTTGGTGGTCCTGGTCGCCGTTCTGTCGGTTGTGCTGGTGGCCCTGGTTGTTCCGTTCGTGGCCTCAACCGAGAATTATCAGGCGCAGCTGCGTGAGCAGACGACGCTGCTGCGGGCCGCCGAGGCCGAGGCCACGACCGCCCAGGCTCAGGTCCGCGAGCAGTACACCGCCGCGGCGGCTCAGCGCGAGATGCTCGAGATGGCCGCCGAGGGGCTCTCGGCCGACCTGGACGCCACCCGGGCCGAGCTGGCCAGCACCGAGACCCAGCTGGTCGAAGCCCGCGCCAACGCACAGGTGCAGGTCGCCGTCAACGAGGCGCTCGCCCAAGCCGTGCAGCAGGGCCAGACGCGGATGGATCAGATGATGGCCCAGGTCGACTCGCTGAGGTCGCAGATGTTGGACGTCAGCGCCGATCGGAATGAGAGCGACGACACCGTGGCCGTGCTCACCGGCCGCAACGCCCGCCTCGCCGAACAGCTCCGGCGTCAGACCGAACTACTCGCCGCGGCTGAGCAGGAAGCTCAAGACCTTGCACAGGAATTGATCGACCTGCGGCCGTTCGTCAGCGGCGAGGGCAGTGCCCCGCCGGTCGCCTCCGACCGCGTGAGCGGCGAGGTCGTCGGTGTCGACTCCGACCGCACCCCGACCCTCGTGCAGGTCAACGTCGGCCAGCGCGACGGCGTCCGCGAGAACATGGAGTTCATCATCTCCCGCGACACCCAATTCCTCGGCACGCTCATCATCACCACCGTCGATCAGCGTGAAGCCGTCGGCACGGTCCAGAGCCCCCGCGGTGAGATCCGCAGCGGCGACTCGGTCCAGACCGGCATCTGACCCCGCGCCCCCCAAAGCCCACCCCTTCAG
>CAZVBW010000006.1:56370-56622 GCA_964625505.1 uncultured Phycisphaeraceae bacterium
CCCCCGCCGCTTCCCCCCACACCTCCGCCCCCGACCCCCGCACACGCCATGGCCAAAGCCGTCCGCCCCGTGCCGTCCAACATCTACACCATCCTGCTGTTCATCGCGCTGGTCGCGCTGATTGCCGGCGTCGGGTACACCTGGTACCGCAGTTCGCAGATCACGGGCACCGCCAACCCCTTCGCCCCGCCCGCCGCCGCCATGCCCGCCGCCCCGGCCCCCCTGCTGCCCTAGCGCTCCCCCCCACCCACA